>JACKBT010000027.1 GCA_020634415.1 Ardenticatenaceae bacterium
ATGATTTCGGTGTGGACGGCGATTTGCTGGTGGGTGTGGTGGAAGGTGGCCTGGTGGGGATGGAATTCGACTTTGAGGCTGTCGTCTGTGGGGCCGAGGGGCTGGGGGGTGGCTGACCAGAGTGTGTCTTTGTCGAGGTCTTGGATGTAGAGCCAGCAGCCCCAATTGTCTTGTACGGCATCGGGCTGCCAACGGGTGAGGGCGATGTCTTGCCAGGTGCTTGTGCCGCTGCCGTTGTTGGTGATGAGGGTGCGAAATCGGCCGTTTGATAGGTAATGGATGAGGGGCATGGTTGTCTGGGTGGGCACTAGCCAGGGGTTGGTGTTGATGTGGTTAGAGGTGGTTTGCATGACTTTCATCTCCTCGTCGGTGTGGGGGTCTTGCAGGGGGACTTGCCGGGGAATTTGTTCTTGCAGCAGCAGTTCGATGCTTTGCAAGGAGGGTTCGGCGCGGAAACGGCCGATCATTTTCCCCTGGCAGAAGTGGTTGGCTAAGGCCAGCATGATCATGGCCTGGTGGTGGGCCATGTAGGAGCGAATGACTGCCGCTTTTTGCCCTAGTGGTAGGTGGCTTTCGGTGAAATCGAGGGCTTCGTAGAAGCCGTAGCGGCCCAGCATTTGCCATTGCAGCAGGTGGGCGATGTTGTCCATGACTGCCTGGGGTTGAAGGGGGAGGGCCATGAGGGAGGCGTAGGGGGTGATGACTAGATCGTCGCCTAGGCCGCGTTTGAAGCCGAGGCGGGGTACGCCAAAGGCGCGGTATTGGTAGTTTTGGGCGGCATCGAAGGTGTAGAAGCCGGATTCGGAGATGCCCCAGGGGACGTTGTTTTGTTGGCCGTAGCGGATTTGGTGTTGGACGGCCGTTTGGCAGCTTTGATGCAGCAGGGTGCCTTTGTAGCTGGGCATGAGTAAGGGGGGCATCAGGTATTCAAACATGGTGCCGCTCCAGGAGAGGAGTAAACGGCCGTCGGCTACCTGGGTCATGGGGCGGCCCAGATGGAGCCAGTGGGAGACGGGTACATCTTGTTTGGCGATGGCTACGAGGCTGCCTATGCGGGCTTCGGAGGCGAGGAGATCGTAATAGTTGGGGTCGAGACGGCCGTTTTCTAGATTGTAACCGATGTGAAAGACTTGCCGTTCTTGGTTGAAAAGGAATTGAAAGTCCATTTCCTGACAGTAGGTATCTGCTTCTTGGGCGAGGGATTTGTAGGTTTCGATGAGGTTGATGATGCTTTGGCAGTTGATGTTGAGGCGGGCTGTGAGTTGTTGGCACCAGTGTATGGCTTCTTTGTCTTCGTTTTCGTCGAGGTGGGTTTGCAGCTCGCTGATATGATGGTGAAGGGTTTGGCAGAGGTGGGGCAGTTGGGCGAGGGTGGGAATGTGCTGGGGCAGGGCCATTTTGAGGGCTTGCCAGGCGGACAGGACGGCGGGGGAGGTGCTGGCTTTTGTGAAGAGAGCGGGGGGCTGCTGGGGGATGTGCAGCCAGGGTAGCAGCAGGTCCATTTCGTGCTGCCAGTCGCGCAGGTGGTCGTGGAGCCGGTTGAGATAGATGCGCCAATCGTGGACGGCGGCGGCGGGGACGGCCGTTTCTGCCTCCAGTAAGGTCATCATTTGTTTGTTTAGCTCGGTTAGCCCGGTGTTCATCAGATAATCCATCAGTGGCAGCCATTGTTCGGGTTGTTGGCTGGCGGCTAGCAGCCGTTGGCGCAGTGCTGCCAGATGGTCGCGCAGGGGTTGGGCGGTGGGCGAGACGAGGCTTTCTTCTAGCATGAAAAAGGTGTCGGCTAAACCGTGCCAGCGTTCGGCCTGCCAGACGGGCTGGTGCAGCAGGCCATAACAGCCTTGTTTGAGGATTAGGAAGCAGGCGGCGAGGTTGCCGCTGTCTACCATGGAGACGTAACGGGGGTTGAGGCTGGTGAGGCTGCTGGTGTCAATCCAATTGAGGAAATGCCCCTGGTAACGTTCTAATTGGCCGAGGGCGGTGAAGGTGGAGCGGAGGCGCAGGGAGAGGTTGAGGCTGCCCAGGTAGCCTAGATCGTGGGCGGCCAGGGCGGTGAGTAGGTAGAGGCCGATGTTGGTGGGTGAGGTGCGATGGGCGACTGTGCCGCGTGGGCTTTCTTGGAAGTGGTCGGGGGGCAGCCAGTTGTCGGCGGGGCCGACGAACTGTTCGTAGAAGAGCCAGGTGCGCCGGGCGAGGCTGTGTAACTGCTGCTGCTGAACGGCCGTTAGCGGTGTGGTGTCGGCTTCGTCGGGGCGGCTGATCCAGTGGGCGATTTCGGAAGCGAAGGCCCAGATGAAGAGCAGGGGGGCGGCGAAGATAAGGCCGGGGGGATTGAGCAGATAGATGATGAGGGTGAGGGTGACGACGAGGAAGAGGCCGGGCAGCATTTTGAAGAGGGTGTCTTCGGCGGTCATACGGCCGTTGAAGAGGCGGGCGGTTTGGGCGGCGCTGGTCCATTCTAAAAGGTGCTGGCGGCTGATGATAAGGCGGTAGAGGGTGATGAGGATGGCGTGGGTATGGAGGATGGCTTCATAGGGCAGGAAGGCGCAGAAGAGTAACCAGCGCACGGCACTGTCGCGGACGGGGCGCAGGGCTTCGGTCCAGGTTTCGCCCTGGGCGAGATGCAGTAGGGCTATGAGGCTGGTGGTGAGGAGGGCGGCGGCGGGGGTGAGGAGGGCAAGGGCTGTCCAGAAGAGGGGTGAACCGGGCAGGATGGTCCAACCGGCTAGCAGGAGGAGTAAAAGGGCGGGGGATAGCAGGCTGCGGCGGAGGTTGTCGGCTATTTTGCGGCGGTTGATGGCGGAGAGGGTGTTGGGGAGACGGCCGTTTGTGGCTGGTACGGTGAAACGGAGCCAGGGCAGCAACTGCCAATCGCCCCGTATCCAGCGATGGGAGCGGGAGAGGTTGGTGAGGTAATGGGTGGGATAGTCTTCGTACAGTACGATGTCGGTGACGAGGCCGGCGCGGCCGTGAATGCCTTCGAATAGGTCGTGGCTGAGGAGGGTGTTGGGGGGGATACGGCCGTTTAGACTGCGCTCAAAGGCATCTACGTCGTAGATGCCTTTGCCAACGTAGATGCCTTCGCCCCATAGGTCTTGATAAACGTCGGAGACGGCCAGGGTGTATAAATCCAGGCCGATGTCGCCAGCAAAGATGCGGGTGAAGAGGGATTGGTTGGCGCTGGTTGGTTTGACTTGGGTGCGGGGCTGGAGGATGGTGTAGCCTGCGATGATCTGGTTGGTTTGGGGGTGGAATTGGGCGCGGTTGAGGGGGTGGGCTAAAGTGCCGATGAGCCGTTGGGCACCGCTGCGGGGGAGGATGGTGTCGGCATCGAGGGTGATGACGTAGTGAATGTTGTGTAGTTGTTGGAGCTGGCCGGCCTGGACGGTGAAGGAGGTTGGGGTATGGCCGCGCAGCCATTGGTTGAATTCGTGTAATTTGCCGCGTTTGCGTTCCCAGCCCATCCAACAGCCTTCGGCGGGGTTCCACAGCCGCTGGCGGTGGAAGAAGTAGAACGGCCGTTGGGGGTAGGTTTCGTTGAGGGCTTGCAGGCGGGTGAGGGCTTCTTGGATTAAGGTTTCGTCTTCGGAGCGATGTTGTGTTTGGGCATCGGCAAAGTCGGTGAGGAGGGCGTAGGCCAGGTTGGCATCGGGGTTGCGCCGATAGTGCATTTCTAGCTGGGTGAAGAGGTTGTCGATATCGGCCGTTTGGGCCAACAGCGCGGGGATGACAATGATGGTGCGGCAATCTGGTGGCACGCCTTTGGTGAAGTCGAGTTTGGGCAGGGTGCGGGGGGAGACAAGGTGGGTGACGAGCCAGTTGATCAGGTTGTCGGCAATGGTGAGGGCGGGGATGAGGAGGAGCAGGGAGGTTAACAAGAGCCAGATGAGGCTGGCCCCTGTGTGTATGGCGTACCACCCTCCCAGGCTTAACAGGAGGATGGTGAGCAGCATGATGCTGCCTAAGTAGAGGGCGGTGGGGTGGGTGCGGAGGATGTGGTCTATTTTTTGCCAGTTTGTGGGCTGGTGGTGGATGGCGGCTTTGAGTTGGGAACGGCCGTTGGCTAACAGGTAATAGCCTACATGCGCTTCTGGATCATAAAGGGGGGTCTTGGGGGCGGTGGTGGGGGCGGCTTGCCGGGCCAATTGCAGGGCGGCATCGGTGACGGCAATTTCATCGAGGGGGCTGTTTTGGGCCAGCTTTTCGATGGCTTTGCGATATTGGTCGCGGCTGTCGAAGTCCATACGGCCGTAAATATGGGCTGGGTCGTGGCGCAGCCTCTGTTCCACCAGGCTGGTTTTTTCAAAAAAACTTTGCCAGTCTTGCCCATTCAGTTGGCGCAGGCTGGCGATGGCGTGCGCGACAATTTCATCATCTTGAAGAGCGTAGGTATAAGGGAGGATGGATGCTGCCGCTTCTTGCTGCGTGAGGCGGCTGAGGGCCAATGTCAGGCATTCTAACAAAGTGAGGCGCAGCATAATGGGCAAGGCCCAAACTTCGCCCATTGTCAGGGGGTGGCTTTGCTGATAGGCGGTGACAAATCTCTTGAGCCGGGTCAGACTGTGCTGGCACTGCTCATGTTCTAAGAAGGTGCGGGCCAGGTGGTAGACACGTGGGGTGTTGTTTAGTTCATCTTGGCGCTGCAAGCGTGGGAGTTCCTGGTAATAATGAGCCGGTAGGTCTTGGCGTATTTGGCGTAATGCCTGTTGCACAATGTAGTAGTTGTCTAGCAGCCACTCGGCTGCATAGGAGAGGGCCAGTTCTTGCTTGGAGGTTTGCACATATTGCTGCTGAATGGTTTCTAGCCTTTGGGCCAGCCAGCGCAGGCGTTCTAGGGGCAGATGGCTGGGGGAGGCTGGGGGGGTGGCGAGGTGGTGTTGGGCGGCGATGTGGTGCGCCGCTTGCTCCAGTTGGTGTTCTGTTGGGGTTGGTTGGGCTGTGGTCATTATGCTTCTAGCCAACCACCCCTGAAACCAGCGCGTTGGAGGCCGTTGACCAGGTAGGGGCACTGTTTCATGAGCTGCCAAATCATCTCTGTTTTGTAGTTTTCTATCATTAAGACGATTGGCCCCTGGTTGATGCCGTAATGGGAGGGGGAGACCCAACCGTTTTTATCGTTTTGTTCGGGAAATGTGCGATTTATGGTGGCTTTGTACCCGTAGGGGGTGGCTGCTTGCAGTTCTAATTCGTTGAGTTTTTGGATGGTGGGTAGGACGATTTCGGGGACGAAGGGGAGGGAGGCTACGACGGCCCAGGGGGCAACGGTGCCGTCGTCGGGGCCGTAAGGTACGCCGCGGGAGATGTAGTCGAAGAAGATGCGTTCGATTTCGTCTACTTCCATTGTGTGTGGCCCTGGCCCATCGCTGGCGGTTAGGCCCCAGTGGTATTGGTCGTAGCCGTTAAAGGCGAGGGGGTTGCGAATGGCGTATTCTTGTTGGATGTAGGTGGCGCGGCGGCTGTTGATGAAGTAGTCGAGTGCTTTGGGCTGCATGATGTCGTCTTGAATGTCGCGGAAATCTATCCAAATGTGGGGGAATTGGTGGATGAAGAGGGGGCCGGCGTAGATGTATTCGTAGCCGTAGATGGTTTTCCAGGAGAATTTGGCGGCGGAGGTCTGGTAGTTGTGGGTGTCTAGGGGATGGGTGGGGGAGCCAAGCCCTAAAATGTAGAGGAGGATGGATTCGTCGTAGCCTTCCCATTCGTAGGAGAGGAAGCCTTCTTCGGGTGTCCAGGCGTGTCTGACGAGGTGGCCGTTGCTGCGTGCCCACTGCCAGTCTACGCGGCGGTAGAGTTTGTCGGCCAGGTCGCGGATTTCGGTTTCAACGGCCGTTTCGCCATCAAAATATTGTGCGGCAAATAACATGCCCGCAATGAGTAAGGTGGTATCTATGGTGGAAAGTTCGCTTTGTTTGGCGCGGCGGCCGCTTTCCATGTCTAAAAAGTGGTAGTAAAAGCCCTTGTAGCCGCTGGCATCGGGGGCCTGGCTTTGGGGGCATTGCCAGAAAAAGCGCAGAGTGTTTAAGGTGCGTTGGGCGGCTTTTTGGCGGCTGAGGAAGCCGTTTTGGACGACGACGGGGTAGGTGGTTAGGGCAAAGCCGGTGGCTGCGATGCTGGCGGGGCAGGGGCCGCCGGATCTATCGGCGGTTAGGCCGTTTTCGAAGTTCACTTCGTTGAGGAAATATTGGTAGGTTTTCTCTTGCAGGGCGTTTAGCATTTTGGTGTAGGCGGTTTTGGGGCGGGTTGCCAGCTTTTTTTCGATCTCTTGCCATTCGCTGAAGGGGTGCTGCACGAGATTGACTTGAAAATAGCGGGGTTCGTCGGTGATTTCTGTTCCGACCCAATCTGGGATGGTCAGGGGGTGATCGGGGTGGGGGAGGGTGACTTCGGCCAGGATGAGGCCGTCGTTTTCCTCGGCGAATTTGTCTACGGTCCATTGTAGGTTTTGGTGGGGGATGGTGTGGCGGGTGGTGTGGATGAACGGCCGTTCGCATAGGTCTGCCAAAAGCTGCTGGGCCTCGGTTAGGGGCAGTTCGTAGGCAACCCCTGCGTCTGTTGTGCCCACTGCTACTTCTTTGATGGTGAGGTATCCCTTGTTGCCGAGGGTGCGAATGCCCACTACTTGTAATGTATCTCTGTTTAGATAGCCCTGACAGTAGGCAGCGCTGGGAGCGTTTTGCCACTCGTCTCCTGTGACGAGAAATCTGCATACTATTTTTTTTTGCGCCACCGAAGGCTCCTTGATTGTGTCATGAGACATGGGGGACAGGGCAGTTGGACAGGGAAATTTCCCAGAGGGTTGGTTGTTGCTCCATAAATCAAAATTTGCATCATGCGTCATTACCTCCAGCCAGGTAAACACTTCTATCATAACCACAATGCCCATTTGCACATGAGGGAGGGGTACTTGATTGGTCAGTACCCCAGTCCTGTTGTGGATAGCCCCTAGATACCGGGTAATAAGGTACGGTAAGCTCATGTAAAAATCGGGGGATGGGGTAGTATCAACCTTATACTGGTGTACTATGTTTGCGCTTTTTGTTTCGGCTCTTGGGGAATTCGGAGGGTCGGGCTAAGTGTAGGCATGTGGCCCTGCTTAGAAAAGTAATGCTGAATAAGATTTTATTACCCTTGGATGGTTCAACCTTAGCTGACTGTGTGCTGCCGCATACGGCCGCTATTGCCCAGGCTACTGGAGCCGAGGTGCATTTTTTGCATGTTTTGGAGGCGGAAAGTGATCAGCCTACGAATCTGTTGGATTGGCAACTGCGGAAAGTGGAGGCCCAAACGCATCTGCAAGAAGTGGAGGCCGATTGGCAGCAACATGGATTGGAATCGGACACGATTTTGTTGGAGGGTAAGGCGGCAGATCGGATTATTGAATATGCCCAGCAGGCTGGGTTTGATCTGGTTGTGGTGAGTAGTCATGGGCAAAGTGGGTTGACTGGTTGGAATATTAGCAGTGTTGGCCAGAAGATCATCCATCGTGTTCATAAATCTATTTTGCTGGTACGTGCCTATCAAGAAGAGGGGCTGGAAGAAATTGGCGAGGTGGCCTATAAACGCATTTTGGTTCCGCTCGATGGCTCACACCGGGCTGAGGCGATTTTGCCCATTGCTTGCCAGTTGGCGCAGTTTCATGGAGCTGCGCTTTTGGTGGTGCATGTGGTGACTCAGCCGGAAATGATGCAGCGTACCCCTCTTTCGACGGAGGATAGTGAGTTGATTGAGGAGTTGATGACACGGAATAAGGAGAAAGTTCGCCGTTATTTTGAGGAGTTAAACGGCCGTTTGCCCTGTAAGGCGGCAATGGACGTTATCCAGAATAATGATGTGGCTAATGCTTTGCATGATTTAGTCAAAAGGGAGGCGGTGGACCTGGTTATTTTGAATGCACATGGCAGTTCGGGGGAGACGCAACGGCCGTATGGCAGCACCGTCACCAACTTTATTGATTATGGGGCAACCAATCTGCTCATCTTTCAAGACTTATTGCCCACCCAGATAGAGCCAACCGAGGCAGAAGTAGCCGTGCAAGAAGTCAAGAAGGGCACCCGCCCTCTAAATTTGCCCTGAACCAGCCCCCCGAAGAACGGGCACTGGCCCCACAGCGGCTTTGAGATTGATGGATTTTCTCTCCAAAGAAAAGAACAGCAAGAAAGCAGACTCTAACGAGTCCGAGGTTGATCGGGCTGCCCCTCGCAAATCGGCACGCCGCATTTTGGAGCAAGAGATTACGGAGGGGTTGGGTGAACTGCGGCGCACGGCGGGGGGGCTGTTTATTTCTGGTCTTTCGGCGGGTCTGGATGTGGGGTTTAGCATTTTCTTGATGGCGATTTTTCTTTCGCTGGCTGGGGACAAACTTTCTGAGCCAATTATCGAGTTGTTCAAAGCTAATTTGTATGCGGTGGGCTTTATTTTTGTGATTGTGGGGCGTTCTGAGCTTTTTACGGAACATACCACGTTGGCTGTTTTGCCGGTTCTTAACGGCCGTTCCGATTTAAAAGCCTTGGCCCGTTTGTGGAGCCTGGTTTACACCTCAAACTTGTTAGGTGTTTCCATCTTTGCCGCGTTGGTTGTGATCATTGGCCCGGCACTGGGGGTGATTGACCCTGCTGTTTGGGGGGAGATGGCCCATGACTTGGTGGCCCATGAGTGGTGGATCATCCTCATGAGCGGGGTTTTGGCGGGCTGGTTAATGGGGCTGTTATCCTGGTTGGTGACGGCCGGCCGCGATACCATCAGCCAGATTGTTCTGGTTTGGTTGGTGACAAGTGCCATCGGTTTTGCGCATCTGCACCATTCCATTGTTGGCAGCGCGGAGGTGTTGGCCGGTATTTTTGCGGGACAGGGGCCTTCGTGGGCGGGGTTTTTCCATTTCTTGTTGTGGACTACAATCGGGAACTCTATCGGGGGTGTTTTCCTGGTGGCTGTTATTAAGTATGGTCATGTGATTCGCACCGAAAAAGAGGTGGAAGATGTGGAGTTGGCGGAGCCGCCAGGAGAGACAAAGACCCACAATTGAGCTTTAGGTATCTGTTAATGGACGATGAGCAGCGGCCGTTCGCCCACTTGCAGCAAGTTTTGCACGGTTTCTTGTTGGCTGGTGATGAGCAGGCCAACGTCTAGTTTGGTGAGAACGGCCGTTAATTCGGCCGTGTCTTGTGCCAGGTGAAAGTCGGCTGCCAGGTCGGTGTCGGCTAATTGGGTGTGGATGTCGTGCTGCCACTGTTGGGCCAGAGCGCGGTCGGGGGTGAAGAGGAGGATGGTGAGACGGCCGTTGCCGCGAGCCAGATCGCCCGCAATTTGCAAGGCGCGTTGGGCTGCTGCTGTGCCATCATACACAAGCACAATTTGGTCTAGGTGAAAGTGGGGCTGGATGAGCAGGGTGGGACGCTGGCGTTGGTGAACGGCCGTGCGGGCGGTGGAGCCGAGCCAGTTGCGTGGCGCGGGTCGGCCTGTGCGGCCTAATACCAGCAGATCGGCATCTTGGGCGGCGGCTAATAATTCGGCGGCCACCATGCCGCGCAGCACCTGGAACGACCAGGCCAGGTTGTGGGTTTCGGCAATCTGGCGCAGCTCTTCGCGGGCATGATTGGCCTGGGAGTGAAGCTGCATTTCTAATTGGCCGGTGTCTAATTTTTGCGGAGTGGGGGACGCATAACGAACTTCGTGGGCAAAAGGTAGTTGAGCCAGCCGCAGCAGGTTCAGGTCTTCGACGAAGATGCCGATGAGCTGGGCTTGCAGTTGGGCGGCGACTTTGACGGCGGCGAGGAGGGCGGCGCGGCTGTGGGGGGAGGTGTCGAGGGCGACGGCAATGCGTTGAATGGTGGCTGGTTTTTGATTCATGCTTTTGCCTTTTCGGGTACATGCCCGTTGTTGGCGGGGGGCTGGGCGAAGGCGCGGGCTTTTTCGGCCAGGGTGGCAAGGCGGGTGATGATACGGCCGTTTACGCTTTCCGCCGGGTATTCGCCATTGTCATTCAGGTCGCCCGCCGGTATGCCGGTGAGTAGTTCAATGCCTTCATCTATGGTGGTGATGGGGTAGATGTGGAACTGGTTGTGGGCAACGGCCGTTACCACATCTTGCCGCAGCATCAGGTTTTTCACGTTGGCCGCGGGAATGAGTACGCCTTGTGCGCCTGTCAGCCCGCGTGCCTGGCATAGGTCAAAAAAGCCTTCGATTTTCTCGTTGACACCGCCAATGGCCTGCACTTGCCCGCGCTGGTTGACGGAGCCGGTGACGGCGAGGGCTTGTTTGAGGGGCAGTTCGGCCAGGGCCGACAGCAGGGCGTACAGTTCGGCGGAGGAGGCGCTATCGCCATCTACGCCGCCGTAGGATTGCTCGAAAACGAGGGTGGCGGAGAGGGATAACGGCCGTTCTGCCGCATACCGCGCTCCCAAAAAGCCAGCCAAAATCAACACCCCTTTGGAATGGAGCGGCCCGCCTAATTCCACTTGCCGCTCGATGTCTATGACTTCGCCTTTGCCCAGGCGCACACAGGCAGTGATGCGGCTGGGTTGGCCGAAGCTGGTGCGGTCGAGCATGATGACGGAGAGGCCGTTGATCTGGCCGATGACGGTGCCGTCGGTGTCTATGAGGATGGTGTGGCGCAGCATGTTTTCTTGGATGCGTTCGTGGATGCGGCTGGCGCGGTAGGTTTGGGCATCGAGGGCGCGTTGGACATCAACGGCCGTTACCACCTCATGTACTTCATGCCCGGCCCAATAGTCGGCTTCGCGTAGTAAGTCGGAGATGCTTTGCATGTGGGTGGTTAAGCGTTCGGCATCGCCAGCGAGCCGCGCACTGTGTTCGATGATGCGGGCGACGGCGGTGGGGGAAAACGGCCGTAGCCGCTCCTTTTGCGCCAGTCCGGCAATGAGATGGGCATAGGCCAGGTCGTTCTCGTCGCTGCGCTCCATTTCATCCTCAAAATCGGCCGAGACTTTGAACAACTCCAGAAAATCAGGATCGTGGCGGCAAAGCAGGTAGTAGAGCAGGCGGTCGCCTAGCAGGATGACTTTCACTTGCAGGGGGACGGGTTCTGGTTCCAGAGAGACGGTGCTGATCCAACTGTAAATTTGACCCAGGGACTCGATTTTGATTTGGGCCAGGCGCAGGGCGTGTTTTAAGCCTTCCCAGGCGTAGGGCTGCAGCAGCAGTTGGCGGGCATCCAGAATGAGGTAGCCGCTGTTGGCGTGGTGCAAGGCACCGGATTTGATGAGGGTGAAGTCGGTGAGCAGGTTGCCCATTTGGGAGACGTGTTCGACGCGGCCGATGAGGTTTTGGTAGGTGGGTAAATCTTCAAAGATGACAGGCGCACCGGTGGTCTGGCTGTGGTCTACGATGACGTTGACCTGGTAGCGGTTGGCGATGGCTTTGGGGCGGGGGGCGGTGGCGGTGATGCCGCCCATCATGCCGAGGGCGTTGTCGTCTGTTTCTACGAAGGCGGTGACGTTGGCGATGATGTCTTTTTGCACGGCTTGGAGGAAGGTGAGGACGGCGGGCAGGGTTTGGTAGGTTTGTTGTAGTTCTTGGAAGAGGGGATGGATGGTGAAGACGGCCGTTTCTTCTTGCAATGCCTTTAGTTTTTCCTGAATTTCGCGCTGCCATTGGGGCAGTTGGTGCATGACTTTTTGCAGGGTTTCTTGCAGTTCGCCAATGCGGGTTTCGATATCTTCTTGTTCGGCCAGGGTGAGTTTGAGGAATTGCTCGGGGCTGATGACTTCGCCGTTTTGCAGCGGGGCGAAAGCGAAGCCGGACGGGGTGCGGATGAAGCCGATGTTTTGTTTGTGGGCTTGTTCCTCAAGTGATTTGAGGGCTTCTGCTTCGCGCTCTTTGAGTTCGGTGAGGATGGTTCTTTTCTGGGATTCGTAGGCTTCGCTGCTGAGGGCGGCGGGGATGACGGTGAATAGATCGTCTACGAGCCGCTCCATGTGGTTGTGCAGGGCTGTGCCTTGTCCAGCTGGCAGTTGCAGGGCGTGGGGGCGGTGGGGTTGGCTGAAGTTGTTGACGTAGCACCAGTCGGAGGGGGGTGGTTCGGCGGCGGCTTTTTGGGTGAGGAATTTGCGAACGGCCGTATGTTTGCCAATGCCATTGGGGCCTAGCACGAACAGGTTGAAGCCCTGGTGCTGTATACCGATGCCAAATTGGATGGCTTCTATGGCGCGTGGTTGGCCGATGATGTGATCGCTGTCGTGGAGATCGGCCGTTGTCTGAAACGTAAATTTGGCTGGATCACAGCAGCGATAGAGCTTAGTTGGTGTCAATGGTTGTGGTATGGTCATCTTACCCCCTTTGCCATCCCCAAGGAGATGGACAATCTTGCAGTGCTGTGGCTGGCTTCTTGGCCGAGCCACCCGTCTGGCCCGGTGTGACCCCGACCAGAGCAACTGCGTAAGTTCCAGTCTGTTCACCCAATTTCAGTATGGCACAGGCGGGATATGGTCAGAAGTGACAAAAAGCATATTCTGCTGCGGCGAAAATCATAAGTGCAGAGTTAGCCAATTACCTCACTTCTCCTTATACTATTCTGACATGATCAACTGGTTCTTTTGTAGGGGCGACCCTTGTGGTCGCCCACGATGGGGCGGGCACAAGGCCAGCCCTACAAAATGCCCAAGAGCCAAATTTTAAGGAGTCCCCAATGCCTGCAAGAACTGCACAACAAGTCATAGATCGTTTGCAAGAACAGCCCCCAGCCATTTATCACCAAGGCAAATTGGTGGCGGATATCACGACTGAGCCGGGAATTAAGAATGGTGTCTACAGCCTGGCCTCTCTGTATGATCACCAATGGCAGCACCCAGAGGTGAGCCTGTATGCGTCGCCCACGACGGGCGATCAGGTGGGTATTACGCATAAGATTCCGCGCACGAAGGAGGATTTGCGGGCGGTGGGGAAGGCGATGCTGCTGCGGGCGCAGTATACGCAGGGTATGATGGGGCGTATGCCGGACTATTTGAATCGGGCTATTGCCGGTTATGCGGGTAGTGCCGATTTTCTCAAGGTGCAGGGCGATCAGTTTGCTGAGAATATGCGCCGCTATCATGAGAATCTGCGTGAAAATGACTTGTGCCTGACGCATACGCTGATTAATCCGCAAAGCAACCGCTCGGTGAGTGCGGCGCGGCAGGCTGACCCGTTTTTGGCGGCGCGGGTGAAGGCGGAGACGGATGCGGGCATTGTGGTGCGTGGGGCGCGGATGTTGGCGACGCTGCCGATTTCGGATGAGATTATGGTGTTCCCTTCGACGCTGCTGCGCAGCCCGGAGGAGGATGCGCCTTATGCGTTTGGTTTTTCGCTGCCGAACAATACGCCTGGGTTGAAGTTTCAATGTAGGGAGACGGTGGATTACGGCCGTTCTACCTACGACCACCCCCTCTCTGCCCGCTATGAAGAAATGGATGCCGTTGTCTTCTTTGATGATGTCTTTGTGCCCTGGGAGCGCGTCTTTTTGTACCGCGATGTGGAGATATGTAACAAGGCTTATGGGGCAACGGGCGCGGTGGCCCATATGGCGCACCAGGTGGTGTGCAAAAGCATTGCCAAAACAGAGTATTTGCTGGGGCTGGTGATGCTGCTGGTGGAGGCGATTGGCATTGACAAATTCCAGCACATCCACGAGAAGGTGGCCGATATTTGGGTGACTCTAGAGACCATGAAGGCCCTGCATTTTGCGGCCGAAGAGCAGGCTGAACTGAATGAGTATGGGGTGATGACCCCGGCCTGGAATCCGCTGGACGCGGCTCGTAATATGTATCCCAAAATCTACCCGCGTTTGGTGGATTATGTGCGCCAGATTGGGGCCAGCGGCCTGGTAGCCATGCCCACAGAGGCCGATGTGAATGGGCCATTGGCAGAGGAGATTGAGAAGTATTATCAGGGGGCGGCGGTAGATGCGAAGGAGCGTATTCCGCTGTTCCGGCTGGCCTGGGACACGGCTTTGTCGGCCTTTGGGGCGCGGCAGGCGCATTATGAGTATTACTTTTTTGGTGATCCGGTGCGGATGGCGGGGGCGATTTTCTTTAACCATGACCATACGCCGTATATGGATGCGGTGCGGGATTTTTTGGCGCGGGATAGTGAGGAGATGTAATCATGCAATTGTAGATTAAGAAACGAATCTGGGGAACCAGGTAGGACGATTTTGTAAATCGTCCAGGCGATTTGCAAAATCGCCCTACATCTATTATCCGATTAGTTATTTAAAGAACAGTTACGTGATTTGGGAAGGGTGTGATGATAAACGGCCGTGATTTTCGTAACACAATTGGACTTTTTGCTACAGGGGTGACGGTGATTGTGAGTGGTGATGGGGAGGAGGCGCGGGCAATGACGGCCAATGCCGTCTCGTCCTTGTCAATGGAACCGATGCTGCTGATGGTGGGCGTGCATAAAAAGGCGCGGCTGGCGGAGAGGCTGCAAGCGGGGCATGGCTTTAGCGTGAACATTTTGCGGCAGGAGCAAAAGGATTTGTCTAACTACTTTGCTGGTGGCTGGACGAGTGATGCGGAGCCGCCGGAGTTTCGTTTTGTGCCTGCGCCGGGTGCGCCGCGCCTGGATGGCTGTTTGGCGGCGATTGGCTGTAAGCTGCATGAACTGCTGGAAGGCGGCGACCATTGGATTGCGGTGGGCGAGGTGGTTGATTTGTATCGCTCGGAGGAGACGAGACGGCCGTTGCTCTTCTACAAAGGTCGCTACCGGGCCTTAGCCACTGATGCTGATTACACCATTCCCGTGAGTTGGGATTTTGGCTGGTAAAAAAGGGAGACTGGGGACTGGAGACTGGAGACTGTATGATAAGTTTCTCGTCTCCAATCTCCAGTCTCCAGTCTCTATATGAAACGACCTAACTTTCTTTTCATCATGACTGACCAACTGCGCCCCGATCATACGGGGTTTGGCGGGAATGGGATGGTGCAAACGCCCCATTTGGACAGGCTGGCGGCGCGGTCGCGGCAGTTTGCGCGGGCCTACTGCCCTACGCCCATGTGCGGCCCCAGCCGCAGTGCCATCATGACGGGGCGGATGCCCTCGGCCAACGGCAGTTGGACGAATGCCATTTCGCTGGAGCAGGAGGCCAATACCTTTGTGCGGGTTTTGCGCCAAAATGGCTACCAGACGGGGCTGATTGGCAAGGCGCATTTGCAGGATTTTGTGAAGCGAACGGCCGTTAAAGGCAATATGCTCAACGTGGCCCAAAGTGACTTGATGCGGTATCCACCACAAGGAGAGGGGCGGGCGGTGGAACGGCCGTTGCCCGATGGCTGGGACAAACACGAGCAGCATTGGTTTCATGAGCAGGGTTACGCCCCGATGCCCGATGACTACTACGGCTTTGCCCATGTGGAACTGGCCCTCTCCCACGATGATCGGGCTGAGGGACACCACTATTACTGGGTAAAGGAGCAGGGCGGTGATCCTGATGCGTTTGGCGGCCGGGCCAATGCTTTGGCGCAGTTTCCAGGCTGGCAGCAGATTTGGCGCAGCAACACGCCGCCCGAATTTTATACGACGAGCTTTGTGACAGAGCGATCCATCGCCTATTTACAAGAAGCGGCACAGCAGGATGAGCCATTTTTCCTGGTGGCTTCCTACCCCGACCCCCATCACCCTTTTGGCCTGCCCGACCCGTATTACAGCATGTATGACCCGGCGCAGATACCGCTGCCGGAGAGTTTTTATGATCCGCAAACGAAGGGGATGCCCCATTTTAAGCGGTTGATAGCCGAGCGGGGCAAGGATGCGGTGGGGCCGTTTTTGTTTAGTTGTGATGAGGCGCAGTTTAGGATGGCAACGGCCGTTGAATATGGCGCGATTACCTTTTTGGACGAAGCCATCGGCAAACTGCTGCAAAAATTGGCCGAGCTGCACCTGGCTGACGACACCATCATCCTTTTTTGCTCGGATCATGGGGACATGTTTGGCGATCATGGGCTGATGTTGAAGGTGGGTACGCATTATCAGGGCGCGACGCAAGTGCCGCTGCTGATTGCGGGCGGGGGAATTGTGCCGGGCAAGACGGATTCGTTGGCGGGTTTGTTGGATGTGGGGCGCACGGTGTTGGATTTGGCCGACTGCCAGCCTTATAGGGGGATGCAGGGGTGCAGTTTACGGCCGATTTTGGGGGATGAAACGGCCGTTGTGCGTGATTCCGTGTTGATTGAAGAGGGCTACCAGGCAGACTTTTTGCACGTGGGTTGTGATTTGGCGATGCGGACAGTGGTAACGGCCGATGCCCGCCTCACCCTCTACGAAGGCACAGCCCAAGGCGAACTATACGACTTGAAAAACGATCCCCTGGAACTGAACAACCTTTTTGATGAGCCAGCCCACAGGCCCTTGCGCCTGGAAATGACCGAAAAGTTGTTGCGGGAGATGCTGGCGCATCGGGATTTGTCTCGGTATCCTGCATCTTAAAGTAGGTGTCATTGACGATTTCTTGTTGTAATTGGAGTGCAGATGTTGGCAAATCGCTTGCGAAAACGGCAGAAGCATTTGAGCAAATGGGCGCGGCGCAGCGGCGTGACCTGTTATCGCCTGTATGATCGGGACATCCCCGAATATCCCTGCGTTGTGGATTGGTATGAGGGTGAGGTGGTGGTCTGGTTGTATGAACGGACGCGGGACGAAACGGCCGATCAACAAGCCGCGTTCCGCACCCATACCCTCGACGAAATCCAGGCTGGCCTGGATGTGCAGCTGGGGCAGATTTTCATCAAAGAGCGGGCGGTACAGAAGGGATTGGACAGTCAGTATGAGAAAGTGGGGGCAGCACAGGCGGTTCGTATTGTGCAGGAAAACGGCCTTAACTTTGAGGTGAATCTGAGTGATTATCTCGACACGGGCTTGTTCCTGGACCATCGTCCCACGCGGCAGATGGTGCGCGAGCGGGCCAAAGGCCAGCGGGTGTTGAATCTGTTTGCTTACACTGGCTCGTTTACCGTTTACGCCATCGCTGGCGGGGCACGGCAAACGACGACGGTGGATTTGAGCCAGACTTACTGCCTGTGGGCCGAGCGCAATTGGCAGCACAATGGCTTCACGACCAATGCCCATCACCGCATTCTGGCCGAAGATTGTCTGCAATTTTTGCAGGATGCGGCCAAACGGCGCGAAAAGTATGACATTATCGTCTGTGATCCACCGACCTTTAGCAATTCCAAGAAGATGGCGCAAGCCTCTTTTGCGGTGGATCGGGATCAGGTGGATTTGCTGCGGGCGTGTGGCCGTTTGCTTGCGCCCCAGGGTGAACTGTTTTTCTCCAATAATTCGCGCCAGTTCAAGCTGGATGAGAAGACGTTGTCGTCCAACTTCCAGATACGGGATATTACGGCGCAAACGATACCAGAGGATTTTAGAAACGGCCGTATTCACCAATGCTGGCTGTTAACGAGGAAAAAGGTGGTGTAATGAACGAGCTGTTACTTGATGCGTTTAACCATAGTGCCTGGGCTAAAAAGAAGCTTATTGCCGCATGTGACGGACTTTCGGTCGCCGACATGGATCGCCTTGCGCCGGGTTCCGTCGGCAGCATTCGGGCGACGTTAAATCACCTGGTGATCGCGGACGCTCGTTATCTGGCACGCCTTGATGGCGGCCCAACTGCCTGGCTGGACGAGGCGGCGGTGAATGATCTGGGCGATCTCCTCAAGCTGTCGGAGGAGAGTGATGAGCGGTGGCAGCGATTCTTACGTGAGCCGATAGACAGGGACCGAATCGTCACTCTGGACGATGGGGCATATGAGACCCATGCCAACGTGGTGATTGTGCAGGCACTGCACCATGTGAGCATTCACGGCGAACAGGTGTGTGCCAGCTTGACGGCACTGGGCATTGAGCCACCCGATGTGCAGCCCTGGGAGATGGCGGACACGACAGGGCGCAGCCGTTGGTTGCGGCATCAAGAAGAGTAAGGAGCATGAGGTGACCGGCACTTTCTTTGCAGGTTAAGAAATAAATCAGGCAATGAATGTGGGACGATTTTGTAAATCGTCCGAGTGATTTACAAAATCGCTCTACATTTATTACCCGATCAATTATTTAAAGACCAATTAAGTGCCGGTCACATGGGTTAGTGATTCCCGTGTGCCACAAAATCACCCGATTTGCCCGTTAAAAAGTCAAAATCAGCCCCTTTGTCGGCTTGCTGCACATGTTCGAGGAACATGCTGACGTAGCCGCGTTCCATGAAGGGTGGCCGCGCTTGCCATTTGGCACGACGGCGGGCCAGCTCCTCGTCGGATACATCTAAATGGAGGCGGCGGTTGGGGACATCTAGCTCGATCATGTCGCCGTTTTGCACGAGGGCCAGTGTGCCGCCAACGGCCGATTCCGGGGCCACGTGTAACACCACTGTGCCAAAAGCTGTGCCACTCATACGGCCGTCTGAAATCCGTATCATATCGCGCACACCCTCCTTCAAAATCTTGGGCGGCAAACCAAAATTGCCCACTTCTGGCATCCCAGGGAAGCCCTTCGGCCCCACCTGCTTCAATACCAACACACAATCCTTGTCCACGTCCAAATCGGGGTCATCAATGCGGGCGTGGTAATCGTCAATATCCTCAAACACCACAGCGCGGCCACGATGCTGCATCAGTTCCGGCGTAGCGGCGGAGGGCTTGATGACCGCGCCATCTTCGGCCAGATTGCCGCGCAAAACAGCAATGCCGGCCTTTTCGATGAGCGGCTGGCTGATGGGGGCGATGACTTCGCGGTTGTAACACGGTGCGCCCGCTGTATTTTCGGCCACACTCTTGCCCGTCACTGTGATCGCATCCATGTGCAAATGCTCTTTCATCTCTTGAATGACAACGGGCAAACCGCCAGCGTAGTAGAAATCTTCCATCAAATATTGGCCGGAAGGCATGAGATTGACCAGCAGCGGCAGGTCACTGCCCAGGCGGTCAAAGTCGTCTAGCGCCAGTTCCACGCCAATGCGGCCGGCAATAGCCATCAGGTGAATGACAAAATTGGTGGAGCCGCCTACAGCCGCATTGATTTTGATGGCGTTTTCAAAAGCCTCGCGGGTCAAAATCTGGGAGAGGCGCAAATCTTCCTTGACCATCTGCACGATGCGGTTGCCGCTGAGGTGGGCCAGACGGCGGCGGCGGGAATCGGCGGCGGGAATGGCGGCGGCGCCAGAAAGGGTTAGGCCGAGGGCTTCGACCATGCAGGCCATGGTGGAAGCGGTTCCCATTGTCATGCAGTGGCCATCGCTGCGGGACATGCAGCTTTCGGCTTCCTGGAACTCTTCCACCGTCATCACCCCAGCGCGGATGTCGGCATCGAATTTCCACACATCTGTGCCGGAGCCGATGTCGCGGCCGCGATATTTGCCATTGAGCATGGGACCGCCGTTGACGACGATGGTGGGCAGGTCTACGCTGCACGCGCCCATGAGGGTGGAGGGGGTGGTTTTGTCGCAGCCGGTGAGGAGGACGATGCCATCGAGCGGATTGGCGCGGATGGTTTCTTCGACATCCATGCTGGCGAGGTTGCGGTAGAGCATGGTGGTGGGGCGCATGAGGATTTCGCCGAGGGACATGACGGGGAATTCGAGGGGGTAGCCGCCCGCTTCGTACACGCCGCGCTTGACCATTTCGGCCAAAATGCGGAAGTGGCCGTTGCAGGGGGTGAGGTCGCTCCAGGTGTTGCAGATGCCGATGACGGGACGGCCGTCGAAGAGATGATCGGGGTAGCCCTGGTTTTTAGTCCAACTGCGGTGGGTGAAGCCGAGTACGTCGTGGCTGCCAAACCAGTGGTGGCTGCGGAGGGGTTTTTGTTCGCTCATGATTACTCCTTTGTGGGGGGCTGGAGACTAGAGACTGGAGATTGGTTGACTTCTAGCCTCCAGTCTCTAGTCTCTAGTCTCCGACTATTTTCTGGACGAGTATAAGCCAGCCTGTTAGTTTTTGCCCGTAGCTGATATAGTTTGGGCATGTTGAATTTGACCCCTGATGAGTTTGAGCAGTTGGTGGCGGAGGCGGTGGATAGTTTGCCACCTTTCTTTTTGGAAAAGATGCAGAATGTGGAGATTTTGGTGATGGAGCGGCCAACGGCCGATATGCTGCATCGCACGGGAACGCGACAAGGCCATTTGCTGTTGGGGCTGTATGAAGGTGTGCCGCTGACCAGGCGGACATCGGGTTATAATTTGATTACGCCAGATGTGATTTGGATTTTTCAACGGCCGTTGCAACAAGTCGCTGGCACAGATTTAGACATCTTGCGTGAACGCATCCGCCACACGGTCATCCACGAAATTGCGCATCACTTTGGCATCAGCGATGAGCGGTTGATTGAGTTGGGGGCTTATTAGGGGAGATTGGAGACTGGAGATTGGAGACTGGTCAATCTCCAATCTCCAAAATCGCTAAGTTCAGAAGGAGAATTTATAGTTCGCCAAAGACAAGGCCAAACTGTCCCGTGTCGGTCTGAACGATGGCGTAGTATTGTGTGCCGTGATTGTTGAGGAAGATGTAACGGCCGTGTGTTCCCTCCGGAAAACTTCGCGTAGACAGCAAATCAAATCCATCATCAGAAAACTGCAAAATCTGATTATCGGTGGCCTCTGGAATAAGCAGGATGTTGCCAGCCGCTGCCGAGTGGGTGAGGGCGATGATTTTTTGGGGCGTGTCGAAGAAGTTGCCCAGCAGTACCATATCATTTTGGCGCTGATCGGCCAGCCGCCAGATATGACCGCAGCCGGTGAAGGCGAAACGGCCGTCTTCGCTCAACCACACCTCGCCGCAGGTATCCGCCTTGTCGCCCGAATCGTACATGAATTGGGGTGTGCCGCGAGTGATGTCTATCTTTTCCAGCCGCCCTGGTTCTGGGCCGCGTGTTGTGCCGTAGAGGGAACGGCCGTCGGGGGCCAAGCGCAAAACATAATTGGGCGCAGATGACGGTAATGTGATGCTGGTCAAATCTGGTTGCCCCAGAACTGCTGTGGTCAATGAATTGGGAGGCACAAATGCGTAAAGCTGATCCTCTCCCTGCAAAATTAACTCGGCTGCGTTTGCAATGCCCTCTTGTTGCCGTTCCGGTTGCCCTGACGACAAATTCATGTAGCTGACATCATTTTCCTGGCTAACAGCGGCATAAAGGCCACTGTGGCTGAGTGCAACGGCCGTTGGCCCACCATCCAATTCGATAACTGTGTCACGATGAATGGTTGGATTATAAGCATGAAGAAGCGGCGGGTCTGAGGAAATCATAACAAGCTGATTGTCCAGGGGATCGTATTCGGCATCTACAACGGCAAAGTCCCAGATGGTGACTGTTTCGCGTGTGTATTCAACGATCTGTTTCGTGGCTGTAGACACAGGTACTGCGGATATAGGATTAAAGGATGAGTCAAAGCGGTCAAAGAGGAAGGACAGCCCTGAAAATAGACCAATTATGAGGCAGCAAACTAGGAGCAGCATCAGAGCACAGCCGATGCTGAGAACGCGGCGGGTACGGGAAAACGGCCGTTGCCGTTCTCTTCGTCGGGGAATTGGAGCAGGACGGGGCAGGTTTGGCTGTAGATGGGGGTGTTCTGGTTCTGGTTCTGGTTCTAGCTCAATGACTTCGTGGGGATCGGGCACGGTGACAGGGTGTAAGACCAGTTCGGCATCAGGGGGCAGGTTGAGGGTGGTGAGGGGTTGGTCATCGGGGATGGGGTTGTTGTGGTGGGTGGCGTAGTAGGCAACGGCCGTTCCCGCTTCATCCCGTCGTGGCAGCACAATCTTCGCCGCCAATGCCGGCAGCAGCCGCCGCAGCGTCACCTGCTCCGACACCTCAATCGGCTGGCGTGTGCCATTGGGTAAAACAATGATGATCTTCATCCTGGTTATTGTACGTTTGTTTGGGGAAATCGGGTGCTAAACTGCCTAGTGCAGTTTGGCTCAAATAGGCCAACAGTTTTGTAGAACGATTTGGAAAATCGTTCACCCGCGATTTGGAAAATCGCGCCACAAAATTGCGGGTGAACTTAAGCCTTTCTGCACTAGTCTGCCGCCAGCCGATAACCGATACCGGGCACAGTTAGAATCAACGTGGGGCGGCTGGGGTCGAGTTCAACCTTTTCGCGTAAGCGGCGAATGTGAACGTTGACGGTGCGTTCACTTTCCACACCCAGGTCATCCTCCCACACCGCCTGCAAAATCTGGCTGCGGCTGAGGGCTTGTCCGCTGTGCCGCGCCAGAAAAACGAGCAGGCGGAACTCCGTGGGTGTGAGGGCAATGCTTTCCGCGCCCCGTTCCACTTTGCCCCGTCCCAAATCAATCACCAGATCGCGCACAAAAAGATGGTCGGCATCGGCGGCGGAAAGTTCGCCGTAGGCGCGGCGCAGGTGGGCGCGAATGCGGGACAGGAGTTCGCGCAGGCTGTAGGGTTTGGTCAGGTAATCGTCAGCACCCATTTCCAGCCCCAACACTTTGTCCATCTCCTCGCCCTGCACGGTGAGCATGATGATGGGCTGGCGCAGTTTGAGCTGGCGCATCTGGCGGCAGAAGTCGAAGCCGGAACCATCGGGCAGGCGCACATCGAGCAAGATGAGATGGGGGTGCTGTTGTCGGGCGAAGGTGATGCCGGCCTGGCCGTGATGATGCCAGGTGGTGGCATACCCCGCTTGTTGCAGGCCGTCCTGGAGGCTTTGGGCAACGGCCGTATCGTCTTCAATAATCAAAATATGCTGTTTCGTCACGGTGGGGACTATAGTGGGCGGCGGGGGGATTGTCAATGAGTGGGGGTTGGAGATTGGAGATTGGGCCAGTCTTGAAGATTGGCCCAATCTGAAAACCACTATTTACGAACGGTCACTTAACGCCTTATAACGGGTAAGTAGATGAAAGTATAACCTGCCGGATTGTCCCACACATTGCCAATGGAGAGGGTGACAGGCAGGGTGATTTCCTGCGTGCTGCCTTGTCCATTGCTGGCGGTGATGGTGACGTGGGCGGCGTAGCTCTTATTGGCGTTGAGGCCAGTTGGATCGGCCATGAAGGTGATCTCTTCCGGGGCGGAGCCATTGTAGCTGCTCATGGTCAGCCAGTCGGCATCTTCGCTGGCGGTCCAGGTGAGATTGCCCAGGCCCATGTTGGCGAAGTGGACGGTGGTGGTGTGAACGGCCGTTTCGCCCACCGCCACATGCCAGCCAATGGGATTCGGGCCAATTTGCAGCGAGGCTGCCGGTGGCTGCAAATCATCCTGCACAATCACAGTGATGGTCTTGCTGGCCGATAAGCCCTTGCTGTTGGTCGCCGTCAACGTAATCTGGTTCACACCGACGGGCAGGTCGGTGATGTCCAACACCGCGCCTGTGCCTAACTCGCCATATTGGTTGCTCCACACCAGGTTGGCCGGGTCTACGGTGCCATCCTGATAATCGGCCGCTTCACCCATGAAGTTGATAAGCTGGCCCCAGGTAACAACGGCACCATCGCCAGGGTTATGGATGCTGGGCATGGGGGGCTTGTTAGCTACAGTGAAGGGAGCAGAGTCAGCCGAGCCGCTGTTCACGCCATCGCTGGCTACGACGCGGAAGATGGTGCTGCCGCCGCCCAGGAAGTTGGTGTCTACAGGGGTGCTGCTGCCTTCAACGCCCATCACATAGGGCGAGAACGTACTGCCGCCATCCTGGCTGAAGAGGATGTCGAAGGTGAGGGGATCGTTGTCAGCGTCAACGGCCGTCCAGTTCACCGTCACCGTCCCTGTTACCGGGTTACTGCCACTGACCACCGCCACATTGTTCACCACAGGCGCGTTGGCACTCACTGGCTCATCAGCCCAGACTGTGTTCGTGCCTGTCTCCACAATTTGCAGATGGGTAGTGCCATTCACAAAAGGCACAGCCAACCCAAACGAACGTAAGGTGCTGCCCTCTTCAGCCATCTCGGGCGTGAATGGGTGGTTAGCCAGAACCTGGTTCTGGGCATTGAGCAGGCGCAGGCTGAAATCGCCGGGGGTGATGACGGGGGTGCTGTTCAGGCTGCTGCGTTGGATGAAGGTCATTTTGGCGACGGCCTGTTCCGTCAAAAGCGTGCCGTAGATGCTGAGCATGTCGGCTCCGCTGGCCTGCACGCGGGGGGAGATGCGCAGTGTGCCATCTTGCCAATCGGGAATGTCGGCGTACAGGCCCATATAGGTGTAGTCACTGACCCATTGATAGTCGCAGTAGCCCATCACATCACGCCAGATGGCACTGGGTAAGGGCTGTTTGGGCAGGGCCAGGGAAGGATCGCCGCCATCAAACCCCCACATCATGCCCATCTCAATATCACCGCCAAAGTAGGGGCCGATGGCTGAGTCGAAGTAGGGGAAGTCATCGTCATCGTCGGTGTGACCACACCAGTTGCCTTGTGAAGGGTGCGAACGGCCGATAGCATGACCCAATTCATGAGCCGAATACCAATCCGTGTACGCGCCATCTGTGTCCCAAGAGCCAGAACCAGGTGCGCCTGCCGGGCCGCTGGCAACACCATCCCCGCCACGCCCCCGCCCAAACCCGGCATCGTCTTGCATCAGACCATAGTAGATGTAGGCGGTACCGTCGGCATCCTCATCGTTGCTTTGCCAGCCGCGCAGCATGTCATTGACAAAGGTCGCGGCGCATGAACTTTTTTCTTTGGCACTAAAGTCGTCGCAGTAGCTGTCTGTGCGCATGAGCAGCCCTGTCAGCCGGTTGAAGACAACCCAGTGGACATTGGGGCGAAAACCGGGCGATGAATCATTGCCGCCACCGGGCGCACTCGCCAGGGGGTAGGTGCGCCGAATCCAGCTAAAGGTCTGGTCAATATCTTTGGTGTGGTGCGGGGAGTGGGTGAGGTTGTTGCTGTCGGTGTAGATGAAGGAGAAGAACTCAACTTCCAGGCGCGAGGATGGTAAGGGTGAAATGGTGGGCGAGTAGGCTGTGTTGTCGTTGGGATTGCTTTCTAAGGGCGAGTTGTAGGGGTTGACAACCACCTTGAGTTTGAGGGGGGCGTTTGATTGCACCCAGGAAAGGGGTAGTTCAAAGATGAAGCTGCCATCCAACATCTGCGGTAAAGGCTGGGTAAACACAATGAGGTGTGTACCGGTGGTGTTGACGGGGGCGAGAGGCTCGCCTATCGGTTGCAGTGTGAGCGGGTTGACGCGATAGAGAAAGGCGGTGACGTTGGGTACATAGACACCATCAGCCTGGGCGAAGACGCGCACGAAGGTGCGGCGACCCGCGATGAGAGGCACGCTGTTATTGATGTTCTGGATGGCCTGGGTTACTTCCATGCGGTTGATGGTGATGTTGGTTTGGGGCAGGGCGGTGACGTCGTTGGGCAGTTTTTGCACGGTGTCATCTTCCTGCCAGTAGATGTATTCGCCATCTGTCTCTAGCTGGAAGACGTTGAGTGTTGTTAGGGGGGAAATCTCGGTGTATAAGGGGGCGGCGGTGCCACCGGAACGGCCGATCCGAAACAACACCTGCGTATATTCAAAGAAACAGCCGGGGCAGGGCAGGTATTGGCGGCTTTCCAGGAAGAAAACATGCGAGCCATCGCTGATAATGTTGTAGATGTTGGGTGCATCTGGGCTGGTGCTGGTGTAGATGGGCGAGCTGGTGCCGCCATTCAGATTGTTGTACCGTACCATCTGATGGTTCTTGGCAATGAAGACATAGTGGGTGTTGACGCAGGTGGTGGTGCAGGTGGTGCGCAAGCCTTCGCTGGCGTAGCTGGTGACATTGGTGGCAATGGAAGCCGAAGTCCAACCCGTACCTGACTGGTACTGAGCGCGGAAGAGGGTGCCGCTAAACGTCCAGTAAACATACTGCTCATCGGCCGATAATTTTGCGCCATAACCCAGAATGCCATAGCTGGGCGTGGCGGCAAAGTTGTTTTTGTTGATGCGCCAGATTTGGCCGGAGATGGGTGTGGCGTAGATGAGGGCGTAGATGTAGTCGTTGGTTTCGGCCAACTCTACTTTGCTGTTGTTGTAGGTGCTTTTGATGGCCGCGCTCATCAATTCTGGCTCGTCGGTGGCGTTGGCGAAGACGGACTGGCGCACCAGGCCGCTGTCATCGGCCCAGTAGACGTAGCTGCCATCGGCGACGAGGTTGGAGTGGATGTGGTAGGGGTTGCACTCCTGCGGCAGGCGTGGATCGTTCTTTTCCAGCAGGGTGCGGATGAGGCCGCCGGTGGTGAAGACGCGGCGAATCAGTTCGGGGTCTTGGGGGGCGGAGGGGGTGAGGCTGGGTGGCTCGCTGCAGTCGGAGAGGGTGCGCCAGATGATGCGCGGGGCAGCGAGGGTGTAGTAGTGAGCTTCTTTGCTGACCATAATGGTGGGGTTGTTACCACTTTGGAGGTCGCTTTGATCGGCCGTTGCGCCTGCCATTGCTGTTGTTGTGTAGAGAAAGGGCAGGAGGAGCAATAACCAGAGTAATCGGACTTTATAAAGATGTTTCATACAAAGTAGTTCCTTTTTGTTTGCTGTAGGATTTGTTCTAGGAACGTAGTTTAGGGAAACGGCCGTCCAAAAAGCGTCCAAAATCCGTCCAGCAGCATCCGTTTTGGCCGTTTGCTCAATTAATTGGCCTCTCTATAATTCGGAGGCATGATGAAAGTATGGCATTTGGGCAGTTTGGTGTTGGTTTTTACTTTGTTATGGGCCTGCCGCCAGCCACCGGCCCCAGCGGTGGTGGTGGCAACAGCGGTGGTGAGAGGGGAAACGGCCGTTCCGCCCACCACTACCACTACCCCTACCCTTACCCCTGCCCCGCCCACCGCCACCCCCGCACCAGATACGCCCACTGCTGCTGCCACTTTGCCGCCGCCCAGCCCCACTCCCATCCCGCCGACCGCCACCGCCACCGCTACCATCACCCCCGACCCCTATGCCCCCCTGACCATAGCCGCTTTGGCGGCACGAGAATATGGCGGCGGTTTGTTAGATATTGTGGATACGCTTGAGCCGCTCGATGAAGCCGAAACCTTCACCCGTTACCTGATTACCTATCCCAGTGATGGCCTGACCATTCACGGTTATATGGCTGTGCCTAAAGAAGGGGGGAAGTTCCCCGTAGCCATTGTGCTGCACGGTTATATTGATCCCGCTGATTATGAGACCATTGCCTATACCCGCCGCTATGTGGATTCACTGGCTGAGGCTGGCTACTTTGTCATTCACCCCAATTTCCGCAACTACCCGCCCTCGGATTCGGGCGATAATCCTTACCGCATTGGTTATGCCATTGATGTGCTGAATCTGATTGCTATTATCCGGGAGCAGAGCCAGGACCCGTTTGGTTATTTACGGCGGGCGGATGCGGACGACATAAATTTGTGGGGACACAGTATGGGAGGCGGGGTGGCTTTGCGGGTGATTACGGTGAATAATGAGGATTATTTGCAAACGGCCGTTCTCTATGCCAGCATGAGTGGGGATGAAGCCCTAAACTACGAGCGCATTCGGGAGTGGACAGGCGGGGCCAACGGCCCTTTCGAGATGGCCGCCTCCCCCGAAATGCTGCAAGCCATCTCGCCCATCTACCACCTGGATCGCATCCATGCGGCCATCAGCATCCACCACAGCGAGGCCGATGAGACCGTGCCTATTGCCTGGTCCAACGACCTGTGCGCACAACTGCAAACCTTGCAAAAGCCCGTGGAATGCTTCACGTATTACGCCATTCCCCACACCTTTCGCGGCTCTGGCGATGCGCTGTTTATGGAGCGGGTGATTCGTTTTTTTAACCAACCATAATCACGGTTATATGGTTAATTGGCGGTTGCGGGCCACAATCGGCCAATGGTCAACGACTTCGCCTTTTTCATCAATGACTGTGGCTGCCTGGTGCAGGGCAACGGTGGGGCAGATGTGCCAGGGGAGGCCGTAGAGGATGTCGCCCACAGCAAAATCGGCCGTTTCCGGCAGTTCAATCACCAGATGTTCTTCAGATTGGGAGATAAATGCGGCCTCGGGGGCATTGAGGAAGCGCACCCGTTTGTCTAGGGGGTTTTCACCAGCCACAGCCTTATGGCCTAAATCCAGGCACAGGCGATTAGGCCCAGGTTTGCTGATGATGCGGGTGAGCAAAACGGCCGCTGGTGCAAAGGGCAGTTCCGGGCAAATGGCGCTATAGCCTGCATCCCACAAAACATATGTGCCTGGGCTTAAATCTACATCTGCATTGTGGGCGTGGACGGGAAATGTGGGTGAGCCGCCAGCAACGATGTTGGGCACGTGAATACAGTCAGCTTCCAAACGGCCGATCATTTCCTGGACGGGTGTAAAAGCGGCGTTGGCTTGGGCGGTGCGTTCTTCGATGGCATAACCGGCAAAGTGGCCGTCGTAGACGTGCAGGCCGGCAAAGGTGAGTTGGGGCGTATCGCTGATGAGTTTAACCAGGTTTTCGGCCGCAGGGCCGGGGGGGATGCCAGTACGGCCGTTGCCATTGTCAATATCCAGCCAGATGTTGAGGGAGAGTGCGCTGTGTGTGGGGGTAACGGCCGTTGCCGCTACCACCGCCGCTAACTCTCGCAGCGTCTTTTCATTATCCACCAGACAGCCAAACTGTGTGCCAGGAAAAGCCTTGACCAAATTAAGCAGCCGCTGCTGCGTCGGCCCAACCGGTTGATAGGCCAGCAGCACATCCGGCACACCGCAGCTTGCCACCATCTCCGCCTCGGCAATCGTGGCGCATTTCAGCTTGGTAATGCCCAGCTTTTGGTGCATGGCTACCACTTGCGGCATTTTGTGTGTCTTCACATGGGGGCGCAAACGGGCCGTACTGCCAGCAATGGCTATGAGATTCTGAATATTGGCCTCAATTCGCTGTGGGTAGATCAGCAGTGCCGGGGAAAAGATGGTTTCAGGATGTCGCGGTTCGTACCAGTTGTCTGTTTCACTCATCATGATGATTCCTTGAGAAGATTTAGGCGCGTTTATATCTGATTTTGGGAAATGGTAAACTTAACCCAGCAAAGGAGATATGCATGTCGGTGAAAGTAACATTATCATTTGAGGAAATCAGCCAGCGTTTATGGCAATTGTCTTTACCAGAGATAGATTGGGTTGTGGGCGTGGCTACTGGCGGCATTGTTCCCGCCGCCTTGGTGGCCCACCAACTGCGTAAACCGCTGGCACTTCTGCACATCAATTTTCGGGCGCAAGATAATTCACCCCGTTACGAGCAGCCCCAATTGCTGGCCGCTTTGCCCGAATTAGGGCCAGGTCAACGCATCTTGTTGGTGGATGATGTGTCGGTTTCGGGTAAGACGTTGGATTTAGCCAAAGCGCAGTTGGGTGAATACGCCGTCACCACATTGGTGATGAAGGGGCATGGCGATTTTGTGCTGTTTCCAGAGGTGGCGGCTTGTGTAAATTGGCCCTGGAAGTGAAGGCTAGGGACTGGCGACTGGTAAGTGCTTGAATATTGACGCAAAGGCGCAAAGGCGCAAAGATTTGAGAAGAAAAGCTTAAATCCTTTGCGTTTCTTGCATTCTTCGCGTTCTTTGCGTCAAATTCATCTGTTTTTGAACGACTGAATCTCCAGTCTCTAGTCTCCTATTTTTATTCGGGGGTGACGTAAGCGGCCGTTATGCCCCCATCCACCACAAATGTTGAACCTGTTGTAAAGGATGATTCGTCGCTGGCGAGGAACAGCACAGCCCTGGCGATTTCATGTGCTTCGCCAAAACGCCCCATGGGAATATGAACCAACCGCCGCTGCCGTTTCTCTTCCGTGTTCAGGTATTTCATGAGCAGTTCGGTGCGAAGCGGGCCGGGGCAGAGAGCGTTCACCCGAATGTTTTCGCGGGCATGGATGGTTGCCAATTCGCGGGTCATGGAGAGGACAGCGCCTTTGCTGGCGGTGTAGGCCAGTTGGGGCGTGGCTGCGCCCAGCAGGGCCACGAAGGAGGCGACATTGATGATGGAACCACCGCCCGCCCGCCGCAAAGCCGGAATGCCATATTTGCAGCCGAGAAACACGCCTTTTACGTTGATTTGAAAGGTTAAATCCCACACTTCTTCGCTGGTGTTGAGGGCATCGTCATCTTGGGCATGGGAGATGCCAGCGTTGTTGAAGAGGATGTTAAGTTGGCCGTAGGTGGATTCGGCCGTTTGCACCATTTTTTCGCAGTCGGCGGCCTGGGCGACATCGGCGTGAACGTAAACGGCCGTTCCGCCATCCTCCACAACCATCTGCACCGTCTCCTTGCCCGCCGTGTCATTAATATCTACCGCTACCACTTTCGCGCCCTCACGCGCAAACAAAAGGGCCGTCTCCCGACCAATGCCGGAGCCTGCACCTGTAATCAAAGCCACTTTATCTGCTAATCGCATACCAACTCTCCTTCTTTCTTTGGGGTAATTTAGTTGGATATTATATGCGCCTATGTCTCTAGAGAGCGAAACAGTCGTCTTTTTTGTCATGTATACGGCCGTACATATGAAGCATATGTACAACACGAGCTTTTTTTTCGTAATAAAAATGCCCCGCTTTGTGATTCGGCCCGCGCTCAACGGCACGGCACAACTATCTGCCCGAATACAAAGAGATGAATAAGCGGCTGCTGCGTTTGGGAACACGAGGTGTTTTGCCAACGGCCGTTCTCCAACGACCCAAACAAGGTTTAGCCAGCCCTCACGCTGCCTGGTGGCGCAGCCCCCAATGGCTGATCCTGTGTTAAGCTCCAACCTCTCCGCCTGTCATGTTGTTAACGATATAGACTCCGTTTACTCTGCTTCCGACCACTTCCCTTTGTGCGCCAAATTCAGTATGAAAGTGGTTCCTACCATGGAGCAAAGGGAAAAAATTTGGCATTCTGGTGGCTTTGCGTGATCATTCGTAGGAATTATCAATTGAATTCGGGTCTTTCGGAGTTGAAGGGATGATCGGTATTTTTCGATGCACATGTTGACGGTGGTGATTGGTGAAGAGACAAGACAGGCGGAAGTGGCGAACGGCCGTATCCTCGGCGAAATCCTGGCCGAACTAGAGCTGCCCGTCGAGCAGCCCTGTGCTGGACGTGGCACCTGCGGCAAGTGTAAGGTTTTGCACGAACAGGGGCTGGCCGAACCCGATGAAATTGAACACAAACACCTCACCCCTGGCGAGTTGGCGGTGGGCAATCGGCTGGCCTGCCGGGCGCGTATTGCCCATGATGCCCAAATCGTCCTGGCTCCAGTGGCCGTCTACTCCGACAAAAACTTCAAGGCCAGCAACCGCTATCAGCGGCAGCGGCATGTGCCGCTGGGTCTGGCGATTGATTTGGGTTCGACAACGGCCGCTGCCTTTTTGACCATGCTAGATAATGGCGAGGTGTGTGCGGGGGGGGCCAGCCTGAACCAGCAAACCGTTTATGGCGCGGATGTCATCTCGCGGCTGTCGGCTGCGGTGAACAATGAGGCCGATGCCCTGCGTTTGCACCGGCTGGCCGTTTCTTCCATCAATCAGGCGATTGATTCACTGAAACTATCGGCGCGAATTCAAGAGCGTATTGAAAAAATCGTCATCGTTTGCAATCCAGCCATGCACCATTTACTCAGCCAACTCCCCGTGGCATCGTTGGCAGTGATGCCCTTCCAGCCGTATCAACTGGGGGCTATAGCGGGTGGAGCAGCTTTGCTGGATGGGATTGTGGCTGACAGGGTGCAGGTGGCTTTGCCGCCGTTGATTGGCGGTTTTGTGGGGTCGGATGCGTTGGCTTGCCTGGCTTATTTTGAGTTTGATAGGGCAACCGGGCCGATGGTGGCGATTGATTTGGGGACGAATGGCGAGATTATGGTGACGAACGGCCGTCGCATTTTGGTGGCTTCAACGGCCGCGGGGCCAGCATTTGAGGGGGTAAGCATCGCTTGCGGTTCGCGGGCGGTGGCCGGGGCCGTGACACGAATTTCGCTTCATGGCGATGAGTTGGTTTTGCAGACAATTGACGCTGAGCCGCCGGTTGGTTTAACGGGTTCGGGGCTGTTGAGCGCGATACAGGTTTTGCGGCAGATTGGGGCGGTGGAGGATAACGGCCGTATCAACCCCCATTCTCCTTATGCCCAACCAAACCCCAACGGGCAGCCAGGGCGGCGGGTTCCGCTTTCGCCAGCAGGCAACATCTATCTCTCCCAATTCGACATTCGTGAACTGCAAAAGGCAAAAGGAGCTATTCGTGCCGCCATTGACATCTTGATGGCGCAGTTGGATTTGCAGCCAGCGCAGTTGCAGCGGGTGATTCTGACTGGCTCTTTTGGCGGGCAGGTAGATATTGAAGCGGCCTTGGCCCTGGGGATGATTCCACCTGTGCCGCAGGAAATAGTAGAAAATATTCCCAATGGGGCGGGGCTGGGTGCGGCGGCCTTTCTCACCGACGAAGGGTTTGCGCGTGGGGTGCGTTTGGCGCAGCAGGCAGAGCAAATTGATCTGGATGCCAACATGGAGTTTATGGATCGCTTTGTGGCGGGCATGGCGTTGGGGTGAGGTTTTACTTATGATTCAAGTGGACTTCCTTGCGCTGGCAGCGGAATCAGAATGCGTGGTGCTCACAAGCAGCCACACCATAGAGTTTGGCAACTGCACCTAATCCAGGAGAAATATCAGTTATAATGTTCGTATGTCTAATGACTTGTTACAGACCAAACTGTATGTGCCTCGCTTACGGCCGTTTCTCGTCCCCCGCCCTCACCTTACCCAAAAGCTCAGTTACAGTCTGGAACAAGGCAGTAAGCTGACACTCATTTCGGCCCCGGCTGGCTTTGGCAAAACAACGTTAATTACAGAATGGATTGCTGGCGGTAAACGGCCGTTCACCTGGCTGTCTCTCGATGAAAGGGACAGCGACCTTACCCGCTTTCTCACTTACTTTGTGGCCGCATTACAGAAAATATCCCCAACTTTTGGCAAGCAACTGCTGGGTGTCTTAGAATCGGCCCAGCTTCCACCCATCGAATCTATCCTGACAGCCCTGCTTAATGAAATCACCGCCTTACCAGAAGCATTTATCCTTGTCTTGGACGACTATCATGCCGTAGATGAAGCCCAGATTGATGGGACACTTGCCTTTTTGTTGGAACATCTGCCGCCACAGATGCACCTGGTCATCACCACCCGTGAAGACCCCAATTTGCCCCTGGCCCGATGGCGTGTCCGCAGCCAGTTGACCGAGCTAAGAGCCAATGATTTGCGTTTTAGTGTGGCAGAAACGGCCGTCTTCCTCAAACAGGTGATGGGCCTAAATCTCACCGAAGATAATATCGCCAGGTTGGAAGCCCGTACCGAAGGCTGGATTGCTGGCCTCCAACTTGCCGCCCTCTCGATGCAGGGGCGCGATGATATTTCTGGGTTCTTACAGGCGTTCACCGGCGATAATCGTTACATCGTGGACTATCTGGTTGAAGAGGTTCTACAGCGCCAGCCGGAACCAACTCGCCACTTCTTATTACAAACGGCCATTCTCGAACGATTGAATGGGCCATTGTGTACGGCCGTTACCGGTCAGCCAGAAAGCAAGGCACGATTAGAGTCACTGGAACGAGGCAACTTCTTTCTCATTCCGCTGGATGATAAGCGCCAATGGTATCGTTATCATCACCTTTTTGCCGAAGTTCTCAATGTACACCTGATGGCAGAGCAGCCGCAACAGGTTGCGACACTGCATAGGCGTGCCAGCGAGTGGTACGAAAACAATGGTTCGCTGGCCGATGCCATTCGCCATGCCCTGACCGGCACTGATTTCGAGCGAGCAGCGAGCTTGATCGAACGCTCAGTGCCAGAAATGGGCCAGACGAGGCAGGAAAGCACCCTTCTCGGCTGGTTCCAGGCACTCCCCGAAAAACTGCTCCAGGACAGGCCCGTACTCAGTGTCCACTATGCTGGGGCGTTACTACAGAATGGTCATCTTGACGGTGTTGAGTCCTTACTGCGGAATGCCCAACGTTGGTTGGATAACCCGACGGATATTCGGAAGCAGCCAATTTATGGCGATGAAGAGGGCTTCCAACGCCTCCCTGGTTCCGTGGCCATGTATCAAGCCGGAATCGCCTTAATGCAGGGCGATGTGGTGAACACCATAAGATACGCTCAGCAGGTACTTGAAATCGCGCCTGAGGATGATAACTTTCTGTACGGGGCAGCCTCGTCGCTCCTGGGGCTTGCTTTCTGGACCAGCGCTGATCTCGAAAAGGCATATCAGATGTTTGCTGATGGCATGGCTTATTTACAGCGGGCCGGGTTCATCTCAGATGTAGTCGGCGGCTCCGTTACCCTGGCTGATATACGAATTGCGCAAGGGCGTCTGCGCGAGGCAATGAGCATCTACAAGCATGGTTTGCAGCTTGCCACAAAACAGGGTCGGCCTGCCCTGCGCGGCGCGGCAGATATGCACGTGGGTATGAGTGAGATCTACCGCGATCAAAACGATTTGAGTGCCGCCAGACAGCACCTCCTGAAAAGCCAGGAACTGGGTGAACTCAACGGACTGCCGAAAAACCCCTTTCGCTGGCGCGTCGCCCTGGCTCGAATACGAGAAGCCGAGGGAGACCTGGAGGGTGCGTTTGACCTGCTCGAAGAGGCCGCACCCCTGTATGTTAGCGATTTTTCCCCCAATTTCCGTCCTATCCAGGCGTTGAAAACACGTGTACGGATAGCACAGGGAAGATTGGATGAAGCTCTCAGTTGGGCGCGTCAGCAGGGAGTGTCAGTCGAGGATGACCTGAGCTATCTGCGCGAGTTTGAGCACATCACACTGGCTCGGCTGCTTTTGGCTCAAAGAGGGAACGGCCGTAACCAAAACACCCTCCATAAAGCAACAGCCTTATTGGATCGCCTGCTCAAATTTGCCGAGGAGGGTGGTCGAATAGGCGTTGTCATCGAAATCCTCATACTCCTGGCACTTGCCCATCAGTTGCAAACCGACACCCCCACTGCACTTGGCCTCCTGGAACGCGCCCTAAAACTGGCTGAGCCAGAAGGCTATGTACGCACCTTTCTGGACGAAGGCCCACCCATGATGGAACTACTTCACGAAGCTGCTATACATGGGATTATGCCAGGTTATACCCAAAAGCTGCTGGAAGCATTTACAAAGGAGCATTTCAGCAGCGAAAGCAATCCGGCCGCTCCGCAACCCCTCATCGAGCCGCTCAGCCAGCGCGAGCTGGATATTCTGCGCCTGTTCCCAACGGAACTGTCCGGGCCAGAGATCGCTGATGAGCTTGTAATCGCCTTAAGCACGGTTCGCACACACACCAAGGGCATCTACAGCAAACTCAACGTCAACAGCCGCCGAGCGGCCGTTAAACGTGCCATCGAATTAGGATTGATCTAACGCAAAAAATTATTGGTCGTAGCCAACATCTTACTCTGTTGTTGATGCGCGATAAGAAATCGCGGCTGCACGCCAATCTCCCCACGTAATTCCCCACATGTGGGGAAGACCTCTTCCCACATTCATTTGTATATTTCCTTTCAGTTGAAAACAAACAGGCAGCAATGCCAATGAATTTTTCCCCAAAAAAGGAGACTTGCAGATGAACACAAATAAAAAGTCCGTAATCCAGGAGAGCAAGACGAAGATGACCGCATCGGCTCTCATGCAACTGGCAGGTGTATCGGTCGTGTTGGCAGGGCTGTGCATGATCGTCATGGGAATGTACCATCCCGTGAACGTTCCTGAAGCCGTCACCACTGCCACTTGGGTGAACGTCCATATTGCGGCGACTGCCATGGGCTTCTTTGGACTGTTTGGCATGGCAGGGCTGTATACAAGGCAGGCAGAAAAGTCCGGTTGGCTGGGTCTGGCCGGTTTCCTCCTGATTAGCCTCTGGTTTGGGATCGTCATGCCCTTATCATTTGTGGAGGCATTTATCCTGCCACGCCTGGTTACCGAGACGCCGGAGTTTGTAGCAGGTTTCCTGGGAATGTTTTCTGGCATCCCCAGTGAAATAGACCTCGGAATCCTCCCCACGCTGTGGAATTTATCAGGCCCCATGTTTATCTTAGGACCCTTGCTATTCGGTATCGCTACGTTCCGTGCCCGCGTCCTATCACACTGGGCGGGTGGTTTGCTTGCCCTCAGTGCCTTGCTGATTCCTCTCGGTTCAATGGTTCCGGCAGAGTACCAACCTGAGGTCGCCTTGATACCGACTGGATTGGCACTGGTATGGTTGGGATACGCCCTCTTTTCTGAACGCCGCGAGAAAGCCTCTGAACCCTTGCTTGAGCAGGGAAACGTCAAGGTGGAACCGAGTAAGGCTGCCTGAAATTGTTTGGAGTGGACAAGCGATTCTGTGATCGCTTGTTCCTCTAATCTACACAAAAATTCCCCCGGAGTTAAAGATGAAAGCGAATATAGTGAAAAACAATCAAATTCCTACAGCCCGCATCACAGCAAGAAAGAGTTGGCGAATATGGCGAGTGCCCGTTGCCCTGATCTTTCTCAGCATCATTCCCCTCATTTTCGGTGTTCTGCGCTTGAATGAACTGGCGAGCGGCGCAGAGATCACGCCAGATAACGCCCGCTTTTTTGCCTCGCCACTACCTGTGGTGCTGCATATCGTCAGTGCCGGACTGTATGCACTCATGGGAGCATTCCAGTTTGTGAGCCGCCTCTGGCAGCGCGGTGTCAAATGGCACCGCTGGGCTGGTCGGCTCCTGGTTCCATGCGGATTGGTTGTTGGATTTTCAGGTCTGTGGATGACGTTGTTCTACCCCCGCCCGGACGATGCCAGTGATCTTCTATATATCTTTCGGCTTCTGTTCGGGTCGGGCATGGTTTTGGCGATTATCCTGGGTTATTTCGCCATTCGACAAGGAGACATCAGGCAGCACCGTGCCTGGATGGTGCGAGCCTATGCCATTGGGCTTGGTGCAGGCACGCAGGTTTTAACCGGGATGGCCGGGGCGCTGCTTTTGGGCACACCCAGTGAGTTTGAAAATGCCTTGTTGATGGGCGCAGCCTGGGTAATCAATCTCGCCGTCGCTGAATGGATCATCCGCAAACCATCAACTCGCCAACTCCGCACAGCATAGATTTATTTATTGGGATCAATCTCAACCCTACGCAATTTACCAGAAGGAAGGATATTAAAATGAAAGCAATTGTAGCAAGCCAATATGGCGGACCTGAAGTTCTTCAGCTTAAAGAAGTTGAAAAACCAACCCCTAAAGACAACGAGATTCTAATCAAAGTTCACGCAACCACCGTCACGGCCGGTGACTTTCGGATGCGCAGCTTTACCGTTCCACCCTTGCTTTGGCTGCCTGCCCGGATTACGCTTGGTTTCACCAAACCAAAACATCCAATCTACGGCATGGAACTCGCCGGCGAAGTGGAAGCTGTGGGAAAGGATGTCACCCGGTTCAAGGTAGGTGATCAAGTATTCGCATCCACCCTCACAGAGAAATTTGGCGCATACGCCGAATATAAATGTATGCCGGAACAATCAATGGTTGCCCAAAAGCCGGTTAACATGACCTATGAGGAATCCGCCGCTGTCCCCATAGGCGCGACCACAGCACTGCGCCTGCTCCGCAAAGGAAATATCCAGCATGGCCAAAAGGTTCTGATCTATGGTGCTTCGGGAAGTGTTGGCACATATGCCATACAGTTGGCAAAACATTTTGGCGCAGAGGTGACAGGTGTTTGCAGTACGCCTAACCTGGAGATGGTGAAAGCCCTGGGTGCTGACAGCGTCATAGACTATACGAGAGAAGATTTGTCATCCATAAATGAACGTTATGATGTCGTCTTTGATACGGTGGGAAAGTTACCGAAATCAGCATCCTCAAAACTGCTCACCCCGCACGGAATTTACGTTACGATGGCAAAGTTGGACTCAAAAGAAAGTATGGGAAATCTCCTTTTCGTGAAAGAACTGATTGAGGCAGACAAGCTAAAAGCGGTCATTGATCGGTGTTATCCACTGGAGCAGATGGTCGAGGCGCACCGTTATGTGGACACGGGCCGTAAAAAGGGGAATGTTGTGATCACGGTGAGATCTCATGGTGCCAGATGAATATCACTCGGAACGTGAACCTGATCAGCCAATGGTCTATCAGATCCGAATCAAGGGACACTTGAGTTCACTTTGGCTGGAGTGGTTTGAAGGATTGACCATCACCTTGGAAAAAGATGGCAACACACTCCTGATGGGTACCGTTGTGGATCAGGCTGCATTACATGGCATCTTAAAGAAGGTTCGTGACTTGGGCATGCCCTTGTTATCCATTCATTCGGCTATGCCTATGGATCCGTCAAATGACAACAAGCAAGGGGAATGACCATTGGCGTTGTCACAGAAGATGGGAGGATTGGTGAGGCTCCTTGTCCTTCATTATGGGTACAAGTACCGAAGCAAGCCCCCTAAAGAATACAAAATCTCATGATGATAAATCCGTTTCTAAATACTTTCCTTCAAACATTTCTCTTGGGGCTTGGGGCTACCTTGACCTTTGACCTTTGTGGATTATTTCTCAAGTGGGTCTTCAAGATTACGCCGTCTAATATCTGCTTCGTTGGCCGCTGGCTTCTGTATATGCCTGACGGTATTTTTAAACATTCAAATATTGCAGCTTCGCCGCAGAAGAGAGCAGAATGTGGGCTTGGATGGATCGCCCACTACTGCTTAGTTAAGAAAAATTTTACACTATCAAAGAAGAGCGTACAATTACGCTCATGAGTAAACATAGAAAAATAACCTTAACAACCGAAGAAAGAACAAGTTTAACCAGCATCATCAGAAGTGGGCAAACGGCGGCTCGTACCCAAACACGAGCACGCATCCTCTTGCTAACAGATTACAGTCAAGGGGAGCATTGGACAAATGCCAGGATAGCTGAGGCCATGCAGGTGAGTAAGAAAACAGTGGCCAATATTAGGAAACGCTACTTGGATGAAGGGATGGAAGCCACCTTATATGACAAACCTCGGTCAGGGTCTCCCCCAAAACTAACAGGGGAGGTAGAAGCGCAATTAACGCTTTTGGCCTGTAGCGACCCACCAGAGGGAGTGAGTAAGTGGACAATGAGATTGTTAGCCGAGCAGCTGGTAGAACTAGAAGTCATAGAGAGCATTAGCCACGTAGCCGTCTGGGAACGGTTAAAAAAAACGACCTCAAGCCATGGCGAGTGAAAAGCTGGTGTATCGGTAAACCCTCAGCCCAGTACGTGGCTAAGATGGAAGATGTTTTGGAAGTGTATCAACGACCTTTTGACCCCAAGCGACCCCAAGTTTGCCTGGATGAACAAAGTGTGACCTTGCATGAAACGCCTCGGGGCCATTTACCGATGACCCCTGGTGAGGTAGTTCGTCAGGATTATCAGTACACACGTAACGGGACTGTCAACCTTTTTATCAAGGTACAACCTTTGACAGGCTGGCGCAGGGTTCATGTCACCAACCGACGCACAAGTCTGGATATGGCTCAAGAGCTACGCCTTTTGGTGGATGAGGACTTTCCTGAGGCGGAGAAGATTGTCCTTATCACCGACAATCTCAATACTCATTCCCCTGCCTGCCTTTATGCAGCCTTCCCCCCTCAAGAAGCCAGACGCATTGCGGCCAAGTTAGAATGGCATTACACGCCTGAACACGGCTCTTGGCTTAATGTGGCCGAATGTGAACTTTCCGTTCTCACCCGTCAATGTCTTAATCGTCGCTTGCCGAACAAGGAGACTGTCGCTCAGGAAGTTGCCGCTTGGCAGCTTCGGCGCAATTCCCTACAGGCTAAGATTCATTGGCAATTCACGGCTGAGGATGCTCGTATCAAACTGAGAAAACTTTATCCGGTTGTTAAAGAACAATGAACGACGATTTTGGCTATTTTGTAGCCCTGCATATTGTGTAAAAATTAACTTAACTAAGCACTACTCTATTGGTGTCACGTTTGCCCTAGCTTTTGTGGCAATGGTTGGCAGTAATTGGCTTCAGCACCCTACGCTGATTCCTGCCGTTGTCTTTGGTATGATCACGGTTTTTGCCCCGTTCTTCCTCATGCATCCTTCATTTGGGTTGGGGTTGGCGGCATCTAAAACAGCAAATCCGACACAGGCGAGATTTCGAAGTTTGGTGAATCATACGGCATTTGGCATGGGGCTTTACCTTTTCGGATTATTGGTCAGCCGGTTGCTGTAGGTATTGGAGTGAACTCTCAAAAATGGACAAGAAGAAGCGGAGCAAAAGGACGCTCAAAACGGCCACAACCAGCTTGCAAGGAATCTCCAAGACTTAGTAGATCGAAACAGATCACGAGTGTGCTGTGGGGCGATTTTGTAAATCGTCTGAGCGATTTGCAAAATCGCTCTACAAGGATTTCGATCTACTGAGACTTGTTAACTGTGGCTGACAGTTTTAAATCAGCCAACTTGGATGGACATCATCAACAATTGAACGTGCTGTGAACGCGGGCAAAGACTGGGGTGTGATTGAAGGGGTGGAACGGCCGTTGTCGTAGTGGCTGTGGCCTTGTGGGTAACTGGGCTGTTCCCGTTATCCACATTGCCATCGGCCAAAATAATTGTGGTCATTCTGGGAGACTGGTAAAGTAACTTATCCAGGGAATAGATACCTCGACAGGAAGCGGTTAAGATCAGGGGTACATGAGCAACTTGTTCGTAGACCCCGGCTTCTCATTGCCATTTGCCGGATTACTAACCTGTGCCATAATTTGGTGATGCTCACCCCATCTCCTTGTATTTCTGTCCAGAACTTGCAAAAAACATACACCATTCATGAACGTGACGCCGGTGTGCGGGCTGCTGTGCGCAGCCTGGTGCGGCGCAAAACCAGAGACATCCATGCGGTAGACGGGATAAGCTTTCACGTTCACCCAGGAGAAATGGTTGGCTTTTTGGGGCCAAACGGTGCTGGTAAGACAACAACACTGAAAATGCTCACCGGCCTGCTGCATCCCACCAGCGGACAGGCGGCGGTGCTGGGTTTTACGCCCTGGCAGCGCCAGAAAGCATTTTTAGGGCAAATGACGTTGGTGATGGGGCAAAGGAACCAACTGGTATGGGATATTCCCGCGGCAGATTCGTTTGAGCTTAATCGGGTCATCTATCACATTCCGGAAGCTCTGTATAAAGAGACGCTGGCTGAACTGGTTGATCTGCTGGATTTGGGACCCCTGATACACAAGCCCGTGCGCAATTTATCGCTGGGGGAGCGCATGAAGTGTGAAATTGCGGTGGCGCTGCTGCACCGACCTAAGGTGCTGTTTCTGGATGAACCTACGTTGGGATTGGATGTAACGGCTCAGCGGCGCATTCGTCAGTTTGTGGCTGAGTATAACCAGCGGCATAATGCCACTGTGCTGCTGACAAGCCATTACATGGCTGATGTGGAGGCGTTATGTGAGCGGGTGATTGTGATTCACAACGGCCGTTTACTATTCGACGGTGCCCTGGCAGAGCTGGTTGCACGCTTCTCGCCACATAAAACCATTGTCGTGGATTTGCAGCCGGGCGCAACGGAGGGCCAGGGCGCGGCAGCGCTGGCACCTTTTGGCGATGTCATTGCCTACAGCCCAGGCCAAGTAGTGCTGCGCGTCCCGAAGGGAGAAACGGCCGTCGTCACCTCCCGTCTCCTCAATGCCCTGCCCATTAATGACCTCACCATCCAAGATCCGCCGATTGAGGATGTGATCGAGCAGGTTTTTGCCCAATGATGGGCCATTCGTGGCGCGTAAAGCGATATGATGTTTCTGGCAACCAAAACCTGGCTTACAATGGACATAGTGCGTTGGGGGCAAGGTTGAAAGCGGCATGATGGAACTGTTTGAGATTTACCGGGCACAGTTTAAAGTCGCCATGGCGGTCGAACTCCAATACCGAGTTTCCGCATTTATCTGGCTCATCGGCACAGTTTTAGAGCCAGTGGTCTATCTGGTAGTCTGGTCGGCCGTAGCTGAGGCTGGTGGTGGTTCGGTCGGCGGTTATAATGGCGCAGACTTTGCTGCCTACTACATTTCGATGATGATTGTCAATCATCTCACCTTTACCTGGCATATGTGGGAATACGATTATCGCATTCGCCAGGGCTTGCTGTCGCCTTTGCTGCTTAAGCCCCTTCATCCCATTCATATGGACATTGCTGAAAACTTAAGCCATAAGTTGTTTACACTCCTGGTGATTGGCCCCACAGCCCTGTTGCTAGTTTGGCTGTTTCAACCGGCATGGTACACGCCCCTGTGGGCGACTCTGCTAGCCGTGCCAGCCATTGTGCTGGCGTTTTTAATCCAGTTCTTGTTAGGCTGGGCTGTAGCCATGGCCGCTTTTTGGACCACACGTATTGCGGCTATTAATCGTATCTATTTTCTAGGTAAATTTTTCCTGGGTGGGCAGGTTGCGCCACTGGTGCTTCTGCCCCCATTTGTGCAAACTATGGCCACGATATCACCATTTCGCTGGATGTTGTCTTTTCCGGTAGAGCTGCTGCTGGGGCGGCTGCCTCAGGCAGATGCCTGGTTGGGTTTGGGGGCTCAGGTGATCTGGTTCGGTTTGACGCTTTCGGCCGTTAAATTGGTGTGGCGTGCTGGCATACGCCGCTACGCTGCCTTTGGCGCTTAGCCGGTAATCCTAATAGGACTTACGCAGTTGCTCTGGCCGGTGTCACACCACGCCAGACAGGTGGCTCGGCCAGGAGGCCGGCCACAGCACTTCAAGTGGGTAACTCCTACCTAATTTGGTTTTCAATGGATAGCTATAGGTCTTTGCTTACCGCTCACTGGCTCCTTGCTTATCTCGAAGGAACTTTATGCACTATTTGCGCATTATCGCTGTCTACGTTCGCCTCGGTGTACTGGGTGAATTGGAATATCGAGCCAACTTTTTCATCCAGTTATTAGAGGCAGCACTCACGCTCGTGGTGTCGCTGGGTGGGTTGGCTGTTGTCTTTGCCCATACCGATGAACTGAACGGCTGGCTGCCGGCGCACCTGATTGCTCTGGTGGGAATTCACACGCTGATGGGCGGCATCATCAATCTGGTGATCAGCCCCAGTATGGAGCGGTTTATGGAGGATGTGCGTAAGGGGACACTCGACTTTAAGCTGACCAAACCAGCGGATGCCCAAGTCTTGGTCAGTATCCAGCGGATTGAAATCTGGAAGCTGATTGATGTGCTGCTAGGTATTGGTGTATTGGGTGTGGCTCTGACCCGGTTAGAACGGGTAGTAGGGTGGACGGAAACGGCCGTTTTCCTGCTTGTCCTTTTCTGCGGCGGGCTTATCGTCTACAGCTTCTGGCTCATGTTAGCTACCTGCTCCTTCTGGGTTGTGCGTGTAGAGAATATTCTGGTCATCTTCCAGAGCATGTATAATGCCGGCCGCTGGCCGATTGGCCTTTATCCTGGTTGGTTGCGCTTTGCTCTTACCTTTATTGTGCCTATTGCTTTTGCCGTCACGATTCCGGCGCAGGGGTTGATCGGCCGCCTCACCAACCAATTGTTGTTGGGGACAGTAGGATTAACGGCCGGGCTGCTGATCGTCTCCCGTCTGTTTTGGCGATTTGGCATCCGTCATTATTCTGGTGCTTCGGCTTGAGAGCGGCTAACGTCAAGTAGCAAAATAATGTACCTATGCACACGAAATGGTCATAAATTAGATACAAGCAAGCTATACTCAACGTGGTCCCAAATTGACATTCTGAAAAAGGAGATTGGAGACTAGAGACTGGAGACTGGTCAATCTCTAGTCTCTAATCTCCAAGAAAATGTCAGTTTATGGCCTTAAACAGTATAACTAAATGCTGGGTGCTCGCTCCCCAAAAAAACAGAAGCCAAATGGGGCAAGGTCATGACCAAAAGATGAAGTGAAGCAACAAGAATGTTGACAACGGCCGTTTCCCGCGTCTAGCAACAATTGGGGCGAAAACGGCCGTTGCCAATAGTTCCAGTTAAGGTTGGGAAACAAAGGGCAAATAGATGGTGAAACCTGTATCTACGGATATGACCGAAACTGTGGTGTTGCTAGTGGCCAGGCCATCATCACCATCGGTGACTTGCACATGAACGAGATGGTCGCCGGCAACCGTGAAGCTGCACGAGGTCATATTCCCAACCTGTGGCCCCACCTCAAAGAGACCATCATTATCACAATCGAAGGCGTACATCAGATTGTCAATGGGGTCTGTGGCAGTGACGATGATGGTGGCTGTCTCCGAGATAGGGACGGGGCTGTTGTTGGTAACGGCCGTTATCATTGGCACCACATTCACCACTGCAAGCGTTGTCGTCACCGTGTCCGTCAGGCCACTGCCATCCACCACCCGCAAGCCAATCATGAACAAGTCCGGGCCATCCAGAGAAACGGCCGTTAACACCGTCGTCATACCCGTCCCATCCACATCAAAGCTGTGGCCATCATAATCAAAGTCCCACTCATAGGTTAGCTCACCCGGTAACAACTCCGTTATCAACTGTGAAGAACCAGAGCCATCCAGCACCACCGAACCGCCCTCATCTACCATATAAGGGCCTCCCGCCGCACCTGTCGGCGGCAAACAAAGAATTGTCAGGTCAACATCAGCCGACGACACGGCCAGCCCATCCGTCACCTCATAAGTGAACTGGTCATGGCCACAAACATCCTCATCGGGTGTGTAACTGAAGCTGCCATCAGCCCCTAAGATCAAAGTGCCACTGACAACATCCGCCAGCAGCGTGGTTGTTAGCACAAGGTTGTCCACATCTACATCATTCGCCAGAATACCGGGCGCATTGATGACCAGAGGCAGGTCTTCGCTAGAGGTGTAGCTGTCACTTGCGGCAATCGGCGCGTCGTTGACACAGTTCACCGTCAAAGTCACGGTGGCAATAGTGGAAAGGGAATAGCTATCATCTGCCAGATAGCTAAAAACATCGGAGCCACAGAAGTTGGCCGCTCCTGTATAGGTAAACGCACCACTGCTGGCGAGGTCAAGTACGCCGCTGCTGGTAGTTGTGGTGAGAACGGCCGTTAACACATCCCCTTCCGCATCCATATCATTCAGCAGCACACCTGGTGCGGCCACTGTCAGAGTTATATCTTCCGTCGCTGTAAAGAGATCCATCACGGCAACTGGGGCAGAATTAGGCGTACCTTCGACCGAACCGATGTCACAGCCCGTGCCTTGCGGTCTGGGGATATGGCGTTGGTCACTTGTAACGGCCGTTCCACAGCCATTCGCCCCCACCGGCATCACATCGCGTACAGGCGAGGAGAACAAAGGCCAGTGCGTTTCCGTGGCCCCACCATGATTGCTTAAGGGCAGCAGCAATGGGTCCGTATCAGGCCAACTGCTGCCAGCCGACAAACCACAACTACCATCACTGTCCAGATTATAGCCACCATCCGTCAGCGAGCCTGGCGCACAATCCAGGCCATTATAGGCGATGATACTGCTGCTCATCACCGTCGTACCCAGAAATTCCACCCCACTCGTCCCCGTGTTACTAACAATCGTGCTAAACCAGATGTTGGCTGTCGCCCCCGCCTCTACCTGAATGCCCCCCGTCGTACCCACCGTCTCATTCCCGCTGACAGTGCTGTTGACCATGACCATATTGCCACCAGCCAGACGAATGCCCGCGCCTATCGTACCAGCCGCATTATGGCTAATCGTGCTGTTCTCTATCAGTAAGCTGCCCCCCGTGAAGATACCGCCAGCAAAGCCAAAATTCGCCGCATTCATGGCCGTATTGCCCTCAATGGTCGTGTCGGCCAAGTAAATGCTGACATTATTCCCCCCATAAATGCCTGCCCCGCCTTCGCTGAGATTATTCGCCACGAGCGAATGGGTCATTGTCAAAGTTGTGTTGTTGGCTACGAAGATGCCGCCACCGCGGCGATTAACTGGCACATTCGGCTGCGTATTGGAGATGATGCTTGTACCCGTAATGACCAGTTCACCGCCACTGACATAGATGCCACTGCCATACCGCTCGGCATAATTGCCCTGGATGAGGACATTTTCCAGGTAGCCTGTGCTATTTTGCTGGAAGATGCCGCCGCCATAATTGGCAGGGTTGCCGAAACCGCCAGGAGCCACCGCCTTGCCACCGGTGAGCGTCAGATTTTTGAGGGTGACAGTGCCTGCATCCATAATGGTAACGACACGGCCGTTTTCCCCCGCAGTCAACACCGTCTCATACACCTCCGGCTGGGAAATGTCCCAATTGCCACCCAACCCATAGCCGCCAACTAGCGTGAGCGACTTAGAGATAGCCACAGTTTGGGTCATGACCCCATTGCCCTGCACCCCCGCACAGATACCGGCAACTTTAATGGTGCTGCCGGCTGGGGCAGCAGACACCGCCCACTGCACCGCACGGGCATCCTCACTGGCAAAATCGGTGAAGTTATCACTATCATACTCGGTAAAGCAGTTCTGTATCTCAATGTTGACGTTGATGGTGTCGTAAACGGCCGTATTCAGCGTATTGGTCATAACGGCCGTCAATGTGTACGTGCCACTCGTCGTGGGCAGCCAATCAGCCATTGACCACAGCGTATCCGTCGCCGCGCCGCCAAAGCTAACGGCATCAAAAGCCACGCCATTGATTTGCAAAGCCACCGTCTCAATGCCATTCGTGTCATAAGCCCCGCCGCCAATCGGCACAATCAGGTCGTTGCCACTGAGGGTAACATGATGCGTGGGCGACAGAATAGCCACACTGGCAAGTTGCGGCGAAGGCGACAAGGTAACGGCATCATCTGCACAATGCCCCGCCAGGTCACAGACCTGCGCCGTAATCGCATTCAGCTCGTGGCCGGGAATGCGGCAGGTGGCGCTGAGGCCATCTATGCGCGTGGCCTCTGCCTCGTAGGTGCTGGTTTGCCAGGTGTTGGGCGCACAGGGCAAATTGAGATTGCTCATATCCAAGAAAGGATCGCTGGTGGCAAAGCTAATCTCTGTTTGCGCCGCACTGCCGCCACCGAGATGAACGGCCGTTACCGCCACCGTCGGCGCCACCATATCCACAATCCCACGCCACACCGTGCTTTCACTGCTCGTATTGCCAAAGGCATCCCTACCGCGCAGGTTGAATTGGTAGAATCCTTCCAGGCCAGCAGGCAAGGTGTAATCCCAAGCGGACGCATTACTCAGGGGTGAATGGAGCGTCGCTGGCTGCCAGGCTGGTGTGTTAGGAGTACCAGCAAAGCTGAAGGGTTCCAGCCACACATCAACGGTACTCACGCCGCTGTTATCGGCCGTTGCCAGGGCTAACACCTCTTCTGCGCTCAAGACGCGCTCAAAGACCATCGCCTCATCCAGCAGCCCTGTGAAGAAGCCAGAAGTGCCAAAACTGCTGCCCAAGAAGAGGCCGCCTAAGGTATTTTCGGCGATGACGGTGTGGGTGACGGCTAAACGGCCGTCTACAAAAATCTGCGCCTCGTCCCCATCATACGTCAGCACTACATGGTGCCATTCATCATGCGTAATCGGCGTAGGCGCGGCAAACGTACCCGTTGTGCCAATGCCCAAATTACTGCGCACCCGGTTGTTTACATCCAGATAAAGCAAGGTGCGCCCTGGGCCGCCAACACTGGCCTGCTGCATAAGGGCGCGTCCGTTCTGCCCCGCTGTGGCGCTATCCGCATGAAACCAGACCGCCACACTAAAGGTTGTGGTGATGGGGTTAAAGAGGAACGGGGTCGTCACGGTATCATCTACGCCATCAAACTGGAGCGCATTGCCAAACAGCCCGGCCGTATGGCTGGGGCAGTTGCTGCAAGCAGCGTGATTGTCCAACGTACTGTGATCGTCAATGATTGGGCCATCAGCTTCTTCAAAGTGATAACGGGCCAGGGCATTGCCCCAAATGGGCAGTTCACTAGCCACGCCAGACAAAGTGACAGATTGGCTGATGACCTCATCGGGCAAGAGCCAGCTATTGCTGTCCACGCTGGCGGGACGGGCATCGAGCAGGAGTTCACCCTCGTTCAGCAGCGGGGTCCCGTTGGGGTCGAAGGTGGTGGTGCTGCTGTTGCCCACCGCATCTTCAACCGTAATTTGCAGATAGAAACGGCCGTGTGGCCGTCCCCATATCTCATAATGCAGTGACCAGTTTAGGCCATTTACTGCTGCCAATTGTGGGTCGCTTAACGGCCGTCCCGCCTTGTTCATCAACGTCACCATCACGCTCGGCGTATAAACGCCACTGCCCACAATGCCCCCCACCAGAGCCGGATCACTGACTGTGCCCGAAAGCGGCACTGTCCAGGCCAATTCTGCGTCGGGGGCAGGTGTTAGATTGCGCCAACCGCCATTGTCATCGCTGGTAACGACAGGTGCGCTGTTATCCACATACAAGCTGTAGAGGGAGCTGATTGTCTCGTTGCCCACCGCGTCTACAGCGCGGAATTGGAGCTGGTACTCGCCTTCACCGGCCATTGTGGAAGGGTCGAAGTAGGGACACCAGGTTGTGCCGATGGAGACATCGGCGCAGGCGGGGGCGGCTTGCCAGCTTAAACCTGGATCGCCAGGGGCTTGCAAGCCATACTCGAACGACCAGATGGCCGAGGTGGCATCATCTGTACTCACCGCCAACTGAATGTAGCTGTTCGGCCAATATTGCTCGCCGGTTTGCAGCGTAATAGTAGGCACATCGTTGTCCACCACCAGATAGGTGTCGAACTGCTGGCGGAACCAGCGGAACTGGTTGTCATAGGCACTGCCAATTTCGGCATTGGGCAGGGCGCGGGCATAGATGAAAAGCTCATCCACCTGACCGAAGTAGGTATCGCCCACTGTGCCACCGGCTAACGGCCGTCCGCCCAAATAAAGGTGATCATCCGTATTAGCCACCAGCGAAACCACACCCCCCGTGCCGACCGGGTCGCCATCCAGGTAGAAAGAAGTCGAGCCATCCGAGCCAACTTTCACTGCCACCTGCTGCCACGTATCCGCCACCAGCCCAATGTCACCAGAAGAGACAGTGGTCACGCCATCGCTCAGCCAGAGCGCATCCCCTTCGATGCCAAAAGCAAAGCCATTGGCACTATTTTCCAACCCGGCCCCTATCAGCAGTTGGGGATCGCTGGTACTCTGATCGGGCCGCACCCAGGCCATGATGGTGAGGGTATCGGTGATGTTGTTGATATTGGCGGCCGCACCCGCATCCACATAGCTGCTGCCATCGAACTCCACGCCGTTGCCGATGCGCCCGGCCAAACCAGGAATGGCATTGACAATTGTGCCGTCATACTCGTTAGGGGAGAGGTCGGTGAAGGTAACGGCCGTTCCCGCCTCCTCAAATTCATATTGGAGGGCCGGGCGTGTTGTCTCATAGAGATGCAACGCTTCATCTACCGCAAAAGCACGGTTGTAAAGGCGCACATCATCCACAAACCCCTTCAACGAGCCGCCCAGACGGAAAGGACTCTGCCCAAACAGCGTGCGGATGAGGATGGTTCCCCCTTGTTCGATTTGTTGTCCATTGATAAAGATGCCGCCCGTAAAAGGATCATCCTGGTCATAGGAAATGACAATGTGTGTCCACTCGGCGGGATTAGGGGCAGGCCAGACATTCCCATTCCCAAAATCAGGCGTACAGCAATCTCGGCCGTAATCAATGCGGTTCGTCCAAATGCGGAAGGGCAAAACAACGCTCTTATTTTCGAGTACCCGTCCATATTCGGCCTTGAGCCAGAAAGCGGCCGTCCACTTGGTGGCATAAAAATCATTGCGCCAGTGAGCCGGTGCATTGGCAACGCCGTTTATCTGATCGCCATCAAAGTAGGCTGCCCGGTTAACCGCGCCACGTATGCCCAATACAGGGCAGTTGGTGCAACTGCCATCGCCATAGATGCCGGTGCTGTCGAGGAAGATGTTGCTGCCCGGTGGCTCATCCAACGTGTAGTGCAAGTGCAGCGAGAGGTCTTCTGTGCCATGCAGGGTCGCCATTTGCGCCTGGCTCAACAGGTCGTCATAGATGACCACGTTATCCATGCGCCCCTGGAAAGGCTGATGGCTGCCACCAATATCGCCAACAAAGCCGATACTAGTGGCAAAGTTCACGGTAAGCCCTTCAATAAGGGCATCATCGCCAACTGGTTGCCCGTTGAGGTAGGTTTGGAAGTGACCCGCCGCGTCGTAGGTCACGCCCACCTGGCTCCATTGATGGCGGGGGATGGTGCCGCCGGGTGTATAGTCGCTGTTCCAACCCGTGCCGTCATGGAAGGCGAAACCCAGCTTGTCATCGGCGGTGATGTAGAGGGCCGGAAAGCCGTTTGGGACGGAGCCTATGATGCCGCGACTGCTGTTGTCGCCATGGGTGGGGTATATCCAGGCACTCATGGCAAATGGGCCGGTGGCTGTTACACTGTTCCAGCCATAGCGTGTGCCTGTGCCGTCAAATTCGGCCGCTTTGCCCGCAAAATCGTCTACAAGGGGAGGGCAACTGCTGCAAAATGCTTCCTTTTCGGGATAGGCATATAAAGTGGCGTTACCGGCAGTTGGTTCGTCGAAGTGGATGAGAATCTGGGGGTCTTGAGCCACGCTGCGCAGGTCGGGGATGTCTAGGGCGGCTTCGGCCAATTGGCTGTAGACGTATGCACCGGAAGGCTGCCCATCGGGAATGGTGAAGGAGGCGGTGATGTCAATACTATCTTGGCTGCTCACCGCGTAGGTGTCTACCGTTGGCAGGATGGGGAATTCGGGTGTGCCACCCGCCAGGAGCGTCTGTATTTGCGCTTCCGAAAGGGCGCGATCATAGAAGACTAAATCGTCAATACGGCCTTCAAAGCCATCGTCGAAATTCCAGTCGGGGGCGTTGGGGCCGCCGATACGGAAGCGGTCGCCAGCTACCAGGTCGTAGGTCTGGATGCTTTGATTGACCAGGGTGCCGTTGTAGTAACGGGAGATAACATCGTTAACGCCATCGTAGGCAATGGTGTAGTTATGCCAGGTGGCAAAAGGTGCCGACCCTGGCGTACCCAGGCCGCAGCAGGTTTGGTCTGCGGAAGAGTAGGTCATCAAGAGTTTGGTGTCGGTTCGATTGATGCCCCCATTGTTGTCTAGGAGATTGACCAGGACGTTGTTGAAGGAAGTTGGGCCGTTTGGTTGGGGATAGAACCACAAGGAGATGGTGAAGCCTGTGCCGCTGTAGTTTTGCAGCAGCGCATCGGCGTTCAATTCATCATCGCCGTCAAAGTAGAGGGCTGTATCTTGCTGTCCTGCCAGCCCGGCAATGGGGCAGGTGGCGGGGCTGGCGCAGGTGGCAACGGCCGTTGTGCCTTCAATGGCAAAACTGGTCGCGCCCGCACTTTCATCCAGGTACAAACGCGCTGTGGGTGTAATGGCTTCGACTGTGGTGAAATTGTCTGGCTGACCGTAATAGACGACTTGGGCGGGGTAGAGGGGGTTGGTGTTGCTGATGCTCATTTGGAAGTTGAGGGTGTCGCCGGGCGCGACGACCAGGTCGCTGACGTTGTAGTGGGCGGCGGCGAGGTTGGCAACGGCCGTTTCATCTAAAGCCGTATCGTATAGAGCCACTTCGTCTATGCTGCCCGCAAACGGCCGTATCGTCTCCACACTTACCAACAAATCGCCGTCACTGGGTTCCAGTGTGCGGACATCGCTAACTTTTAGCTGTCCATCGAGATAGAGGCGCAGCGTTGTGCCGTCGTAGGTAACGGCCGTGTGATGCCATTCATTCAGGCCAACTGTCTGCGGAATTGTTAAGCCTGAGCCGCCCAATGAGGTAGATACCGCTCCCGAAGGCAGCACATACAGCCAGACACGGCTGATGCCCATTGTACCGACGGCTTGCTGCAAGATGGTGCGGTTCATGCTGAGGTCGCTGACGTTGAACCAGGCGGCGGCGGTGAAGGTGTCTACACTGGGATTGATGTCCATGGGGGCGCGGATGTAGTCGTTTGTGCCGTCGAGGGTGAGGGCGTGGTTGTAACGGCCGTTTCCTCCCGCTGCCGGGCACGAATCACCACTGCAAGAGGCCAACTCCCCAGCCGCATTATCCAAAAAGGTCGTCGCGCCGCTCTCTTCATCAAAACGGAGCAGCAACGAAGGCACATCTTGCTCCGTCACCGTCCCGTCCGAGAAGCGAATCGTATTCAAAATGGCATCCTCGCTAGAAGCCAGACGGGGATGAAGCGCATAAAAATACTCCTCTTCATCCGAGAACCTATCTTGATCCCCATCAGCCAGATAAGGATCGGGCCAGGCCCAGGTTAAGAGAGGATTGCCCATCTCATCATAGTCGTATACGACCTGCCAGCCCTGCCACTCAACCAAATCCGTGAGGCCATCGCCATCTATGTCCGCATTAAATGGGTTTAGCCCGCGCCGCAGCTCCTCCTGATCGGTGAGGCCATCGCCATCCTTATCGGGATTGGCGGGGTCTAGCCCATTGGCTAATTCGTAATAATCGGCCAAACCATCGCCATCACCATCCCATTGGGTGGGGAAAGGGTCGGTGCCGCGTACAAGCCCATCACCATCCTGGTCTAGCTGTGCCGGAAAGCTCAACCTGCTATTGGCCCATTGCAACTGATAAAATCCAGTCAGCGTGGCTGGCAAAATATCAAAGATGCTAAATTCACCCACATCAATGTGGATGGTGCCGCTGTAGGGGTAGGTGGTGCAGTTGGTGTTAAAGCCTACAACACGCCAGCAGCCAACATAGGGAGCCACAAAGGCTTCACTCAAATAGAGGCTGCCGCCTAAGTCGCGGTTAATGCCTGCGCCAATGGCCGCGAATGAGAGAGCGCCGCCTTGTAGATTAACGGCCGTATTGGTTTCGATTTTGTTGTGGCCTGCACCCTGCCACTCATTGTTCATCTGGTTCAAAGCCAGTGGGCCATGTTGATTGGTAGGCGTGGTTTGTAAAAAGTAGCGGAAAGTGGATTTCTTGGCTTCATCGGGGCCATGCCCGCCAGCATAGTGGAGGGTGTTGGTAACTTGCATGGAGTAGGTGATGGACTGGGCGGTGGTGAAACCAGCCTCGTCATCGAGAAAAGTCAAATCAATAAAAACGTAGTCCAGCCGTTTGGGGGAACCAAGATTGCGCACAATAAAGTCAGCATCGTAGAGGGCCTCGGCAATTTTTTCGGTGGCCCAGGCCTGCGCCCCTTTGATCTCGAAGAAGGAGAGAATGGCTTCGGCGAGAATCAGGGCCAGGACGATGAAGGTGCCGATGATGGGAATGCTGTCGAGGATGATGAGAATGATCAAGACGATGGTTTGGGCAATGGCATAGGCCAGTGCCATGTTAAAACCAAGCTGGTTGGGGTGGTTGAAAAGGCCAGTGGTTAAGCCCGCGAAGACGAAGGAGCCCCAAATGAAGGTCAGTTGCAGCACAATGCCTACCGCTCCCATGGATTGATTGGCCTTACTAAAACTGAGCATGGCATCTAGGCCCGCCAAGCCGCCGGTAACAGCATTGGCGGCGTAGAGGCCATAGGCCAGGTTGGCCATGGTCGCGGTTATCATCACCACCGTGGTGGCGTTGAGGATGATCTCGCCGATGTGGCGTAAATTGGAGTTACCCGTAAAGTAGCCAATGGCGAAGAGGGTCATGCCGGTAACGGCCGCTGCCGTTGTCACCGCGAAAAGTACGTTGTTGGCTGTCTGTAGACCGGCAAAACCTTCGTTGAGTGCTTTGGTGCTGTAGGTTTGGGTGAAGCCGTCGGACAACTGCTGCCAAAAGGTGCGCCCTACTAGCTGATCGCTGGCCATGAGGGTGACGATTTTGAGGTAGGCGAAGCCGACGTAGGATGCGCCGGTGAAGGTTGAGGGCGGCCAGAGGGCTTCGTATTCGGTTTCGGGAATTTTGTCGGCATCTGTTTGCCAGGTGGGGGTGTCGTTGACGGCAACGGCCGTTGATAAACCCTGGGCTAAAGCGTTGTAATACAGTTGGGCCCAGATGAGCTTACCGGTCGCGTCGTCAATGCTTTCCTGGCTGCTGTCAGCCGGTTGGAAGTAGGGGTCGTGGTCGAGTTGGAGGATCAAATTGTCGAGGGCTTGGCTGAGATCGGCCGTTTGCCAACTGCCACTCACATATTGGTAAGGCATCCAACTCATATTGGCCATCACCATTTCGGGGTTGTTTGCCATATCGAGGGTGAAAGCTCCCGTTGTTTCCACTGCCTGCCCCAGGTTGCCGCTGCGATAAGTCTCTTCGCGGGCAAACATCAGTGTCGGTGTGACCACATTAGCGGGTGTAAAGACGGAATCGAGCAGGTTAACCGTTTCGGTCATCATGATATGGGAGATGAACCCTTGATGGTCATAGTTGAAGGTGCTGAGTTCAAGGGCATCGGTGGCGGTTGACCATTCGCTGATTTTCAAATCCATGTTGGCAATGGTCACATCGCGCTGGCCGTCGCTTTGGCAAACGTCGCCGATCAGGGTGTCACAATCCCGACCACGCAGGAACTGGTTGTTCAGGTTCCAGCTTATGGCCCACAACTCGTCATTGCTGCTGGTGTCGCTGTCCTGGGCAGGGTCTTCATACAGGATGTTTACATCCAGGCCATGATCTTCGCGGACACCCATGCCCGTCACGGTCCAGGCTTCTTTGTAAACGTGAATGATTTCCAGGTTATCTTCGCGGGTGCAGGTGTCGGGATCGGCATTGGGATCGGTGCAATCGTCGCTGATCAATTGCACCATCCACAAGATGCGAACTTCATGGGGTGCGGCCCAATCCACGAGATTTTGCCCATTGGTTTGTTCCGGCCAGTAGAGCATACGGAAGGCGTAGGCGGCGCGGCCACCACCGGTGTCGTCGGTTACGGCCGTTAGCGGCATATAAACAAGCAGCTCCCCCGATGTCTCATCAACATCGCGCACGGTAATGCCATACGGGCTAAGTTTGCTCTCATCTAGCCAGTCGGCCACGGGCACACCCAGGGTGCGCGGCACGCCTTGATAGGTGCTGTTGACGGGTAAATTGCCATAGTGACCGGGCGTGTAGGGAATGGTGATTTCGGCCATCGGCACCAGACGCAGATCGCCATTGTTGGCTAAACTGTTGCTGCTTTGTATGTCGGTGTTGGCGGTGGTGGCGAAGGTGGTATCGAGGCGGCGTTGGATTTGGCCTTCGGTGTCGCCTGTGGGCCAGTCGAGAACAGTGCCAATGTAGTCGAGGTGGGCGGCCTCTTGCGGTCGCAGTTGCACATCAACAAAGACGGGTAAATCGGGTTGTAAGCCATCAATTTGCAGCGTCAGGGGGTTGTCATCGGTGTTCACTTCGCTGCCAACGGTGAAGGGCGAAAGGTCTACCCCATCGGGCACGCCATCGTTGTCGTTGTCGTCGTCCCATAGGTCGGGTGTGCCGTCGCCGTCGGTGTCGGGGCAAGGGGCGTTGGGATCATAGTTGTCATCGTTGGCACTCCAAACGGTGCATTCGGCCGTGTCTACCAGGCCATCTTTGTTGCTGTCGGCTTCGTTGGGGTTGGGATACCACATCTGCCCGTTGTAGCTGAAGCCATTGACTTCGAGGGTGTCGCTGATGATGTCGCCGTCGGTGTCCCAACGGGCGGGGTGGGTGGTGAGGTTATGGGCTTCGATGCCGTCTTGGAGGCCGTCGCCGTCGCTGTCTGTTGAATCCACTACATCTTCGCAATGATCTGGTGCGCCGAGGTAGGCACAGGTGTACCACAGGGCTTCGTCGCTGTCGGAGAGGCCGTCGCCGTCGCTGTCGGTGGGGGTGAGGAGGGCGGGAGACTGGAGATTGGAGATTGGAGATTGGAGATTGAAGATGGGGGACAATTTGCTGTCGGGTTGTTGTTTGCTAGGTGAGAGATGGGGGTTGAAGGTGGGTTGTGGGCGTTGGTTGTGGGCGATGGTTTGTTGCTCGGCTTTTTGCTGCTCTGCATCTTGATTGGCGCGGGCGGCGGCTAGTTTTTCTTGGAAGGCTTGGGCCTGGTGGCCTTGTAGGAGAGGGCCGGTGAGGATGGAGGTGATGATGAGGAGGGAAACGGCCGTCTGAAAACCCTGCCGCTCTCGATAAGGCAAAATAAGGATTAAGAGTAGCGTGATGAAGAGAATGGTGGTCAGGGGAACGGCCGTTTCTTGCACACCTTTCACCAGCGCAGGCTGGTGGAACAGCCACCAGCTTTGCGGATTTTGCCAAAGGGTGGCGCTGGCCTGGGCAAGGCGGCGGCGGTCATAGCTGTGGAAGTCGCTGGTGAGGGTGGCTTCGGTGCGGCCGGCGTTGGCTTGCGGTGGAAATTGCAGGTCAAGCGTGAGGCGGCTGGGCAGGCCGTCAGCATCGAGCCACAATTGGCCGGTGCCTGTCATGTTGCGGTATATGTCGGGCGTTTCCAGGGTAATGTGGTCGGGTAAACGGCCGTATTGGGCCAAATAATCTTCCAGCCGATGTCGCATAATGAGGCTGTAGGCGTGGGCATCAATGTCAAAAGTGTAACGCTGGTAGTTGAGGGTTTGCTCGCCCAGTGGGCGGCTGTCTGCACCGGCATCCTGAATGTTGGTGGCAACTTGCAGGAAGACAAGTGGGTCGTTGTTGGGGGCGAAGAAGTCGGTGTTTTCGCTGAGTGCGGCCCATTCACCTGTGCCCAGGCGTTGTTGGGAACGGCCGTTTTCGGTGCGAATCGTCATGCCCTGTTCTGGCAGACCTTTAACACCATGCCAAAAGGTGATTTCGGCCGTTTCGGCCAGCTTATCCACCTGTGCTGCCAGGGCAATCTGCTGGTTTTGGGGTGGGCGACCGGCATTGGTCAGGCTGGGTTGGGGGTAGGTGGTCTGGTTGATTTGGCTGTCGAAGGCATAACGGCCGCTGTCTTGTGCCAACTGCCAGGCATGGGCTATCACATCTTGCGGTGTGGTGGGCTTGCCAGCCTGCACTGTTGGCAACTGCCAGGCAGCCCATAAGCACACCGCTGTGAAAACAAGGAGGTAAAAGGTAGAACGTGAGGATTTTGAACGGGGAAGATGACGATTTAACATGAAAAGCTCCTATTCGTTAATATTACTTTCTGCTGCCGATGCAGTGGGGTTGGCTTCATCATTTAAGGATTGCCATAAGAATTGGATGAGCATCAGTTTGCTCGTAAAGTGAATCTTTTCGCCTGTGTAGGCATTTTCGGCGAAGGCTCGCCACTGGCCTTGACTGCCGCCCTCTTGCCAGCGAATTAAATATGCCGCATAACGTGTTTGTGGTGTCATGCGGCTATAATAAGAAGCAAACGTTACATGAACGCTACATGACACTTTGCATAAGTGATGTTGGTCATCTTTTCTAACCAACCTCCCTCAATTGCAGTTTAAGAGTAACTACTTAGCCTCTCTGGAGCGATCCTCCGGGAGGTTTGTCCCAGAGGTAACATCTCGTTTGAAACCTCCCGGAGGGTTAGTAGTTACGTTTAAGAAATAAATCGGGTGATAGGTGTGGGGCGATTTTGTAAATTGTCCGAGCGATTTACAAAATCGCTCTACATTTATTACCGATCAATTCGTTAAAGACCAAAAGGGGGAGGGGTCTCCCAAAGGACTAGGGTAAGGAAGCACCTGTACAGATACGATATGAATAACAATTGTAACGGTTCACCCTCCCGGAGTTTTTCCCTCGAGAGAGCCTCCTTAAAAGAAGCCTCCGGGAGGATTTTTCACTCGAGGGACTGAATAATTACTAACAATTTAGGCTAAGAATGCAGCGCGATATTCAACTTTTAGGTGCATTATCTATTGTGGATAATGGGGAAACGGCCGTTTTGCAAGCCAGTGCCAAGGGCTGTGCGCTGCTGACGTATCTGATTGTGCGCGGTCAGACCGAATCGCGTGAGCGGATTGCGGATTTGCTGTGGGAGGCCAATTCAACGGCCGAGGGGCTGCGTAATTTGCGTGTGCTGCTGACCCGTCTCCGGGCGTTTTTGCCGGATGTGTTGGTGACGCGCAAAGCCTTAGCCTTTGCTCCCCTTGTCGGTGAACGGATTGATTATCTGCTGCTTAAAGAAGCCTTAGCCCAGCCAGAAGCCCAAACTTTGCTGAAAAGCCTACAGCTTTATCGGGGGAATTTATTGGCGGGTTTTTATCTGGAGGATGCGCCGCGTTTTCAGGAATGGTTGACGGTGGAGCGAGAGCGGCTGCGACGGGATGTGTTGGATGCTCACCGCTGGTTGTGTGAGACGTGGGCGGCAGAGGCAAAGTGGGGGGAAGGGGTGGCAACGGCCGTTCACTGGCTGCAAGTGGATAATTTGGATGAGGAGGCGCTGCGTTGGCTGATGCAATTTCGGGCGGCGGCGGGGCAAACGGCCGTTGCTTTGACCGACTATGAACAGTTCCACACCCGTTTGCAAACTCAACTCGACCTGGAGCCTGAGCCGCAAACCCTCAGCCTGGTGCATGAGCTTCGGAATGCTTATGGGCAGGCGGCTCGTGAGTTATTTGCTGGCGTAGACTTTACTGCGCAGGTGTCATGGCCGACTCGGACTGAGCTGGCCTCTGTTGGGCATTTACCGTCGGCTGCGCTGATGCCATTTCGCCGTAATCCCAACTTTATGGGCCGCCAACAGGTGTTGTTGCAGTTGGCCGATCTGCTTTTGCCCTGGCCGGATGCAGCCATCCCCTCTACTCCGCCTGCTGCCATTCTCACGGGTATGGGTGGAGTGGGTAAAACGCAAACGGCCGTCGAGTTTTGTTATCGGTACGGCCGTTACTTTCCTGGCGGGGTTTTTTGGGTGAGCCTGGCGGAGGCCCAGAATGTGACCGAAGAAATAGTGCTGTTGGGCAGTGAACGAGGCTTGGGTTTGTTCCGCAGTGAAGAGCAGTTGACCTTGGCGGAACAAGTAGGGCGGGTGCAGCGAGCCTGGCAAGAGCCAATTCCTCGATTGCTTATTTTCGATAATTGCGAGACAGAGGAGTTGTTAGCCAAGTGGCTGCCTGTAACGGGTGGCTGCCGAGTCTTGGTGACAAGTCGGCGGGGGTCGTGGTCGGCGGTGTGGGGGGTAACGGCCGTTCCCCTCACTGTGCTGTCTGTCAATGAGAGCCGCACCCTTTTGCAACAGTTAAGCCCTCATATTCAGGCAGATGAGGCGGCGGCCATTGCGGCGGAGGTGGGGCATCTGCCGTTGGCTCTGCATCTGATCAGCAGTTTTTTGAATCGTTATCGGCAGATAACCGCAGCCAACTATCTGGCGCAACTGCAAGATACAAACCTCCTGTATCACCCATCTTTGCAAGGGCGGGGCAGCAGCCCTTCCCCCACAGGGCATGAGCTGAATGTCGCCCGTACTTATGCCTTGAGTTTTGCTCAATTAGACCAGGATGATCCAGTGGATGTGATGGCGCAGAAGTTGTTGGGCATTGTGGCTTGTTTTGCTCCTGGTGAGCCTGTGGGGCGAGGTCTGGTGCAAGCGGCCGTTGTGCCTGATGAGGCAGATGTTGAGGCGGTTCTTTTGGTGGAAGATGCCCTCAACCGGCTTGTTGCTTTGGGGTTTGTGCAAGCGGAAACCAGGGAGACGCTGGTGATGCACCGCTTGTTGGCGGCGTATACGAGCAGTGTGTTGGCTGTGGCGGCTGCGGTGCAGGTGGTGGAGGAGACGATGGTGCGGTTGATAACGGCCGTTTGGGAGAAAGAACTCTATTTACATGATCTGCCCTTCGCGGCTCGACAGTTACGGTATGTCACCGACCGCGCCCTGAAACGGCAGGACGCTCTCTCTGCTACTCTGGCCAATTACTTGGGCCGCCATTTGATTAATCGTGCCGAGTATGCCCAAGCTGAACCCTACTTAAGACAAGCTTTGTCTATTCGGCAAAGGTTATTGGGTGAGCAAGTGGATACGGCCGTTAGCATGATTCATCTGGGCACGTTGCTTTGGAAGTGGCAATCGAACGAGGCTGCCTTGCCCTATTTTGAGGAAGCTTACCAAATTTGTAAAAACCTTTTGGGGCCAGACCATCCCAAAACCGCCCGCTGCCTGAATAATTTGGCTTTTCTCTACTCTCGTCAGGGAAATCATGAAAAGGCTGAACGCTTTTACCAAGAGACATTGAGCATTTTTGAGCGCACCCAAAGCATGGATGATGTGATGGTTCCCCACATATTGGTCAATATGGCCTTGATGTTTCAGGGTCAGGGCCAATTCGCCCAGGCTCGTGACTATTATGAGCGTGCCTTGCATCTAAAAGAAACGGTATTTGGCATTGACAACTATCAAACGGCCATGAACCAGTTTGGTCTGGCTAATTTGATGATATTAATGGGCGATTACCAGGCCGCCCTACCAATTTTGGAGCGATCTATAGCCTTGCGAAAAAAGCTGCCCAATGGCGAAATAATTTTAGTGGGTCCATATATTCGTTGGGGCGAATTGCAGATGATTGGGGGACAGTTGGCGGAAGCGCAAACCTGTTTTGAGCAAACTCTAGCCATCTTAAATATACAGCCAGACAAACCGAATATTAATTGGGGCTGGCTGTTGGCTAAATTGGGCCAGTTGCATCGCCTTAAAGGTGATTTTGCAGCGGCTGAAACCTTTTTGCAGCGGGCTTTATTGCGCTTTGCCGAGCAGCCACCCTCTTATTTTGGGAATATAGATGTGCTTAATCAGCTTGCTGATCTCTATTTGCAAACGGAACGATTGGCCGCAGCCAAACGGGTTGTAGATGATGCTTTTGCTATCTGTGTCCAAGATTATGGTGAAGCTCATCAATTTACGGCTCAGGTGCGGCTGCGGTGGGGAGAGTGGCGGCAATTGCAGGGGGATGAAGAGGGGGCGCGAGTTATTTTTGAAGAGGCGGAGGGGGTGCTAAAAACGGCCGTTGCCCCTACCCACATTGATTACATTCGCGTGCAAGAACATTTGTAGGAGTTACGCACAAAACATAACCACAAGTATAACTTTGGATAGAAGACGGCCGTTCCCCATACCTCTACACTAAACCTAACTATAACTTGAAAACCAGGCAGATGATGGTCATGCCCTGGAGGTGATGGTGTTTCAATTTGCTTTGAAAAGTGCGATGGCATTACTCATCGTGCTATTAGGGCGGGGTGCAAAGGCCCAACCCCAACAGTGGCGCAACTCGTTACCTGTACCGTCTGGCACGAAAATCGGCCGTTTCTTGGAGATTAGAGACTAGAGACTGGAGACAGGTCAATCTCTAGTCTCTAGTCTCTAATCTCCTTTTTCAGAATGTCAATTTGTGACCGCGTTGAGTATAAAAATAGAAGTTTCAATAATCAGTAGATCGAAATCCTTGTAGAGCGATTTTGCAAATCGCTCAGACGATTTACAAAATCGCCCCACAACACACTCATGATCTGTTTCGATCTGCTGATAATCAAGAATATAGGAAGGTAAGGAAAATAAAATGAAAAAGCTCTTTGCATTCACAATTATTTTGATGGTGCTGGCAGCTTGCACGGCACCCCAAAATCAGGCTGTGCCTGATATAGAAGAGACTGCCCCGGCCGCGCTGCCTAATCCGGCTGCGGTCTATTGCCAACAGAATGGCTACACCCACGAAATTCATACTGCTGCCGATGGCAGCCAGTTCGGGGTATGTATTTTCCCGGATGGAAAAACCTGCGATGAGTGGGCTTATTATCGGGGAGAGTGTGGCCCTGACATTCAAAACGCCGTAACGGCCGTTCCTTTTACCAGCAGTTCGCTCGATATTTCTTTAGACACGGGGAGTATCGCCACCAGCTTCCAAATCGAGACAATTACGGCCGTTCCTGCGGGTGATGGTGTCCCTTATTGGGAAGTTTTGCCAGAGTATACTCGGCTAACCCTCGAAGACTATCCCATTAGCAATCACCTCATGCAGCCCCAAATCTTCATCTTTCCTGTCAACGACCTCAAGCTGGTCAATGAAGGTGCAGGTCAGATTGTCACCTCCTTACAAACTCTGATCCAATCACCGCAAGAGATCCCCGACATGCCTTTCTTGCCGTTGTTCAACGCGGCACAGGTGTTGCACGTCCACGTCCAATATCTGGACTTCAAGAGCGGTCAGGGGCTGCGTTACCTGACAGAATTTGCGCAAGGGTTGATGCCTATCAACAACTACGAGCTGATTTACACCTATCAGGGTTTGAGCAGCGACGGCACCTATTATGTAGCCGCCGTGCTGCCCATCACCCATTCCAGCCTACCAGCGGATGGCACTATCACCGGTAATGAGCCACCTGAATTCACCAGTGATTTCCCCACATATGTGGCGAACATGGTCAACAGCCTGAACCCCCAAGCTGCCAACACCTTTACGCCAGACTTAACCCAGTTGGATGTCATGATGAATTCGCTGGAAATCAAATAAACCTGTGTGACTATATGTTGGCCCGAAAAACCGAAGGATTCTAAATCATGAAAGTACCATGACCAGCCGATGAAGCCCTTTAGGTGGGTAAAAGGAGAAATTGGCTCTTTGGGATTTCATGGGGTTGACACCCAGGGTAGGGTCGAGGCGCGCCTCGACCCTACCACTCTGGCCGGTGTCATACCGAGCCAGACGGGTGGCTCGGCCAGGAGGCCGCCACAGCCTTTCAAGAGTGACAGGGCCTTTTCTGAAATGTAACCAGTCCTACCCCTGCTTAGGCACGGCTTGACAAATCCACAATACTTTGATATTCTCCGCGCAACCGATTGCATGAAATAAATTGGAAACCCTTGGGAAGAAGTACTTTGGCTAGATTAACTATCTATGACATTGCTAAAGAAGCAAAGGTATCACCTTCAACGGTTTCCCGTGCCTTGCAAGATCATCCACGCATTGGAGCAGAAACCAAAACACGAATCCAGACACTAGCAAAGGAAATGGGTTTTGTCCCTAGTGCTGTTGCCAGGGGATTAAAGACCAATCGTTCACACGTGCTTGGTGTTATCGTTCACCGCCTGGAAGATCCATATCTCACCGATGTACTGCGTGGCATTGAAGATACCCTTCACGAATCTGACTACAGTCTCTTTTTAGCGGCAACACAGCGTATTCCGAGGCGCGAACAGAAAGTCATGCAGGCGATGAGTGAGCGGCGCGTGGATGGAGTCATTATTAGTTCATCACATATGAACTTGGAAAGATTACGGCAACTGACTCACCATGATATTCCCAGCGTGTTGATCAATAATCAGGAATTGTTGGAACCCGATACGTATTCTATCTATAACGACGATGTTTATGCTATGAACCAATTGTTGCAGCATGTTATTGGTTTAGGGCATAAGCGGATTGCCTATTTGGGCAGCCCGCGTGCAGGTCGCACCAATGCCGAACGACAGCGTGGGTATGAGGATGCCTTGCACCAGGCAGGGCAGGAATTTCGGCCAGAGTATATTGCGAATTGTGAAAACGGCCGTCCCCAAGGCGGTGCTCAAGGTATGCAACAGTTGTTAGCTCTGAGCGAAATACCAACGGCCGTTATCTGCTACAACGACATGATAGCCATCGGTGCTATCCAAACCATCCATCAAGCTGGCTTAAGCGTGCCAGAAGATATTTCTTTAACTGGCTTTGATAATGTGGAATTGTCCGCCTATACGACACCGCCCCTGACAACTTTTCATCAACCAAGATACGAACTGGGGCAGCAAGCGGCCAAAATGATTCTAAACGCCCTGGATGA
>JACKBT010000028.1 GCA_020634415.1 Ardenticatenaceae bacterium
AGGGAGCTTGGCGCGAGACCTGGTGTTGGGTGTGGGCATAACGGCCGTTTCCCTCCTCCACCTCCTCCAAAAAAAATGGAGCCACAAAACCTTCTCCCGCCCCCAATACCTCCAAATCACCACCCTACTCGGCCTGGTCGGCGGCCTGGGCAGCGGCCCCCTCACCATCGCCGCCATGATCTTCAAAACCGGCCTCCACGCGCATGGCCCCGAATTCACCCTCGCCCAACTACAATGGGTCAGCCACCAAATCCCCCTGTGGGCCATCGCCGGCTCGCTCATCGGCCTCAGCCTGGGTGTACTCACCTACAAACCAAACCAGCCGCGGCCCAACAGCCCTAATTAACCGCCACCTCTACCGTCAAAATCAGGCCACTCGTGGCAACCGCCAGCACCGGACTCAGCAGCCTTTCCCGACACTCATTACTCGCATCAGGAAAAAGCTCCTGCACCATCTTACCCACCAGCTTCACCATCTCATCCAACAACTTTTGTTCCGACACCGTCGCCACCGAATTAATCTTCTGCCAGGGCACAATCCACTGTCGCACAAGCTGAATCACCTCATCCGCCCCCGCCAACTGCAGCCGCGTCAGAGCCTTCACCCGCGCCGCCTGAATCTGGCGCACCTGAAAAGAATCCATTTCACGCCCCAGACATTGCCCATAAATTTTTTGCAGTTCATTCATCGCGTGCAAAAAAGGCAGCAGCACCTCCGCCAGATAATCCGGTGTCAACACAGGTGGGCGCGACAAACTGACATCATCAACCATCACCGTTTGCACACTCTCCCCCCCATCCGCCTGGAAATACACCATTAACTTCAAACGACCCAACGTAATCTGGTCAAACGGCCGTAACCGATACGACCGCGAAGGCAGCAGCGCCTCCTCATTCAACTGCGACCCATTCGTACTCCCCAAATCACGCAGCATAAAACTCTCATCCCGATACTGCACCAGCGCATGCCGCCGCGACACCCCCAGCGACATCGCCTCAAAATCCGTCAAATCAACCCCCCGCTCCACCGGCCCATCCCCCATTCGTCCCAACACAACCTCATCCACATTTTCCACCAAAATCGGCTTCTCCTGCCCCGCCATAAACAAAACCAACGTCTCCGGCGACAAATCAGGCAAATCTTGAATCGAGGGCATCAACTTCGTCTGCACACTACGAACTTTAGCCACACGCTCCGTAATCAAATGAGGCGGCGATTCTGTCGGCAAATATTCACCACAACTCTCACAAAAAACGGCCGATACCTCATTCTTAAATTGACACGCCGGACAAATCTGAATCTCAAGCATACTAACTCTCTCTAACCACTCTCCACAAACTACAACCATCCGCAGCAAATTATGTATAATCATAGCCACAAGCTCACCATAAATCAATTTAGGCATCCCCTTCCACACATGGCACAATCCCCCCTAACTCCAGAAAAAGCTCACCTGCGCCGCGGCGACCCACTAGGAGAATTCATCCTGCTCGAACAAATCGGCTATGGCGGTGAAGGCGAAATCTGGTCAGCCCTCGATCATCACCACCAACGAGTCGTCGCCCTCAAAATCATCCACAACATCAGCCCCGATCCCGTCCTCGTCACCTACCTATCCAGCGAGTTCGAGCGGCAAGTCCACCTCATCGCCAGCTTAGACCACCCCAACATCCTACCCTTATACAAATTCGGCACAGCCCGCCTCCAATTCTACTTCGCCATGCGCTACACCCCGTTCGGCTCCCTCGCCGATCTCCTGCATAAAGGCCCCCTGCCCTTAGACCAAGTGCTGCACTACACTGCCCAAATCGCTCTCGCCCTCAGCTACCTGCACCGGCACAACATCGTCCACCGCGATCTCAAGCCCAGCAACATCCTCATCGGCAGCCGCCAACAGCTATATCTGGCCGATTTCGGACTGGCCAAACAGCTATCCCAAGAGACAGCCCCACTGCACACCGGGCGCGGCACCTTTGCCTACGCCCCCTACGAACAACACACCTTCGCCCAAATCGCCCCCCAATCCGACATCTACAGCATGGGCCTTCTGGTGTATGAGATGCTGGCCGGCAACCTCCCCTGGGGCGGCACAACCAGCCTGGCCACCCAGCAGTTTGCCCATGCCGAAACCCTGCCCGATGTGCAAACTTTGGATGCCAGTCTGCCAGAGAAGTTAACGGCCGTTCTCCGCCACATCACCGCCTTCGACCCCCAAGACCGCCCCCCCACCGTCGAGCAAGCCTTCCGCCTCCTCACCGAAGCCGCCTCCAGCCGCAAAACCTTCACCCAACTCTTCTCCCCCGCCCCCATCATGCACGAAGACCTGATCGAAGCCCAGGCCGCCCAACAGCTCTGGCAGCAATACCAGCAGGCCCACACCCCCGCCGCCGCCATCAAACTCACCAACCTCGCCCTCCTCGACTTCGCCTACAGCAAAGCCGACCTCAGCGGCTTCCAGCCAGATGAAGCCTTGCCCCCCTACCTGCTCAGTGGTGCCATCCATCATGGCTACCACATGAGCCATTGGTGGCAACAAGTCAACGATCCCCAACAACGGCTGCAAATCTGCCAGCAAGCCATCTACGACCCCAACGAAATCATCGTCAATCGCGCCGTCACCCTGCTGGCCGAAATGCAGCCCGACACGGCCGTTTCCTTCCCCCCACCCCTCCTAGAACGCATCGTTGATCTGGCCGTCAGCACCAAAGGGGCCGCCATCCGCAACCGCGCCTTCGAGATTCTAGAACACCACGCCAGCCAGACCAACGGCTGGCAAACAGTAGGTTTCTCCACCAACGCCGACCATAAACTGGCCGAACTAGCCATAAGCCCACGCAGCCACGCCGAACGCGCCGCCCGCCTCATTGGGCAAGTGGGCAGCAAAACGGCCGTTCAAACCATCATCACCACCCCCAGCGCCACCAACCTCCCCGTCGTCCTCGAAAGAATCCAGACCGCCGCCGGCACCTTGCCCACCGCCATCCCCCTCTCCCTGCGGCTGCAGCTGTGGCTGCGCTGGCTGCGCACCCAATTTTGGGAAGACAACGCCCAACTTTCCTGGACACGCGCCACCCTGGGTCTGCTCATCGGCCTCCTCTTCAGCCTACTCATGAGCTTTGGTCTGTTCGCCCGCGCCGAAGCCCAGATGCGCGATGGCCTGCTCGCCCCCTACCCCGTCAGCAACATTGTGACCATTGTGGAAGTAAATGATGAGAGCCTGGCGCGATACGGCCGTTGGGGCGATTGGCCGCGCACACTCCACGCCGATCTCATCCAAAAGCTAAACGACGCAGGCGCGAAAACCATAGTGTTAGATGTCATTTTCAGCGCCACAACCAATAACGATGAAACACTGATCGCTGCCATGCAAAACGCAGGCAACATCGTCCAACCCGTCTCCGGCCAGGGAGATGCCCTGCGCGATACACCAGGCACAATTCGCTACGAAGCGGCCGTTTTGCCCCAACCCAACCTGATGGCTGCCGGAACGGCCGTTGGGCACGTCAACATCCTGCACGACAGCGACGGCTACATCCGCCGCGTTCCCACCACCATCACCATAGACGGCCAGCCCTACCCCAGCCTATCTATACGCGCCATTCAAGTCTTTTTAGGACTAAATGGGCCAATCGCCCCCTCCACCGACGACACCCTGTCCATCTTAGGCCGCCAGATTCCCATCGGGCCATTTGGCGAAATGAGCCTCTACTACGCCGGGCCGCCCGCCCAGCCAGGGGCAGCCACCTTTACCACCGTCAGCTATCAAGATGTGTTGGATGGCCTCGTTGACCCCAACCTGTTTCGAGACAAAATAGTCTTAGTAGGCATCACCGCCACCGCCGAACCAGACCGCTATTTAACGGCCGTTAGCCAGGGCCGCCCCATGTACGGTGTGGAAATCTTAGCCAACACCATCGAAGCCATCTGGTCTAACAAATACATCATCACCCCCTCCCTCTTCACCCGCATAGTGGTCCTCATGCTGTTGGGCCTGGTAACGGGACTCCTCTGCACCCGTCCCTGGGCGGGTCTGCTGCTCGCCATCGTCACCGTCGCCCTCTATTTCCTCTTCACCGCCTGGCTGTTTGATTGGCGAGCCGTCATGCTCGATCTGCTGCTGCCCTTCCTGACCATTGCCTTCAGCTACGCCACCATCACCGCCTATCGCTACGCCCTGGAAACGCGCCGCCGCCGCGACATGACCCGCCTGTTCGAGACACACCTATCACCAGAACTGGCTCAAACAGCATTAACGGCCGTTCGTCAGGGCCAACTCAACCTCTCCGGCACAACACAAACCATCTCCGTCCTCTTCATGCGGCTAGAAAGCGTGGCGGAGAAGGTGCAAGTCATGGCTCCCGAACAGGTAATGGCCCTCTATAACGGCCGTCTCGCCCAAATTCGTGACATCGTTTTTGCCCACAAAGGAGCCATCATCACCGCTGCCAGCCAACAGGTAATAGCCATCTTCAACGCCCCCGTCCCCTTACCAGAACATGAAGAACAGGCCGCAACAACGGCCGTTGCCCTGCGCCAGCACCTCAGCGAGATGGAAACCCAGGCCATCGAAGTCCATTTTGCCATCAGCAGCGGCAAAGCCATCGTTGGCTATACCGAATCAGCCTTAACGGCCGTTGGCCCCAGCATCCAACTCGCCGCCGATCTGGCCCGCATAGCCCAGCCCAACCAGGTGTTAATGACAACGGCCGTTTACGAACACCTCAGCGCCAACCTGCAAAAAAAAGCATCACCCAGTATAACCATACCAGGTGATGCCCAATCCGAGCAGATATACTCGTTATCCTAAAAACAAATCGTTACGGCTTGCCGTTGCCATTCCCCCCGCTGTTGTTGTTGCCGCTGTTCCCCTCGCTGTTATTATTACCGCTGTTCCCCCCGCTGTTATTGTTGCCACTGTTACCATTATCGCCGCTGTTGCCCCCCGCGTTGCCATTATCACCGCTGTTGCCGCCAGCATTGCCGTTATCGCCGCTGTTGCCACCAGCATTGCCATTATCACCGCTGTTGCCGCCAGCATTGCCATTGGTGTCATCATCACCCAGCAGCTCATCTCGAATCTGGCCCCAGCCCATACCCGACTGCCGCATCCCCAAGATTTGGCCGACAGAAGCATCCGTCTCGCCGCTCAAGTCATAAGCCAGTTCAATTTCACCAAAGCCAAAACCAGCGCAGAACCAGCCCATAATCTCGTCATAAGAAACCCCATAACGTCCAGCTAAGGTCGTGGCCTGAGGCTGTGTCTCGCCGCCCGTGCAATCGCCAGCCGCAGGGGTGGCCGTAGGCAGCGGAGTAGCCACAGTGGTGGCAACGGCCGTTGCCGCCACTGTGGGCATGGCTGTGGTGGTCGCACTCACGGTGGCCGTAGCACTCACGGTGGCCGTAGCCGAAGGTGTGGGTGTGCTGGTGAGTGTTGTGGTAACGGTAGCGGACGGTTCGGCTTCTACGGTAGGTGTGTTCGTGGGAACGGCCGTTGGTTCGGTTTCTGAATTGACGGTAGGCGCATTACCAGAGGCATTGTCTTGCTGCGGCACAACTTGTAATGGCTGACCGACAACGGCCGTTACCATCATCCCCGCCTCAACCATAACCGACTGATCCCCCATCGTCACTTCCACCTTACCCTCATCACAAGAAACAAACGTCTCCGTTTCCGAAATGACTTCCACCGTAAACACCGTACCCCGCACCGAAGCCGTCGAAGAAGGTGTATTAATCTCAAAACGTTCCCCCACACCCAGCACATGCACCACGCGGCTCACCGTGCGCCCCGCCAGCATTTGCAAGCGTACCCGATAATTGCTTTCATCAATGACTAATTCGGTGACATCAACGGCCGTATTCGCCGCCAACTCCACCGTACTCCCATCAATCAAGCGCAGTTCCGCCGCCGCCGCCGACCCCACCGTAATCACATCCCCCGTACCCACCGCCACCGCCTCACCCGCAGCCGCCTGCACCTCCCGCTGGCCCAAACCAGCCGGAGCCACCGTCACCTCCCCCTGCGTCACCACCAACGTGGCCGCCGCCTCATCCGGCTGGGCCATCACAAACGCACCAAACAACAAAATAACCGCTACAATTCCTATAATCCAAGCACGCCGAGGAGCAAACATAATCATGACACCTTGTTTCACTTTATCGAGGTTAAAACCAGTACGAACGGGTGAGACCGATTGCTTTCGGGATACTACATTCTCACTCACAGATTTACCTTCTACTGCGGACATAAACATCTGTAAATGGGTGCGAGGCACACCCACATAATCGGCCACCTGTCGCAGTTCACCCGCCACCAACGGCGGCTGCGGCAAACGGCACAACGCCAGTTTACCCAACTGCTCACGCTCAATCTGCAAATAGTCAGCGACATCTTCCCAGGAGCAGTTCTGTTTTTGGGCATAACGATGGACGTATGAAGCAAACAGCGTCTCGTCTTCTGCGGCTGCCTGTCCCATCTTTAGCAATAAATCGGTCATATCTCTATCCTTAAAGCCAATTTCGGCAGATGTTTTGGAGTTGTCCATTTTTCCATCAAAATCAAGCAAGGCCATTTGGCCTTTGCTACTTATAGTTCCGAGTGCAAAGCCAAAGTTCGACAAATTGGTGTCATTGGGAATCAGGGAATCAGGGCGAATGAATTCGCATCTACGACTACAAAGTCGGCCTGCGCCGACTAATATGCAGCGGGCTTGGTAACTGTAGCTGCGGTTTTAACGGCCGTTTCTCAACGACGGCCGATATTCTGACCAAAACGCCTTAACTGTTTGAGAATACGGTCTTTGGCACGTTTTACCTCACGTCTCTGCGCCGGTTCACTCAAATGGCCGATACCCATGACGGCGGCATAATCGGCCGTTGCCCGCACACCTTCCAAAATAAGACTGAGGATTACTTTATCGGCTGCTGCCAACTCACCAGCCAACCTGTCATAAATCTCCTGACGCGGCAAGTCTGTATGCTCTTGCAGCCACAAATCCAGTTCAAAATGGGATTCCATCTCGCCCGTATCGGGAATGGTGTGGAGAACGGCCGTACTCTCCAACCCCACCACCCTTTCCCCACGCCGCCGCTGCTTATCAATCAAATTCAGCATATCGCCCCTGGCCGCCATCCGCAAATAGGCAAACAGCGACAACTTCTCCGCATCATACTTCGCCACTTCCGACCGGAATTGCAGCAGCACATCAATCGCCACCATCTCCGCATCATGCTGCTCTTGCTGTGGAAACTGTTCCCGCAAAAAAGCCGTCAGGTGAGGCAAGGCCCGTTCACACAATTCAGCAAACACCGTCGGATCATTCCGTAGGAGGCGTTGATAAAACTGCTCTTGGGTTGCGCGATTGGGTTCGACGATATTCATCATGCTGTTAACAAGCATAACACTACACACACCAGTATAACAAGGAACTTTGTCCTAGTGCAGTTTGGCTCAAATAGGCCAACAGTTTTGTAGAACGATTTTCCAAATCGTTCACCCGCGATTTGGAAAATCGCGCCACAAAGTTTGCGGGTGAACTTAAGCCTTTCTGCACTAGATGGATTTTCCTAATCATGAGAATCATACGCAATGTTGACAATAGATGTCAGGAATTTTTGTTTAACTGAATGTGTGGCTGGCCTAGCGGCCGTTTGCAACCCATGATACAATCCCACTCGAAAATTAGAACATCCGTTCAGGCAGCTAACATTACACCTCTAACTTCCCACGAGGCAATTGACAATAACGTCATTACCTTTTACACCTTATGGAACCACAAAACATCATCATCCGCGGTGCCCAACAGCACAATTTGAAACACATTGACGTCAGCCTGCCCCGTAACAAACTCGTCGTCCTCACTGGCGTTAGCGGCAGCGGCAAATCCTCTCTCGCCTTCGACACCATCTACGCCGAAGGGCAGCGCCGTTACGTTGAAAGTCTCTCTGCTTACGCTCGTCAATTCCTGGGGCAGATGGAAAAACCCAAAGTAGATGCCATCATCGGCCTTAGTCCAGCCATCGCCATTGAGCAGAAAGCCGTCAGCAAAAATCCCCGCTCCACCGTCGGCACTGTTACCGAAGTGATGGACTATTTGCGCGTCCTCTATGCCCGCATCGGCACCCCCCACTGCCCCGAATGTGGCCGCGAAGTGAAGCCGCAAAGCCCCCAGCAAATTGCCGACCAACTGGCCCATTTGCCCGCTGGCACACGCCTGCAACTGCTTGCGCCCATCGCCCGCAATCGCAAAGGCACACACGCCGATGCCCTGGCCCAGGCACGGCAAGATGGCTTCGTCCGCGCCCGCATCAATGGCGAAATGGTGGAATTGGGCAGCAAACTACCCAAACTCATCAAAAAGAACAAACACACCATTGAACTGATTGTTGATCGCCTGGTCATCCCCGCTGAATTAGATGATGGGTTTATGACGCGGCTGATTGATTCCGTGGAGACCACGCTCAAAGCTGGTGATGGCCTGCTGCTGGCCGATTTGGGTGAGGAAGAGCTATCGCTGAGCGAACACAACGCCTGCGCCCACTGTGGTTTTAGCTTCCCGGAGCTTTCGCCGCAGTTGTTCAGCTTCAACTCGCCGCTGGGCATGTGCCCCGACTGTCACGGCATCGGCAGCCAGATGCAGGTTGACCCAGAGTTAATCATCACCGACCCGACAGTCTCGCTGTTGGATAATGCCTCACCCTGGTATAAGGATTATCGCAAGAAAGACCCTAATTCGTGGGGGCCGCGCAACTTATACGCGATGGCCGACCATTATGGGGTGGATTTGGAATTAAGCTGGCAAGAACTGCCAGAGTCGTTTCGCCATGTGCTGCTGTATGGTTCGGGCGAGGAGAAGATTCGCTTCACCTGGCAAGGGGATACGGAGGAGAGCAGTTGGCAAGGTGAAAGTTGGCGGCCCGCGAAGGGGATTATTTACAATGTGAATCGGCTGTTCCACCAGACAAAATCGGAGGGGACACGGCGTTATTATGCCAGCTTTATGAACCAATTGCCCTGCACAAGCTGCCAGGGCACACGCTTGCGGCCAGAGGCGCGGGGGGTGACGGTGGGCGGGAAGACGATTACGGCCGTTTCCTCCCTCGCCATTGATGAAGCCTACAACTGGGTAATGGGGCTGTATCGGGGAGAGTATTCAGTGGGCAGTAATCAGTATTCAGTGAATGGCAATGGCTATAAGAAAGACCTCCGAGGTTTTGAAAACCTCGGAGGTCTGAATGAGGAAGAATTTGAAATTGCCGAAGAGGTGCTAAAAGAGATTCGGGATCGGCTGCAATTTATGCTCAATGTGGGGCTGCATTATTTGACATTGGATCGCTCCGCGCCGTCACTGTCGGGCGGTGAGGCGCAGCGCATTCGGCTGGCGAGCCAGATTGGCTGTGGCCTGGTGGGTGTGCTTTACATTTTGGATGAGCCTTCGATTGGCCTCCATGCGCGGGACAACCGCGCCCTGCTGGACACGCTGCTGCAACTGCGCGACATGGGCAACACAGTGCTGGTCGTCGAACATGATGAAGAGACGATGCGCGATGCCGACTGGCTGGTGGATTTGGGGCCAGGGGCGGGAGTGAAGGGCGGTCAGATTACAGCCGCCGGTACGCCGGATGAGGTGGCGGCTAATCCTAATTCGCTGACCGGCCGTTATTTGCGTGGTGATTTGGTGATAAGTGGCACGGGCAACGGCCGTCGCCAGCCCAATCTCGGCACCTTAGAACTGGTCGGGGCACGGCTGCACAATTTGAAGGAAATCACCGCTACCTTTCCGCTGGGCATGATGATTTGCATCACCGGTGTCAGCGGCAGCGGCAAGAGCAGCCTCATCGCCGAAACGCTGCATCCGGCCCTGTCGCGGGAACTGCACCAGGCACAGACGCAGCCGGGGCCATTTAAGCAGCTAAAAGGGCTGGAACATCTAGACAAGGTGATCAACATCACCCAAGACCCCATTGGCCGCACCCCACGTTCTAATCCTGCTACTTATGTTAAGCTGTTTGATGAGATTCGCCGCGTGTTTGCCAGTACACCAGAGGCCAAGGCGCGGGGGTATAAATCGGGACGGTTTAGTTTTAATGTGAAGGGTGGCCGCTGCGAGGCATGTGCGGGTTATGGACAGCGCAAGGTGGAGATGCACTTTTTGGCCGATGTGTGGGTGATGTGCCGCGAGTGTAACGGCCGTCGCTTCAACCGCGAAACCTTAGCCATCAAGTACAAAGGCAAGACCATCGCCGACGTGCTGGATATGGATGTGCAGGAGGCGCTGGAATTTTTTGCCAACCACAGCAAGATTGCGCGGATGCTGCAAACGCTGCACGATGTGGGGCTGGATTACATCAAGTTGGGTCAAAGTGCGCTGACGTTGAGCGGCGGCGAAGCCCAGCGCATCAAGCTGGCGAAGGAGTTAAGCCGCGTGGCTACGGGGCGCACCATCTACATTTTGGATGAGCCAACGACGGGCCTGCACTTTGCCGATGTGCAGAAGCTGCTGGATGTGCTGCACACGCTGGTGGATGCGGGCAATACGGTGATTGTGATTGAGCATAATTTGGACGTGATTAAAACGGCCGATTACCTCATAGACCTCGGCCCCGAAGGCGGTGATGGCGGGGGAGAGATCATCGCCCAAGGCACGCCGGAAGCGGTGGCGCAGGTGGCGGGGAGCTACACGGGGCAGTTTTTGCGAGAGATTTTGCCATTTACAATTAGCAGCAATCATCAATCGCAAATCGTAAATCGTAAATCGTAAATCTTGCTATAATCGCTCCATGACAGTCCAAAATCCACACGATAAATTCTTTCGCGAGAGCTTTGGCCGCGTTGAGATTGCCCGCAACTATTTGGAGGAATATCTACCAAACCTGTGCTGGCCTTGCTTGATTTAGACAGCCTGACTCTGCAAGAAGGCTCCTTTATTGATGAGGAGATGCAGGCGCACCAGACTGATTTGCTCTATCAGGTGCAGTTGCGCGAGGGCGGCACAGCCTCCATTTATCTGCTCTTTGAACATAAAAGCTACCCCGACCCACTGGTGGCACTGCAACTGCTGCGCTACATGGTCAACCAGTGGCAGCAGCAGGTAAAGGACAAAGCAGCATTAACACCTGTCATCCCTTTGGTGATTTACCATGGGGAACGGGCCTGGAAAGTGGATAGTGAATTTGCGGCTTTGTTAGATGTGCCGGCGGTGTTACGGCCGTTTCAACCCAACTTCCGCTACCACCTCAGCGACTTCTCCCACCTGTCCGACGAGACGATACGGGGCGAAATCTGGCTGCGCGTCAGCCTATCCGTGCTACGCGCCATCTTCGATCCGCACTTACGTCATCAGTTAAGGGATTTGGTGCGGCTGCTGTTCCAGTTAAGCAATCAGCAAACGGGGCTGGAATATATCCACACAATTTTGTATTATTTGAGTGATGCAACCGACAAACTAACGCGAGCCGAGTTGGGACAAGCAATTCGCCAACAAGGCCGTGAAGGAGAGCAAGTGATGGCAACAATCAGGCAAGAGTATGTTCAAGAGGGTATGCAGTTAGGTCTGGAGCAAGGGCGTATTGAAGCCCTGCAAAATAGTATTCTGGATTTGTTGGATATTCGTTTTGAGGAAGTAGATGAAGAGGTGGAGGAAGAGATAACGGCCGTTACCCACATCCCCCTCCTGCGCCAACTAAACCGTGAAGCGGCAACGGCCGTTTCCATGATCGCCTTTGTGGAGAAGCTGGCGGAGTTGAACAAAACTGACTAAGCTTTGATTTTTCGTGATGTTTGTTGTGAACGGCCGTTTCTGGAAGGGAACGGCCGTTTTTTTGTTAGTGGAGAAACGGTCATCTATCTGCTTACTGCCCACCACCCACCGCTCCCCACTGCCGCCCCATATTCACCTTCATCTTCTCCACATACGCCTGCTCCAAATCTATGCCTGTGTAGTTGGCGAGTTTGAGGATGTAGGCCAGCAGGTCGGCCAGTTCGCCTTTGAGAGTGGCACGATGTTTGGCGATGGCTTCGAGGTGGGCTTCTTGGGGAGAACGGCCGTCTCCCGCCAACACCCGCCCATCCCGCCAAATCTTAATCATCTCCGAAGCCACTTCGCCCATCTCCTCCGCCAGGAGGATGTAGTTGACAAACGGGTCAGTTTCAAAGCCGCGCAGTTCGTCGAATTGGCGATGGAACTGTTGGTAGGTAGGCAAACGGCCGTTTTCCAACTTCACCAACTGCCCATCCGCACCACTCGCTTTGGGCTTCTGCTGCGCCAACGCCGCCTGAATCAGCCCCACCACATGCTGCAAATCGGCCTCATTGGTCAAGTAGTCGAGATGGTTCACATCCACAATCAACACCGGTATCTCCTGTAAATTAGAGAGCCAGGCATCGTAAGCGGCCGTTAACTGGCGAATATATTCTGGGTCCATGTCCCGCTCATACGGCCGATCGCGCAGCATAATCCGGCGCATCAACTCCTGATGCGTCGCCCGCAAATAGACAATCAAATCCGGCTTAGGGATTTTCTCCCCCAAAGCCGCATGAACACGGCCGTACATCGCCAACTCATCATCCTTCAAATTCAGCCAGGCAAACAGCTCATCTTTAGCAAAGGTGTAATCCGAAACCAAATTACCCCGCTTCAACCCCGCCGGCACCGCCTCATGCTGCTGGTGATAGCGGCTGAGAAGAAAAAAGAGCTGCGTCTGGAACGCATACCGCTCCCGATCCTGGTAAAACTTCGCCAAAAACGGATTCTCCTCAAAAACCTCCAACAAAACAGTCGCCTGAAAACGCGGCTGCAACAACCGTGCCAGCGTCGTCTTCCCCACCCCAATCACACCTTCAATAGCAATATAATTGTTCGTCATCATCAAATAACTACGTAATTACGTAATTGCAGATTAAAAAATAAATCGGGTAACGAGTAGGACGATTTTGTAAATCGTCCGAGCGATTTGCAAAATCGCTCTACTTTATTACCCGATCAATTATTTAAAGACCAATTATGTAATTACATAAACTCCTTACGCAATAATTCCACCTGCCCCGGCTTATCCGCATCCATCCCCAACTCCGCATGTTGGCTCAGTACAATTTTGGCGGTGAAACCAGCAATACGCTTTGCTTCCGCTTCCATTTCAGGGATGGTTAGCTGGCGCAGCAGCAATCTAACAATCAACCGCAAACCCGCCACCCTGGCAATTTTCCAGGCATGTTTGCGTACATTCGTCAACGTGTTTAATAGTTCATAATTATCACGCAGGGCATCCAGGCGGATAATGTGCAAATCACCGCCGGCAAACTCCAGGCCGCCTTTCAGTTTTGTAAACGTTCGGTGGGAATGGGGAAAGCGGGCCTCCATCACCTCGCGGGTCACAATGGAGTAATAGATACCCTGGTCAAACGGCCGACAACCATCCACAAAAGCATCCACAATCGCCGCTGTCAAGGTCGGAATGTCGGCCGAGCAAAAGACAAAAACTGTCTCATCAGGATGATGTTCGCGCAGCCAATCGGCCCCAGCAATAATATTGCCCGCCAGACTGCCATGATCGGGCACATGGGCCACCGGACGAGCAAAGTGCATGCCCATATCGCTGCCCAGGCCCACCACTACAATTTCGTCAATGGCTCGTGAACCTTGCAGCGCATCCACCACCCGTTCCAACATGGTACGGCCGTTCATAGCCAACAACGCTTTGGGCTTACCCTGTGTCAGGGCATACATCGGCTCATCTGGGGCGGCAAGACCACCCGCCGTAATTACGCAGTGCATAACTACCTCCCTTTTTTGCCAAGATGGGCCGATTATCGCACATTTGAATCTGGTAAGAAAGTTGCCCGTTTATGCGTCTTATTGTAAAATTAGAACGATTGTTCTAAATTTTAGCGGCAACAATTTTGTTGACAAAAATAGCAGAAAAAACAGACCCCATTCACTCAAAATAAAGGAGGTAAGTGATGGAGTAAATGACAGCGGAGGCTTTATTTATGAATCAGGGAAACTATTCACAACTACAAAAACAGCAGCAGGGGCAACGGCCGTTCACCACCCCCACCCAAACCATCATCGGCCTGCTCCTCCTCATCGCCCTCATCGCTTTTGAGATTTTTAACTTTGACACCACCAAATTCGCTCTCACCGACTTTTTCGGCAGCACCAGTTTTGGCGGCGTGCGCTGGGCATCCATCTTAGCCATCGCCTTCTGCGCCATAGACTTCGCCGGTCTCATCCGCTTCTTCACCCCCGAGCGCGGCACAGAGACCCCGGCCGAAGTCTGGTATCTGATGGGAGCCTGGATGCTGGCGGCCACACTCAACGCCCTCATGACCTGGTGGGCCATCACCCTGACGCTGCTCAACCACGACTTGGGCAACGAGATTATGAGCCGCGAGGAACTGCTGCGCTTTGCGCCGCTGTTTGTGGCCGCCCTGGTCTGGCTGACACGAGTGCTGTTTATTGGCGCTTTCTCCATTGCTGGCGGCCACATTTTTGATTTTGGGCAGCAACGGCCGTCTACCCCTCCCCCACGCCCCAAACCAGCCGCAAACGATAAACCCACCGCCTTCCCGCTAGATCGGCCACCATTGCCCCAACAAACCCGGCGCACACCAACGGCCGTTTACGCCCACAGCCGCAAAAAATGAGCACCCTCATCTTCGCCAACGGTGATCTGGAACAGGGCATGTGGCTTCAGCCCTATTTGGCCCAGGCCACACGCCTGATTGCCGCCGATGGTGGCAGCCGCCATCTCTATCTGCTCAACCGCCCCCCCGACGTTATCATCGGCGATCTCGATTCCGTCACGGAGGAGGTACGGCAGTGGCTGCAAACGGCCGCTGCCCAATTCATCATCCATCCCGCCGCCAAAGATGAAACAGATTTGGAGCTGGCCCTGCTGTATGGGGCGCAGTTTGCAGAGGAAATTCTGGTGTTTGGCGCCTTAGGCGGCCGTTTAGACCAAACCTTAGCCAATATTTTGCTGCTGGCCCATCCCGCCTTACAAGGTCGGTCGGTGCAGTTGGTGGAGCCATATCAGCGGGCCTGGCTGGCCGCTGGCGAAGTGGTGGTCAACGGCCGTTCTGGCGACACCCTCTCCCTCATCCCCCTCGGCGGCGATGTGAGTATTCAACAAACAACGGGCTTGAAATGGCCGTTACACGATGATGTATTGCAATTTGGTCCGGCAAGAGGCATTAGCAATGTGATGGTGGCTGATGAAGCGCGGGTGTGGGTGGCAAACGGCCGTCTCCTCTGCATTCACACCCAACAAACCTGGCAGCGTTAAGCCCAGACGGCCTTACTCCGTACACCCACCGGCAAAATAATCATCAGGGTCAATGAACAAATGACGGCTGAACTCTAAGGCCGGCGTGACCCCATCATCAATAATGCGGACATTGGAGTTAAAGTTGGCACACCGCCGCGCCCGGGCAAAATAGCTGTAAGGCACTGGCCCATCCAACCGTGTTGCCTGGCCTGCGGGCTGATCAAACACAAAAACCGAATACGGCCCACCAGCCCCGCCCGTCGGCGTAATCCGCACATGGCACGACCAATCAGACCCCTCATAATTACAACTAACCACTTCAAACAGGTAGTTCAGTTCCGTCACTTCTACGCTAGAGGTGGCCGTTGCCTCTGGGGTAAGGGTGGGTGTGGGCGTGGCCGTAGCCGGAATATAGGTGCGAATGGTAAAGGTAATGGGTGAACCAAAGGGTTGCGCATCGGCCGTTACCAACTGCCAGGTGCTTTCAAAGGTCGCCACTGTAGCCGGGGACAGAAAATCGGCCGTTATCTCCACTTCCCCGTCAGGCAGCACTTCACCCTCTAAAGCCAGGTCTACCGGCTCATCAGAGACAGCCAAATCTTCACCCTCCACATACATCCACTGCAAATCCTGCGGCCAGGCGCAAGTGCCGCTGTTTTTCAACGTCCAATACATGGGGAACGGCACACTCACAGGAGCCGTGTTAAAGCTGTTTACCCGGTATGGATGGGCCTCCACAAGCTCCACATCAATCGTACAGCTTGCCTGGAAAGTGGCGGTGGCGTTGGGGGTGTTAGTAGGAGTTGCCGTAGGCGTTCGTGATGGTGTGGGCGTATCCGTTGGTCTGGCTTCTTCGGTCAGCACAATGGCCGCCACAGAACTAGCCACAATGTCGGGTGTCTGGCTGGGGGTCAGGGTGATAGTGGGCGTATGGGTTGGCTCTTCGGGGGCAGATGTTGACGTTGGGGTATCGGTCGCGGCCGCCAAGACGATGGGCGCGTCGGTGGTGGCTGTCGGCTCCACCTCACCACCACCACCACGATTGCCGAAGATGATAATGCTGCCAATGATGACCACCACGACCAGGCCGATGAAGGCATAAAGCCAGGGGGAACGCCGGGCCGGGATAGGCGGGGTCATTGTCCCTGTTGCCGTTGTGGGGTGGGCTTCGGCTGTATCGGCTGACGTATCGAGGCTTGGCGGAGGGACAACGGCCGTTCTGCCCCCACCCGTCTGCCCCGAAGCTGTCTCATAATCTTGTGCCGCAGCTAATTGCGTATGCGTGAGCGAAAAGGGCATGTCATCAAAGACAACGGCCGTTGCCTCATCCAACGACTGCGCCCGCCGCAGCGCCGACACCATCTCATTGGCCGATTGAAAACGCCGCTCCGGCTCCTTCTCCAACGCCTTCAAGATCACCTCTTGCAAACGAAACGGCACATTGGGGTTAAACGAAACCGGCATCGGCACCGGCTCATTCACATGCTTCATCACCACCGCCAGCGGCGTATCCGCATCAAACGGCAGCTTCCCCGTCACCATCTGAAACAACATCACGCCCAGCGAATAGATGTCCGCTCGTTCATCGCCCGGTTTGCCCAACGCCTGCTCCGGGGCCATATAAGCGGGCGTGCCAATCAACGCCCCCGTCGCCGTATACGCCGCCGATGCCTGAGCGCCGCCCACTAATTTGACAATGCCAAAATCCGTCAGCACTGCCTTGCCCGTCTCGGTCAGCATAATATTGGCGGGTTTAATATCCCTGTGAATCATGCCCTGCTTGTGAGCATAGGCCAGAGCATCGGTTATCTCAATGGTTATGCGAACGGCCTCGTCCAAAGGCAACTGCTCATTCCGACTGGCTAATTCCTGCAGCTTCTCCTTCAGCGTCCCCCCGCCAATATACTCCATCACCAGATAGTAGGTGTCATTACCTATCGTGTCGAAATCATACACGCTGACAATATTGGGGTGGTTTAGGCGGGCAATGGCTTTGGCCTCACGCTGAAAGCGGGCCAGGAAATCCTGCTCAGACACCAAAAAGGCGTGCATCAATTTGATAGCCACATGACGATCCAGGCTGGCCTGATAGCCTTTGTACACTTCGGCCATGCCGCCGCGACCCAACTTTTCTATGATCTTGTATCTACCAATTTCCTGACCAATTGTTATGTTTGCCATTGACTTGAGTATATCCAACTTTAGGGGAGGATGGGAATGGTCTCGCCGTGAATTTTGGCGCGAAGCTGGCCGCAGCCGGCGTTGATATCTATGCCCCGCCGCTGGCGCACAGTGCTGGGCAGACCATAATCGCTGAGGATGGCTTGGAACTGTTTAACGGCCGTTCCCCCACTCGGCACACCCCCATACCCCACCGTCGGGTTAAGCGGAATCAGGTTCACGTGCGCCGCCATGCCCGTCAGTAAACGGCCGACTGCCTGCGCCTGTTCTGCCGTATCATTCTGCCCCTCAATCAACGTCCACTCAAAGAAAATACGCCGCTGCCGCTTTTCAATATAATACCGACAGGCCGCCATTAATTCTGCCAGCGGCCAGCGTTTGGCTGGGGGAACCAACGCCTGCCGCTCGGCATCGGTGGCAGCGTGGAGGCTAACGGCCAGTTTGATGGGCAGCTTCTCCTCAGCCAGCCGCCGGATGCCCGGAACCACCCCCACTGTGCTGAGGGTGATGTGTTTGGGGGCAATTGCCAGCCCTTTGTGATTGGTGAGGATAGAAACGGCCGTCATCGTGTTCTCATAATTATGTAATGGCTCACCCATGCCCATCAGCACAATATTACGCAATTCCTCACCCTGCTGCCGTAAAACAGCTTGCACATAAAGAATTTGCCCCACAATCTCGCCCGGTGTCAGATGCCGCTCAAAACCCATCTGCCCCGTTGCGCAGAAAACGCAGCCCATGGCACAGCCCGCCTGCGTGCTGATGCAGGCCGTCGCCCGCCCCTTAAACTTCATCAAAACCGTCTCAATCGTCTGCCCATCGGCCAGCCCCAACAGAAATTTGCGCGTATAACCATCTCGGCTGTCCAACGCCAATTCTGTGGTCAACATTCCCAACTGTGCCGCCGCCGTCAGCCGCTGGCGCAGCTCAGGCCGCAGATCGGCCATCGCCCCCATAGTCGTGACCTGCTCCCGATAGAGATAAGCCCACAAGCGTTCAGCGTAAAAGGTGCTGTAGCCCCAATCGGCCATTAAATCTGCCAGTTCTGTCTGGCTTAAATCATATAAATTCACAGTCATGGGGTGGATTGTAGAAGGGATAGGTAAAAATGTAAAACTGGCAATTGGAGACTGGAGACTGGTAATCTCCAATCTCCAATCTCTACTGTCTCCCTAAATCAAGGTGATGTGGTTATCGGTTGCGTCGCCGTGATGGTGACGGTGGGGGAGATAGCGGCGGTTGCCGCGGCGGTTGCCGCGGTCGTGGCTGTTTCCGGCAGCACAATCTGCGGCACACCCAGCAAACCAGACAGGATGGTGTCTAATGTTTCCCAGGCACTTTCCAGGTCACGAACGGCCGTATCCGGATCATCACGCAAACCCACCGCCGCCAAATCCAGCCGCTGCTGCACCGCCGCCAGAGCCGCCGCCGATTCGGCTTCGCTATTTTCTACCAACATCCCCAGCAACGCCTGGGCCACCGCCACATCTTGCGTCGCCAGGCCCACATTCTGCTCCAACAAGCGCAGCCGCGCCCGGTAGACCATCTCCCAGGCGCGGAAGAGGGTCAACGCCTGGCTCATATCAGAAACGGCCGTTACCGCCTCACCCGAAGCATCCATCACCTCCGTCTCTAACGCCCCAAACGCCTCGCCCATCTCCGTCATGTGCATAGACATCTCATCCACATTGCCCCCCAACTCATCAACGGCCGCCTGGTTTTCATTCAAATCCCCTTGCAGGGCAACCACACCCGCACTCAGTGTATCCACCTCTTCAGCAGTGGTGCTGCTGGCTGCCGCCAACTCACCCACCTGCGCTTCCAAAGCCGTCAACACATCCTGCTGCCGCGCTAAATCCGTCGCCAGCCGCTCGGTCATCGTCGCCATCTCCCCCTCCAACGACGACACCTCCTCCTCCAATGAACTCACCGTTCTCTCCTGAGCCACGCGCTCCGAGGTCAAATCCACCACATCCGCCCGCAGTTCCTCAATCCGCCGCGCATTCAAATCATTGCGTGTGGCTAAACTGTCAAACGAGCGGCGCAGTTCAGTAAAGCCAAACCAGGCCGCCACCAAAATCCCCGCAAACACAGCCAAAAAGAAGACAACCTTCACCAATATGGTAAAAGCTCGCCCTAATCGCCTGAAAAACCCAGGACGTGAAGTTGTTGTTGTAGACATAGTTCTCCTTATCCGTAATCGGTGAGCCGTAATCTGATGACCGATTACGGCTGCTCCGTCGCTGTGGCTATTACCAAAGGCGTGGCAGTGGGACGCGGGGTGCGCGTGGCCGGGGCTGATGTAGGCGTGGCGGTTTCAGTGGCAGCGGCGGTGGCGGTAGCCGCCATCGTTTCGGTGGGTAGGGGGGTCGGGCTGGGCGTGGCGGTTACCGTCGGCGTGGGCGTGGGCGGCGCACCCTGGAAATCAAACAGCAAATCGCGCAGGCCGTTGAGGAAGGTATCAAATTTCTCGGCCGATTCGGCCACGCTTTGCAACTGCTCTTCGGCGGTGGCGAGTTCGTCTTCCAGGGAAACGGCCGTTGCCTGCAAACTATTCACATCCCCCTGAAGCGCATCCAGCCGTGCCTGTTCAGCCTCCACCGTCGCCAACTGCCCACCCAACGCTTCCACATTGCCAGACAAATCGCTCTGCTCACCGCGCACCGACTCCACATCCTCCACATTCGTATCCAACGCCCCCTGCAACGCATCGGCCCTGTCTCGACTGGCAAAATAAAGCGTGCCGCCATTCAACGAACTCAAAATCGCCAGCGTCAGCACAGCCCCAATAATCGCGCCAAAAATCGCGCCAACAATGCCGCCAATCAGCGAGCGGTCGCGCCTCGGTGCGGGCACAGGCGCAGGAGTTGGTGTCGCCCGCTCCGGTTCAGGTCTCGACTCAGCCATTTCAATTTGTTCCTTCACTGTGGCAGCCTCCAAAGTTTCAGAGAGGTCTGCTGTATCTGGTTCTGGTTCAGGCGATACGGCCGTTTCCAGCAAAATCGGCTCCTCGGCCACAACAGGGGCCACTTCCATTTCGGCCGTTTCTTCATCGGTCGGCACAGTTGGCGCTTCCACCGCCTCTGGTGATTCTTCCACTACGGCTACTGGCACTTCCGTCTCGGCTGGCTCATCAGGGCTGGCATCAGCCTCAGCCACAGCAGCCACCACCGTCACCTGCTCCTCAATTTCCCGCACCATGCGCTCGGAAATACCGGGAACGGCCGTTAACTCAATCACTTCCTCAAATGGATGCACATCCTGCCGATAATCAATAATACGCTGCGCCAACTTCACCCCAATCCCCGGCAGCACCGCCAACTCCTCCACACCAGCCTGGTTTATATCAATTTTTTCGTCCATGATTCAATCCAAGTAATTGAGTAATTAGGTAATTCAATTGCCTCCGTGTCCCAATTACACAATTACCTAATTACTCCGTCAACTTCGCCGACTGTCGAATTGGCGGCAGCACCGTCTCGCGCAGCACAGATGCTAAAACTGAACTACGCTGCTTCACCAAAATCACCGGGCAGGTTGTCCCCTCCACCACCTGCTGTGCCACATTGCCCATCAACAAATTACGGAAAAGCGGCTCTTCAGTAGCACCAATAATCACCATATCACTGTTTGCCGCCTCTGGCAAAATTCCCGCCAGAGGTGTCTCGGCCGTCACCGTCAGCTTTTCCACAAAAGGCACATCATCGCCATTCAGGGCATGGCGGAAGGCACTTTCCGCCCGCGCCTGCGCCGCATTTGTGTTCACCCCCGCCATCATCACATGCAGCAGCACAATCTTTGTATCTTCGGCCGTGTGCCGCGCCAACGACATCGCCAGGGACAAGGCCAAACGGCCGTTTGGCCCCCCCGCCACCGGCACCAAAATCCGCTTCAACTGCGTAAACGGCCGTACCCGCACAATCCCCATATCCGCTGGCGGATTCGAGATCACATAATCAATCACCGAGCCAAACAGTCGATCATGCGTCCCCGATGTTCCCGGCCAGCCAAACAGAATAAAATCACTGGTGTTCTCCGTCACCGTCTTCATAATCGCTTCCGACACCGAACGCCCCAGCCGAATCATGGTATGCACCGGCACATCCAACTCACCCGCCTGTTCAATCACCTTCTCCAGCGGTGGACGACCTTCTTTGAGGAACAAACGGCCGTCTGACAACTGCAAACTCGGCGGAACCGTCACCACATGCAAAGCCAACACCTCCCCACGATGATCCTTGGCCAGCAAACTGCCCAGCCGGCCCAACTGCGCCGCCTGCTCCACATTCGCCACCGGCACCAACACCGAATAATTTACTGAGACCAATGCCTCTTCGTGAAGGACTTCATTCGGCCGTTCCATCTCCTCCTTGCTGCGGAAATAACCCCAATACAACATCATCCCTCCCGCAATCCAAGCCAACGTCAACAAACCAACTCGTCCCGTCTCAATTGCCAGAAAAATCGCCAGAGCCATATTCGTCACCACCCCAATAAGCGCCGGCCAGGGGAAATAGGGAACCAAATAACCCCTGTCCAAATCCGGGCGACGGCGGCGTAACGTCATCAGCGTCACATTCACCTGGGCAAACATAAACAAAAACATCACATCCGCCGCCTTCGCCACCTCATCAATCGGCAGCGACAAAGCCATCACAATAATCAAAACGGCCGAAATCATCACAGCCCAATGCGGCGTCTTCATCTGCGGATGAATCCGGCCAAACACAGCCGGCAAATTATTGTCCCGCCCCATCGCAAACGACACCCGCGACGACGAATAAATCGTCGCATTCAGCGCCGACATGGTAGAAGCCAGGCCACTAATCAAAATAAGAATGCCGCCCCAGCCCCCCATAATCTGCTCCGCCGCCCGCACAATCGCCACCTCCTTAGCCTCCTCCAAATACTCCCAAACAGGTATACCACCAGCCTCGGCCGGCACCACCACCGCCCCAATCGCCACCACCGCCACCAGCACATAAATAATCACCACAATCACCAACGACAAAAAGATGGCACGAGGAATATTACGTTTGGGGTCTTTCACCTCCTCACCGCTCTGGGCAATAATCTCATACCCTTCAAAGGCAATAAATGTCAAGCCCATGGCCACAAACACGCCGCCAATACCGTTGGGCAAAAAACTTTCCGTAAAGACATTCAAATCGGGCCGTCGCAGCATAGCCGCAATGCCAAAGGCGATAAAAATGCCCAAAATAATCACCTTAGCGATGGTCACAACATTGCCCACCAAGCCCGTCTCACTGGCTCCGCGAAAATTGATGTAGGCAAACAGAGCCACGATGATGGCCATAAAAATCAAAGTCAGCATCGTGGCATTTTCATGCACCTCTGGCGCAAACAGGCCGATGATTTCCACAGCAAAACGGCCGAATCCCAACCCATACAACGAACAAGCCACCGCATGGGCAAACCAGCTCATCCAGCCCGCCAAAAAGCCCTGCGTGCCGCCCAGCCCCTCCTTCACCCACAAATAACCACCCCCCGCCTCTGGAAAACAAGACCCCAACTCGGCATAAGACAAAGCCGTAAACGTCGTCACAATGCCGTTTAACAAAAAAGCCAGCACCAACGCTGGCCCCGCCTCTCCTGCCGCAATCCCCGTCAGCACAAAAATCCCCGCCCCAATCATAGCCCCCACACCAATCATCGTAATATCCACCAGGCCCAAAGTGCGGCTCAGGGTAATCTCTTCCTCTGGATTATGATGCGCAGAAGCAGTCATGTAAAACCTCTCAATCCCGCAAAAAGAGCAAAGCGTGGCCTGGCTCCTTTTACCTGTTCAAACTTATCAAGACATTGTCATTCCATAGCCCCCAACCCTTTGGGTCTCTGGACAAGTCTGTTTTGTTATCATTCAATCGGATTCCCCTACTATGCCCAAGATGCAGGCGGCAGGCAAACGAGATGGTTCAGTACAACGGCCGTTCCCCAAACTCAAACAACCGAAATGGATACACATTCATCACACACGTCTGCTCAAAATCAGTCACACACACCGCATCATTCCGCCATACATGAATATGACCATGCAGCATATACTTCGGCTGAAAAATGGAGAGAAAACTGCGAAAAATCTTAAAACCCGTGTGTGGCAAATCTGGCATATCATGAATACCAAACGGCGGCGAATGCGTTACCAAAATATCCAACGCCCGCCCAAACTTAGCCCGATTTAGCGCCAAACGCGGTGCCAGCCGCGCCACCTGCCGCCGCATCTCATTCTCCGTATACATCAAATCACAGTCCGGCTTATACCGCATCGAGCCTTCCAAACCCGCCAAAATCAGCCCCTTACGCTGCACCACCCGCCCATGAATATTCACCCCGCCAACCGACTCACTCAAAGTACGGCCGTCAGCCGTATACTGCAACCCACCATCATGATTGCCCTGCACATACACCAGCGGCACATCAAAAGAAGAAACCAAAAAATCCAGATAATAAAACGGGAGATCCCCACAGCCCACCAACAACTGCACATCGGGATAATGCTGTTTCACGTCACTGCGATACAACTGCTTGGCAACCTTATCGCTGACGGCCAAAATCTTCATGGGGCGGGCCATTCCCGCTGCTGATTCACCGCCAGCTTCTCCAGAACGGCCGCTTCCAAATCCACCCCCGCCACACTCGCCAACTGGAGCAAATACAAGGCCACATCCGCCAACTCCCCCGCCAACGCCTGCCGATCCGCCACATCCTCACGCCACTGAAAATGCTCCAACACCTCCGCCGCCTCAATCGCCAGCGAAGCCGCCAGATTCCGCGCCGTCTGCGCCTTGGGCGAATCAGGCTCATACCACCCCTTACTCGCCACAAAAGCATGCATTCGTGCTTCTAATTCTTTCAGTTCCATGAAGATAGAGACTGGAGACTAGAGATTGGAGACTATTTGAACTGCCAGTCTCTAATCTCCAGTCTTTAGTAAAACTTCTTTACACAGAAGCCATGTGCATAATGAGATCGAGGACTTTACAAGAGTAGCCCCACTCATTGTCGTACCAAGACACAACCTTGACAAAGGTATCTGTTAAGGCAATGCCTGCACCCGCATCAAACACAGAGGTGCGCGATTCGCCAATAAAATCATTGGAAACAACCGGGTCTTCGGTGTAACCCAAAATACCGGCCATTTCGCCTTCAGCCGCAGCTTTCATAGCAGCTTTGATTTCGTCATAAGTGGCTGGTTTTTCCAGGTTTACTGTCAGGTCAACCACAGAGACATTGGGGGTTGGCACACGGAAAGACATGCCCGTGAGACGGCCGTTCAGCTCAGGAATCACCTTGCCCACCGCTTTGGCCGCACCCGTGGAAGAGGGGATAATGTTTTGGGCCGCGCCCCGACCACCGCGCCAATCCTTCATCGAAGGGCCATCAACCGTCTTTTGCGTCGCCGTTGTCGCATGAACCGTCGTCATCAAACCATCTTTAATGCCAAAATTATCATTCAGCACTTTGGCTACCGGGGCTAAACAGTTCGTCGTACAAGAAGCATTAGACACAATGTCCTGCCCGGCATAGGTCTTGTGGTTCACACCCATCACAAACATAGGTGTCGCATCCTTAGATGGAGCGGACATAACCACACGCTTGGCTCCAGCTTCAATATGGGCACGCGCTTTCTCCTCCGTCAGGAACAAGCCCGTGGCTTCCACCACATACTCAGCACCCACCTCATCCCACTTCAAATTCTTGGGGTCTCTTTCAGCGGTCACACGAATAGAACGGCCGTTTACCACCAAATTCCCATCCTCAACCGCCACTGTGCCCTTAAACCGGCCATGTGTCGAGTCATACTCCAACATATAGGCGATGTAATCCACATCAAGCAGGTCATTGATGCCCACAACCTCCACCTCATCAAGCTCACAAGCACGACGAAACACCAAACGGCCGATCCGCCCAAAACCATTAATACCAATCTTAATTGTCATTGTTTTCTCCTTACACAAAATAATTACGCAATCACGTTATCACGTCATTACGCCAACAATTCCATCACTGCCTTGGCAAGCTTCGCACTATCATGCCGCCAGGGCTGAGATTCATCAACGAGATCGGCCGTCACCATCTTCATCTCAGTAGGGGCAATCGGTTTTACAAATAGCGTATTGCCGCCGCCCGTATCCGGCGGTACAGACAGGTTACTATTCGCCAAAACAATGTTCAGGAAATTTGTGGGAATATGCTGTAAAAGTGTGGCGACATGATCCGCCACACTGTAATTATCCGTCTCTCCGGGCTGTGTGGCAAGATTACACACATAAATCTTCGCCGCCCGTGTCCGCTGCAACGCCTGGGCCAAATCAGACACCAGCAAATTTGGCAAAATACTGGTATACAAACTACCAGGGCCAATTACTACCAAATCGGCCTGCAAAATAGCCTGCACGGTCTGGGGATAGGCCCGCACCTGCCCCGGTTCCAGGTAAAGATGTTGGATACGGCCGTTTGCCTTCGGAATCGCCGACTCACCCACCACCCGTTCCACCGAGCCATCCGCCACCTGCACATCCGCCACCAGCGTCACCGCCTCCAGCGTCGAAGGCAGCACCCGCCCCTGCAAAGCCAGCACCCGCTCCGCCGCCAGCAGCGCCCCATCAAAACTCCCCATAATCCCCGTCAGCGCCGCCAGCAGCAAATTGCCAAAAGCATGGCCCCGCAGTTCACCCTGCCCCTCCCCCACACTGCCCCCAAACCGATACTGCAACACCTGCGTCATCAACGCCTCATCCCGCGCCAACGCCGCCAAATTATTGCGAAAATCACCCGGTGGCAGCACCCCCAGCTCACGCCGCAAACGGCCGCTGCTGCCCCCATCATCCGCCACCGTCACAATCGCCGTAATATTGCGCGTATACCCCTTCAACCCCCGCAGCAAAGACGGCATCCCCGTCCCCCCGCCAATAGCCACAATATGCGGCCCCCGCCCCCGCATCCGATAATCATACAAAGAGGGCAGCACCTCTTCATGCGGGTTACGGAAGGGAGCCACCAAATTCTTGGCCACGTTCACCACCGCCACAAACATAACCACGCCACCCAAAATCAATGGCAGCAAGGCCCGCAAAACAGGAGGCAGAAATTGGAGAGTCAGGATGTTGTAAACGGCCGTTGGCAGCCAATCCTCCCGCCGCAGCAGCAAAATCACATACACAAACCCCATCCCCGCCAGCAAAGCCCCCAACCCCAACACCACCAACCAACGCTTAATCCCCAGCCCCCATCTCAGCCAGCCGCTTCTTGACCGCAACCCATACCACAGCGAAACTATCTTCATACCACTTCTTCCCCAATCATGTTGATTCTAGCACCCTCCCCTTACCCGTCAAAAGACCCGCCATCACATTCTAACCAAACCTAAACTAAAAATTGACCACTTTGCGTTACAATACTATCTGATTATGCTTTAATTTTATCCGTTCTCAAGTTACAATAAAACCCATATAGTCTATGCCTGATTGCGCTAAAAACACCCTGCTCAACATCCAAAAAACAATCACGAGCCTGTGTTTTGCATAAGAAAGCCATTCTCAAATGATACTAACATCCATCACACACCAACACAGAGACAACTTTCAAACAATATACTCAGAGATGCCCTTTCTTCTGCTCCACGCTCAATCATTCATAAAAAACAAGGAGGCAAAATGAAAACCCTTACTGTTTCTTCATTCCGTTGGTTAATAGCTATTCTAACTGTATCAACAATCTTATTTAGCTGGCAGCCCGCCCCATCCGCTCACGCCGCCACTATCAACGTAAACAGCACCGCCGACAACCTAACCGCAGGTGACGGCAGCTGCACCCTCCGCGAAGCCCTCCGCAACGCCAACGGCGACAGCGACAGCACTGCTGGCGACTGCACCGCTGGCAGCGGCACCGACACCATCACCTTCGCCAGCAGCCTAGATGGCTCACCCATCACCTTAACCATCACCGGCTCTGGCGAAGATAGCGGCCTGACAGGGGACTTAGATATCAACAAAGACATCATCATCACCGGCAACGGTGCCGACAAAACAATCATAGATGCCACCGCCATGAGTGACCGGGTTTTCCAAATCTTCGGAGGCACAGTCATCATCAGCGATCTCACCATTCAAGGTGGCAACCGCCCTGGTGCACACCCTGTGGGTTCAGGAGGCGGCATAATGAATTCAGCCGATTTAACTCTGAACAATGTACATATTACAGGCAATATCGCGGAACAACGTGCCGGGGGTATCTACAATGGGTTCGGCGGCGGCTCACTGACGCTTAACAACAGTACAGTATATGCCAACAGTTCTGGAACGAGTGGAGCGGGTATCTTTTCCGAAAGCACTCTAGTTGTCAACAACAGCACCGTAAGCGGCAATATTTCCAACGACAATGGCGGTGGGCTTTTTGTCTTTGGCGGCACAACCACACTGAACTACGCCACTGTCACCAGCAACACAGCCGATGCTGATAATACAGGCGGTGGCAATGGTGGCGGCATAACACTTTTTTCCTCATCACAAACCTTAAATATCAGAAGCAGTATCATTGCCAACAACAGCGTCGGCACAAGCGGCGTTGGGGCCGACTGCAATGCAATATCTGGTTCCATCACTTCATTGGACTACAACTTGATTGGTGATACCACCAATTGCTCCCTAAGTGGCGGTGCAAACGATCTCACTGGCAGTGCCGGACTAGGCAGCCTGGCTAACAACGGTGGCCCAACCCTTACTCATGCCCTCAACAGCACCAGCCAAGCCATTGACCATGTTCCCAGTGGCACCAATGGCTGTGGCTCTACCTATACTGCTGACCAGCGTGGCGTAGCTCGACCTTTAGATGGAGATGGCGACAGCACCGCTGCTTGCGATATTGGTGCTGTTGAAGCACCAGCACGTATCTGCTCGGTTGTTGATAACGCCTCTTATACTCTGGGTGATGTAACCTTCGCTGTTCCAACAGGTCAAGAAGGCGACATTGAGTGCTTTGAGGCTACCCAATTCCCCACAGATCATCCTAATGCGACAACCAATCTGGAAACTGGTGAATATTGGGTGCTAAACGCCCTGAATAGCGGTGGCACGGCCGCTTCCGGGTATTCTCTCAATTTGACGATTGATGGTCTCACCTTCACCCCTGATATCAATGACAAGCTTTGCCGTTACACAGGCTCCGGTTGGGATTGTGGATACAGTAGCCATACTGCCACCTCGATTACCCGTAATAGTGTGACAGCCCTTTCTCCCTGGACGGCTGGTAACGATGCCGGGCCGACAGCCTTAACGCTTGAATCGTTTACAGCCAGCCAAACGGCCCTGCCACTTACTCTAGTGGCCCTTCTTATTCTCAGTTTGAGCCTGTTCTTTTTCATCTCCCGCCAGCGAGTTTCTGCTAAAGAGTAAGGGTCAAACAAACTCACGCACCCTTCTTTCTTTATGGAAGCCCCTCGTCTTAGGACGGGGGGCTTTTTTGTGGGGGCTATCTGCCTGTGTTATGATCCCTTGTCGGTCACTTGACACACGATACTTGGCATGTGACATCTAACACCTGACACGGAGACAGCTTATGAGAACTGTATTTTGGGATTACGACAACAACAGCATCAAAATGATTGACCAGCGGCAGTTGCCCTGGGAGTTCGTTGTGGCTGAATTTACCGATTACCATGAAGTGGCCCGTGCCATTACGGAGATGTATGTGCGCGGCGCACCCGCTATAGGCGCAGCCGCCGCTTTTGGCATGGCCCTGGCCGCCCAGCAAAGCACCACCACCGATAGATTGGCATTGACGGCCGATTTAGATGCAGCGGCCAAGGTGTTGAATGCCGCTCGGCCAACGGCCGTTAACCTCACCTGGGCCGTCCGACGATTGCAGCGCATAGCCGGAAATGAGGAATTGACAACGGCCGATGACGTGCGCCACGCCCTCCTCCAAGAAGCCCAACGTCTGGCCGACCAAGACGTAGACATCAACCGCCGCATGGCCTACAACGGCGCCGAACTCATCAGCGACGGCGACACCATTCTGCACCACTGCAACACTGGCGCCTTAGCCACCGTAGACTGGGGCACAGCCCTCGGCGTGATTTTTGCCGCTCACGAGCAAGGTAAAAAAATACACGTCCTCGTAGATGAAACCCGCCCCCGCCTGCAAGGCGCACGCCTCACCGCCTGGGAACTGCACCAGCGCGGTATCCCCTTCGACCTCATCGCCGACAACGCCGCCGGACATTTCATGCGCACAGGTCAAGTCAATATCGTGTTGGTAGGCTCCGACCGCACCGCCGCTAACGGCGATGTCGCCAACAAAATCGGCACCTACAAACTGGGCGTCATCGCCAAAGAAAACGGCGTCCCCTTCTACCCCGTCGTCCCCACCAGCACCATTGATCTAGAGCTGGCACACGGCGACCTAATTCCGATTGAAGAACGTAATCCCGAGGAGGTAACGGCCGTTTTCGGCCACCCCATCGCCCCCGCCGGCATCACCGCCCGCAACCCCGCCTTCGACGTCACCCCCCACCGCTACGTCACCGGCATCGTCACCGAAGAGGGCATTGTCTACCCACCTTTCGTAAAGAACTTGCGCGAAGCAGTAGAAAAAGCAAAAAGGAGACTAGAGATTGGAGACTAGAGACTAGAGACTCTCTCAGTCTCCAGTCTCCAATCTCCAATCTCCAATTACCATGAACACCATCCCAGTCGTCATCTTCTGCGGCGGCCAAGGCACACGAATGCGCGGCGGCACATTGACCAAAAAAGAGTTGGTAGAAATAGACGGCCGTCCCATCCTCTGGCACGTCATGCGCATCTACTCCACCTACGGCTTCAACCGCTTTGTCCTGCCCCTCGGCTACGGTGCCGACCAGATTAAGAACTATTTCCTCAACTACGAGGCCATGACCAGCGATTTCACCATCCAACTGGGCGCAGCCGCCAAACACGTCACCTATCACCATGCCACTCCTCACCCCATTTGGGACGTGTCCCTGGTAGATACCGGCGTTCACACCGAAAAAGCCAGCCGCATCGCCCGCGTCGCCGACTATCTGCACGCGGATCGCTTTTTTCTAACATATGGCGATGGCGTGGCCGATGTAGACGTGCAGGCCGTCCTCGATTTTCATCTGGCGCACGGCAAATTAGGCACGATTACGGCCGTTCAGCCCCAACGCTATCAATACGGCATCATCGAATCCGATGAAACCGGACTCATTACCGACTATGTACAATATCCCCAACTGCCCCATTGGATCAACGCCGGGTTTATGGTATTCGAGCGGGCCTTTTTAGATTGGGTAGGCAATGGCGATGATGTGGCCTTTGAAACGGCCGTTCTCCCCCAACTCATCGCCGCCGGGCAGGTCATGGTCTACCACCATCACGGCTTCTGGCAAAGCATGGACACCCTCAAAGATGCGATGGATTTGGAACAAATCTGGCAGCAAAGCCAGCCCTGGAAAGTGTGGCAGGATTAGTCCCCAGTCTCCAGTCTCCAGTCTCCAGTCTCCAAACCCTAAACCAACATGAACATTACTTGGCGCATCCTACCGCCTCAGCTACAGTACGCCATATGATACGAACAAGATGGTTTTCACCCTCAACCCAGCTTCGTCCCCTCCCCCTGTCCGGGGGAAGGTTAGGGTGGGGGATTCTCCTCCCATTTTTAATTTTCTGCCTTTGGCTGGCTGGCGGAACGGCCGTTTCCGCCCAAAACCCCACCGATGAAATCCTCAACCTCGTCAACGCCCACCGCGCCAGCTACGGCCTACCCGCCTTCCAGTACAACGGCCAACTCGCCAACGCCGCCCAAAATCATGCTGCCTGGATGGCCCAAACCGGCATCTACAGCCACTTCCAAACCAACGGCTCCTCCCCGCAAAGCCGCGCCAACGCCGCTGGCTACGTAGGCAACGTCAGCGAAAACATCGTCGGCGGCACCCATCTCTCGGCACGGGAAGGCGTGTTGTGGTGGCAAAACAGCGGTGTCCACAACCAGACCATGCTCAGTTCCCGCTATTCCCAGGCTGGCGTAGGGTATGCACTATCCGCCGACGGGCAGCGCATGTACGTCCTCGTCGTCGGCCAGCCCTCAGACCAACCACCTTCCAACCAGCCACCCGAAACCCACGCCGCCCCCATCTACGTTGAACCCATCGAAATTGCCGCGCCGCGTGAAGATGGAGCCATCGTTCACGTCGTTAAAACCGGCCAAACAGCCTGGGCCATCGCCGCCCGCTACGACATTCCCCTCTCTGAACTGCTCTACCTCAACAGTCTGGGCAACAGCCCCACGCTCAACATCGGCGACGAAATCTACATTCGGCTGGCCGAAGGGCAGGCCCCGCCGCCCACACCCACCCCGCCCCTCTCCCATATTGTGCAGGAAGGACAAACGCTGTGGACGATTGCCGCCATTTACGATATTGAGCTTTCCACTTTGCTCTACTACAACAATCTCGGCCCGGAGGACATCTTGCAGCCCGGCGATGAAGTCCGCATCTACTGGCCGGAGGGTGAACCACTGCCGCCCACCCCCACGCCGCAAATGGCCCACATTGTGCGCGAAGGTGATACAGGTTGGAGCGTGGCTCTGCGTTATGGACTCACGTTGGAACAGTTGTTGGCTTATAACAACCTGGCAGCGGATGCCGTGCTGCATATTGGCGATGAATTGTGGATTCGGCCGACATTTACGCCCATTGCCACACCAATCACCCCCACAGCTGAAGCAACGGCAACGGCCGTTCCGCCCACACGCGAACCGCTAGCCATCGCCGCCATCCTCCTGCCCACAGCCACCACCACTCCCCTCGCCCCTCGCCCCTCGCCCCTCCCCACTCCACTCTCCCCTCTCCCCACCGCCACCCCCGCCAACAGCCTCAGCCAAACCCTCTATCGCGGCTCCATGATCGCCAGCGTTGGCTTGCTCGTCGCCGCCGGCATCATCATCCTGGTCATGCGCAAAAACAACCTCGTGTGACATCTGTTTCCCAAAGCCACGTCAATCATCACTTGTTTCCCGATCTCACCAGCAGATAATGGTTGCATGAGCAATTTCAACCAACTAGCAACCGAGTTCTTGGCGCAAAAACGTATTGCCGTGGCTGGCGTTTCGCGCACAGAGACCGAGACAGCCAATGGCATTTATCGGGCTTTACGGCAGCGAGGTTATGAAGTCTTTGCTGTAAATCCAAATATGGATACAGCCGAGGGTGATTCTTGTTATCCTAATATGCAGGCGATTCCTGGTGGGGTAGATGGCGCGATGATTGTCACTAAACCAGAAGTGACGGCACAGATTGCCAAAGATTGTGTGGCAGCAGGTGTGCCGCGTGTCTGGATGCACAACAATACATTTATGCCGTCGAGTGTGTCGGACGAGGCCACCGCCTTATGCCGCGAGCATGGCATTACCGTAATTGACGGCGGCTGCCCTATGATGTTTTTTGACCCCTTCCACAAATGTATGAAATGGGTTTTGGGGGCAATGGGACGACTGCCAGAAGGGTGAGACTGGAGACTGGAGACTTATCTCCTTAATCTCCAGTCTCCTGCTGAAAAATGAAGTTATGTGTGGACGATCACTCAGGTAATTGAGTAATCAATTACCCGTCTCTTCCTCCGTCCCCGAAGCCAACTGCCCCAAATTAGCCCCACGCGGCAAAATATTCAAACCGGCATACAACTCCAACTTATTGCGCGTATCCGCAATATCCAAATTACGCATCGTCAACTGCCCAATGCGGTCAATCGGATTAAAGGCTTCATCCTCCACTCGCTCCATCGAGAGCCGTTCGGGATGATAGGTGAGATTGGGGCTTTCCGTATTCAAAATGGTGTAATCATCCCCACGCCGCAGTTCCACCGTCACCGTCCCCGTAATCGCTTTGCCCACCCACTTCTGCAAACTATCACGCAGCATCAAGGCTTGCGAATCAAACCAACGGCCTTCATACAGCAGCCGCCCCAGCCTGTGACCTAATGTGCGATAACTCTCAATCGTATCTTCATTATGTATCCCCGCAATCAGGCGATCATAGGCAATAAAGAGCAAAGCCATACCTGGAGCCTCGTAAATGCCCCGACTTTTGGCCTCAATAATGCGGTTCTCAATCTGATCCGACATGCCCAACCCATGACGGCCGCCCACTTTATTGGCCTCATCCAGCAAAGCCACATGATCCGCAAACGTTTGCCCATTAACGGCCGTCGGCCACCCTTCCTCAAAGCTCACACTCACCTCTTCTGGCTTGATTTTGACCGCCGGGTCCCAAAACTTGACCCCCATAATCGGCTCCACAATCTTCATGCTTCTATCCAAAAACTCCAGGTCTTTGGCCTCATGTGTCGCCCCCAGCATATTGGCATCGGTGGAGTAAGCCTTTTCCTTACTGGCGCGATAGACAAATTCATGCTCAATCAGAAATTCGCTCATCTCGCGGCGGCCGCCCAATTCATGGACAAAGACCTGATCCAGCCAGGGTTTATAAATACGCAAATTCTGATTGGCAAGCAGGCCGTAGCGGTAAAAACGCTCAATATCATTGCCCTTGTAGGTGGAGCCATCACCCCAAATTTCCACACCATCCCGCTTCATGGCCTGCACCAACACCGTACCCGTTACGGCCCGGCCCAGCGGTGTGGTATTGAAATAGGTTTTGCCCGCCACCGATTGGTGGAACGCGCCACAAGCCAGAGCCACCAGCCCCTCATGCACCAGCAGATCGCGGCAGTCCACAATGCGGGCTTCCTCCGCGCCATACATCTTGGCACGACGGGCAATATCATCAAAATCATCTTCGTCAGGTTGGCCTAAATTAGCGGTGTAGGCGTAAGGGATGGCCCCTTTTTGCCGCATCCAGGCAATGGCGGCGGAAGTGTCCAGGCCGCCAGAGAACGCTATGCCGACTTTTTCGCCGACAGGAAGGGAAAGGAGTATATTTTTCATGATAGGGGATTGTACAGTTAGTCGAGAGGGTGTACAAAATCTGTTGTCATCTTTGCCAATGACTACAACAGATTGAGAAACAAACGGATAAAGTCGATCCATCGAGACCATCCGTTTCTTTCTTTATCCGTTGTAGTCTCAGGTAGAACGGCTCTACGTTACTAATTCCGCCTGGCTTTAACCCACAATCAGCTGTGTTTGGCGTTGGGCCAGACCGATGGTAGCAATGGTGCTGCTGTTGAAGGCCAGGTAATCGGCCGTTACGCCATCACTAAAAATCACGCCCCCCTCCGGCAATAGACTTTGCAAACTGTAACGCGATGGGTTACACTTCTATATGTGATTCAAAGCTTCAAACATAAAGGGCTGGAAAAATTCTTCCTAACAGGTTCGAAAGCTGGTATACATGCTGACCATGCCCGCCGTTTGCAACTGATTTTGGGTCGGCTTCATGCTTCCACCAGCCCCCGGGATATGAACCTGCCAGGGCTAAACCTGCATGAATTAAAAGGCGATAGACAAGGTACTTGGTCAGTTCGTGTTAGTGGCAATTGGCGTATCACTTTTGAATTTGATGGCCCAGATATCATCAACGTAAATTACGAGGATTATCATTGAGGTACTATTATGATGCAAATGCACAATCCCCCCCATCCTGGTGAAATTTTGAAGGAGTTATGCCTAGAACCCCTAAATTTAAGCGTCACCAAAGCAGCTCAAGCATTGGGTGTCAGTCGCAAAACGTTGTCGGCAATTTTGAACGGCCGTTCCAGCATCACCCCCGAAATGGCAATCCGCCTCTCCATCGCTTTCGACACCTCAGCCGAAAGCTGGCTAAACCAACAAGCCCAATACGATTTGTGGCTGGCATGGCAGCGTCAACCCACCTTCAAAGTTGAACGCCTTTACGTTACTAATTCCGCCTGACTTTACCCCACAATGAGCTGCGTCTGGCGTTGCGCCAGCCCAATGGTGGCGATGGTGCTGCTGTTGAAGGCCAGGTAATCGGCCGTTACACCATCGCTAAAAATCACACCCCCCTCCGGCATGGTGGATTCTAACACGAGGGGTTGATCGGCCGTTATCAGCCCACACACAATATCCGCCCCCGACGTTTTGCTCACAAACGGCTCCCGCACCACAAACAGCAGTTTGTCCGTATCCCAGGCCAAACCGGGCTTGACCAAAGCCGCCTCACCCTGCCCGAACTGCTGCACCATCCCCCGCGCCATGTTAAAGACACTGCTCAACCAGCCTGTAGAACCGGCCCCCGTAGAGATGATGATGCCGCTGGAGGAGTGGGTTTCGGAACGGCCGTTCACCTCAATCTTATACCGCGCCGAGACATGATCGTGACGGCCGATAAACAGATCATTAAACGCCAACAGATGCTGCCCATCATTCAGCCGCGCCTCCGCCATCGTAATCGGCTTAATTTTGCCCTGACCCCGCAGCGCGGGGGGAGCCGCTGCCAAAGCCTTCGCCACGTCAAACGGCAGCAGCACCCCATCAATATGCTTCGGATCAGGATTCACCGCCAAAATCGGCTGCCCTGCCAAATATTTAGCCGTATTCACCACCAGCCCATCAATGCCCACCGTCACCACCAAATCGGTGGCCGAGAAGATAAAGTTGGGCAAAAAGCCCCGCTCAATCTCCTGCACCTTAGCCACCTTCTGCAACCCCCGCCGCAGCACCGACAAAGCCGCATAATAGGTCTCGTGTTCCTGCTCGTACAGGGCAAAACTGCCCTGGCTGTGCTCAATATAAAACTTAGCCTGCGCCCGCGTGTTAAACCGCTCCACCAACTCCTCCAGGCGAGTCTTGCGCGTGACGAGAATGATTTTTTCGTAGTTCATTTTGGGGAAGGGGACTGGAGACTAGAGACTGGAGACTGGGTAGTCTCTAATCTCTAGTCTCCAGTCTCTATATCATCTTCGCTCCATCAACATTTCCAACAAATCAGGCGAGATATTCAACTGCCCAATCTTCGAGGCATTTTGGGCCAGCTCCTTCAGTGCCTGCGTCACCAGCAAACGCGGTTCGGCCGACTGCATCATCAGCAGTTGCAGCATGTCATCCTCCAGTGCTTGCAGGGGCTTCAACGAGGCTTCTACCGCATAAGCCTGGGCATCCGCTTCGGCGCGGGCATTTTCCACACGCGCTTCCACAAACTGCTTGCGCTCGTTTTCCAGCTTAATTTGCCCCGCCAACTGCGTCTCACGGATTTCCTGCTGCTTGCGCTCGACGGCCAAATCAGCCTCAACCTGTGTCTCCCGAATCTGCCGCTTCTTTTCCTCGACGGCCAGTTCGGTGTTCAATTCGTTCTCCTTAATGCGCCGCTCCTGCTCTACGGCTGCATTGCGCCGATCATAGATGGCACTATCAGCCTGCCGCAGCAGATTTTCCCGCGCCTCGGCTTCTAACGCCCGCGATGTTTCTGGCGTGGGCTTGATGGCCTGAATGGAGAGGGTGATGATTTCCACACCCAAAGCGGCCAGGGCGGGATCGGCCGTTATTTGCGACAACACTCCCGCTACAATTTCATCGGAAGCCTGGATAGCTCGGCGCAAAGACCGCTGCTGCACCTCAGCCCGCGTCGCCACCTGCACCAAATTCACCAGACGCAGCGGCAATTTGTCCGGGTCCTCAGTGGTGTAATTATCAATCGCCCCATCCACCGTGTAATCCAGCAGTGAAGCCACCAGTTCAGCATCTTTAATGCGATAGGTCAACTGCCCCTGCACAGTGATGGGTTGGAAATCGGCGGTGGCCTCATTGAAAATGAAAGGCACATCGGCACTGCCCACCGGCACGACCACAATGGTGGAAGAGGGTTTGTAGTAATAGAAGGCCGCACTGCTGCCCTTGTGGCGAATACGGCCGTTTTGATAATGCAACACATAATGCGTGGGGCCGGTCTTGAGATAGTTGATGCCAAACATGCTTGCTCCTTTCGTGTGTTAATCACACTAATTGTGATTAAAAATAATAGGGGAATCTATCCCCTACTTCGTAAATTAGTGTAAAATACACACTAATTATAGCTTTTTGAACGAGTTTGTCAACCCTTACTCTGTAGCTAGACGCAGCGCTATCTTGTCACTTTTCCCTTCCCTCATGCGCCAGCGCACAACCATCAATCTTACCTCTTTGCGCCTTTGCGCCTTTGCGTGAGATCCCTCATTTTGAATATTATCTTTTGGTCAAAATGCACCTATCGCAAAACAACCGCAATAAACGTGGCAATAAAAATGGTGACGCTGATGTAGCCATTGACATTGAAAAAGGCAATGCCCAACTTACTTAAATCTTGTGGATTAACGAGAGAATGTTCGTAGATGAGGAGGGCGGCAACGGCCGTTACTCCCAACCAATAGACCCAACCCAGGCCCGTCACCAGCCCCAGCACCACCAACACCGCCACCGTCAACACATGGCTAATCGCCGCCACGCGCAGCCCATTGGCAATGCCAAACCGCGCCGGAATGGAATGCAAGCCCACCTGGCGATCAAAATCCACATCCTGGCAGGCATAAATCACATCAAAGCCGCCAATCCACAAGGTCACTGCCAGCAGCAGCAGCCAGGCGGGCAAATCCTCAGCCGTAAAGACCGAGCCGCGCACGGCCACCCAGCCGCCCATCGGGGCCAGCCCATCGGTAAAACCCAGCACATAATGGCACAGCCAGGTAAATCGCTTGGTGTAGGCATAGCCCACCAAAAAGAGCAGTGCGCCCGGAAACAGATACAGGGCCAAGGGGTCTAGCAGCCAGGCGGCCACCGCCAAAATGATCAGCGACAAAATGGCAAAAAACAAAACGGTGTTGGCCGTAATATCCCCGGTTTGAATCGGCCGTTTTGCCGTGCGCGGATTCCCCACATCAATCTGCCGATCAATAAAGCGGTTCAGGGACATAGCGGCCGTTCGCGCCGCCGCCATCGCCACCGAAATCCAGATAAAGTCCCACCAATTGGCCTGCTCCCAACCGCCCCAGGCCAGCACCATGCCCAAATAGGCAAAAGGCAAGGCAAAAATGGTGTGTTCAAATTTGATCATTTCCAGAAAAACGCGCAGTTTGTTCATTTAGAGACTGGAGACTGGGGACTAGAGACTGAAGCCCAAAGTCTCCAGTCTCTAGTCCCCAGTCTCCCCATTATGCTGTCATCTTATACTTCCCACCCGTAATCGTATCCAAACTCTCCCGATCTTGTGCCGACAAGACACGCGGGTTGCCTACCGCCAGCGCATCCAGATAAATCCCCGCCGCCTCTTCCAACAGCGACAGCCGCAGCAGCGCCTGGCTGACCGAGCTGCCAATCACAATCACCCCATGATTTTGCAGCAAAACGGCCGCTTTCGTGCGCAATAATTCAGCAACGGCCGTTCCCAACTCATCCGTCGTCGGCGTGATATAGGGCAGCAGCGGCACTTCCGCCCCCAAATGCAAATAACCATCGGGCGTCAACGCTGGCAAACTGTAACCCAAAATCCCCAAACCAATCGCCTTCGGTGGATGCACATGGATAATGGCCTGCGTCTCCGGCCGCACCGCATAGGCCGACAGGTGCATCGCCACCTCCGACGAGGGGCGCGGCTGGCGCGAACGCAGTTCAACCATCTCCCCATCCAGCGGCACCAGCACAAACTCCGCCGCCGTCAACTGCCCCAAATCCGCCCCCGACCGCGTAATAGCCACCTGCCCTTCAAAACGGCCGCTCAAATTCCCCCCATACCCCTTCACCATCCCCGCCGCTACAATTTCCCGTCCCGCTTCAATTAACTGTTCAATCATCTCAACTTAATGCGGAGACTAGGGACTAGAGGCTAGAGACTAAATTAGTCTCCGGTCTCTAGTCTCCAGTCTCCCCTCTCTCAATCCATTCACGCCAATCGGCTGCCAAACGGCCGCTTTTTCGTGCAAAACTCATCGTCTGGTCACAGCCACAAGCCCGTTCTGTTGGTAAATAACGGTAAACGGCCGTTACCCACTCCCCAATCTCCATCCTCGCCGGCACAGCCACCACCGCCACACACATCTCCAACTCCCGGCACAACGCCCCCTCCGGCTGCGACCGCGTACTAATCATCTCAATTCCATGTGTCGTCCACCATTCTCTAACGCCTGGTTTAGGGCTTTCATCCACTACCAACAGTGTCCCGCCATCCACCGCGCCTGCTTGCAAAACGGCCGTCCTCAACTCCGGGCAAAACGGCGGCACCTGCTGCACATAGCCCGTGCCAATATGCGAGAAAAAAGTGGTAAAACGGCCGTGCGTAAACTCCACAAAATCCCCCACCGCCACCACCTCAGCCACCCCCACATCCCGCAAAACCAACAGCACCCGCTCCGCGCCCAGAGCTTTGGCCGCGTAAGCAAGGGCGGGAGGAGAAGAAGTAATTGGTAATTGGGTAATTGGTAATTGGTGTATGAGTGTATCGGTGTATTGGTAATAGGGAACAACACCAAACGGCGTAACCACCTCCCCCGTCACCTCTTCCAAAACCCCATCCACAACCACCAACTTCACCATGCTCCCCCCTCTTCTCTCTCCCCTCTCCTCTCCACACTCCCTGCCACACGCAACAGCACCTCCATCGCCCGCTCCGCCACACTCGCCCCAAAATCACGGCGCGGGTCAATGTGCCAACGCCCGGTGGCAAAATTCGTCACCAGACACAAACTGGCATACGCCAGCCCCAACTCCGCCGCCAGCCACACCTCCGGGCACAGCGTCATCCCCACCACATCCGCCCCCAACTCCGCCGCCAGCGCAATCTCAGCGGCCGTTTCCAAACGCGGCCCCTCGGTGCAAACATAAACAGGAGATTGGAGATTGGAGATTGGAGATTGCTCCCCTGCCACCTGCCCCAAAATTCTCTCCCGCCACACCGCCGCAAACGGCCGTCCCACCTCCCTCGCCTCCCTCCCATTTTCAATATGCCCAATCGTCCGCGCCGCCTGCCGCAACCGTTCAGCTTCCGCAAAATGAGGCGCATCCGCCCCAAACGTCGCCACCCGATGGCGCGTCCAATCCATAATGCCCTCCGGCACAACCATATCACCCACCCGCAAATCTGGGTTAATGGCCCCCACACCATTCCAGGAGAGGATAGCCTGCACTGAGCCTGCCGCAGTGGCCGTTGCCCCCAACGCCCGCACCGCCCACAAATTCGCCCGATGATTCACAAACCGCGCCGACCGCGCCAATGACTCTTCCCCATGCCGACTGCTAAACCAGACATACCCCCCCTCAATCCCCCCCGATGGGGGGAGAAGTAAGCGCAAAAACACCGGCGAACGGCCGTATGGCGTCTCCACCACCCGCCGCTCCACCACCTCCGCAAAATCAGCCGGATCAATGTTATAAGCGGCCGTTCCCCCCAAAATCACCACCCCAGTATCCTGCATCACGCCCACTCAAACACCCTTAAAGTAATCGTTCAAGAATAAGTTAGCAGTTTGAGTTCCCCTAAGCTCCCCCCAGTTCCTCAAGGACAAATCAGGGGAACGATGGGAACTCACTCGTGGACAATTACTCAGCAGCCTAGAATTCATAATTCGTCCTTCATAATTCATAATTTCCCCCCTCACTCCCACTCAATCGTCCCCGGCGGCTTCGAGGTCACATCATAAACCACCCGATTCACACCAGCCACCTCATTCACAATGCGACGGCTAACATGCGCCAGCAGGTCATAAGGCAGACGCGCCCAATCGGCCGTCATAAAATCCTCCGTCGTCACCGCCCGCAGCGCCACCACCTCCTGATAAGTACGGCCGTCACCCATCACCCCCACGCTCTTCACCGGCAGCAGCACCGCAAACGCCTGCTGCGTCCCCTGCTTCAACATCTGCGCCCGCTGCAGCTCCTCCACAAAAATGGCATCCGCCTGCCGCAGCCGCTCCAACCGCTCCCACGTAATCTCCCCCAAACAGCGAATCGCTAGCCCCGGCCCCGGAAATGGCTGCCGCCATACCAGACTATCCGGCAGCCCCAATGCCGTCCCCAACCGCCGCACCTCATCCTTAAACAGCCAACGCAGCGGCTCCACCAGTTCAAAGTGCATGTCATCAGGTAAACCGCCCACATTGTGATGCGTCTTAATCACATGCGCATCCTTTTTGCCCTTACCCGCACTTTCAATCACATCGGGGTAAATCGTGCCCTGCGCCAGAAAATCAATCTGGCCTAACTGGCGGCTCAAATTTTGAGCCTCCCGCTCAAAAATCCGCACAAACTTTTCGCCAATAATGCGCCGCTTCTGCTCCGGGTCCGTCACCCCGTCCAGCGCCTCCAGATACTCCTCAATGGCATTAACCGCCACCAGGTGCATCCCCTGTTCACGCTCAAAGGTTTCCACCACCTGCAAGGCTTCATCCTGCCGCAGCAGCCCATGATCCACAAAAATACACACCAACTGCTCGCCAATGGCCCGATGAATCAGCGCCGCCGCCACCGCCGAATCCACCCCGCCGCTGAGACCAAGCACCACACGGCCGTTTCCCACCTGCGCCCGAATATGCTCCACCTGCTCATCAATAAAATGGGCCGGTGTCCAATCGGCCGTACAGCCACAGATGTGCGTCACAAAATTTTGCAGCACCTTATAGCCCTGCGGCGTATGCACCACCTCTGGATGAAACTGCACAGCATAATAACCACGCGCCACATCCGCCGCCGCCGCCAACGGCGAGTTGTCCGAATGGGCCAACGGCCGAAAACCAGGCGGCAGTGCTTCCACTTTATCGCCGTGACTCATCCACACCTGTTGGAGATTGGAGACTGAGGACTGGAGACTAGAGACTGAATCAGCTTGCTGCCAGTCTCCAGTCTCTAGTCTCCAATCTCTAAACAGCAAACTCTCCCCCTCATCCACCACCAGCGTCGCTGGCCCATATTCCCGCCGCGCACTGCGGCCCACACGGCCACCCAGATTATAGGCCAACAACTGCATCCCATAACAGACACCCAAAATCGGCCGTTTACTTGCCAGCACATACCCCGGAAGCGAGGGCGCACCTTCATCATAAACACTGTTCGGCCCACCGCTCAAAATAAAACCCTTCGGCCGCAAAGCCATCACCTCCGCCTCCGGCGCATCCCAGGGCAGCAGTTCGCAGAACACATTCGCCTCCCGCACTCGCCGCGCAATCAGTTGGGTAAACTGGGAGCCATAGTCGAGAATCACAATCGTATCGTGCATAGAAATCGTAAATCGCAAATCGTAAATCGTAAATCGCTTTACTGGACCACAATTTGCCCATCATTCATATTGGTAATAACGGCCGTTGCCTCCACCGGCACCCCCCAATGCAGCAAAGCCTCACGGCCACCCTCAAACGTCTTCTCCACCACCGCCGCAATGCCCACCAGCGTGGCCCCACTGTTCTGCACAATGCGGGCCAGGGCATTAATCGTCTTTCCTGTCGCCAAAAAATCATCCACAATCAGCACCCGATCCTCAGCCGTGAGGAACTCCGGCGAGACCATGAGCAGCACTTCACCGCCTTTGGTGTGGCTGGGAGCCGTTTCAATATACACCGGCTCTTGCATTGTGATGGGCTTATGCTTGCGGGCATAAACCACAGGGATATTGTCCAGAGCTTTGGCCGTCATCACCGCCGGGATGATGCCGCTGACTTCGGCGGTAAGAATGCGCGACGGCCGTTCCCCCCGAAACCGCGCCGCAATCTCCTCACCCACCGCCGCCAACAAAGCCGCATCCAACTGATGATTCAAAAAGCTGTCAATCTTCAAAATGCCCCGGCCCAGGTTCCTGCCTTCCTGCAAAATGCGCTGTTTTAATGCTTCCATTTTTTAGAGACTAGAGATTGGAGACTAGAGATTAGGTCGCTTTGCTTATTCAGTCTCTAGTCTCCAGTCGCCTATAAATTCATTGCGAATCAGAGAATATCCTATATTATCCCCATTATTACAGACATTGGCAGAATGGGAAAACTCAAGCGGTGGGCCGTTTGAGATTTCTTTCACAAACGGCTTGACGGGGATCCAGGTCTACTCTATAATCTCCACAAACCGTTCAAAAAAAATTGAAAGTTGTGAACGAGGCAGGCAAACCATGAAAGGTCAAGATTTTATCCAAGCAGAAATGACGGCCGTTGAAGAGGCCCTTACCACCATCATCAACAGTGATGTGGAGCTTCTTTTTGATGCCAGTCATCACATTGTCTCCTCCGGCGGCAAGCGTATCCGACCGCGTGTCACCCTGTTGTCTTACCTGGCGGCAGGTGGCACAGCGCCCATGACGGCCGTTAACCTCGCCGCCGCCCTGGAAATGGTACACACCGCCACCCTCGTCCACGACGACATCAACGACCACAGCCTGCTGCGGCGCGGCAAAATCACCGTTCATGCCCGGTGGGGGCGCACCTTCGCCCTGCTCGCCGGCGACTACCTCTTCACCAAAGTGTACGAACTCATGGCCCCCTACGGCGACTTTTACAACGTCGTCATGGCCGATGCCTGTGTCAAACTGGTGGAGGGCGAAACCCTGCAAGCCATCGCCGCCAAAGCCGGTGAGATGGATCGGGAAACCTACAAAAAAATCATCAGCCGCAAAACAGCCAGCCTCTTTGAAGCCGCCGCCCGCATGGGGGCCAAATTAGCAGGCGGCGACGACGAACTCGTCGAAAACCTCGCCATCTACGGCCACAATTTAGGTCTTACCTTCCAAATTGTGGACGATATTTTGGACATCATCGGCGACCCCGAAACATTGGGCAAGCCGGTGGGTGCGGATGTCGCCCAGGGACGCGGCGTGATGATGGTGCAAAATGGCGGCAAACATGGGCATGAGGGGCAGGTGGCAACGGCCGTTATGCCCGAAGACCCGCTGCAAAAAATGATGGCCTCCCTGCGCGAATCCGGTGCCGTCGAAATCGCCCGCCTGCAAGCCATCGAAATGGCCGAACGCGCCCGCGCCGCCCTGGTAGATGTGCCCACCTCTGCCGCACTCACCGAACTGCACAACCTCATTGACCTGGTATTAGAAAGAAATCAATAAAGTAGCAAGTAGCAGGTAGCAGGTACGACTTGCCACCTGCCGCCTGCCACTTATCACCTTCCCTCCCAATGCGTGTCGCAATTTTCTCCGATGTTCATGGCAATTTAACTGCTTTGGAAGCCGTGCTGGCCGCTATTGAGCAGCAAGCTGTTGATACGGTTGTTTTTGCCGGTGATTTGTGCGTGGCCGGGCCACACCCGGCCGAATGTTTGCAGCGTGTGCGGCAAATGGGCATCCCCGCCGTTTATGGCAATACCGACCACTGGCTGTTGGGCATTACAGAACCACCAGAGCGCGTTCAAGCGATGTGCGAATGGACATTGGCCCAGTTAAATGAAGAGCAGCGTGACTGGCTGCGGTCACTCCCCCTCAGCTACCGCCTCTCCCCCACCAACACAGCCAGCGATGATTTGCTCATCGTTCATGCCAATCCTAAAGATGCTTATGGGCTGATTTTTCCGGCGGAAGCGGAGCAGATGGCGCGATACGGCCGTTTACGCCAACCCGATGCTGATTTGGATGAATGGCTGTCGGGTACAGAAGCGGCCGTTGTCGCCTACGGCCATCTACACATCCCCGGCATTCGCCACTGGCGCAACCTCACCCTTGCCAACATCAGTTCGGTGAATATGCCCGGTGATGGTGATGCGCGGGCCAAATATGGGCTGCTGGTGTGGCAGAACGGCCGTTGGCATATCGAACATCACCAGGTTGCCTACGACATTCAGCCCGAAATTGCGGCCATCAAACAAGCCCAACCACCCGGTTGGGAAGGCTTTGTGCAGACTTTAGAAGAACTCGGCTTTTTCCCCCAAAACGTTTAGGAACGAGGATTCAATAACCTACAGAACTTCAAGCTGTCAGGCCTGCACGGGCCTGACAAGTTTCGTACTGTATTGAATTTTTGGCATGGTTCAAAACCCAGAAATTTAGCTTGACACTTGTAGGGCGATTTTGCAAATCGCCCAGAGAACGATTTGCAAAATCGTTCTACAATTTGTAAAGCTCATTTGAACCATGCCGAATTTTTATTGCTTAAAGTACAGTTGCTGTGCAAATCGGCAGCCGGATGATGAAGCAGCTTCCCTCTCCAGGCACACCGCTGCTCTCCACCCAAATCTGCCCCCCATGTGCTTCTACCACCAGCTTGCAGAAGGATAATCCTAAACCGGATCCCTTGCGACGACCTTTGCCGCTCAAATCTTTGTGGAATTTGAGGAACATCTTGGACTGCACTTCGGGTGGAATGCCGATACCAGTATCCTCTACACCCAATTGCAGCCCTCGGCCATCAGCCATGTGTGCCCAGAGACGAATACGGCCGTTATCCTCCGTATACTTAATAGCATTGTCCACCAAATTCGTCAGCACCCGACCCATATAATTCCCATCCACGCACACCATCGGCATCACTTCAGCCACCTCTACCGTTATCGTCAGATTCATCTCCTTAAGCATCGGCTCAAACTGAGCCACCACCTCTGCAAACAGGACATCCACAGGGTAATGGGCTTTCTGCAAAGGCACAGAGCCACTCTCAAATTGGTGAATATCTAACAAATCGCCCACCAACTTCAGAATCCGCTCACTGCTGACCTCCATATATTCCACCAGGCTCTCCACCAACGGCCGATCAAGCTCGGCCACTTCACTTTTCAGCACCTCAATACTGCCCTTCATCACCGAAAGCGGCGAACGCAAATCATGAACCAACATATGCGTCATCTCCTGGCGCAGTTGTTCCAATTCCACCTCTTCTGTTATGTCCCGCAATACCAGCAGCCAGCCTGTCACCGTTTGGTGGGCACCATAAACGGGAGAAAGCTGTCTTTCAAAATGGCGTTCGGCACTGGCAGCCAGGGTAATTTGCTTTTGCATGTGGCGGGTTTGTTGGGATAACAAAACAGCACAGTCCGCTTCCAATTCGGCCAGGCTGTACCCAATTTGCGCCAGCAGGGTATGGGTGTCGGGCGAAACGGCCGTCAGCCGCTGCCCCTGAACCGCCGCCTCATCCAGCTTAAACATGGCCCGAAAAGCCCTATTCACCGTCAGTATCTCCAACTGATTATCCAACAGCATCATCCCTTCTTCCGCCGTTGTCAAAATAGAATCCATCTCCTGCACTCGTCGCGTTAGAGCTTTATCCGTTTGCGTATACAGGCGGGCATTTTGGATGGCAACAGCCGCTTGCGCCGCAATCGTCAGCAGCAGCTCCTGGTGTCCCTCATCAAACAACTCCAGTTCTGTAACCGACTGCACCGATAAAACACCGAGAAGTTGATCCCCCGCCAGAATAGGCACACCCAACCAACTTTGCGAGATTTTACCAATCAGGTCTAGCTGCAAATTTGCCAACATGTCGGGCATATTTTTGCGGATGAGCAGGGGTTGGCGACTGCGAATAATGTAATCGGTCAGCCCATTGGCCAATGGCCGGGGCGACCAATTTAAGGGTTTATTCTCTTGCACAGCCAGGGGAAACGACACTTCGTTTTTGGTTTCATCATAGAGGGCCACAAAGAAGACGGTGGTGGGCATGAGACCAGAAACATGTTGGTAAACGGCCGTTAACACCTCATCCAAATCCAAACTAGCACTCAACACCTGCCCAATCGCCTGCAAACCAGACAACTCCCGCACCCGTCGCTCCAAACCCCGCTTCACCAACGCCAAATTGTGCATCACCAACGAAGCCATCACCAGCGCCAGTGCAAACATCACAAAATAACCCGGCCCAATACGCGTATAAATCAGCGCAATCAGCGGTGCAAAAGGCATCGCCGTCGTTTCATACAAAAGCGCACTCAAAAAATTGGCACGATACTGAGCCAACCTATCCCCCCCACGCAGCCAAAAGAAAAAAGCCGCTATCAAATGATTCACAGCCATATAAGCAAGCACAAAAACCGTTAAAGGAATGATCGCTTGATTATCTATCACCTGCAAAGGCAGCGGCACATCAAACCACTGCTCAAAAATCGTGCCGCTCACCAGAATAGTCGTGGTAAGCATGGTGCCATTAGCGGCCACCAATATCATCAATTCTTGTTTATTAGCCACACGCGGCAGTTCCAACCGTTCCGAACCCAGCCAGCGCACCAGCGCATGAACCACAGAGGTAACGAACACCAGCAGGCTGGCATAGGGCAGCCCCAGCACCAAAAACGCAGTCATCACCAACGTGGGCAGCATGGAGATGTAGCCACCACCCGCAGGTATGGAGAAAGTATCGCTGGCAATGAGCAGCCCCGCGAAGAGAAACGCAATGGGCAAATCTTGCAGGTGCGGCGGCATAACCACAAGAATACGTGCCACAGCCAGGGCCACAAGCAGCCAGGCAGCACCCGAAAGTTTCATTAAACTGGTCTGTTTCATCACTAAAAATCTGTGTTTACTGGCTCGCCCTTCTACCCATTATCATAAGGCAAGGTCACCACAAAGGTGCTGCCTTCACCTGGCAAACTGGTTGCAGAAATACGGCCGTTATGCGCCTCAACAATACTCTTCGTAATCGCCAAACCCAACCCTGTCCCCTTAATATCCTTCGTTTGGGCATTAGACACCCGATAAAATTTATCAAAAATATACGGCAAATCCACCTCCGGAATCCCAATCCCCTCATCCTTTACCAGAAGAACCACCCTTTTATCCTCAGCCATCACCGAAACCCAAATCGTCTTCTGTTCCGGCGTATATTTAATCGCATTGCCAATCAAATTTAGCAGCACCTGACGCACCTGACCCTCATCAGCCAGAATCATCGCCTGAGGTGGCAGCGATACCACCATATCTTGCTGCTTAACCTCCCAGCTTGTTTGCAAATCGGCCACCACCGCCCGCACCAACCCCACCAAGTCGAGCCGCTCTTTATCCTGCCCCAACCCCGCCTCTATTTTGCCCAAATCCAGCAAATCGGAAATAAGTTCGGTCATATAATCGGCCGTTTTCCGAATACGCTGGTTCAGGTCCGACTGCTTCTCATTCAACGGCCCCACACGTCCCATCAAATCACCCGCTATTTTGATAATGCTGATGGGATTCTTCAAATCATGAGAGACAATGTTCACAAAATCATTCTTCATCTGCTCCAACTCTTTGAAAAGCGTCACATCATGAAAAACGGCCGCCCAGCCAATCGCCTCCCCATAGACACTACGCACCGCCACCAGGCTCACCACCGCCATACGGCCGTTCGGCAGCCCCACCTCCCGCGTCCCCTCCCCCAACTCCGCAAATAGCTGCAAAACGGCCGAATCCACCCCCACCTGCGCCAACGGCCGTCCCACAATCGCCCCATCATCCAAACCCAACATCGGCTTCACCGCCGGATTCGCCAGCAAAACAAGCCCCTGCTCATTCACCACCAGCACCGCATCCTGCGTACTGCCCAGCACCGCCGCCAACGTACTATGCTGGTCGGCCAACACCTGGTACATACGCGCTGTTTCCAGCGAGGCCGACAAACCAGCCGCCAGCAGCGTCGCCAACTGCCCATCAGCCTCATCATAAACAGTAGGCGGCTTCGCCAAAAACAACAAAGCCCCCATCAACTCTGTACCCTGCCGCACCGGCACAGCCAACGCCGCCCGCAAACCAAATCGGGCACACACCGCTTCAAAATCGGCCGTTTGCGGTACAGCCTCCGCCGTAAAATCGGCCGTCACCAACGCCTTATTCCGCGCCAATACCTGCCCCACAAGCCCCTCATCCAGCCCAAACAAACGCGGGGCCAACGCCCCCGCCACCATCCCCCGCAGCGAGTGCAGCCAATAGCCATTCCCCTCCGGCACCACCAAAGCCAGACCCAAATAATCATGCGGCAGCACAAACTCAGCATAATCGGCCAGACTTTGGAACTGCTGGCTGGGAATCGGCGAACCAGCCAACGCCACCAAAATCTCAGACAGATAAAGCAGCCGCTGCTCAAAGTCAGCCATCGCCACACACCGCCTGCGTCATCAGCAGCAGCTCCTCACCCGTAGGAATCTGCGCCATCGGGTTATAAACCTGCCGATAGCGAATGATGCCCTGTTTATCAATAATGAAAACACCCTGTTCAACGGCCGTTAACGCATGATGGTGCAGCCGCTGCAAAAAATTACGATTCATCACATCCAGCCACGAAGCTTTCACCGTCTCCTGCCCCTCCCCACTGGCAAAAGCCGTGCCAAAACTAATCAGCGTATTCTTTTGCGCCTCCAACACCCCCCGATCCCCCAACCCATACACCGCATACAGCCGCTTATCCGGATCACAAACAAAGGGGTAAGGCGTGGCCGGGTCAAAATAAAGGCGTGATGTCTCCAACAAATTGGGATTCACCTGCACCACCTCAATCTCATGGGCCGTCAAATCCTCATAACGATCCACAATTAACTGCATATAACGGCGGCAAAAATTGCACGTAAACCCCCGCGAAAACCAGAGAATCACACGGCATCGGCCCACATAATCCGCCAGCGAAACTTGCCCCCCCTGCACCGCTGGCAGAGTAAATTGAGGAGCCAAATTGCCAACAAATGGTGCTGATTCTGGTTTATTTTGCTGGTTCATCAAACTTCATTTTATATCACGCTCCCGGCACACTGGGTAATTTTGTTAACTTTTTCACGAAATGGGGAACGGCCGTTTATAATAAAGCCCATGAGTAATCTCAACCCCAACATCCCCAATGCCGAACTTTCTCGATTAATGACCGCCGCCGCCAGCAAACGGCGCGACTTCAACCTCAAATATCTCACTCCCCAACTGCTGCTCTACACCTTCCTGCACGAGCCAGAATCCGTCGCCTACAAAATCATCGCCCAGCTAAAACAGCAGCGCGGCTTCGACATAGACGACCTGCGCCAGCGTGTAGATATGATGGCCCGGCACGCCGCAGGCCGCGATGCCAGCTTCTTCTTCACCGATGACTTTGGCAAAGATGTGCCTCTGTCCGAAGAAATGCTGGTCGTCATAGACGAAGCCCTCACCGTTGCCCAGGCCCGCGATGAACTCAAAGCGGGCAGCGGCCACGCCCTCGTAGCCATGACCCAGCAAAACGTAACCACCTATGCCGTTTTACAGCGTGTGGGGATGACAACAACGGCCGTTACCAACCTCCTCAACGAAATCGCCCCCGACGGCACACCCATCATCCACGACTTCGTAGACGAAGCCAAAAAAGGCAAAACCAACACCTACTACCAACGCCAGGAACTGCTGCGCGACCTCATCGGCCTCATGTCCCTGGCCCAAAAACGGCACGTCATCCTCGTCGGCCCCGAAGGTTCCGGCAAACGCACCCTGGCCTATTCCCTGGCCCAACTGCTGGCTGAAGGCAAAGGCCCCACCAATTTGCGCTCGCTGGTGCAAATTAATGAAGCCGCCCTCTTAGAAAAGCCATTGGCCGCCATGCGGGCCGGATTGCGCCGCGCCAGTGGGGGCATTTTGCTAGTACCCAATATCGGCCGTTTCTTCGCCGACCGCCTGCGCCAACAGTTCCCCGAACAAGTCAACCGCGACTTGCACAAAGCCATCTTGGGCAACGATCAGATCATCATTGGCACAGCCACCCAAGCTGATTATGATGCGCTGGTCAAAGACCCCATCATCCGCCAGCACACACAGCGGCTGGATGTGCCTGCCGCCAGCAAAGAAGATACGCTGGCGATGTTGGTTTTCCACAAGCAGCGGTTGGAGCAGGAGTATGAGGTGGAGGTATTGTGGGAGGCGTTGGAAACGGCCGTTACCCTCGCCAGCCAATACATCAAAACCATCGCCATGCCCGCCGCCGCCGTACAGCTTGCCGACCGCAGCGCCGCCCTCGTCCATATGGTCACGCAAGAACATGTGGCCAATTTGCCAGAAGTGGTAGCCGACGGCCGTATGGGCAGCGATGATGTCATGGTCGCTGCCAGCCAAATGACCAAAATCCCCATCACCAAACTAAACGAAGACGAGCAAAGCAAATATGCCAACATGGTCGAATATCTGCACGAACGCATCATCGGGCAAGAAGAAGCTGTTTTAGCCATCAGCCGCGCCGTAAAAACAGCTAGAGTGGGGCTGCGCGATGTGAAACGGCCGATTGGCTCCTTTCTCTTCCTCGGCCCCAGCGGTGTGGGCAAATCCGAACTGGCTAAGGCCCTGGCCGAATTCATGTTCGGTTCCGAAAACGCCATGCTCGTGCTGGATATGAGCGAGTACCAAGAAGAAGCCAGCACCAACCGCCTGATCGGCTCGCCACCCGGCTACGTTGGTTACGATGCTGGCGGTCAGCTCACTGACTTTGTGCGCGAAAAACCCTACACCGTTGTCCTCTTCGACGAAGTAGAAAAAGCCCATCCCCGCGTTTTGGATGTGCTGCTGCAAGTGATGGAGGAAGGCCGCCTGACCGATGGGCAAGGCCGTCTTACCACCTTTAGTGAAACCGTTATCATCATGACCAGCAACTTGGGTGCCAGACATATGCTCGTGCCCGTTATTGGCGAACGCGAGCGCGAATTGGTGATGGCCGATGTCCGCGCCTTCTTGCGCCCCGAATTCATCAATCGCCTGGATGATGTAATTCTGTTCCATCAACTCACGCCACCCCAACTGGCGCAAATCCTTGATCTGATGCTCAAGAAGGAAAAGAAGTTGGCCGAGAATCAGAATATTCTGTTTGATGTTACCACGGAGGCCAAGGCATGGCTGTTGGCCCAAAATGATGAGCCGGAGTTTGGCGCACGGCCGTTACGCCGCATCATTGCCCGTCACCTGCGCGAACCATTGGCCGACTTTTTGCTGACGCAGAAAAAACGGGAGGGCAAAACGGAAGTAATCATTGATGCCGAAAACGACAAATTAGAATTTGAAATAGGAGAACAGTAGAGATGTCTGACGCAAAAAAAGAGGCGATTCGGGAGAAGAAGATTCGTGTGCGGCAGGAGCTGCTGGCGGTTTTGGCAGGATTGGGTGAGGCGGAATGGGAAACGGCCGTTTACGCCGAAAATAATGAATGGACCATCAGTGACATTGTGCGCCACCTCGTCAACGCCGAAAAAGGGATGACTGGTCTCATTACCGAGTTCCAACAAGGCAACAACCCCGTACCACCCGATTTTGACATTGAGCGTTTCAACAAACGGGTTGTGGAAAAGGCGAAAGAAAAAAGCCAGGCGGAACTATTGGCTGAATTTGCCGCCAATCATGAAACGTTTCTGGCCGTGTTAGCGGGTTTAGGCGATGATGATTGGGAGAAAAACGGCCGTCACGCCAGCCTCCAAATCCTCACCATCGAACAAATCTGCCACCTCATCCCCGACCACGAACAAACTCATCTGGCCCACATACAACAGGCCATTAGGTCATAAACCAACACCAAACGGGGTTATTTCAGGGTCATTTGTGGGTAAAAAAGTTGGCTATTTTGGCAAAATGTACTATATTCTATGCTTGAATTAGGGAAGGGAAAATGGTAATTCCCACAAAATTAGGGAAGGGACCCACAAAATCTGTGAATATTTCAATGGTATTATCCCATAGACTATTAAAGTCAATGCCATTCATACAAAACAGTCAGATGCCAATAGCCTTCATTTTGCCTTGAAGGTTGTTGGCATTTTTCTATATACACTTATCTTCCTGACAAAGGAGGTGATTAACAAACCAACAGGGGAAATAAATAGGACAATCCGCCTCTTTGCCTGCATCAAACAGAAAAGGGCAAACACGGATCACAACTCCTAATAATTCAATTCCCCCGGTAAACATCATAAAAAATACATATTCACATATATGCACACGATTCACATTTTAATCATACGTTTGCCGTTCTAGGGAAACCCAGAAGGCAACCAAGCAGAATTTTCTGGAGGAGATTCAATGAGACAAAAATGGTTTTCGATTACCATATTAATGTTGTTAATTAGTGCCTTCATTGCCGCTTGTAGCGCAGAACCCGAGGTAGTAGAAGTTACCCGCGTCGTTACAGAGCAAGGCGAAACAGTAGAAGTCACCCGCGTTGTAGAAGTTGAGGGTGAAACAGTCGTCGAGACAGTTGTGGAAACAGTCGTCGAAACAGTCGTCGAAACAGTCGTCGAAACAGTCGTCGAAACAGTAGAAGTAGAAGCCCAACCCGAACCAGTAGATCGCACCGGCGGTTGGCTCGATACCGTCATCTTCCTGGAAGAACCCAATCAAGATGCTGGTGTAGCCCGTCTCGCCGCTGGCGATATTGACATGTACGCAGACGACATTGGTGGGGCTGCCGCTGTGCAGACCATTCGTGATGCTGGCAATATTACGGCCGTTACCCAATATGGTCTCTATGATGAGCTTTTCTTCAACAATGCTACTTGTACTGACGAGAGTGTCCTGAACCCATTCAAGAGTGCCGTCATGCGCGAAGCGATGAACTGGGCCATTGACCGCGACTACATCGCCGATGAACTTTATGGCGGTCTGGCCGTACCCAAATTCACAGCCATTGCCGAAGCTGGTGCCGATCGTGGTCGGTTTGCCCCCGAAATCCGAGCCATTGAAGCCAAATACGCCTACAACTTTGAACGCGCCCAAGAAATCGTCAACACAGAAATGACAGCCCTGGGTGCCGAATTGGTAGATGGCAAATGGAATTACAATGGCTCGCCAATCGTCTTAGTCGGTTTGATTCGTATTGAAGACACCCGCTTAGAAATCGGCAACTACTTTGCCAACCAACTTGAAGAAATGGGCTTCACCGTAGAGCGTGTAGAACGTACTTCTGGTGAACTAAGCCCCATTTGGGCCAGTGGCGATCCTACCCTCTGTGAGTGGAGTTGGTACACCGGTGCTTGGAGCCAGACAGCCATCTCCCGTAACTCCGGTGGTGCTTTCGAGCAGTTCTACATGCCTCGTGGTTATCCTGTACCTTCATGGCAGGTCTTTGAGCCACCGGCAGAGCTAGATGAAACTTCCCTGCGTATCTTCAACAATGATTTCGCTGATTTGGAAGAACGCGCCGAGTTATTCCGCGCTTTCCTCCCCAGTGCTGCTGAGTTCTCCCCACGTATTTGGGTCACCAGCCGTACCACCCTCGTTCCTTTCAGCGATCAAGTACAAGTCTCTACTGACCTGGCTGCTGGTGTAAGTGGTGCCGCTATCTGGTCTAAAACTGCCCGGTTTAAGGATGAGGTAGGTGGTTCTATGACCATTGGTTTGCCCAGTGTCTTCACCGAGCCGTGGAACCCTGTAGGTGGCTCCAACTGGGTCTTTGATGGTATGGTGAAAAATGGTATCAGTGAACCAGGTACATACCCTGATCCTAATACCGGTTTAGCTATCCCCAATCGTATTGAACGGGCCGAGATCGAAGTTGTTGAAGGCTTCCCCATGGGCCAATCCCTCGATTGGATTGATGTTTCTTTCGTACCCGAAATCGTTGTGCCTGATGATGCCTGGGCCAACTGGGATGCAGTGAATCAGGTATTCCTCACCGCAGGCGAATATTACACCGAAACCCAAACAGCTCTGTTCAAGAGCACTGTCTACTACCCGGCCGATCTGTACACCAGCATTACCTGGCATGATGGCAGCGCCTTCAGCCCTGCTGATTTCGTGATGGCTATGATCATGCAGTTTGATCAGGCTAAGGAAGAAAGCCCCTACTATGATGAAGCGGCCGTTCCTGGTTATGATCAATTCATCTCCGCCTTCAAAGGCACCCGCATTGTCTCTATAGACCCCTTCGTAGTCGAATACTATGGCGACAATCCCGCTCTGGATGCTGAGAACTCCATCACCACCTGGTGGCCTTTTTCCACCTACGCCTACGGTGATGCTGCCTGGCACAACATGGCCGTCATGCTCCGCGCCGAAGGCAACGGTTCTGTCGTCTTCACCGACGAGAAAGCCAATGCCCTTGAAGTGGATCGTATGAGCATGATCGCTGGGCCATCACTGGAAATTCTGGCTGCTGAACTGGCAAGCGCAACCGAAGAAGGTTTCATCCCCTTCGCCCCCACTTTAGGCCAATACGTAACGGCCGATGACGCTGCCGCCCGCTACAACAATCTAGCCGAATTCGCTCGTCGTTACGGTCACTACTACATCGGCACAGGCGTTTACTTCCTCCAAGGTGTCTTCCCCGTTGAAGGTCAGGCCATCTTACAACGTTGGGAAGCCCATCCCGACGCAGCCGATCGCTTCTCCGCCTTCGCCGCCCCAGCCTTAGCCGAAGCCGAAATTGACGGTCCCAGCCGAGTCACAATCGGTGAAGAAGCTACCTTCGATGTGTATGTTGATGTCTTTGGCGGCCCCTACGCTGTAGATGATATTGACACGGTAGCCTACCTGTTATTCGATGCCACCGGCACTCAGGTCGAAAGTGGTACAGCAGAAGCAGTTGAAGACGGTTTATGGGAGATTACACTTAGTACAGATTCAACTTCTGCCTTAGTAGATGGCTCAAATCGTCTCGAGGTAGTCATTGTTTCCAAGTTGGTAGCTCTGCCAAGTCTGGCTGAATACCAATTTGTCACAGCTCCCTAAACCAAATTCGCCATAAAGTGAACAAGGAAGTATTCCCCTAAATGCAAACCTTTTCACACTAAAGATTAAATAATTAGTTGGAGGCAGCCTAGACTGCCTCCAACTAATCATTTTTAAGGAAAGGCATCAAATGGCCCAAGAAGCTCTTCCCGTTAGGTCAGGCGCTGATTCTGCTGATTTAGAAGCGATAGAATCATCATCACGAAAAGCCAGATCACAGGCCGTCATCCGCATGGGACGCTACACAGCCCTTCGTCTGGTGGCCTTGTTTTTCACTGTAGTAGTCGGTGTTTATATAACAGTCATAATTGCCAACATGGGGGGGTACGTTGATGAAATCCGCCGTGGGCAAATTCGAGAAACCATCCTCCTAGAATCTAGCACAAACGAAGTTTTTATGCGCATGGCAGAAGAAGAGCGTACTGCCATTATTCAGGAACGTATCCGTCTAGAGGAAGAGCGTTTAGGTCTCAATCAACCATTTCTAATCCGCAGTTTTCGCTATCTCGCCAACGCACTTAGCCTAAATCTTGGGTTCTCAGAAGGGCTAACCAGTGATAGTGGCTCCAGTCTAGTAAAAAATATTATCCTAGAGCGTTTGCCATCCACCCTGGTTTTATTTGGAACAGCCAATTTACTCATATTCTTTTTGAGCCTTTTTTTTGGGTTGAGCCTGTCCCGACGCTACGGCAGTTTTTTTGACAAACTCGTTCTGGCTCTCGCTCCAACCTCAGCTGCCCCTGGCTGGTTTTACGGCTTGTTTCTCATCCTAATCTTTGCCGGGCTACTACGAATTCTCCCCTTTGGCGGCATGGTCAGTGCCCCTCCCCCCGACAACACATTAGACTACGCCCTTAGCTTGTTAGAACACATGATTTTACCCGTTTCCGCCACGTTAATAGGTGCGATCTTCATTACAATTTATAACTGGCGCACGTTCTTTCTCATTTATTCCAGCGAGGATTACGTAGAAATGGCAAAGGCCAAAGGATTGCCTAGCCGCTTGATCGAACGTCGTTATGTATTGCGCCCAACCCTACCCAATATCATCACAAGTTTTGCCTTCTTGCTAATCAATCTATGGACAGGGGCTATTATTCTGGAAACAGTGTTCAACTGGCCTGGAATTGGTCAACTCTACTTTAGAGCCATTGGCATCTTTGATACGCCCGTGATATTGGCAAACATTGTTGTCTACGCCTATCTGCTGGCATTTACGGTGTTCTTGCTAGATTTCATTTATGCTTTAGTTGACCCACGCATAAGTGTTGGGGAAGGGAGTCACGCACAATGAACCTACTTATGGCCCGCTTTCAGCAGATGCGCCGTTACCCCTCTGTGGTAATAGGCTTAATTATTATAGGTCTGTTAATCCTCGTGTCTATCATAACACCGATTATTATTCCCTATAATGAAGCAGTTCGGTTATGGCGTGGCGGGGAAGATGTGTGGGCACAAAATCCTCGCAATGCCTGGCCCATTTGGTACAACTGGATCAATACGACAAAGCTGCCACCTACGCTTGTGTTTGACAGCACCTCCCCTGATGTGCAAAAAAATATTGAGGTCACTTCGGCCGATACCAGAGAAGTACACCTCGTATACGAATTTGACTACGAATATGATGTGTTCCCGACAGAGCTGATTTTGTTTTCCGAGGCAGATTACAAGGAAAAGCAGCCGTTTATTGAAATGCTCTGGTTTACGCCTGACGGACGTGAGATACGTTTGGGGGAATTTTCACCCAATCCCTCTGATTCCTTCCGTTTTGCCCAAGACAGTCGCTTGCAAAGGCGGTTAGAACGGGAAACAGGTATAGAAGATGTGCTTGCTGAACAAGGTCTATTTGATGATCCTCAAACAGAAGGTCTACAGCCCTTAAAAGGGACTTATCGGCTTGAGATAAATTCGATACTCTTTGAAGCAGACTCAAATATAGAAACCACCTTTGTCAGTTATGGGCTTGTTCATGGATGGGCGGGAACAGATCATCGGAGACGTGATTTGAGCGTTGGCCTGCTTTGGGGAACCCCTATTGCAATGGCGTTTGGTTTACTGGCTGCCTTGGGTACTACCATTACAACCATGAGCATTGCGGCGGTTGGGGTCTGGTTTGGCGGTTGGCTAGATGCCTTCATCCAACGCCTGACAGAGGTTAACAATATCATCCCGCTATTACCCATCTTAATTATGGTGGGTACCTTGTATTCACGCAGCATTTGGTTGATGTTGGGCCTTGTGGTTGTTTTTAGTATTTTTGGTTTGGCTATCAAGAATTATCGAGCCATCTTCCTGCAAGTTCGTGAATTGCCTTATATTGATGCAGCGCGAGCCTACGGGGCAAGCAACATGCGAATCATTTTCCGATATTTGATACCGCGTATTTTGCCTTTGCTTATTCCTCAAATTGTTACATTGGTGCCCAGTTTTGTTTTCCTAGAAGCTTCATTAGCAGTTCTCGGTTTAGGGGATCCGGTTTTACCTACCTGGGGCAAAATAATTCGGGATGCAAGTACCCAAGGAGCTTTGTTTAATGGGTTTTATTATTGGATTCTTGAGCCGGCCGCTCTGTTGATGATAGCAGGTTTGGCTTTTGCGATGGTTGGTTTTGCGCTTGATCGTATCTTCAACCCAAGGTTGAGGGAGTTGT
>JACKBT010000029.1 GCA_020634415.1 Ardenticatenaceae bacterium
GTGTCCTTATTATTTGGTGGAATAAGATGGATGATGAATATCTATCATGTCAGAGTTTCATTAAGTTTGTTTAGGTTTTGTTTGCCTCGATATGGGCCTCCTTATTTTGCCTTTATGGAAGATTCCAATTTGTTTGTTTGGAATCCATGTCGCCAGTTTAGCGGCTAATCGTGAATGAAACGTGAAGCAAAACGTGAAATTATAAGTTTGCCCTATCCAGTTCTCGACTTGTTCCCTCGACGAATTACCGACGATCTCTGATGAAAGCTCAAAATCCAAGAGCATGGTATGCTTGGGCAACTCGTTTTGGGAGAGTGAAAATGGATATGGATCAAGCTAAATCAGTTCCAACAGGTATGTTCCCTATCACCTGTACCGCTGCCTGGCACAGCACCTTTCGCGGCGGGTATATTGGGTTATTGGCTTTGGGGATAGCGGATAACACTCAGCCTAGTGATCATTTGGAAGCGCATAAAAGACAATTAGAAGCCAGTTTGCGCCAGCAATATGCGGGCATGAATCGTGCCGATTTGCTCACTATCCCCGAACTCGCCGCCTACAAAAGTTACTATCGCCGGTTCAACAAGACCTATCATGTGCAGTTGCAGTTGGAATCGGTGCTACACAAGGGCAGATCGGTGCCCGTTGTCAATCCGTTGGTGGATGCTTGTTTTGCTGCCGAATTGGAGGCACATCTGCTGACAGCCAGCCATGATTTGGACAAGTTGGTGGCTCCTGTTGTCATAGATGCCTCGACAGGCGAGGAGGTGTTGGTGCAGATGGGTGGAAAGTCGCGGCTGATTAAAGCCAACGACATGATGATGTGCGATGGGGAAGGTGTGGTCTGCACGGTTATTTATGGGCAAGACAACCGCACTCCCGTCACAGAAGCCACCCACCGCGTCTTGTACGTCACCTATGCCCCATCTGGCATTACCGCCGCAATGGTTGAGCGGCATCATGAGGTATTATTGCGAAATGTGCAGTTGGTGGATGGGGAAACGGCCGTTCTTCATCAGGAAATTGTCTCAGCAAGATAAGGCATATTGGTGTAGTGGTATAGTGGTGTAATAAACCAATATACCACTACACTTTTAAGTAGTGGTCTCACTGAAAACTGGATACTGAAAATGGAGCAGTAAAAATATGCGCTTAGTTACGATTTTCCTGTTCACTCTGCTTACTGTTTCATGCGTTTTGACGGAGGGTGAAATGACACCTGTACCGACGATTGACATGACACCTGTACCGACAATTGAGGCCTCTTTACCACAGGAGGCGGGGGTTTATAAATTGACGCTTGAAGATGGGCAGCGGTATGTATTGTCACTGCCGGAGGGGTATGATAGCGGTGAGGCATGGCCCTTGGTGTTGGCGTTGCATTATGCAGGGGAGGTGACGCCATGGTACGGGCGTGGGGTGTTGGCGGTTTTGGTGGAGCCTGCCTTGCGTGAACTCCAGCCGATCATTGTCGCACCAGATGCACGCCACGGGGTATGGGGGAGTGAAGCGGCCGAGGCGGATGTGCTCGCTTTGCTCGACTACATTACGGCCAATTACTCCATTGCAGAGGGAAAAACGCTGATTACTGGCTTTAGTTTGGGGGGAATGGGGACGTGGTCTTTGGCGGCACGAAATCAAGAGCGGTTTGCGGCCGCGATTCCGATTGCAGGCGAGCCGCAGGGCGATACGCTGAGAACGGTGTGGGAGATTCCGCTGTATGTCATTTACAGTGAGGCGGATGAGGTGGTTAATATTAGGATGGTGGAACCGATCATGGAACAACTCCAAGCACAGGGGACTGATATTACTTTTGTGGCCGTGCCGAATTTGTCACATTATGCGATGGTGCAGTTTGTGCCAGTGCTGCAAGAGGCAGTGCCTTGGCTAGAACAACATTGGCAGTAGCCTGAATTGTTAGGGTGATTCGGGCAGTACTCAGAGGACAAGGCCTTAATGGGGCAATCTGCCCAGTTAAGCGTCGCGCTGGCTGTTCGTGGCGGTAGTCTGGTGGTGTCTGTACCCGTTGCTGCTCCCTCACGTGGCGTGTGCTTGAGCTTTCCCGTAACGGCCGTTGGCGCACCCCAGAAGGCATTGTACTGGGTGGGGCAGGTTATTTTGGCTATGAGGTGGCGTATGTGCCGGTGGAGGAGGGTGAGTGGGTGAGGAGGGGGGGACTAGGGACTGGAGACTAGAGACTGCCAATAGTCTCCAGTCTCTAGTCTCCAGTCTTCACCAATACTTGTTAATAGAGACGTAAGTTCGCTTCTAATTCCCGTTCTGGGGTGAAGTGGGTGAGGACGGTTTGACGGCCGTTTCTCCACCAACAAATCATCACTGCCTAACTTATGTCAACTCAACGGCCCCATCATCACCCACAAACAGCTTCAAGCTCTGTCCCTGCACCTGGGCGCGTTCCCCAATGAGGGAAGTGTCCAAAATGCAGTTTTCAATATGCGCCTCGGCATCAATTAAGCTGTGACGCACGATGCTGTCGCGGATGACGGCTCCGGCTTCGATGCTGGTGTAGGGGCCAATGACGGCGCGTTCGATAACGGCCGTTTCGTGCAAAAACACCGGCGGAATTACCGTAAAATCCTCAGCATAACTGCGCTCAATGGCCTCAGCCGAGCCATAGCCCAACCCTAGCAGCCGCGTATTGGTCGCCAAAATATTTTCAGGACTGCCCGCATCCAGCCAAAAAGTAGTGGATTTGGTCACAATTTTCGCGCCCTGTGCCAACAGCACCTGATAAGCATCCGCCAGATAATATTCGCCTTTGGTTTTGCGCTCTTCACGGATGACAGTATCGAGGGCTTGGGCCAGGAGACGGCCGTTTTGGAACCAATGCACCCCGGCCACGGCCAACCTGTGTTCTTGCGTGTCCGGCTTCTCAATCAACCGCTGCACCTGCCGTTGCTCATCTACAACCACCACCCCAAACAGACGCGGGTCAGCCACCTCTTCCACCAACATCACCACATCCGCTCCCGCCTCTGGCAGTTCAGTATAATCCGCTTTCACAATGCCATCACCAAAAGCCACCAGCACCTCACCCACCATAAAATCGCGGCACAGCCACAGGGCGTGTGCCTGCCCCAAAGGCTCTGTCTGCTGTACAAAATGGCTGTTTAGGTAAGGATAATGCTCTCGAATCCAGGCTTCAATCTCCGCCCCCTTATAACCCACCACAAACACAACTTCCTCCGTTGTCACCGCCGCCATCTGGTCTAGCAAATGGCCGATGACAGTGTTGCCAGCCACATTTAGCAGTGGCTTGGCCCGGCTCCACGTGTGTGGCCGCATCCGCGACCCAAATCCAGCGAGGGGAATGATGACTTTCAATGGAGACTCCTTGAGACAGGTAACTGCTTGTGCCACTCCGTCGCCTGCTCATAGGCAAAGGCGGCATTCAAAATGGTGGCTTCTTGCAGGGTGTTGCCGATGAGTTGCAGGCCGATGGGCAAACCCTGGCTGTCGAAGCCGCAAGGCAGTGACAGGCCACAGCTTGCACTCAAGTTCAGCGGCAGGGTGAAGACATCGGCCAGATACATGCTGAGGGGATCGTCGGCTCTTTCGCCGATTTTGAAGGCGGTGGTGGGGCTGGTCGGCGCGGCTATAATGTCTACCTGCGCAAAAGCGGCCTGGAAATCATTTTTGATGAGGGTGCGTACTTTCAAAGCCCGGCCGTAATATTGGTCATAATAACCAGCACTAAGGGCGTAGGTGCCTAGCATGATGCGGCGCGTGGCCTCGGCACCAAACAAGCTGCGAGTCTTTTTCACCGAGTCAATGACATCGGCCCCTTCCAAGCGTGGGCCGTAGCGCACACCATCGTACCGCGCCAGGTTGGCACTGGCCTCGGCGGGGGCGATGAGGTAGTAGACGGGTAAAGCATACCGTGTGTGGGGCAGGCTGATGGGCACAATTTCGGCTCCCAATTCTTCGAGTTTGGCGATGGCTTGGCGAACGGCCGTTTCCACCTCCGCCTCTATCCCCTCAATAAAATACTCCGCAGGCACACCCACTTTCAACCCCTGAATATCGCCTGTCAAAGCCGCTTCATAATTGGGCACGGGTGCATTTAGCGAGGTGCTATCGCGCTCATCATAACCGGCCGTTACCTGGAACAGGGCCGTGCAGTCGGCCACTGTGCGGCCAAAGCTGCCTACCTGATCCAGCGAAGAGGCAAAGGCGATGACACCCCAACGAGATAGTCGGCCGTAAGTAGGTCGCAGCCCCACCAACCCGCAAAAAGAGGCGGGCTGGCGCACACTGCCGCCTGTGTCTGTGCCCAGGGCGGCATAGGCCATACCGGCAGCGACGGCGGCGGCACTGCCACCACTGCTGCCGCCCGGTACGAGGTCTAAATCCCAGGGGTTGTGGGTGGTGAAGTAGGCCGAATTTTCGGTGGAGGAACCCATGGCGAACTCGTCGGTGTTGGTTTTGCCCAGAATGACAGCACCTGCGTCTTTGAGCTTTTGCACGACGAAGGCATCGTAGGGGGGGATGAAGTTCTCTAAAATCTTGCTGCCAGCAGTGGAGGTGACCCCTTCGGTGCAGATGATGTCTTTGATGGCGATGGGGATGCCGAGTAGGGGGCTGTCTTCACCGTTGGCGCGGCGGCGATCGGCCGTTTCGGCCTGAGCAAGAGCCAATTCATCGGTCACTGTTAGATAGCTTTGAATATCGTTGTCTGCTTCTACGATGCGATCCAACATGGCCTGGGTCGCTGCCAGACTGGTTGTTTGCCCCTGGCGCAGGGCAGTGCGTAGTTGGGTAAGGGTAAGTTGGGTTAAGTCCATAATGATTTACGATTTTACGATTTACGATTCGTGATTGATGCGGTACAAGATTAAATCGTCAATCGTCAATCGTCAATCGTAAATAAAAACAGGGCACTTGGCCCTGTTTATTGGTGTGGGATGAGGAGATTGGGTCAATCTTCAAGATTGGCCCAATCTGGCAACTCCGAAGTTGTTTTCATCCTTAGGCATCATCAAAAACGCCCTGAATACGGAACTGGTTCTTGGCTCGCTGTGGGGCGTTAAATAGCACATCCTCTAACGAGAGGGATGGCTTTACTTTGTCATCGCGCATCACATTCTTGAGCAAAACGGCCGATGATGTGGGCAGCACATCCTCAATATCCAACTCTTTCAGCATTTCGGCATAATCCAAAATGGCGGAAAGCTGCCCCAAATAGGCCATTTTTTGCTCACCAGTTAGGTCAAGGCGGGCTAAATCAGCAATCTTCTCTACATCTTGAATGGTTAAACTCATGGTCATACTCCCGACGGTAAAAATTAATCTGACGGATTATAACATAGGAGTCAAGTACTAGTAAACCAGTTTTCAGTGGTCAGTATTGAGGCCAAAATGGACTGATTATTCGGCGACGACTTCCCCCTCATCTTCGGCTTCCTGCATGGCCTGGAACTCTTCTTCGGTCCAGAAGTTTTCTTTGGCAGTGAGTTTGTCAATGTATAAAACGCCATTGAGATGGTCAATTTCGTGTTGGAAGATGCGGGCTGTCCAACCACTGAGGCGGAGGCGGATTTTACGGCCGTTTCTATCCTGCGCCCGTACCCGAATCTTCTCGGCGCGTGCCACCTCACCCACATAACCAGGAATGGAAAGACAGCCCTCAATGCCAATCAGCTCATCACGCGATTCCCAGATGATTTCGGGGTTGGCAATGACAAACAGCTCGCGGGAATTTTCAATTTCGTTCCCTTCCTCATCTACTTTGGGCAGCGTCTCAATGACACTTAAACTCAAGGGCTGCCCCACCTGCGGTGCAGCCAAACCAACACCCGGCGCATCGCGCATGGTCTCGATCATATCGTCAATTAACGTTTGCAAATCAGCGTCAAACTTGGTCACAGGCCGTGCTTTGCGACGCAAAATGGGGTTAGGGATGGGTACAATATCTAAAATAGCCATAAAAGATAATTACGTAATTACTCCTAATATTCTTCCTCAAACTCTTCAACATCCGGTACTTCTTCAAAATGGGGCGTGCGGCGGGGCAGGCGGCCTTGTTCTTCGGCCTGCTTATACACGTCGAGCAAAACGGCGTACTCTTTGCGGCGGCGTTCACCTTCGCCGATCTGTTTGATGCGCTGTTGGGCATCGCGCCGCCGAAAGACATCGCTTTGGATGACGCTGGGGTGGGGAACATTCTCGAAGGTGATGTCGGCTGTGGCCCCGGCTGTCTCGATGATGACGTTGCCGTAATTAAAGATGGTGGGAATGAGACCGGGCCGGTCTGCATTGACGTTTTGTACGTTTGCCAGTTCGGCCTGTTTACGACTTTCACCAAAGCCAAACGGCCGTCTATCAATATCAATCACATATCTATCCGTCAACTGAAACGTGTCGTTGCGCCAATCTTCAATCTCCCAAATGAGCCAGCCAAAATCCACCACAAAAAGAATCAAAAAGATCGTGCCGATCTGTGCCCAAGTAAATTGAAAGATATTGATTAACCCCATTTGGGCGATGAAAAGCAGAATGAAGGCTGTGGCCGGCCAGGCAATTTCCCGAAACAGAATAAAGAAATGTTTGCGGTAGGTAATGACACCGTTTTCCTCTGACCGCCAGGTATACCGCTTACGCACCCTGGCCCAAAAACTTTCGCGGGTGGGGGCAACGGCCGTTTCTCCCTCCCCCTCACCATTCGCCACCGCTGTAAAAGAGGGCTGCACCTGAAAATAATTCTCCAGCGAACGGCGCATCGTCGCTTGCTCCCGCCCCGCATCCAACGCCCTCACCTGTCGGCTCAACCGATCCAGCGTATCCTTCACCCGAATCGGATCATCAATATTATCAAAATAGAGAATGCCCTTAGCCGAGGCAGTGGTAATCCGCGCCGTGCCAATATTAAAAAGATTGGCCACCAAAGTCGGTTTATCAATTTCCACACTTTGCACCTTCTCCATCGGAATCTTATTGATGGTTGTGCGGAAGGTGCGCAAATCAAATTCACGATGAATCAGATGCTTATTGGTGATCACAAAATAATCATTCGACCAATCTAAGGCACGGAACAGCAAAAAGAGCAGCGCAGCGACACCAATGAGACCGGCAACGATGGTGGCGGCGGCGGCTGAAAAATTGACCAGCAGTAAATAAGCCACCGGCGGCAGAAGAACCATGCTCAAAAATGGCCCCAGGGTGCGCACCAGTAAAAACCAGATGCTGCGGCGAGAACTGTACTCCACCAACTCATCGGGCAGCAGGCTCACCGCCGCACTGCGCCGATCGGCCCGCACACGCACTTTGCCCGCCATTTCCCAGGCCGTTGCGGATAACCCGCTGGAGACATGCCCTTCGGGGCCAAATTCGGGTTCCAACTGGGGCAGCACCCGCCGATTCCTGTCTAAGAACTCGAGGAAGTCACTGCCCTTGATGATGATCAGGCTGCCAGGTTCGGTGGCACGAATGGTGGCGGGATGGGCATCTTCGGCGAAGAGCCAGCGGGCATCGAAGTAATCTTGGGGGCCATAGGCGTGTGTTTCGCGCACAATGCCTCGTCCATCTACACTGCGGGCAAAGAGACGGCCGTTACGCACAATGTACAAACTGTCGGCCACATCCCGCTGATACGCAATCACAGCCCCCTCTTCAAACTCATATTCCTGGCTAATACGCGCCAGGGCCTTCAGCTCCGGTTCCGTCAGAGCCTTGAAGATGGGTAATTGAGCGAGAAAGTCCAATTTACTTGTCACAGCTTACTCTCCTGTGATTTATTTTAACATAAAATAAAAATGGGAAGTAATTGGGTAAAGGGGTAATTAAGGCCCAATCACCTGTTTACATAGCCTCCCCCTGCAAACTCTGGCACAATAGGCTGCATGATTACTGAACAACAAGTATGGGACGAAATCTGGCCGGTGGTGGGGCACGCCATTCAAGCCGTGATAAATGAGGATCAGGCTGACTTAAAACGTGTTTTGGTTCCCAACTCATTGGCGGCTGAAGTTTTGGATGTGTATGGTGTGCCCGCTTACACCTTCTTGTTCAAAACAATGTTGAAACGAGAGAGCCTGGGTTTGGTGCGTGTGGTGGAAACGGATGGTGGGGATTCCGTGTATATTGAATTTGCCTGGCCTGACCCGGAATTGGGCGGCAACCGCTTTTCCGGCGTAGACCTTGTAGCGGTACATTTGACCAAAAGAGACCCGTATTGGCTTATCTTGGATGTGAACCCGGCCAGTATTGATGCGCCGCTTAGTAGTGCCCGTGCCCGCATGGCGCTTGTGGCCAGCCAGGTGCTGGAAGGAGAGGTGGAGCCGGAACCCTGGCTGGTGCCGCTGGCTTTATACAGTGGGGTGATGCAGTTGCAATTGGCGCAAACGGCCGTGCGTGATGTCGTTGAGGAGCAGTTGTTGGCCGGTTTGCAAACACGCAGCTTTGGCCTCATCTCCATTGTGCTGGGCCGCCGCCTGTGGCGTGATTTTGTGGAAACGGCCGCTCCCCCTATTGACAAAGCGGCCGTTTGGGCCGCCGCTGTGGAATATCTGATTAGCTTGCAGGAAAAACGGGAAGTAACGCAAGCGGCCGTTGGTGATCACTACAAAGTTGCCCTACCTACCTTGCTTCCCCGCATCAAACGTATCGAAAAAGCCCTCAATGTGAAGGGGGTAGATGAGCGGTATTCTGACCTGGCTACGACGCAAATTGTTTATGAAGATGAGGAGTGAGTGTAAGTCGGCCGTTTGCCAGTTTTTCCCCACATGAACAATGTCTATCTCATTTTAGGGTCTAATATTGAAAAGGAGCGGAATTTGCCAACGGCCGTTGCCCGCCTGTGTGAACTGGCGAAGGTAATATCAGTCTCAGCCATCTATGAGACAGCCCCGGTGGGGTTGTTGGAGCAGCCGCACTTTTGGAATACGGCCGTTCACCTGCAAACGTCCTTCTCTGCCCATCAGCTTAAAACCCAAGTTCTGGCTGTCATCGAACAACAGTTAAAGCGTGTGCGCCAGGCAGATAAAAACGCACCGCGCACCATAGACCTGGATATTGTGCTGTTTAATGATGAAGTTTTTGACTATGATGGAGGAGACGGCCGTTTGCGCCACATCCCCGACCCCGATCTGCTTCAATTTGCCCATGTCGCCGTCCCCATCGCCGAACTGGCCCCAGAAATGCCCCACCCCGAAACGGCCGAATCCCTGCACACCATCGCCCAACGGCTGCACAACCCGGCCAACCTTTGGCGCGTCCCTAGCCATTAACTCCGCTGCTCTAGAGATGTCGCAAGCGCTGCATCACTTCCGGCACAAAATCGGCAATCTCACTGGCTAAAAGGCCAGACGATTTGCCAAAGAGTTCCCCTGCGGCACCATGCAGATACCCGCCTAAAACGGCCGCTTCCCACGCCGCCATCCCCTGCCCCCGCAGCCCCACAATCAAACCCGCCAGCACATCGCCACTGCCCGCCGTACCCAAAGCTGGGTTGGCAAAGGGTAGGAGAGCGCAACGGCCGTTTGGCTCCGCCACCACCGTATAAGCCCCCTTCAACAGCACAACTTGCCCCCACGCCGCCGCCTGCTTCTGGGCGATGGCGATCCGGTCCATCTCCTGCAAATCATCTAAAACCACCCCCATCAGCCGCGCCATCTCGCCCGGATGGGGTGTGACGATGCTGTTGGCGGGCAGTTGTTTGTGCCAGTCGGCCATTTGGGCCAGCAAATTGAGGCCATCCGCATCAACTACCAGCGGTGGCAGCGTCTCGCTGGCGACCAAAAGCTGCTGCAAAAAGTCAGGCACATCATCAATGCCCGGCCCTACTAACATTGCCTTGTAAGAAGCCGCCTCTTTCAGCAAAAACTGGGCACTGGCCTGCCCAAACTGCCCTGCATCTGGCACCGGTGGATAGGTGGCTTCCGGCAATTGTGTCGCCATCACCGGGCGAATTTGCTCGGGCACAGCCAAAGCCACCAGCCCTGAACCGGCGCGATAGGCAGCCCGTGCCGCTAACACTGGCGCACCCCAATAATGTTGCGATCCGGCGGCAATTAGCACTTTGCCAAAGGTGCCTTTGTGGCCGTCGGCGGGGCGCGGCGGCAGGAGGGAGCGGGCGGTAACGGCCGTTACCACTTCTACGGCCGTTGTCACTTCCCCCGCGACATCTCGCACCATCTCCTCCGTAATACCAATATCCGCCACCACCAACTCGCCACAAGCTGCTGCGCCAGGGTAAATAAAATGTCCCCGTTTCGGCCCAGCAAATGTCACCGTCAACTGCGCCGCCAGCGCCAGCGGGTCAAGCTCGCCCGTGTCACAGTTCAGGCCGCTGGGGCAGTCTACAGCGACAATGGCCGGCGAGGGGGGAGAGGCGGGGGGGGAGGGGAGAGAGGCGAGGGATGGCAATGCTCTCGGCTGTTCGCCCCTCGCTCTGCGCCCCTCGCTGTTCGCCCCTCGCTCTTCAACACCTGCTTTCACTTGCTTCATCAACTGGGCCAACTCGCCCGTGATGGGGCGGGAAACGCCTGTGCCTAACAGCGCGTCAATCACAATATCGGTGATGTTGAGGCGGGTGCGCAAAACGCGGTAACGTTGGTCAAATTCGGCCGTTACGTGGAACAGTCCCATTTGCTGGATGCGGGCGAAGTTGTCATCATTTTGGGGGTCGCGGTCTTTGAAGAGGTAAAAGGCGACATCTGCACCTGCTTGGGCCAGATAACGGCCTGCCACCAGGCCATCGCCGCCGTTGTTGCCGGGGCCAACCAGCACCAAAATGCTGGCTTCGGCCACAGGATAACGCTCCTGAACAGCTTCCGCCAAAAGCCGACCGGCCGTTTCCATCATATTGGCGTAGGTGTTGCCACGAGAATCGGCCGTTTTCTCTGCCGCCACCATTTCTGCCACTGTAAAAACATTCATAAGTTGTGGGGATTGTCTATTTTTTACGCTTAAGTTGTCCGGTTTCCCAATACCATTCTAACGTCTGCCGTGTGCCTTCGGCAAAGGGGGTTGGCTCAAAGCCCAATTCGTCGGCTGCTTTTTGGTAAGAAACGGGCCAGTCCTGAAAAACGTAGGGGCGCATGTTGATGGGGTAAAATGGTTCGCGGTGTGTGTACCGGGAGAGGAATGTCCAGGCGCGGGCCAAAGCGAGGACGGCCCAGGTGGGGATGTTGAAACGCCAATGGCTGATACCGGCCAAATCACTGACAATGCCGTTGACGCTGTTGTGATCCAGAGATTGGCCGGTGATGTTGTATAGTTCACCGGGACGGCCGTTTTTTAGAGCCAACTCAATGCCTTGCACCACATCGGGTACAAAAACGGGGAAGGTGATGTGACGGCCGTTATCCACCTTAATGCGCCACCCCTTCAGCGGCTCCTCAAAAAAGAGCCGATTAAAGGCATAATGGCCCCAGGGGCCATAATAAGCACCGGGCCGCAAGGCCACCACCGGCAGCCCCTTCTCGCGGTAATAAGAGAGAGCCAACTGCTCTGCTTCCAGTTTCGTAATTTGATACGGCTCTTGCGGGCGGCACTGCGTTTCTTCGGTGATATTGCCTTTGGAGGGTGTTTTTCCCACTACGGCAATGGTGGAAATATGGATAAACCGCTCCACACCAGCCGCCACTGCCGCATCCAAGACAACACTGGTACCCTTCACATTAGTCTGGTAAAAGTCGTTAAAATCACCCCAGAAACGGAAATGGCCGGCCCCATGAATGACATATTGGCAGCCAGCGCAAGCCTTTTGCATCGCGGCCACATCTGTCACGTCTTCAGCATATACCAACTCTACATTCAGTTTCTTTAAGAAGGATATATCGCTGGTAGGACGTACCAATGTTCGTAGGGGATAGCCTTTTTGCAGTAAGTGAGGGACAAGGTTATGGCCTAAAAAGCCAGTGGCTCCGGTGATGAGTATCATTAATATTATGGAGGCTTGGTTATGATGGTGATTGGGTAATTGAGCCATTCCTACTCAACTACCCAATTACATGTACATACCCCAGGAGGGAATCGAACCCCCAACCTACGGATTAGAAGTCCGGCGCTCTGTCCGTTGAGCTACTGGGGCAGGTTGTAGGGGGAATTCTAATCCCCAAGAGTGGGCGCGTCAACTTTGGTGAGGGAAGTTAGGAGTTGGGTAATACGGCCGTTTTCAATCGCCCCCAGCAAACTATCCAAATCGGGCACAATTTCATTCGCCGTAAAGCGGACGGCCCAGTGATGAACCAGGGGTGTCACCGCAATAATATATGTTTGCGTGCGGAACGCCTCCCACATCTCCATCGCGGTGCCCATACTGGGCCGGGGCAAATAGGCAATCAATAAATCGGCCCGCCCCGCCTCTTGGGTCATTGTCAAAAACGTATGCCGGGCCTGATTATCATCATAATAAACACTCTCGGGGTTTAAGGCCCAGGGGTCCGTAATGCGAACACCCGGAACATAAGCCTCTAAAGCCTGGCGGATCCGTATCCGGTAAAACTGATCATCAATCTGATCATCCTGGCGCACACCTTGCATCACACCAGCAATAAAAATATGCACATCAACCTCCAGCCGACGGGGGAAACAACTGCACCGAATCGCCATCACGCAGCACCGCCTCTAGCAGCACTGATTCACCATTGAGGGCGGCCGCATGAAGCAGCCCTTCAGGAAGGCTCAATTGAGCAGCTAACTGAGTTATGGTTGCCCCATCCGGTATGGAAATAAAAAACGGGTGATGGGCCGCCCCCCCTGCGTCACTGGGCCGATGCCGACGCAAGGTTCCGTGTAATTTCACTTCGATTTTCATCACAAATTGGGCGTTCCCTCGGTTGCTATCAGTTTCTCCCATCTTCAGAACTCATAACAACCGAGGGGATGAGGGGGTTAAAGAACGGGGCGGATACCTTGGTAGACCTGGTTTCCTGCCAATGTGCGCAAAAGGACATCAGGCGATCTTTCAACCCGTTCAGCTAATTCACGGATAGTCATCGGCCGATTGCCGTTAGCCAGCAAGATACAGAAAACGGCATCTACTAATGATGTTTGCGAAGCGAAATCATCTGGCAGTTGACTGAAATAGAATTGCAGCATGTATTCAAACCCATCAACCTGACGCACTTCACCGGTGTCTAGGTCAACCATATCTACCTGCTCCACATCAATTTCCAGGTTGCTCAGGTTTTCCGCAGGCAGTCGTTGATATAGATAGGTTTTCAAATCCATGCCGGATTCTTTCCACCAATCAAAATCTACATAAAACTTGGTATCGGCCGTTGGTTTTACAAGCTTACGGATCGTTAACTTAGGCCGGGGAATATTAGACAAGATGACTCCTCTTTATCGGTGTTCGGTAATCGGTGAACCATAATCGGCGGCCTAAACTGATTACCGATGACGGAATACGGATTACGGACTATCTTACATCACGCCAGCGGCTGCTATCAAATTGCCAGTAATGGTCGCCAACGGGCTGGAAGGCTGGATGGCGTACTAATTCGGCAAAGATGGGGCCAGGGGGAAGACGGCGCAGCATGTTGATGGCGCTGTATAGGGTTTTGGCGTGAACGGTTTTCTGTGGGGCGAGTTCGGCCAGGGGGGGGAAGATTTCGGCCAGGAGTGAGGCTACTGAACGGCCGTTACTCTCTACACGTCGCCATAAGGCGTCAACGGCCGTTACCGTATCCGTCCCCACAATCATCAAATCATCATACTCACACCCAATCGTGCGGCGATGCAGCTCAAAATGCAGCCGATTATCTACCACCGTTGCCAAACGCATCCACTCTCGCTGGGGGCGGCGGCGATCATAACTCAAAATCACCACACCCGGGTCCAGCCCCGGTCGCAGCTGGACAAACCCCCCAATCGGAATCTCATGCTCCGCATACCACTCCTCCAGGCCATAAATATAGCGATGCTCACGCACCACCCAGGCTTGCAGCGGCTTGTTGGTAATCTCATCCAGCAGCATAATGCGCTGGCGCTGCGATGTGCTGGCCTGGAAAAGCGGCCGAATGCGAGAACTAAGGGGAATGGTACCTTTTAAGCGATGCGGGTACGTTAGTGTAAACACCACAGGCTGTGCGCCCATTGTGGGTTCAATATCTGACCACTCGTCATCTAATTCTCGCTCCAAAGCAGCCAGTTGCGGGCTGATCAGTGCCCGGTCGTAAGACACAGGCTGATAGGCCAGCCGGGCTGGCGGCGATTGTACCGATTCAGGTTCCAACCGACGCAAGAACCATTCCACTTTGCCCACAGGGGCAACTTCATCAAAGCGATTATCCTTTAACATGTGATAGTTAAGCGAGAATCGCTGCACCTCCATAGGGATGCTGGGATCCATGTCCAAATGGGGCAAAATGCCATCTACAGTCAAAGGGCCACCTTCACTCATCTCCAAAATGGCTTCGGCCAGGTGCAAATGACCAATGTTGACATTGGCCATCAGGGCTTTCATAAACCACTGCTGTCCCAGACGCACAAATTCTTCGTGCTGGCCCATCACTTTCAGCAGTTTTTCCTGCACTTTGGCTCCATAGTCAGCATAAAGCTGACCCAAATCTACCTCGATGGCCTGATCTAAAATATTACCGGTGTCGGTGTTGAGGGGGTGTTCGATGGCTAAATCGGCGGCAAATTCGCGCATTTTGCCGTTCATTTGTACGCTGATGACGTTGAAACGGCCGTGCTGCGGATTGTAACCTTCACGAATGGACTTCACCTTGCCATGTGTAAATTCCATGGCCGGGAAGACAAGCTCTTCGTCTATCTGATAACTACTTTGAGGCCGGTACACTGTCCGACCCGATAACAATCGTTCAATATCGTTCTTTTCGGCGGCCACGCGGCGGGCCATGAGTGCCTTGGTAAGTTGTTCGGCCGTTTGCGGCCGTTCAGTCTCCAACAAATGGCTGGAGATAAACTCAACATCTTTTTCTTCTAAGACAAACTCAGGCCCCCAGTAGGCGGCCGTTTGGGTTCTGAGTTGAATCACATCCTACTCCTAAGATGGGGGAAATATCTAAATTCTTGAGGTTCGCACACAAATGGGATTATACCAATGGGCCAGACAGTTGCCAATTGGCGATTCCAGATGAATATCGTGTATTGGTTTATGGGTGTATTGGTTTACAATTTAGACATGATTCTTCTTCGTCATCGGCTCCCTGCCCCCTGACGGCCCTTTGCTTTATGAACGATCCTATTGCCATTTTTGATTCTGGTGTAGGCGGGTTGTCTGTTTTGCGCCATATCAGCACACTCTTGCCCCATGAAAATATTCTTTATCTGGCAGACCAGGCCCATGTGCCTTATGGGCCGCGTTCGGCAGCCCAAATTCAGGAATTTGCCCAGACCATTGTTCAATTTTTGTTAGGACAAAGGGCTAAAATTATTGTGGTGGCTTGTAATACGGCCTCGGCGGCTGCTTTAATGCACTTGCGGCAGGCATTTCCCCAGATGCCTATTGTGGGTATGGAACCGGCGGTGAAACCGGCAGCGGCGCAGACGAAGAATGGTAAAGTGGGGGTGCTGGCAACGGCCGTTACCTTCCAAAGCTACCGTTACGCCGACCTCATGACCCGCTTTGCCCAAAACATCACCGTTTATGAAGACCCCTGCGCGGGGCTGGTAGATTTAATCGAAGCCGGCCACATCCATGCCCCCCAAACGCGACAGCTTTTGCGCCCCATCCTTGCCCCCATGCTCGCTGCCAACATAGACACCCTGGTCTTGGGCTGCACCCATTACCCCTTTGTGCAGCCTTTGTTAGCGGAGATGGTGGGAACGGCCGTTACCATCATAGACCCTGCCCCCGCTGTTGCCCGCCAAACTGCCCGCATCCTGCAACAACATCACCTTCTGGCTACCCCTGTCCCCTCGCGGCAAATTCGCCTCCTCACTACAGGGGATAAAACAGCCTTACAGCAATTTGCCAGCCAAGTGTTAACAGGGGAATTTGTCGTGGAAACGGCCGTCTGGCAAACCAATTACTCAATTACCCAATTACCTAATTACCCACATCCTGTATAATCCCCCCATGCGACGACGGAACCCGGCTCGGTGGCGAGCCATGGAAGCCCGCTTGGGGCGTGAACAGACGATTTGGATAGCGACCGTGCGCTATAACGGCCGTCCCCACCTCGTGCCCGTCTGGTATGTCTGGCTTGGCGGCATCATCTACATCGCCACCGGCTCCGACACCCAAAAATTCCTCAACCTCACCTACAACCAGGAAGTCGCCCTCGCCCTGCCCGACACCGGCAGCACCATCATCCTCGAAGGCGAAGCCCACGTCGCCGATTGGAACACCGTCAACAAAGTCGCCGACTACTTCTTCCACAAATACGAATGGGACTTCCGCTACGACGACAGCACCGAATGGCGGCTCATCGAAATCACCCCCCGCAAAATCCTCTCCTGGGGCGATGGCTACGATGCAGAGGGAACAAGAATATTGTAATGGGGTAATTAAAATGAGCTTATGGAACCAATCATCATTTGTTATACTCATTCTTATATGAATCAAACCTTTGTCATATAAAATCACCCCTTGTCACACTAACGGGTAATGTAATTACCAATTGCCAATTACCCAATTACCAAATACAAAGGATTAAACAATGCGATTTGATAGATTTACAGAACGTGCTCAAGATGCTGCGGCCCGTGCCTATGAAATTGTGCAGCGTTACCAGCATACACAAGTAGACACAGAGCATATTTTCCTGGCATTGCTTGAGCAAAATGATGGGGCCGTACCGCAAATCTTGGACGAATTGACTGTAGATGTCAACGCCATGCGCGACCGGCTCGATGCGGAACTGCGTAACAGCCCCAAAGTAGCTGTTTACGGTGGCGGTGTGGGGCAAATCTTCTACACACCCCGCGTCCGCACCGTTTTAGAGTTGGCTCAGGGCGAAGCCAACCGACTCAAAGATGAGTTCATCTCCACCGAACACATCTTCCTGGCAATTTTGAGCGAGCGCAACACACCAGCCGCCCGCATTTTGCAGCAATTTGGCATCACGCGGGAGCGGGTGCTAGATGGCATTAAACGACTGCGCGGCGGCCAGCGGGTAACAGACCGCCAGGCCGAAAGCCGCTACCGCACTCTGGACAAATACAGCCGCGACCTGACCCAAATGGCAAAAGAGCAGAAGATCGATCCGGTAATCGGCCGTGATCGGGAAATTTTGCGCGTCATTCAAGTGTTAAGCCGCCGCACCAAGAACAACCCCGTTCTCATCGGTGAGGCTGGCGTGGGTAAAACGGCCATCGTCGAAGGGCTGGCACAAAAGATTGTCGCCAGCGACGTGCCAGAGAACTTGCTCAACAAACGTGTCCTCTCGCTCGATTTGGGCGCGATGATTGCCGGCAGCCGTTTTCGTGGTGAGTTTGAAGAGCGGTTGAAGGCGGCCATGGAGGAGATTCAACGAGCGCAAGGCGAGGTGATTCTTTTCATTGACGAGTTACATACGGTTGTAGGAGCCGGTTCCGCACAAGGGGCGATGGATGCCAGCAACATGATGAAGCCCGCTCTGGCGCGAGGCGAATTGCAATGTGTGGGCGCGACGACGTTGGACGAATATCGCCAACACATCGAGCGGGATAGTGCCCTGGAGCGCCGTTTTGCCCCTGTGTTTGTGGATGAGCCATCGGTGGAAGAGACGATTGAGATGCTGCATGGGCTGCGCCATCGGTATGAGGCTCATCATGAAGTGAAATATTCGGATGCGTCTTTGGTGGCAGCAGCGCGGTTGTCTGACCGTTATGTGACGGATCGCCATTTGCCGGACAAGGCCATTGACCTGATGGATGAGGCAGCGGCCAAGCTGCGTGTGGCTCTGTATACATTGCCGCCCGACCTGAAGGAGCGCAAAAAGGCCATTGATAAGCTGCAGTTGGAAGAAGAAGAAGCCCATACGGTACGCGATTATGAACGAGCGGCCCAATATCGGGCGGAACGGCTGCGGCTGGAGACGGAGTTCACCGAACTGCGCGAGAAGTGGCAGTCGGAGAATAAGCTGGATGAGGTGGTGGATGAGGATGATATTGCTGAGGTAGTGGCCTCGTGGACGGGTATTCCGGTGACGCAGATGTTGGAAACGGAAGCCGAGAAGCTGCTGCATATGGAGGAGCGTTTGCATGAACGGCTGGTGGGTCAGCATAAGGCCATTGAGGCGTTGTCGGATGCGATTCGACGCAGCCGCTCTGGGTTGAGTGACCCGCGACGGCCGATTGGCTCTTTTATCTTCCTCGGTAGTTCAGGTGTGGGCAAGACGGAGCTGGCGAAGGCGTTGGCGGAGTTTTTGTTTGATGATGAGGATGCGCTGATTCGGGTGGATATGAGTGAGTACCGCGAACAGCATACGGTGAGCCGCTTGTTTGGTGCGCCGCCCGGTTATATTGGTTATGAGCAGGGCGGGCAGTTGACGGAGCAGGTGCGTAGACGGCCGTATTCCGTTGTCTTGTTCGATGAGATTGAGAAGGCCCATCCCGATGTGTGGAATTCGTTCTTGCAGTTGTTGGATGACGGCCGTTTAACCGATGGTCAAGGCCGTACTGTCAACTTCCGCAACTCGGTCATCGTCATGACCAGCAATGTGGGCACATCGTTTGTCCGCTCGTCTGGTGCGCTTGGTTTCGTTGGCGCACGGGATGCCGAAGAGGAAGCCAATCACAAGCGGATTGAGGAAGCCTTGAAGAAGACGTTTAGACCTGAATTCATCAACCGTATTGACGAAATCATCATCTTCGAGCCGTTGAGCCAGGAAGATGTGGTGGAAATTGTCAATCTACAGATGAAGGATGTGCAGAAGCGGCTGTCGGAGCAGGGTAATTTGACGATTACGCTGACGGAAGCGGCGCAAAGATGGCTGGCTAGCCAGGGCTTTGATAAGGACTTTGGCGCACGGCCGTTAAAACGAGCCATCCAACGCTTTGTGGAAAGCCCCCTATCGGTGAAGCTGCTCAAAGGCGAGTTTGTGGCTGGTGATCATGTTTATATTGATGAAGCGGAGGGGGAATTGACCTTTACCAAAGTGGAGAGTGCGGATGTGATGAGAGAGAGTGGGGTAGAAACGGCCGTTTAAGCCCATAACCCCCTTTCCCAAATCTATACCATGAAGCCCAGCGAGCCATCGCTGGGCTTTTTTATTCCTTCAAAATAGCCAGGGCCACCGCTTTCATGCTCCTGTTCAAACTACGGGCTTGTGTTTGAATCAGTTGATAGGCATCTTCCTCACTCAACCCTTTTTCTATCAATTTGCCTTTAGCGCGGTCTATGATTTTGCGGGTTTCTAATGACTCTTCTAGCTGCGTGGCTTTTGCGGCCAGGGCCTGATTGTCGGCAAAGCGTTTGTGGGCGACGGCGATGGCGGCGGCTAGTTCTTCGGGTTTGATGGGTTTGATGAGGTAGCCGTGAATGGGCAGTTCGCTGGCTTCTTCGATGAGGTCTTGCTCGCTGAAGGCGGTGAGCAGCAGAATGGGTAGGGGTTGCGTGCGAGAGAGGGTTTCGGCCGCTTGTAGGCCGGTGGTGAAGGGCATTTTTATGTCAAGTATGGCTAAATCTGGCTGATGGCGGCGAGCCATGTCCAGGGCTTCACGGCCGTTTACGGCCGTTACCACCTCATGCCCCATCTCCACCAGCATCGCCTTCAAGCCCATGCGAATAATGGATTCGTCGTCGGCAATTAAAATACGCATGATTTTTGGGAAGACTGGAGACTAGAGACTGGAGATTGTTTTAGCCTCCAGTCCCTAGTCTCTAGTCTCCAATCTCCTTCGGCAATCTCACACTCACTTCCGTCCCTTTTTGCAGCCGATTGAATTTGAGACGGCCGTTCAAATCTTCCCGCACCAGCGTTTCCGCAATCTCCAGGCCCAGGCCATGTTCAAATGCGTCAGGCAGGCCAATGCCATTGTCCTTCACCAAGACGATGATCTCCTCGGCCGAATGGCCGAAGGAGACAGCAACCTGCTGGGCGCGGGCATGTTCCAGCGCGTTTTGCACCAGTTCATTGACCACCAATGTTAACGAGGTGGCTTCACGGCTGGGCAGAAGCACGGGTTCGCCGTAGACGTGAACGGCCGTATCCGCCACCAGCGTACTGCCCGCCATCCCCACAATCCGTTGCAGCACATCCTTCACATCCACCAGCCGAAAGCCCTTTTCTGACAGCACCTCATGCACCGAAGCAATGCTGCGAATGCGGTGGATGTTCGTTTGCAGCACCTCGCGGGTATCCAGCCGCTCGGCATCGGGCAGTTGCAACTGCATGAGCATGGCGACGGTTTGCAGATTGTTTTTGATGCGGTGGTGCATTTCGCGCACAACGGCCGTATTCGTCACCAGCCGCGCATTCTCAATCGCCAACGCGGTTTGATTGGCAAGTGTGAGCAAAAGGCGTTCTTGTTCGGGGGTAAAGGTGTGGGCAACGGCCGTATAGCTGGCCATCACCCCAATCACCCGGTCACGCACACTCAGCGGCACAGCCAGCAGCGACACCAGCCCCTCTTCCCGGGCCAGATCATGCCCCAAATACCGCGCATCCGTCTGTACATCGCCGATGTACAACAGTTCGCCCGTCTGGGCCACAATACCGATGGCCCCCTGCCCCACAGCCAGTGGTTGGCGGTGACGGTAGGGGCTGGTGGTGCGCCGTGCCGAGCGCAGTTCCAGGTGTGTGCCCATCTCGTTGAGCAGAAAGATGCTGCAAACGGCCGCTCCCAATGTGCGAGCCGCCATATCCGTCACCACATGCAGCATATCGTCCAAATATTGCGGCGAGGTGATGGCCTCACTTACCTGCGCCAATGCCTGCATCTCCTCAATTTGCTGCTTTTGTTTGTCGTACAATTGTGCTTTAGCTAAGGCCCCCGCTGCCAGATCGCCAATCAGCGATAACACTTCCACCTCTTCGCTGACAAAGGTGTGGGGGGTTAAGGTTTGCACGTTCATGGCCCCAATCGGCCGTTTTTCAAGCAGCAGCGGCACGGCCAACAAGGAGTGAAAATCCAGCTCTTCGGCCTCGTCCACCCGCTTAAAATGGGGGTCGTGCTGCGCATCTTGGGCATAGACGGGTTGGGCCACCTGTACGGCATAACCCGTCATGCCCTCGCCCACTTTTAGGGTGGCCCGCCCGACGGCCCGGTAGGCCAGCCCGGTCGAGGCTCGCAGGCGCAGGGTTTCGCGGTCGGGATCAAGCAGGTAAATGGTGCAGGAGTCGGCTTGCATGAGATCGGCCGTTTTGCGGGCAATTAAAGCCAGGGTTGTGTCCAAATCCCAGGCCAGGCTCAACGTCTGGGCCATTTCGCGCAAAACCGTAAACGTCTGCGAGCGGGAAGTGGGGGGTGTGGCGGCCTCGCTTGTTTGTCCAGTCATGCCGCCGATTATAACATGGGGTTGGTGTTGCCCATAAACGGTTGTCGTCCTGAAGGCATAAACTTAGTGCCGAATTAAATTTTTAATCCTCAATCGGGAGGGGAGCTTGGTTCCTCCCCCATTTGGTCTTTAAATAATTGATCGGGTAATAAATGTAGAGCGATTTTGTAAATCGCTCGGACGATTTACAAAATCGTCCCACATCCATTACCTGATTTATTTCTTAAACGCAATAGGGGGAGGTCAGGTGGGGGCAAAGGCGGTTTGTCACCAAACGGTTGCCGCCTCATGAACATTGATGATAATTAGCGGCGTTAGGCATTTTTTGTGAGCAAAGGAGTAGACAGGTGGCAAGAGGACGTATACGTGTGGTTATCACGGGGATGGGAGCGATTACATCGTTGGGTTTGTCGGCCGAATCTATGTGGCAGGGGGTGGTGAACGGCCGTTCCGGTGTTACCTATCAACCCACCCTGTTCGGCCAAGAATATCCCATCAAACTTCTGGCGACGGTGCAAAATTTCTCGCCCGAAGCTTACATGAGCCACAAAGAGGCACGGCGGATGGCCCTTTTCAGCCAATTTGGGGTTGCGGCCAGCCATCAATGCCTGACCGATGCTGGTTTGCTCAATGGCGAAGGGCGGCTGGATGAGGCCATTGACCCGGTGCGTGTTGGGGTGATCATGGGTACATGCGGGGCTGGTTTGGATGAGGTTCGCCACGAAACGGCCGCTTTGCTGGCTAAAAACAGCACCCGCACCGCCGCTAACTTCATCGTCAAGATGCTGCCCAATGCGCCCGCCGCCAACATTGCCCGCGAATTTGGGCTGGTAGGCTACAACTCGACTGTTTCTACGGCCTGTGCCTCTGGCGCACAGGCCATTGGCGAGGCGGCCGAAGTCATCCGGCGCGGCGCGGCCGACATCATGGTGGCCGGGGGTACAGAGGGGCCGATTTGCGATATTGGCGTGGCTGGTTTTGCCACGATGCGGGCGATGACGCTGAGTGATGATTTGCAGGCCAGTCGGCCGTTTGATTTGCACCGCGACGGCCTGGTTTTGGGGGATGGCGCGGCTTGTGTGACGTTGGAGCGGCTGGAACATGCGCTGGCTCGCCATGCCCCCATTTATGGCGAACTGCTGGGCTATGGCTGTGCCAGTGATGCCTTCCATTTGGCTGCCCCGGAGCCGGAAGGGCGGGGGCAGGTCTGGGCTATGCGGCAGGCTATGGATGATGCGGCGGTGTCGCCTGCCGAGATTGATTACATCAGTGCCCATGCGACTTCTACACCGCTGGGTGATGCCATTGAAACGCGCTCTATCAAACATGTTTTGGGCCAACATGCCTATGAGGTTCCCATCAGTGCGGCGAAATCTATGTTGGGGCATACGGTGGGGACGGCGGGGGCTATTGAAGCGGTGATCAGTTTGCTGACCATCCGCGATAATATGATCCATCCCACGATTAATTACGCCACGCCGGACCCTGAATGTGATTTGAATTATGTGCCCAACCAGGCGCAGGCAGCGCCGGTGGATGTGGTGCTGTCTAATTCGTTTGGCATGGGTGGGCAGAATGTCAGTTTGGTGATCGGCCGTTGGCGTTGAGGATACTTTGTCTGGGCCAGCCGGCGGCACAGTGGCGGCGCTTCATCTTTGGCGGCAGTCTGGATCAACAATCGTGGCGGGAACTGCGCACCCCCACCGCCCAACCCGCCTAGGCCCAGTCTACTTGGTTGTTCACCCCTCATTTCATGGTTCAGCAGGAGAGTGGAGATTGGCGAGAGCCGTCGCCACTCCCCTGCTGAACTTGGCCCCCCCTCAATATGCCATCATATTAGTAGGAGTTACGCACTTGAAGTGCTGTGGCCGGCCTCCTGGCCGAGCCACCCGTCTGGCGCGGTGTGACACCAGCCAGAGCGACTGCGTAAGTCCTAATTAGGCCAAATCGCTAACCCCAGCCAATGGCATAGCCGCCCGAATAGCCGCCTGCTGGGCTGCGGAACTGGCGGGCATAGGCGCACGGGGAATGCCCCCTGCCCGCCCTTGCAAAGTCATGGCATATTTGACGTTGGCGGGCAAGTTGTCGCCCATGATGGCGTTCCAAATGGGCAGCAGCCGTTGGTGTAAATCGAGTGCTTGAGCATGGTCGCCCGCCTGGACGGCATCCCACAGTTGCACGCAAAGATGGGGAACGGCCGTTAAAATTGCCGCAATGGCCCCATGTGCGCCCAACGCAAACGAGGGATACATCAACGCATCCACCGCCGACATAATCAAATGACGCTCCCCACACAGCAGCATTAAATCGGCCACCGTTTTCAAATCCCCCGCGCTCTGTTTCACGCCAATGACACCTGGCACTTCATCCATAATGCGCGTTAACAGTTGGGGCGAGAGGTAAACCCAGGGCACCACGTTGTAGATGATGATGGGCAGGTCTACAGCTTCGGTGATGGTGGCGAAGTGGCGCAGTAAGGCATCGTCGGTGGGGCGAAACAGGTAGTGGACGGGGGTGATTTGCAGGGCGGCCACGTCCAAATCGGCCAGGGCGCGGCTGCGTTCGATGGCCTGTTGGGTACTGTCCACAATCACACCAGCGACGATGGGTACACGACCGGCGGCCGCGTCAACGGCCGTTCCCACCGCCCGCCGCAGTTCATCCGTGGACAACGTATGCCCCTCACCCGTGCTGCCGCCTACCGCCAGCCCATGCACCTTCGCCTCGCTGATCAGATACTCGACATCGGCCCGCAAAGCCGCCTCATCCAACGCCTCATACTCATCAAACGGTGTCACCATCGGTGGCACAATACCCAAGATTTTATTGCTCATTTCTTACCTCCACAGTTGAAAATTTGACATGGAACTGTAACGCAGCCGGTGGTCACTGGCAATGAAGCCAGGTTCCCTCCATTGCTGAAATTTCCGGCCAAACAATGTTATACTCTGCCCATGTCAGAACCCTTGCTCACCCTGTTTTGGACGACAATCGTAACCACCTTGCTGTGTTTGGGCGGATTTGTGCCGGGAGCGCTGATGGTGTGGCTGGTGATGCGCCGCCGTCGTGGCCTTAAACCAGCCGCGATTTTGGGGTCGGCTATCGCCCTATTTGTGCTGGCGGTGAGTGACACCTTAATGATTCAAGCGCATATCGGCACGTTGGGTTTGGGCTACATCTTCGCCACGCTGTTGGCGGGGAGCTTGCAGTTGGCGGGGATTTTTACGCTGAGCCTGCTGCTGCGTGAGCATTACAAACGAAGTGGCGTATAATTGGCGGCATGATGCAGAACCGTATTCTTCTCCTTACCACCCCGCGTAGTTATCGTGTGCAGCCTTTTCTGGAAGCAGCCGAGCGGCTGGGCATTGAGGCCGTACAGGGGCTTGATTTGCCCAATCAACTGGCGGAGCAGTGGCAGATGGAGTTGGGGCTGGACTTTCAAGATGTGGCGGGAGCGACGGAAAAGATTGTGAAGGTGGCTGAAAAACGGCCGTTCCAGGCCATCCTCTCCGTAGACGACAGCGGCAGCTTACTGGCCGCCAGCGCCAGCAGTGCCCTGCATTTGCCGCACAACAACCCCGAAGCGGCCGTTGCCGCCCGTGACAAATTCGTCATGCGCCAAAAGCTGCAAGCAGGCGGCGTGGCCTGCCCCCGCTTCCAACGCTTCCCCCTGGCGGCCGATCCCCACGAAGCCGCCAGTCAGGTCTCCTTCCCTTGCGTGGTCAAACCCCTTACCCTCAACGGCAGCCGCGGCGTCATTCGCGCCGACAACAGCCAGGAGTTCGCCGCTGCCGTTCTGCGCCTGCGCCGGATGCTGCCGCGTACTGAACCGCAGTTTTATCTGGTGGAGCAGTTTGTGCCTGGTTTTGAGGTGGCGTTGGAGGGGATTTTGGAAAACGGCCGTCTCACCGTCCTCGCCCTCTTCGACAAACCCGACCCACTGGACGGCCCCTTCTTCGAGGAGACCATCTACGTCACCCCCTCGCGCCTGTCCCAAGCTGTGCATCAAACCATCGCCGCCTGCACCAGTCAGGCGGCGCAGGCGCTTGGCCTGCGCACTGGCCCTGTTCACGCCGAACTGCGCGTTAATGATGACGGCCCCTGGCTGATTGAGATGGCTGGCCGCTCCATCGGCGGCCTCTGTTCGCAAACGCTGCGGTTTGGGGTGGATGGCTCGTTGGAGGAGATGATTGTGCGGCAGGCGTGTGGGCTGGCTTTGGATTTGCAGCCAAACGGCCGTGCCAGCGGCGTGATGATGATCCCCATCCCCGAAGCTGGTCTGCTCAAAGGCATTACCGGCCTCGAAGCCGCCCAGGCCGTCCCCCTCATCGAGAGCATCGAAATCACGGCCAAACTCAACTACCCGCTTGTGCCTTTGCCCGAAGGCGACAGCTACCTCGGCTTCATCTTTGCACGGGGGGAAACGGCAACGGCCGTTGAAGCCGCCCTGCGTGAAGCGCACAGCCAACTCCATTTTGAAATCACTCCCCAAATCACCCTAACTTTGGCGAACTGAAAAAAGGTAAAAAACCTGACTGCCTCGCCTCTCATTTGGCGGCGATAGGTCCATTACACTCGGAGTCGAGGCTTTAGCCGGAAACGACCGGCTAAAGCCTCGACTCCGAGGGATGAACTATTACTCTGCTGGTTGCAAAATGAGATGATCTACCGCCGCTGCTTCTACCGCTTCTCGGCCAAACAGCATGGGGTGATACTGCCCATTCAGCCATAACTCAATCATGTCATCATAATGGGGGTGGTAGGGATGGCCGCTTTGCCCGGTGGGGATGACGGTGCGGCTGGCTTCAAAGTCAGCCATGTCCACAATCATGCGCATGGAGACGTGGCCGCGCACAACGGCCGGTTCGCTCCAACTCCAACTTTGGGCATTGACAATGCTGCTGCCGCCATCGGCGGCAAACGGACCGCGATTGACCAGCGTCTCTACGGGGCCAATGCCGCTCTGGCCTAAGGGCGCACTGACAAAGGTGGCGGTGTGAATGCTGCCCCAAGTCCACTCATTCATGTCCTCACTCACGTTTTCTTCAAACCAGGCGACGGTGTTGGCTAAGGCTTCCAGGATGATGTCGTCGGTGGTTTCGACGGCTTCGGTGTTGCTTTTGTCCCACCAAACGGCCGTTGGCTGCTGCGCCAACTGGTGAAACAACACATTACTACTAAACGTCCGCACCAAATCCTCACCCACATCATCGGCCAAAATCGCGTCGGCCAGATGGATGCGGAACACCTCGAAAATGGCGGCAGGCACACTGTCGCGGCGCAGTTGCAGATCGCCCCAGCCGCGCAGCCGTTCCAGCGCTGCCTGCACTGTGGCATCTTCGCTGGATAGGCCCTGGAACAGCGGCATGTAGCTTTCGGCCAGCAAGGATTTGCTGTCGAATTGGATGGCGGCGATGTCATCGGCCGTTATCTCTCCATCCCCGTTAATCTCCGCCTCAATCATCGCCACAATGCGCTGACCGCGATCCCCATCCGCCCAATAGATGTTCAGCAAATAGGGATAATCCTCATCCACAACGGCGTGGTTGGCAGTGGCAATGTACCCTTTTTCGGGATTGAAAACGGCCGGTAATTCCTCATAAGGCACCCAGCCCTCCCACTCATACTCGCCCGTCCAGCCCGGCACCGGCAAAAGACCATCCCCATTTTGGCGAATAGGCACACGCCCCGGCATCTGGTAGGCAATATTGCCTTCCACATCGGCATACACAAAGTTCTGCGAGGGGATGTCCCAATAGCTGAGGGCTTCGCGGAACTCCTCATAATTGGTGGCGCGATTGAGTAGATAGATGGAACGGAACAGCGTGGATGGCTCTTGCGCCGTCCAGCGCATCGCCAGCACATCGGTGGCCTCATCCACCAGTTCGGTGATGATGGGGCCGTGCCGGGTGATTTGCACCGGCAGCACCACATCCTCGCCGCCGTTGACCGTGATCACCTCTTCGATGACTTCCATATCTTCCCATTCGCCCATGAACTCATACTGGTTGGGGTTGTTGGGATTGATCTTCTCGATGTACAGGTCTTGCACATCGGGGCCGACATTGGTGACACCCCAGGCGATGTGGTTGTTGTGGCCGATGATGATGCCCGGAATGCTGGCGAAGCTGAAACCGACCATATCTTGTTCAGGCAGGTGCAGGCCGATTTCGTACCAGATGGCGGGCATTTGGATGCCCAGATGGGGGTCGTCGGCCAGGAGGGGCAGGCCCGTGTTGGTATGTTCGCCGCTGATGACCCAATCGTTGCTGCCAATGCCCTCACCCTTGCCGAAAACGTAGCCATCTTCAGGCGTGGTGCCAATGAGGCGGGTGCTGACGTTTTGGAGATTGGGGACTGGAGACTGGAGACTCGTCACAGTCTCTAGCCTCCAATCTCTAGTCTCCAGTTCATCGGGTGAGACGATGACGGGGCGGCTGGCATAGTCGTAGGCAGGGGTGAGGTTGGCGACGGTGGAGGCGCCGAGGGCTTTGATGGCTTCGGCGCGATCCAGCTCTTCGCCCCAGTTACCGCTGAGGTCGTCGGCCATGACCACGCCCCAGGCGATGGAGTGGAGGGGCAGCCAGGGTTCGATCTCCCATTTTTCGTTGACGAGGCCGAGGATGGTGTAGTTGATGGAGATGTTGTCGCCCTGCTCGGTGATGTAGGCGTTGACACCTGCGCTGTAGGCTTCGAGAGAGGCCAGCAGTTCCGGTTCGTTGGCCTCAATGTAGGCCATGTTGTTGGCGGCGAGGCGGTTCCAGCCCATGGTGCGAATGAATTTGTCGCTCTCGACGGTGGCGGCGCCAGCGATTTCGGAGAGGCGGCCGGCGCTGACGTGCCGCCAGAATTCCATCTGCCAGAAGCGGTCTTGGGCGTGGATGTAGCCCTGGGCCATGTATAAATCGTGTTCGTTTTGGGCGTAGATGTGGGGGATGCCGAGGTCGTCGCGGTAGACGTTGACGGTGTCTTGGAGGCCGGGCAGGGTGATGGTGCCGTCGGTGGTGGGAAACGGCCGTCTTACCAGCACCACGCCAGCTACAGCCCCCGCTATAACCAGCACCAACACAATCAGTAATAAACCTAATAGGATGCGTCCGATGATTCTCATTCTCTTCTCCTCTGAAAAATTGGGTGGCAGGTGGCAGGTGGCCGGTAAGAATGACTTGCTGCCTACTCCTTGCTGCCTGCTCCTTGCTGCCCGCTCAATCATAGCTATTTTTCGGGTGTTGGGTACTTTCGTGGCATAATTGCCATATCTCATTTGAGGATAGCTGTGTGTTGAATTTGCTCTTTGCTTTGATTGGTCTTTTGTTGTCCATTGTGATTAATGTGTTGGCCGATGATTTGCCGCTGCGGATACGGCCGTTAGCCCCACACTGCCCGCGCTGTGCCCACATCCACAAGCCTATTCATTGGCTGGGTCTGGTGCGCCGCCAATGCCCACAGTGCGGTCAATCGGTGCGGCGGCGCGTGATTGCTGTCGAAATCGGCACAACCGCGCTCTTCGCCCTTCTCCCCTCGCTCATCCCCGACCTGCGCAACCTCATCGTCAACAGCTTTTTCATTGCGGTGCTGATTCTGGTGATTGTGATTGACCTGGAGCATAAGCTGATTTTGAATGTGGTGACGTTTCCGGTAACGGCCGTTGCCCTGGCTGCCAGCTTTTTGGTGACACCAGACCAAAACAACATCAAATTGGCGGCTGCGGGGGCGGTCTTGGGGCTGGTGATTGCTTACATCATCTATGCCTTAGGCACAATGGTGTTTGGGGCGGGGGCTTTTGGCATGGGGGATGTGAAGCTGGCGATGGCCATGGGGGCCATGCTGGGGCTGCACCGCATCCCCTTTGCCCTGATCATCGGCATTGTGATTGGCGGGGTGATTAGCCTGCTGCTGCTGGCGACGCGGCTGGTGGGGCGGCGCGATGCGCTGCCCTATGGTCAATATCTGGCCCTGGGCGGCATCATCATGCTCATTTGGGGTGTGCAGATTGTGGACTGGTATCTGGCCCCGTATAGATGAGCAGTGGTTCGGTTGAGCAATCGTGTAATTACGTAATTATCTTTCCCGCTTGCGCAGGACGGAGAGCAGGTAGACGGGGCCGCCGAACAGGCCGGAGATGCGCATGAGGATGAAGATGAGGAAGGAGAGGGTGGCGGATTCGGCGAAGGTGAGGCCAGCGGAGGCGAAGAGGATGGGAGCGACTGTTTCGCGCACACCCAACCCGCCGATGGAGGGGATGAGGAGGAGGACGGAGAGGATGGGGATGACGAGCAGGTAGTGGCTGAAGGGGATGGTATGCCCCATAGATAGTCCACTAACGAGCCACCAACCACAGAGCATGAAGTTGAAGAGGACGGAGACGGCCAATGCTTTGAAGATGGCGGGCCAGCCGCAGCCTTGTACGGCCTGGAGGAGTTTGGCGAGGGGCTGTTCGGGGTCGGTGACGGAGAGTTTGCCGGGGAGCCAACGGCCCCAACGGCGGATGAGACGGCCGTCTAGCAGGACAAAGCCTGTGATGAGACCGATGAGGGAAACGGCCGTAATCTGCCAGGTTAAATCGGCGGGGAAGCTGGCGGGGCGGAAGGGGAGGGCGATGAGGGCCATGACGAACAGCATGAGCAGCCCGGCGAGGCGGTCTACGATGACGGTGCCGGCAGCGATGTTGGCAGGAACGTTTTGGGCCGCTTCCAGAACGCGCACCACATCGCCGCCAAAGCCGGAGGGGAGGAAGCTGTTGAAGAAGTTGCCCACGAAATACAGTTCGACCAGGCGTTGGAAGTGGACGTTTGCACCTAATCCTTGCAGCAGAACATACCAGCGGTAGGCTCGCACGACCAGACTGGCGACGATCATGGCAAGGGCGAGCAAGGCCCACGACCATTGAATGTCGGTTAGTTCGGCCTGAACTTCGGCCAGGGGCACTTGTGTCCAAACGTAAATGAGACCGCCAACGGTGATGGCGATTTTGAGTATGTTTGAAAGATATTTTCGCATGGGTAGTGTATTGTAGACGGATTGGCTAAAACGTAAAGCGTAATGGTTGGGGAGTCTTGTAGTCTGGTGGTTGGGTAGTTGGGTCGTGGGGCAGCCGTGTTATAATCTCGCGTCATGAAACAAGTAACTGAAATATCCCTACCCCGACTACTCGACGAATGACTGCTCGACTAACGACTACTCGACTAACGACTATATTGGCCGTTTTACTGTTTTGGTGGCTGGCGCTGGACAGTATGGTGGGGGACAGCCCGACGATGGATGAGCAGAATCATTTGGCGCGGGGGGTGGCGTTGTGGCAAACGGCCGATCCTCGTTTGAGCCTGGAGCATCCGCCGCTGGTGAATTTGCTGAGTACGCTGCCGGTGGTGACGCTGCTGCCGGAACTGCGCCTGCCGACGGATGATGCCAGTTGGGAAACGCCGGGGGGCTGGTATGCCTTTGCCGAGAAGCTGGTGTGGGAGTACAACCGGGATGTGAATATCGGGCGGCTTTTTTTTGTGGCGCGGCTGCCGATTCTGTTTTTGACGCTGGGGCTGGGGCTGGTGGCGTACCGGCTGGCGTGGCTGTTGTGGGGCAAGCGGGCGGCGTTGTTGGCGCTGCTGTTTGTGTTGTTTGACCCGAATGTGTTGGCGAACGGCCGTTACACGACCACGGATCTGGGTGGTACGGCCTTTTTGTTTTTGGCGGTGCTGCTGCTGTGGCGGGTGTTGTCTGTGCCGCGCTGGGATGGGCGGCGTTGGCTGTGGCTGGTGTTGGGTTTGGGCCTGGCTTTTGGCAGTAAGTTGTCTACGCTGGTGTTTGTGCCGATTTGGGGGGTGTTGGGGCTGCTGCCGCTTTACGGCCGTTTCCCCGATTGGCGCGGCGCGGGGCGGCGGCTGCTGCAACTAGGCACGGCGGGTTTGCTGTCTGTGCTGGTGGTGTGGGCTTTGTTTGCTTTTGAGTGGGGGCCGTTTAAGTTTGGTGGTGAAGGGCTGAAAAGTCTAAACAGGCTGAGTGGGCCGATGCCTACGTTTTGGGCGGGGATTGAGCAGATTTTGAGTTTTAGCGGGGGCGGACGGCCGTCTTTTTTGAATGGGCAGTTTTCGCTGACGGGGTTTCCTGATTATTTTTGGGTGGCGCTGCGGGCGAAAACGCCGCCAGCGATTTTGCTAATGGTTCCGTTGGCGACGGTGGTGCTGTTGTGGCGCAAGGAGGCGCGGGGGAAGGTGGTGTTTTTGTTGGGATCGGCCGTTTTCTATTTCCTCATCAGCTTGCAGAGCGGTCTGAATATTGGTTATCGCCATCTGCTGCCGATGCTGCCGTTTTTGCATGTGTTGATGAGTGGGGTGGCGGAGGTGGGGAGAGGGGAGAGGGGGATTTACGATTTACGATTTACGATTTACGATTTACGTATTACGTATTACGTATTACGTATTACGCCATATGTGGCGTTGGTGGGGTTGTTGGTTTCGACGCTTTCGATTCGGCCGTTTTATTTGAGTTATTTTAATAGCTGGGTGGGGGGGCCGGAGAACGGCCGTAACATTCTCATTGACAGCAATATTGATTGGGGGCAGGATTTGCTGCGTTTGCAGGCGTGGATGGCGGCGCATGGGGTGGAGCAGGTGAAGTTGGGCTGGTTTGGCACGGCTGATCCCAGTTATTATGGCATTGGCTATGAGCCGATGCCGGGGTTGGGGCGTGAGGAGTTTTTTAGGCTGTGGTATCCGCCGCCGTTTAACCCGGAGCAGCCGGAGCCGGGGGTGTATGCCATTAGTGTGAGTAATTTGTGGGAGTCGCATTGGGAGACGAAGATTACCTACCCCTGGTTTCGTTCGCAGCCACCGAGTGACCGGGTGGGTTATTCGATTTTGATTTATGTTGTGCCGGGGTCATGAGTAAACAGCGCCTTGGTTTGATTGTGGTTGTGTGGGGGTGGGCAACGGCCGTTGCTCTGCTGCCGCCGGGTGGTGGGCAGCAGGTGTTGGCGTTTGGGTTGTTATGGCTTGTGCCTGTTCCCTTTGTGAAGGGCTTTTTGGATGAGCGGTGGAAACCGCAGCGACGATTACCAAGCCGGTCTGCGCTGACTGAAGAGGGGGAGAATTGGCTGGTGGCGGCGGGGTTGGTGCTGGTGATGCAGCCGTTGTGGGCGCTGCTTGTCCATTATCTTCCCGGCCCCATTCCTACCTGGCTGCTTTTAACGGCCGTCCTCCTCCTCCCGCTCCTCGCCCCTCCCTCCTTGCCCCTCCCCCCTCGCCCCTCTCCTCTCTCTCTCCTCCCCCTCCTCCTGGCGCTGCTGCTGCGCCTGCCCAACATGGGTTACAAGGAGATTCAGGGGGATGAAGGGGTGATTTTGGTGCGGGCGGCGGCGGCTTTGACGGGGGATGAGGCCGAACTGTTTTTGCATCAGAAGGGGCCGATGGAGATTTTGCTGCCGCTGATGACGTGGGGGGTGACAGGTGCGGTGAATGAGTTTTGGGCGCGGCTGCCGTTTTTGTGGGCGGGGCTGTTGGGGGTGGCGGCGGTGATGGTGCTGGCGCGGCGGTGGTTTAACGGCCGTATGGCTCTTATCGCTGGTTTGCTGCTGGCTGTTATGGGCTTTGGCATTGCTTTTAGCCGCATTATTCAGTACCAGACGCTGGTGATGTTGTGGGGGATGTTGGCGCTGCTGTGTGCGTCGCGTTATGGGGCGCAGCGGCGGGGGCTGGATTTGGGGTTAACGGCCGTTTTCCTGGCGGCTGGTCTTTTGGCACATTACGATGCCGTGTTGGTGGTGCCAGCGGTGGGGTGGGTGTTGGTGAGGGGAGTGGTGGGAGGAGAGAGGGGCGAGGGGGGATGGAGAGATTGGGTTGTGGCTGGTTTGGTGGGGGCGGGGGTGTTGGGGCTGTTTTATGTGCCGTTTGCGCTGAATCCGAATTTTGGGCGGACTATTGGCTATTTGTTGAATGATCGTGTGGGGACGGGTGATGGGGCGGCGGGCTGGAGTGGATCGGCCGTTTGGCAGATGATGACGTTTTATAACAGCACCTACTACATTGTGGGGCTGGCTGGTTTGCTGCTGGTGGGGCTGTGGCTGCTGGCGAGGCGGCGAGAGGGGGGAACGGCCGTTCTCCATTTCCTTGTGCCCGCGCTCTTTTACCTTTTTGTCGTTACCGACCCACGCACCCATGTGTACACCATTTTCCCTGGCGCGGTCATTTTAACGGCCGTTGGCGCGGTTGGCCTGGCGGATCGCCTGCGCCCTGCGCCCTGCGCCCTTCGCCTTTCCCTTTTCACCATAGTCGGCCTCTGGTTCCTCGTCTCTACCAACTACGTTTATCTGCTGTTTGTGGATGTGACACCGGAACGGCAGCGGAATTGGGCGGCGGAACGGCCGTCTTTTTACGCCACCACCTGGGACGAGCCGCCATTGTATGGCCTGTTTGGCTTTCCGCACCAGGCCGGTTGGCGCGTTGTGCCTGCCCTGTTGGCCGATGGCGGCGTTTACGCCAGCAACGAGGAGAAGGAGATCACTAACTGGTATATGCGGCAAGCGCCGCGCACCCACTGTGCCAATTTTGACACGTTTATCTGGGTGGCCGATGCCCAAGACGAAATCCCCTATGATCCCGCCTGGCGGCAAAATTTGCAGGCGGAGGTGCTGGTGAAGGGGGTGGTGACGATGCAGGTGTATGGGCGTGAGGCTGCGGCGGGGGTGGCGAGGGTGGTGGCAGACGGCCGTTCTCCCTTCTACACCCCCGCCCAAATTGCGCCATCTAGCTACAGCGGTACGCACCCAGTTGACATAACTTTTGGGGAGCAGGTGCGCTTGCTGGGATATGATTTGGATACCAGTGAGGCTCATGCGGGCGGGCAGCTTGTGGTGACGCTGTATTGGCAGCCGCTTGTGCCTCTGGAGCGCAATTATCAGGTGTTTACCCATCTGTATGATGGGCAGATGCGCGGCCAGCATGATGGTGCGCCGGAGTGTGCGCTGAACCCCACTACGCGCTGGGAACCGGGCCAAATTATTGCCGACCCACACCTTATCCCCATTGCGGATGATGTGCCGGAAACGGCCGTTCCCCTGCTGGTGGGTATGTATGATTTGCTGGATGGGCAGCGTTTGTCCGTTCCGCAAACGGCCGATAATAGTTTGCATTTGACCGATGTATGGTTAAACGGTAAAGAGTAAACAGGGTTGCTACTCCGCCAAATCTTGAGTATTATCCGCCGCACTGGCCTACCTTCGGGTAGGCTTTTGATTGAGGGAAGCCTTCATGATGCATCGGCTGTCAACTTTGGATAAACGTCTGCTCAACAGTTTGTTGGTTTTTTTTGTGTTTGTGGCAGCACTGCTGCCGCGCTGGGGTGAAGGTGCTTCGCGGCCAAATGTCTGGTATGAGCGTTCCTATGTTTTTAGCTTTGCGGTGCGCGATGGGGATTGGGCGAGTACGTTCCAGCGGTATCATCCTGGTGTCACCTTTATGTGGTTAGCCAGTGCGGGCATTCAGACTTATTTGCAGCGGGAGGGTTTTTTGACGGAGGAGCAGGTGCTGGTGCATGAGCCGGTGGCGGAAGAGGCGATCAACGGTCTGGTGGCGGCGGCGCTGCTGCCGGTGACGCTGACGATTGCGGCAGGTATTGTGCTGGCGGCGTGGTGGCTGAGGGCGTTGGCGGGGCCGAAAGTGGCGGTGGTGGCTGGTTTGCTGCTGGCGTTTGATCCTTTGCATCTGGCCAACAGCAAGGTGGCCCATTTGGATGGGCTGTTGGCGGTGTTTATGCTGCTGGCAGCGTTGGCGCTGGTGCGTTATGTGTGTGGGCATGGCCGCCTCTTTTTGGGGTTGAGTGGGGGGCTGGCTGGTTTGTCGCTGTTGACGAAGACATCATCTGTTTTTCTGATTCCGTATGCGCTTTTGCTGTTGGGTTGGCCGTTGGTGTGGGCGTGGTGGCGAGACGGCCGTTGGCCCTCAGGCCAGCAGGTTGGGCGGGCATTGTTGGATTTTGGGCTGTGGCTGGTGGTGGCGGTGGTGGTTATCTTTGTCTGTTTCCCTGCGCTTTGGGTGGAACCGGCCTATGTTTTGGGCGAGATGTGGGGCAATCTGACCCGACATGCTACCAATGTACACAAGAATCCTGTGTTTTTTGCGGGGCAAGTGTGGCTGGATGATGATCCTGGTTTTCCCTTTTATGCGTTGGTTATGGCTTTTAAGCTGACGGTGGTGTCGCTGGTGGGGCTGGTGTTGGGGCTGGTGTTGGTGGGGAAACGGCCGTCTTCCTCAGCACGCTCTCTTTTTGTGGCCATGGCCGCTTTTGCCTTCTTCTTTTACGCCCAAATGTCTATTGGTGATTTTAAGCAGATGGCTTACATTTTGCCGGCTTTGCCAGCGGTGGAAGTGGTGGCGGGTGTGGGGCTGGTGTGGGGCGTGGGCTGGTTGGCGGGGCGTGGGGGCTGGTCGGAAACGGCCGTTGCGGTCATCTTGCTTGGTCTCATGGGGCTGCATGTAGCCCTGGTTTGGCCCGCTTATCCTCTTTTTGGCACGTACCACAATGCGTTGTTGGGCGGCACGGAAACGGCCGTAAAGTGGATACCCATCCAAGAACAAGCCGAGGGGATTGATGCCGCCTTAGATTACATCAAGTACCTCGACTATTCGGACAATGCCACCATTGCCGTCAACTCTCGGATGACCAGCTTTACCCAACGTTGGTACAGTGCTTGTTACCGCACCGAGGAACCAACCACCACCGCTTTTCGCATATATGATGTGAATAGCTTGCTGCGGGATAATATGAGTGGGGGCTGGCTGCAGCAGTGGCAAATAGACCAGCAAACGGCTCCGCTCTTTCAGGCCAATTATGATGGGGTGACGTATGCCTGGGTTTATGGCGACATGCCAGCGGTGACGACGGATGAACCATTGGTTGGTCTGTACCGCTTTGGGCAGACTATCCGGCTGGCAGCGGGCGGCGTGGAGAATGAGTCGCTGCGGCCTGGTGATGACCTGAATGTGCATCTGACGTGGGCGGTTGATGATTGGATTTGTCATGATTACAAGGTGTTTGTGCATGTGTATGATGGGGCGGGGATGTTGGTGGCGCAGCAGGATGTGCAACCCTTGCATGGGGCGCGGCCGACGTGGGTGTGGCGGCCAGGGGAAAGCCTGGAGGATGTGGTGACGGTGCGGCTGCCGCCTGAGTTGGCTGCTGGCACGTATGAAGTTGCGCTGGGGCTGTATGATAGTGTGAGTTTGGCACGGCTGCCGGTGACGGCTGGCGGTGAGGGGGCGGGGGGGGATACGGCCGTTCTCACTACCATCACCATTGTGCGGTGACGACTTTTGACGCGGATACTGAAAGAGATAGAATTGAAAGTTGGTGTTTTTACATTTTTTCAAAAGGATGGAGGTCTAAACCTGTTATGAAGAATTCTAGTAATGCTCAATTACCACGTATAGCTATGGTAATCGGGCCAAGTATATTGTTTTTGTTTGTCTTGGTGGCTTTTATTGGTCAGGCTTTGGCGGCCAATGGATTGGTCGCGGATTTGGAAAATTCCAGTAAGGCGGTTGATCTAGCTGAGGCTGAAGCGGGCGATGTGGTTCAATACACAATTTTGATCAGCAACACGGGTAATATGTCGGCAACCAATGTGCTGATGATGGATACGCTGCCGGCCGAGGCGATGTATCAGACGGACAGCCTGACGTTGACGGCGGGCAGCAATTATATGACGGCCGTTTATGGTGAAAATAATGGTGTGATTACCTGGACGGGAACGCTGAGTGCTCAGGGTTATGTGGCCCTGAGTTTTCAGGCAATGCTCATGGACAGTCTGGAAGCGGGAGCAATGGTGACGAATACGGCCGTTATTACTGGCACTGGCTCCTGGTTAACCCGCACCGCCAGCACCACCATTATCCAGCCAGAACCCCCTCAGCTTTTCTTGCCAGCTATCTGGATACCCTTGTCGGCCCCGAGCTTGCAAGTTTCTGTACCAGTTAACAATCAGTGGACGGCTACCTGGTCCAATCTGGGCGCAGAGGTGACCTACGAATTACAAGAATCCAACACGGCGGACTTTAGCAGCAGCACAACCTACACGGCTGCTGCTGGCGTAACTTCCCAAAACATCACACAGAATACCCCCAATGTCTATTACTATCGGGTGCGGGGTATTTTGGATGGCTATGCTGGGGAATGGTCTCCGGTACGCTCGGTGGCGGTGTTCGGCCAGTTGCAACTGTCTGTGTCCCGCCCAGATGAGTTTAATGAATGGACGGCCAGTTGGACTGGCGGTGGGGCTGGTGGCAGCCAATATGAATTGCAGGAAGATGGAGATAAAGATTTCGATTCGCCAACTTCTTATATGGTTGATGCGGCACAAGTCTATGATTTTTCTCACAACCCCTCGCCCTTTAACTACTACTGCTATCGGGTGCGGTCGGTGGCCGGTGCGCAAACAGGCCCCTGGTCGAATGTAAAGTGTGTGGTGGGAGGCTATTTCGACCAATTTGCCGATGATTCTACTGGCTGGGCTATTCGCCGGGAGGATACGGATGATACCAACAATATATCCTACTATCATGAGGGTGATGACCGGAAGGTGTATGTTTTGGAGATTAACGGCCGTTGGGATTACGCCCTCGCCTCGCCCCTGCAAAGAGCACCCGAACCCCCCTATGTGATCGAGGCCAAAGTCCGGCTCAACGAGCCTGATAACCTCAACACCTACGGCTTCGTCTTCGGTGGCGATTGGAACGGCTCCGAATGTCCCAACGACGACTTCAGCAGTTGTTTCAACAAATATTACCGCCTCACCCTCCTCTATAATGGCAACCCAGACCATCTGCGCCTGAGCTTGAAGCGCATTGACCGCCATGAAGGGCCAAACTCTGGTCGAGGCCAAACACTTATTGACTATGATGACATCCTTGTCTACTCACCGGCCATCGGTTACAAAACCTGGCGCATCGAAGTAGAAGCCGATGGCACGATCACGATTTTCGTGAATGGCTATCAGGTGAAACAGACACATGACACGCGCTACATCAATAACCCCTACTTTGGTATCTTTGCGGCTTCCGATGAGTATTTGGGCGCTGAACCCTGGTATGACTGGTACTCGGTTATGCCTCTGCCCGAAAACTAAGTAACTGTCTGCAAATAAGTTGGCGGAGCGGAAGCTTTAGCTGGAACGGTTCCGGCTAAAGCCTCCCCTCCGAACCGTCAAGTTATTGTTGATTACTGCCATATCTTTTATGCCAGGTAGCCTCAAGGCTACCTGGTTTTTTTAAGAACTATTCATGCGAAGGCCAGATCCGCCAGCAGGCAAGCATTATTCCGCTGTGCTGGCCTGTATTCTTTATACAGGGCTGGCGCTGGCTGCCACCTGGCCTTTAGCCCGGCACCTTACCACCCATTTGCCCGGTGCTTCAACTGATGCGCTCATCCATTATTGGAATGGCTGGTGGGTGCAGCAAGCCCTGGCGCAAGGCACATCCCCTTTTTATACAACCAACATTTTTTATCCCACTGGTGTGAGTTTGGTCACACATAATTTGGCCTGGCTGAATATTGTACCCTGGCTGGGTTTGGAGCCGCTGTTGGGCAATGGTCTGGTGGCCTATAACCTGGTGGTGCTGTTGAATCTGGTGCTGTGTGGGCTGGCGATGTATTGGCTGGCGTATCGGTTGACGGGGCAGGTAACGGCCGCTTTCATCGCTGGTGTCATCTACCAATTGTGGCCCTACCGGCTGGCCCAATTGGATCACCCTAACCTGATTGCGACGCAGTGGATTCCGCTGTTTTTGCTCTTTTTGATACGGGTGCTGGAAAACGGCCGTTTCCGCGACACACTCTTCACCGGCATCACCTTTGCTCTGGTGGGCTACACCCGCTGGCAACTGCTCATTCCCGCCGCCTTCATTGGCATCATCTACTTTGCCAGCAAACTAACTGTCATCACCCGCCCGGTGCTGATGCGTCTGGTCATGGCCGCAGGCATTGCGGCCGTGCTGCTGCTGCCCCCGGCCAGCCTGCTGTGGCAGGCCCAACAGGCCGACACCGCCGCCGACCTCCTCTTTGAAGGTGAAGAAGCCGTCATGCAAACGGATGCGCTGGCTTATGCTACGCCTTCTAGTTTGCATCCCGTGTGGGGCAAGTTGACCCAATCGCTTTATGCTCACTACTACGCCGACCGCTTTGACGGCCGTATTTTTCCCGCCTATGTGGGGCTGGTGACATTGGCACTTGTTCTGCTGGGCATTTTTTACAAGCGGCGGGGCAGTGTGGTGTGGCTGGTGATGGCCGTGCTGCTGATCTCCCTGGCGGCGGGGGCGGTTTTTCGCTTGAACGGCCGTCTCTACGAATCAATCCCCACCCTCTATCGCCTTCTCGCTCCCCTCACCCTCTTCCGCCTCATGCGCGTGCCTGACCGTTTCAATATGTTTTTGGCTTTGCCAACGGCCGTCTTAGCCGCCTATGGCACAGCCGCATTGCTGACCACAAAAAAGCTGCAGCCGCAAAAAATAGCCCTGGCTGGCCTCCTGGCCGTGTGCATTGCCCTCGACTATTGGCAGATACCTGCCCCGCTGCAAGATGTGTCGGATCGGCCTGACAATTATGCCGAACTGGTGGGCGATTCTGGCGCGGTTTATAACATTCCCTTCAATCTCATCAAGGTCAAACGATATATGTTTGACCAAACCCTGCACCAACGGCCGATTTTGCAAGGCAAAGTGGCGCGGCTGCCAGCGGGTATTTATGACTTTATAGACAGCCACACTTGGCTGCGTGCGGTGCGCCAATATAACGAAGTACCCTTTGACCTCAACGACATCAGCCGCCAATTGGCCGATCTGGCGGCGGCCGGGGTGGATACGCTGATTGTGCATAAAGACCAGATGCCTGCTGATCAGGTGGGGCGTTGGCAGCGTTATTTGGGGATGCAGCCGCGTTATGAGGACGGCCGTATTGCCATCTACCCCACCCTGCCCAAAGCAGGACGCGATTTTCTATTTATGGAGGAATGGGATTCGGGTTTGGGGATAACGGCCGTTCGCCTCTCAGCCGCCTGTCTCAACCCTGGACAACTGCTTACCCTAGATGTGGATTGGGGCGCGTCGGCCGCTTTGGCACAAGATTTTGATGTGCAATTTACTCTGCGCAACCGGGCTGGACAATCTTACCAGAGTGAGCATTGGCCGCTGCTGGCCGATTGGCCGAGCCGCCAATGGCCGGCGGACACGCTGGCGCGTGGCTATTATAGGTGGCGGCTGCCCGAAGCGATGGCTGCCGCTGATTATACGCTTTACCTTTCTGTGGCGGCTGAAACTGTTGCGGTGGCCTCGGTAACGGTGCTGGCCGATGGCTGTGTGGAGCCAGGAATACCAGGGGCGGTGATGGTAAACGGCCGTTTTGCCGAAGCCCTCTCCTTGCTGGCCTACCAGACCCAATTGGACGAGAACCAACTGCGCCTGACTCTCTATTGGCGCGGTGAACAGCGCCTGACGACGGATTACAAGGTCTTTGTCCACCTCTTTGATCCGGCAACGGGTAGTCCGGTGGCGCAGGATGATGCCATGCCGCGCCAGTGGCAGTTCCCCACCAGCCTCTGGTGGCCGGGCGAGGTCATCAGTGATGTGATTGGGATTCCGTTGGTGGATGTGCCAGCAGGGGAGTATGGCCTGGCGGTGGGTGTTTATGATGCGGCGACGGGGGAGCGGTTGGTGGTGGTGGATGGGGCAGGGCAGGTGGTGGCAGACGGCCGTTTGCTGCTGCCAGAACAGCTAACCCTCAACTCTGATTAATCGGCACAGGCCGGCACAGTTGGTAGGCCAGCACACACATCAAAGCCAGGGTAACTACCATCCAGCCAAAGGCGGCTTCAATGTTGACAATCGGCCATTTGTAGAAGTCGGCGACGATGGCGACGAGGCCGAGCAGCCAGTAGAGACCAACTGTGGCCCACTTTTTGAGCAGGGGGGCCATGGCCAAAACGAGGACGGAGAAGTAGCCGGTGTGCAATTTGGGGCTGAAGAGGAAAACGGCCGCTACTAAAATGATGACTCCTTGCAAAATTCCCGGCTGTTTCCAGGCGATGAAGAGGGTGGCAACGGCCGTTGCCGCCACCAACAAAATAGACATCGGCAGCAGTGGAATCTGCTCCGTGTGGAACTGATTCCATAACCCTACCAGGCTAACACCGCGATATTGGAACGGGTGCTGTGCGCCACCTGTGCCAAAATCCCAAAAGATGGCGTCACGTCCGGCCAAAAGCAAGAAGGGAGCCATCCCCGCCGCAAAGACGATTCCCGGCAGGATAGCGTAGTGCCATTTGCGGTGGTGCAAGAAGGCCACTGGCAGCACCACCGCTGCACTCAGCTTCACCAGCAGCCCCAGGCCAATAGCCACGGCTGCTTTTACATGCCGCCGCTGCAAGACCAGCATGAGGGCCAGGGCGATGAAAAAGACGACCACCGACTCATCCTGGCGGCGCAGCACGGTGTTGCCAAAGGTGAGGGGGTTGAGCAGAAAGAAAACGGCCGCTTGAAAACCCTCCTTCTCCGTTGTACCCATCTTCAACAGCACCAGGGCCGTGAACAGGTTGAAAAGCGAAAACCAGAGCATATAAGAGAGTGTGGCCCAGGGGTTGATGTTGCCGAAGTAGATGGGTACGAGCGAGGGCGGGATGAGCAGCAGGTTGGTAAGCGGCGGGGTGGTGGTGAACACATCACGATACAGCAGACCGCCATTGAGAATGGTTTCGGAGCGGGCCATCCAGGGGTCGGCAAAACGGGGCGCGTCTATGGTGCCATAATAGCCGCGTGGGGCATGGTAATAGGCGGCGATGAGCAGGTAGATGAGGAGGGAGGCCAGGAAGATGGCTGTCAGGCGTATGTCGTAACGTTTCCAAAAAGTTGTCATAGCGGCGGTAGTGTAGTGGAAAAGGGTGGTGGGGGCAATGGGGTTAGGGCCTGCGGCTAAGCAGTTCGATTGTGCCGTAGGTGGGGTCGTGGAGGGTAACGGCCGTTACAAAGCCTTCTTCCGCCAACCATGCTGCAAGTTCCTGACTGAGGTCAGGATGACTCTGGAAATAGTCGGCGAGCCGTTCATCCCAAATGATGTCAGTAGGATTGATAACTGTCAGGGCGGTGGTGAGTGGTTCGTCCTCCGCTTGCACAATGGGGGCAATCCAATTGGTATAAGTCAGGTCATTTAAGCCCAGCCAATAATCAAGGGGGCCTAAGACATGGGCATCATCTGGCAAGTTTTGCCTAATTTCGTGAATTAAAGCAGTAGATTGGGTAGTGGTTTGTGCAGCTAAGGTTAAGATACGAATTCGGCTGCTGCCTTCGCCAATAACAACTATTGCCATGAGCAGCAGCACTAAGGAAACCCCCCTCTTACGGCGATCTGCTTGTGTCCACTGCCACATTCTCACAACTGCCCAGCCTACCGCCACAGCGATCAAAGGGATGACGATGGTCAGATAGTTGGCTATTTTGGGCGTGATGAGTAACCCCAGTAAAAGGGGGATAACAAGGAGGGGGACAAGGATCGTTTTTACGGCTTGCTTTTTGTTGTAAACGGCCATTTTTAACCAGATTACCACTGTTGTTGGCAGCAGTAGGGCCATTGCCCAAAAACCAGGACGTGTCCACAAACCCCACCTTGTTTCATTTAGACCAGGGCCGTACCGTTTGTATTCTTGTACCAAATTAGAGAGATACCAGCCCGGCTGCCATAATTGCAGCTTCTGTTCGTGAAAACTCATCTGAACCAGCCAAATATCACGACCCTGCCAGATGTAAAGCAGATAGAAAAACATAATAAAGCCAAAGCCAATGAACAGTAACCGGATATGACGCCAACTCCGCCGCTGCCAAATGGCTAGAATGAGGAGGCTGATGAACCAAAAATTGCCGTAGATATGGCTTAGACCTGATAGTGCTGCCGCCATGCCGGCCCCAAAGGGGAATTGCCAATCAGAGCGATACGTTGAAGAAAGATAAAGATGGAGAGCCAATAGGCCAAAGACAGGCACCAGGATGTCATAACGGGCAATCCGGGCTAAATCCCACAACAAAATACCGCTAAGAAGAAACTGAGTGGCCCCGGCGGTACGGACAAAAAGGAGATAGATAACGGCCGTTATTCCCACCCCATTCCCCCAGACCCGTCGCCCTAAGGCAAAGGTCAGGCAGAGAACCAGCAGCCCCATTATCACAGTGGTGAAGCGGCTGACCCACAAACTTAAACCCAGAAAATGGTAGAAGCCTGCCAAGATGAGTGGGTGAAGGGGCAGGTGGGTGTAATAGGCTTTGTCCATGCCATATAGTCCCCCAAAGATATCTGAGGCGAAACGGCCGTCAGCCAAAATCTTCCAGCCTGTGGAAGCAATCCAGGGTTCATCTATATGCACTCGTGGTACATTGGCTAAACCGTGAAGACTGCCGAACCAAAAAAACAAAAGCAAACCGATGATTATGAACTGTGTCCGTTTCATATATTCTTTGCGGCTTCCCCCCTGGATAATGAATCATAAAGTTGTAAAAAGGTGCGGGTGGTAGAGATAAGAGCGTAATGCGTAACGGCCGTTGCCCGTGCCGCCTGCCGCCGTGCCGCAAATGCCTCTGGTTGGGTGAGAATGGCAATCGCCTGCTCGGCCAACACCACCTTATCCCCACTGGGTGGCAGGCAGGCCACCTGCGGCATAATGCCGACGGGTGTGCCGATGGCGGGCAGTCCACAGGCCAACGCCTCTATCACGGCCATGCCCTGCGATTCATGGCGTGAGGTTTGCAGGTAGAGATGGGCTTGCTGGTAGAGGGCGGGCATGTGCAGATAGGGAACCGCGCCTTGCCAGCTTATGCTGTCAGTCAGGCCCAATCGGGCGGCTTGCTGATGCAGCTGTGCTGACAGTGGGCCATCACCCACGAGCAGGAGCCGGACATGGGGTACGGCCGTTTTCACCAGTGCCATTACCTCTAGCAGCAAGGCCTGGTCCTTCACCCCCACCAGTGATGCTGCCTGGATAATTGTTGGCTGCTGCCAATCGGCCGCTGCCTGAGGCGTAAAAACAGCAGTGTCTAGACCCAATGGAGCCAGCACTTTGCGCTGTGTTGTGTCGGCCATCTCCAATTGATAGGGTGAACCGGCGGTGATGACATCGGCGAAGCGCAGGGAGGTGCGCACGATGGCGCGGCGCAAGGCTGAACCGGCCGTGCCGTAGCCGATGTCGGGCAAGTGCACTAGTTCACCGCCACCGATGCTGGCGATGACGGGCAGATGGAGCAGTTTGCCCGCGAGAACGGCCGTTAACCCCGGTTCGTCAATCCAAAAAGCGTGCAGAAGGTGAAACGGCCGCTGCCGATGCACCTGCCAGACAGCCCGCGCCGTCTGCGCCCAAACGGCCAGCGAGTGCCACCCCCCGCGCTGCCCGCCGCCAACGGCCACATGTGTCAGCCCTGCGAAACGGTAAACGCCCCGCTCAGGATAGCGCAAGCTAAAGACAGTAACCTCGTGTTCACGCGCCAAAGCCACTGCCAGATTTTGCAAAGCGGGGATGGCCCAATGGTGGGCATCGCGGCTAAAACCGGGAATGAGTAAGGCAACGTGCATGGGCGGGATGGTACTCTAAAAATGGCGGGATGGGCTATAATTGGGGTTATGCTTAACCATCTGCTTAACAGGGTGCTGGCCTGATGTCTGCCTGGGAATTTGCCTGCCCTCGGTGTGGTGGGGTGTTAACGGCCGTTACTCCCCACACACTCACCTGCCCCCACGATAACCTTACCTTCACCCAAATCGAGGGCATCTGGCGGCTGCTGCTGCCGGAACGGGCGGCCCACTTTCAGCAGTTCATCACCGAGTACGAGACAGTGCGCCAGGCTGAAGGCTGGGGCAGCCAGCAGGCTGGCTACTATCGCGCCCTGCCTCAAGTGCCTGCTGATGATCCCTTCGCCGCTATCTGGCATATTCGCGCTCGTTCTTTTCAGGCACTCACTGCGCAGGTGTTGGGGGAGCCGCCGCTGCGTATTCTGGATTTGGGCGCAGGCAATGGCTGGCTCTCGCATCGCCTGGCCCAACTGGGGCATGAGGTGGCGGCGGTGGATGTGCTGACCAATGGCGTGGATGGCCTGGGGGCGATGCGGCATTATGAGGTGGCCTTTACGGCCGTTCAGGCCGAATTCGACCACCTGCCCTTTGCGCCCCATCAAGCCGATCTGGTTATTTTTAACGGCTCGTTCCATTACACGGCCGATTATGAGCAGACGTTGGTGATGGTGAAGCGGGTGCTGCGGGCAAACGGCCGTATGGTCATCATGGATTCACCCATCTACCACAATGCGGCCAGCGGGCAGCAGATGGTGGCAGAGCGGGCGGCGGCTTTTGCTCAGGAGCATGGCTTTCGTGGTGATGTACTGCCCCACGAAGGTTTTATGACATTCGGCCGTTTGGCCGAATTGGCGCAAACGATGTCTCTGCGCTGGCACTTTATAAAACCAGCTTACGGTTGGCGTTGGGCCGTGCGCCCCTGGCTGGCCCGTTTGCGCCGCCACCGTGAGCCAGCCACCTTTTTGCTGGTGGTGGGGGAATTTGTGTAGATGGGCGGGTTTAGGGGGTGATTTGGTAGAGGGTGTAATAACCGGAACGGCCGATTGCCACCATGTTGGCTCGTTCTCGAATCCAATTGACATTCGTCTCTGGCCGTTTGCCGTGCCACTGGCTTTGTACATTTTGGTCGTTTATCAAAAGATAGCAGCTTTCATATTCGGCAAACAGCTCTTCTAACGCTGCTTCGTCCAAGCCGTATAGTTCGTAGGTTTCTAGCTGGGTGTAATGCTGCAAGGTGTTGGTGAGGCCGAAGGCGATGAGGGTGGCATCTGGGGGCAGTTGGTTCTCTACCCAAACGGCCGTAGCCACTGTCTCCTCTTTCCAGGCGGTAAATCGGGTTATATCCCGCACTGCCCAACTGAGGCTGCCCATGAGACCGACTGCGCAAACGGCCGTTACTCCCCACCGCCACCAACGGGTAGATACACGCTGCCAGACCCAATCGGCCCCAATGCCCACCAAGATTAACAACGGCACAAACATAGCCAGGGGAAACCGCCAGTTTTGCCAGGCAATGCCCGCTAAAAAGAGGTAGACCAGCCCCGCCCAGCCAAGAAGCAAAGCCCGGCTGGCTCTACTGCTCTGCTGCCACAACTGCCACAAGCCGATGAGCAGGAAGGGGGTGAAGAGGGGGAAGATGTAACCGGGGTGAAAAAGCGGGGTGGCGTAGTAGAGGCCAATCGGCCGTTCATATGTAAATGTGCCGTCAGAGTTTGTGATGATGCTTTGGAACGCATTGGCTGGGTTCCAGCCGACGACTTGCAGATCGCCTACGTGGGCCAGCTGAGGCTGGTTCAGGCTGCCCAGAAATTGGCTGCTGACGATGAGACCACTGCTGAGTACGGCCAGGATAACGGCCGTTACCACATGCCGCCACGATACTTTGTGCTGCCACCAGGCCAGCAGGGCACTCAAGCCCCAGCCAAAGACCAGCAGCGCATAGACCCAGCGGGTTAAAATCGCCATGCCCAGAGCCAACCCGGCCCAAACCAGCCAAGGCCACGTCAACCGGCGCACATAATACACCATCCCCAAAGCCGACAAGGCCGCCCAGGCTAACCCCGCCGCGTCGGACATAATAGAGATGCTAGAGAGCATGAGCTGACTGGCCGTGCCAGCCAGGAGAGCGGCGATAATGGCTCCGATTTTGGCTTGTGGTTGATAGGCTAAAACCAGCCAGTAGGTGAGGGGGGCAATGGCAGCTCCCATGATCATGCTGGCGAGCTGACCGGCCAGCGGTTGACTGCCACTGAAAAATGTCCCCATGACGATGAGCAGGGGGTAGCCGATGGGCCAGAAAAAGGGGGGGGGGAGCTGGCCCTGGAGCAAGGCTTCGCGCAAGGTGAGGGCGTAATTGTAATAAGCAAAGGGGTCCTGGCCGTAGAGGCCATCAAAGTGGGTCAACACTCGGAAGGTAAAACGGAGGAGCAGGGCGAAGAGAAAAAGTATTAACGGCCACCATTGTTTCATTGTCTCCATGGTACTATAAGACGGATGTTTATGGTATAGTTCCTCCGATGAGTATTAGACAGACGATTTGGCGCACCTGGTTATGGGGGCGTTGGCAACTGTTTCAAGGTCACCGCCACAATCGGTTGGTAGTGGAGCAGGTAAGGGGTATGCCGATTTTGGTGCTGCCGGGGGTGATGAACCCAAAGCTGTTCCGCACGGGGGAGTTTTTGGCGCAGACGCTGAATGGGCAGTTGATTGGCTCGGAAACGGCCGTCTTAGACATGGGTACGGGCACGGGAATTGGGGCATTGGCGGCGGCGCGGTGGGCGCAGCGGGTGGTGGGGGTAGACATCAATGAAACGGCCGTGCGCTGTGCCCGCATCAACGTCCTGCTCAACCAACAAGAAGAGAAAGTCACCATTCATCACGGCGACCTCTTTGCGCCCGTGCTGGGGCAGCGTTTTGATCGTATCCTTTTCAACCCACCCTTTTTTCGGGGAACCCCCAATGGCGGTTTTAGCACTGCCTGGCGTGCCAATGACACCGTGGAGCGGTTTGCCGCGGGGTTGGCCGAACAGTTAACGGCCGATGGTTATGCCCTTGTTATCCTCTCCACTGATGGCGATCTGCCTGGCTTTTTGCAAACCTTTGCCGCCAATCAACTACAAACAACCATTGCTGCCCAGCGTGATATGGGCAATGAAATCCTGACCGTTTACCGCCTGAGTGTATAGCCTTATGCCTTCATTTTTCGAGATTGCCCAACGCAAATTAACCCGAACCACCCATCACATTTACACCTTGCCCATCGTCATCCTCATGCCCCACAGCCGCTGCAACTGCCGCTGCGTTATGTGCGATATCTGGCAGGCCAACCACAATATGCAGGAGTTAACCGAGGCTGATTTACAGCCGCACCTGGACAGCTTGCGGCAGTTGCATGTGCGCTGGGTGGTGCTTTCCGGCGGCGAAGCTCTGATGCACAGCAATCTATGGACGCTGTGCGCCATGCTCAAACAGGAAAATATAAAAATCACCTTGCTTTCTACGGGCCTGCTGCTGAAAAAACATGCGGCGGATATTGTGCGTTGGTGTGATGAGGTGATTGTCTCGTTGGATGGCAGCCGCGATGTTCACAATGCCATCCGCCGCATTCCCCGCGCCTATGAGCGGTTGGGTGAGGGCGTGGCTGCCCTGCGTGCCCTGCAAGCCGATTACCGGGTGACGGGCCGGTCGGTGCTGCAGCAGCAGAATTTCCGCGATTTGCCTCATGTTATTGCGGCTGCGCACGAGTTGGGTCTGGATGAGATTTCGTTTTTAACGGCCGATGTCACTACGTCTGCTTTCAATCGCCAACAGATTTGGGGCGATGACCGGGTGGCAGAGATTGCTCTTAGTCCCAACGAAGTGGTGGAGTTTGCGGCCATCGTGGAGCAAACGATTAGCATGTATGCGGATGATTTTGCCAATGGTTATGTAGCTGAAAACGCGGCCAAAGTGCGTAGTTTTGTGCGTTATTATGCGGCGCTGAATGGTGATGGTAATTTTCCGCCGGTGCACTGCAATGCGCCCTGGGTGTCTACGGTGATTGAGGCGGATGGCACCGTGCGCCCCTGTTTCTTTCACGAGGCGTTGGGGAATGTGCGGGAACGGCCGTTAGCCGACATCCTCAATTCCCCCCAAGCCACCAACTTTCGGCGCAATCTGGATATGGCCCATGACCCCATTTGCCGCAAATGTGTTTGCACCCTCAGTTTGGGGGCACGCAGCGAGCTTTAATGCGCACGGGTACGGCGGGGGTGAAAGGGCTGCCAGAGGCCGCGGGCTGTGCTGTAAAGGATTTGCCGGAAAAACGGCCGTATGGCCCACACTCGCCGCGAAAAATCGGTTTCCGCCAACTGCGTATTCAACCGTTGCCGTGCTGTCGCATACAAGTCCAAATCATATCTGACAAGAGCTTCAACCTGGCGTAAAAGGTCTGGGGCTAACTGCCGCCGGTAATAAACTGGCGACATCTGCTGCCGCTGTTTGTTCAAATTGTAAACGGGGCGCACCCAAGGGGGGATGAGACCCAGGCGATGACACAAAAGCTGTATGGTGTCATTAAAACGCTCGGTCACACTGACGAGGGACATGTGGGCCAGGTTTGTCAGGGCGTGTTGGGCTAAATTTTCCAGGCTGGCGGCGGTTCTGGTGTGGTCGTCGTACAACTCCCAATCGCCTGTGTTGGCAAAGGGGGCATAGTGAACGGCCGTTGCCAGGAAGCGTGTCTGCTGGTTGGTTAACTGCGAGGTGATAAAGGAGTCAGCCATTGCCGCCTGCAAATCATTTTCGATAATAGGCTGCCAGCGGGCCAGTGGCGCGTAATGTTGGGGATAGCGGGGGACGACGTGGTGCATGTGATAAAACCAGGACATAAGCTGCTCGACCGGATCGCGCAGGATGGTCATCCATAGGGTCTTGGGCGGCAGCAATGTGTGAATATCGGTTCCCCAATGGCCGACAAACAAACGGTAGCTGTGGCGTGCTTCTGGCTGGTAGCTCAGGAATTCTTGCCGGGTGAGGGAGGGAAAGGTGTGCCGCCGCCCGTAGCTGTCGCGCAGGAAGACGAATAGGGATGTGCCGCCTGTTTTGGGGATGTGGGCGTAATAAAGGGGTGGGGGTTCGAGGTTGAATGTGGGAGGTGTCATTTAGCGGGGGTGAGATACGGCCGTTTACGCCACAGCAGAACCAGCGTGAGGCTAACAGCTATTATTTGCGCGATAAATTTGGCACCGATGATCCCCATCGCGCCATATGTAGGCAGAAACCAAAAGGTAAGGGGCACTAACACAGTCAGGCGCAGGGCATCATTCAGGGTGATGAGATGGGGGCGGTCAAAGGCGAAGGCCAGCAGCAGGAAGGGTGTGGTGATGACATCAACCATCACCAACAGCAACAGCCAGCGAAAAAAGGGAACGGCCGTATCATAGGCTGCCCCATAGAAAAGTGGGATGAGCGGCTGGGCCACCACCAGAGCCAGCAGCAAGCCGACGCAGACCAGCAGACCGCGCCGTGTGCTTTGTGTCAGGTAACGATGCAGTTGGTTTGGGTTTTGAATAGCGGCGGCGGCGGGCAGCAAAACGGCATAGAGGCTGTGGTTGATCATCTCGGCTTTGGCTGCCAGGTTGGCGGCCAGCCCATACCAGCCTACCGTGCTGGATTCGGACAAACGGCCGATTAACAAAATATCGGCCCGTGTTGCCAGGATAGCCAGTAAACTGCTTAACCAGAACCAGCGGCTCAGGCGCAGCAGGGAGGTGCTTTCGGGCTGCCAGGGCAGCGGCGATTGTGCTGCCTTCAGTGCTGGCGGCAGCAGCCAATATCCCACCACAAAACTCACCAAAGAAGTGGCAACCCCCAGGATGAGCAAGGCGTTAATGAGGGTGAGTTGGCCGCGCCAGAAAAGCCAGATTGCCAACAAGCTGGTTAATCCCGAATTGAGCAGCAGGTTGAAGGATAAACGGCCAAACTGCCCAGTTGCCTGTAACAGACTGTTCATTGTGCCGCTCAGCACCATTGCCAGTACGCCAACCAGGACAATGCTCACCAGATACCGCTCAATGCTCAGCAGTGAATCGGCTAGAATGGGTATTAGCATTACCAGGAGGAGTAAAACGGCCGTTGCCCCCACCACTTGCAGCCCAAAGAAAACACGGCCACGCTGCCGTGCCAGCCCAGGGTCATGCTCCCAAACGGCCGCTATTTGCTGAACGGCCGCTCGCGGCAACCCCATATTCGCCACCGCTAACCCAATGCTGCTCACCGCTCCCAACAGAATATACGCGCCAAACAGATCGGGAGATAGGGCGCGGGCAATCAAAACACTGCTCACCATCCCCAATGCCAGCCGCCCCAGGTTCCCGCTAAAGTGAATCAGCCAATTACGGGTAACGGGGTCAACAAACCTGTGCCAGATGGATTGGAGCGTCATAAGATTCAGTCAAAACATGTAAGCGTTACACACTTGAAATGCTGTGACCGGCCTCCTGGCCGAGCCACCAGTCTGGCCCGGTGTGTCACCGACCAAAGTAACTGCGTAAGCCTTAACATGAAGATGGGCATCATTAAGACATAAGTTGTCCAAAATAACAACCTTATCCGACACATCTGACAGTTTACGTTTTATCCGCAATCCGACTATACTTAGCTGGCAGTTTGCTTATGGATTATCTGTTGGCTGATAATATAGCCACTCATGATGAAGCATAACTTTGATGAGATAAAACGTTCAATCTATCATGCAGCAACATCCTACACCTGACACAGGTCCACAGATCATTGTAGGAAACTACATCTACCAACCCGGCCAGCCCCAGGGGGGCATGGTGCAGGTGTTAACGGCCGCTTCGCCGAGCTTCGGTGCAGGCTCCCCCACCGCCCTCCCTACCCCAGTCGCCATCCGCCCGCGCCCCTTCCGCCAACTGCTGGGCCGTGAACCTGAATTGGCCTGGATGATAGACCTGTTGCAGCAGCACATCTCCGCCGAGCTTTACAGCGAACCGGGCATGGGCAAAACCGTTTTGCTGCGCCACCTTGCTTACCACCCTGTCACCGGGCAGTTTCCTGATGGTGTGGTCTATCTGGTTGCCAGCCAGGAGCCGGCCGAAGATGTGCTGCACGCCCTCTACACGGCCTTTTACCAGAGTGCCTCACCCCACAAACCCACCGAAAGCGATCTGCGGCGCAGTTTGCAAGCCAAAAACGCCCTCGTCATTCTCGACGACTTCGATGCAGGCCGCGACAACCTGGATATGCTGCTCAACGCCGCGCCGATGTGTACCTTTTTGGTTTCCTCGCCTGACCGCACCTTATGGGGCGATGGCGAGGCTAAGGCTCTGCTAGGTTTACGCCCCGAAAATGCGCTGGCTTTGTTGGAACGGGTGTGGCAACGGCCGTTAACCGAAGTGGAACAGCCCGCCGCCGCCGACATCTGCACCGCCCTCAAAGGCCATCCCCTGCGCATCCAACAGGCCATCACCGCCGCCCGCGAGCAAAATCTCACCCTGCGCGATGTTGCCTTGCAAGTGCAAAGCCGCCGCGCCGCCAACCACCCCAGCCTGCCCCAACTGCGCCAACAACTCATCGCCGCCTTCGACGAAAATGAACTGCAAGACCTCTGCTTTGATTTGGGTGTGGACTACGGAAGCCTGCCCGCCCAGGGCAAGGCCAACAAGGCGCGAGAACTGCTGGAAACGATGGTGCGACACGGCCGTTTAGCCGACCTCCTCGCCAACTGCACCACCCTCCGCCCCCACCTTAACTGGGGCGAACCCACCCAAACCATTGTTGACCCCAGCATCAACGCCCTGCCCGTTGCCAAGCGCGATATTTTGAGCGTTTTGGCTGCTTTTGGCAGCCGGCCGCTTAGTGCTGAACTGATTAGCCAACTGGTGGGGCAGGCGGATGTAGGGCCGCTGCTGGAGGAGTTGATGGAGCGTGGTTTGGTGCAAAACACGGCTTACCATCTGGCTGGCTCACTACCCCACCGCTTCCAAAGTGCTTTGGAGCCGATTTTGCTTTTTGTGGTGGAGTGGGCAGCGGAACAGGCAACGGCCGTTCTGCAACGCGAAGCCAAGACGTTGGCTTTTTTGCAGCAGTGGGCCGTTACCAACGGCCGTCCGGCCGAAGCCTTGCAGTTAGGGCGGTTATTGGATGATGGGTTGGCACTAGACGGCCGTTGGGGATTGTGGCAGCAGGTTTTGTTGACGGCGCAGCAGGCGGCCCAATCGTTGGGGGATCAGGCGGCCGAAGCCTGGGCCTTGAACCAACTGGGCTGCCGCGCCCTCTGCCTGGGCGACAAAGGCGTGGCCCGCATTCAGTTGGAGCGGGCCAAAGCCCTGAATGAAGCTGTGGGCCATGAGGCGGGTGTGGCTGTGAATGAGCATAATTTGGGGCTTTTGCGCGGCGCACCGGTGGCCCGGTCTGGCTGGCGGCGTTTTGTTCCGTTTGTGGTGGTGGGGATTGTGCTGCTGGTTTTGTTGGGCTGGTGGCTGCGGGGAACGGCCGTTGCCCCTTCTAGCACGGCCACGCCCACCCACACGGCAACGGCCCCCGCCATCGTTACAGACCTGCCTCTGCCCACTGAGACGAGGCCGCCTACGGAGACGGCCGTTCCCACCCCAACCTCCTTCGCGGCGACGGCAACGGAAACGGCCGTAGCTATCCCCGCCACCCAAACTTCTACCGCTGCGCCCCCACTGCCTACCGCCACCCAAACTTCTATCGCTGCGCCCACGCTGCCTACCGCCACCCAAACTTCTACTCCTACCCCATCCCCCACCAACACCGCCACAGCCACCCTCACGCCATCCCCCACCAACACACCCTGGCCTACGCCACTGCCCACCTTCACCCCTGGCCCCGTCACCCGCCCCACACTCATTAGCCCGGAGCGAGGCACATCCCACCGCACGGGCATCACCTTCCAGTGGCGCGGCATTTTGCAGCCGGGCCAACAATATCGCGTGCAGCTTCGCCACACAGACAGCGGCTTCACGCTCAACAGCCCCCTCCTGGACGAACCTCTGTGGGCCACATCGCTGCCCGCCGAGCGTTTTGGTGAATGGCATTGGGAAACGGCCGTTGTGAGCAATGGCGTCACCCGCATCATCAGTGAAAATTGGCACTTCTATCTCGATCCTTTCCCCCAATCTGATAATCCGCCCACGCGCCCCTCTACTGTTACGCCCGCCAGCACGCCTACCAACACGCCGCGACCAGCCACCAGCACACCCGCTCCCCCCACGCCGACACCCACGCTGCCTATCCCCAATTAAAGTGAAAAGAGGCTGAGATGTTCTCAGCCTCTTTTTTATTCAGTTATTGGTTTGTAGGTGAAATCTACTGGATAACGAGGTCGAAGAACGCGACTTCGCGTTTTTCCAGCATGGGGATGATGGTGTCGAGGATGTAGGTTTGGAAGTGGGGGGTGGCGCGATGGGCATCCACTGCTGCCTGATCTATATATTGCTCATACAGCAGTAGAAAATCGGGGTTGTCTTGGGCACGGCTGATTTGGTACATCGTACAGCCTGGTTCATTGGCTTTTACCAATTCGCCCATCTCGCGCAGTTTTTCAATCACGGTTTCAGCATTACCAGGTTTGACGTAGTATTTTGCCAGTAAAACGATCATTTTGTTCTCCATAAAGATTGAGTCAATCTTCTTGTTGGACGATTTTGTAAATCGTCAGAGCGATTTGCAAAATCGCTCTACATTAAGACCTCAAGATTGATCCGGTCTACATCTTAAATCCCGCAATTGTGGCCTGCCACCCGGCATCATCTTCGCCGGGGACGTAGGGGATGTAGTAGTTGAGGCGGTCAATGAGGTTGTCGGCGGCGTAGCGGGTTTTTACCAGTTGGGGCAGTTGGCTCCATTTGCCGGTGATGGCGAAGGTATCCATGATTTCGTCGGTGAGCAGGCGGGGCATTTCGGCCCAGTCGCCGCGCCGTGCCAGTTGGCTGAGCTGCTCGCCCACACCGGCCCAACCGTGCAGATCGAGGACGATGCGGTAGGCGGGGGTGGACATGTAGAAAGCGAGTTGGCTTTTGGCCTGTTGTTCGTAGTCGGCGGCGGGTTTTTGGCCGTCGGTGGGAATGGCGAAGATGGAGATAACGGCCGTAAAATCCCCCCGCTCTCGCCCACTTGCCGCCAACCCCTCCTGAATGTACGGCCAGGCATACTCCTGCAAATATTTCACCGAGTGGAATGGGTGCAGATGCGCCCCATCACACACCTGGCCTGCTAATTTCAGCATCCCCTTGTTAATAGCCGAAATGTACACAGGCGGACGCGGCACATCTATCGGCCCGCCGCTGAAAAAGGGGGTCATCAGGCTGAGGTTGTAGAACTCACCCTCGTATTTGAGGCGTGTGCCATTTTGCCAGCTCTCCCAAATGGCGTGCATGGCTTCCACAGTCTCGCGCATCTTGCGGATGGGTTTTTCCCAGGCCAGGCCATAACGTCGCTCGATGTGGGCTTTGACCTGTGCGCCGAGACCGAGGACGAAACGGCCGTTGCTAAACTTCGCCAAATCCCAGGCCATGTGCGCCAGCACCGTGGGGCTGCGCGGAAAGGCGACGGCAATATCGGTGCCCAGAGTGAGGCATTGGCTGTGTTCGGCAGCCAGGACGAGGGGGAAAAAGGCGTTGTTGGCCGATTCGGCCGTCCATAAGCCATCAAACCCCATCGCCTCAATGGCTTGGGTAAGTTGGGGCATTGTCTGGAGATCGTGCTGTAAGAGCCAGGTGTCGAATTTCATGGAGACCTCACTAAAGGAGTGTGAGCCAGAGTATAACGGAGATAGGGCAGATTTTCATGGAAAACCAAAGACCTCCGAGGTTTCCAAAACCTCGGAGGTCTAAATCAAAACCAATTTTGAACAAAATCTCGGCAGCAGCGAATCTATTGATAACGGGTACACTAAACTGATGACCGCCACGATAGAACAGAGCTTATTGCACCGCGCCCGACAGGGTAAACCTGATGCCTTTGCGGCTTTGCGGCTTGTCCTGGAACCGCAGGTGCGCCGCTACATCTGGCATGTGCTGGGGCATACGCTGGCGGAAGATGACATTGTGCAAGATGTGTTTATGGCGTTGTATTTGAATTTGGAAAAGATGACACCGCCGGAGAAGTTGAAGCCCTTCCTCTTTCGGGTAACGCGCAATCGCTGTTATGACTTATTGCGCCAGCAAGGGCGGCGCAAGGTTGTGCCGCTGACAAGGGACATGCCCACCCATGCGCCGTCTTTGGAGGATGATGCTCATGCTTTGTTGGTGTATCAGCAGGTGAAGGCGGCGATGGCGCGTTTGCCGGAGGCGCAGCGGCAGGTGTTGGTGCTGTATGCCGAGGAGGAGTTTTCGTATGAGGAGATTGCGGCGGCGTTGGCGATTAACATCGGCACTGTCAAGTCACGTTTGCACCAGGCTCGCAAGGCAGTGAAGCAGATGATGGAGAACCCGGATTTGTTGTCAAATCAACCTCCCGGAGGTTTCGTCCAATAGTTAGCTCAAGGATGAAACCTCCGGGAGGTTATAGAAATAGGAGAACATGATGTCTGAAGAAAGTTTACGTGCCTTGATTCGTTATCTCGCGCCGCTGACGATGCTGCGGCAGGATTTGGAGCGGGCGATGGCTTTGGAGTTTGAGGGGGCGTTGGGGGATACGGCCGTTCGCACCTATAACGGCCTCCACGCCAGCATCACTCGTGTGTTGGCTGATCCCTATCTGGAAGCCTTAGCCTTGCAAGTGCCGGAAAGGGCCAACGACAAGGAAAAAATCTCGTTGGTCTTCCTGGCGGTAGGGCAGCTTTCGGCAATGGTACACAGCGTGATTGGCTTGCCTATTGGGTGGGGGAATGCTTCCGTTGACATTCAAACTGCGCCCCATGTCATCGTCAATGCCCAGGGCAGCAGCCCCGAAGTTGCCAGGCAGGTGATGCAAATGGTGCATCGTGCTTTGGCTGAAGATGAGGAAGAAGCCGCATGACGAAGTACAACATGCGTACCTTCTATATTCTGGCTGTGACCCAGGTGTTTTCGATGATTGGCAGTGCCATGACCAATTTTGCCATTGGTGTGTGGGTTTATACGGAGACGGGCAATACGACGCCCATTGTGCTGACGGCCTTCTTTACCTGGCTGCCCCCCGTTATTCTCAACAGCTTCGCCGGTGTGATGGCCGACCGCTTTAGCCGCAAGAAGCTCATCATTTTGAGCGATGCGGCGCAGGCCATCCCCACGCTGCTGCTGGCGCTGGCTTTTTTGACGCATCGTTTTGAAATCTGGCAGTTGTATACGGCCGCTTTTGTGCAATCGCTTTTTGGTCTGGTGCAAGGGCCGTCCATTTCGGCTTCGGTGACGATGCTGGTGCCGGATTCGCAGCGCAACCGGGCCAATGCTATTTTAGCGGTGGCTGGTTCGGCGGCAGGATTAGTAGCTCCGGTAGTGGGCGGCACATTGTATGCACTGATTGATGTGGCGGGGGTGATGTTTGTGGATTTGGCGACATTTATAACGGCCGTTCTGGTCATCGCCTTCATTCACATCCCCCAGCCAGAGCAAACGGCCGAAAGTGCCGCCACACGCGGCTCCGTCTGGCAAGAGATGCGCGGCGGGCTGCAATTTCTGCTGGACAGGCGCGGCATCCTTTACCTGTCGCTCTACTTCACCTTCCTCAACTTCATCACCAACGGCGTTTTTGTCCTGCGCACCCCCTACATTTTGGCCCTGATTGAGGATGAGAAGTTGCTGGGTGTGCTGCTTACCACTGCCAGCATTGGCCTGGTGGGCGGCGGCCTCATCACCATCTTCTGGCAAGGCACAAAGCAGCGTATTCACACCATTTTGCCCTCGCTGGCCATGGGCGCGGTGCTGCTCATCCTGTTTGGCATGGTACGCACGCCGTTAGCTTTAGGTGTCGTTGGTTTTTTGATGATGCTGCCTTACAAGATGAGCAACGCCTTGCTCAGCACCGTTATGCAGGCCAAAGTGCCGCCGGATATGCAAGGGCGGGTCTTTTCTTTTACCAGCCAGCTTTCTCTCTTCGCCATGCCCCTCACCTATCTGTTTACGGGGCCGCTGGTGGATAATTATTTGGAGCCAGCGGTGGGCGGCGCGAATTGGCATTGGGTGGAGCCGCTGGTGGGCAATGTGGCGGGGTCGGGGATGGGGCTGTATATTGTGGTTTGTGGGGCGATCTGGCTGGTGGGGACGCTGTTGGTGTATGCGCTGCCGGTGGTGCGTAATATGGAAGTGGATTTGCC
>JACKBT010000003.1 GCA_020634415.1 Ardenticatenaceae bacterium
CCCTCATCCCCACCATCGTCGCCGCCCTCATCGCCGCCATCGTCCTGCTCGGCCTCCGCCACACCCCCATCTCCCAAACACTACCCATTTACAATCTTGGGCTATCCCTTCTCCTTCTGCTCCTGCCACTCTACGGATTCGTAACCACGAAAACGGCCGTCTCCACCCCCGGCAGCGGCTTCCCCCTCCGCATCATGACCTACAACATCCACAACGGCTTCCCCCCCTACGGCAACCTCAACCTCGAAGCCATCGCCCAAGTCATCGAAACCGAAAACCCCGACATCATCGCCCTCCAAGAAGTCTCACGCGGTTGGGTCATCAACGGCTCCATAGACACCCTCACCTGGCTCTCCCAACGCCTCAACATGCCCTACATCTTCAACCCCACCGCCGACCCACTATGGGGCAATGCCCTCCTCAGCCGCTACCCCATCATCAACTACGAACTCATCCCCCTGCCGCCCGACAACCTCCCCCTTACACGCGGCTTCATCGCCGCCACCATAGACATCGGCACCGGACAAACCCTCAACATCATCGCCACCCACCTCCACCACCCCTTCAACGGCAGCGACATTCGCCAACAGCAGGCGCAAGTCATCCTCGATTACATCCAAAACCAACCCCACACCATCATCACCGGCGACTTCAACGCCGAACCCGATTCCCCCGAAGCAGCCCTCTTCCACAATGCGGGTCTCACCGACATCCTGGCCGATATCCAGCCCAACACCACCTTCTACGCCCTCGGCCCCACTCGCCAAATTGACTACATCTGGCTCACCCCCGATCTAACCGCCACAGCCATCATCATCCCCACCACCCCCGCCTCCGACCATCTCCCCATCGCCGCTACCCTCAACCCCTAGCCAGACACACTAACAACTTATCCGGCCAACCTCTAAACTCACGCAAAGACGCCAAGGAAAACACAACACCTTCGCGCCTTTGCGTGACATCCCATATCCCCCACCCCTAACCCAATTTATCCTCTCTCTTCATTCGGTGATAAACTCAGCAACATGAAAAACCAGCTAAGCGAAACAACCCTCATTCCCATCATTAGCCGCGCTCTTCAGGCCGACCAGATTACCCTGCTGGATTGGGACATTCAATCGGCACATGGTGGCTACAGCCACGACCTGACAGGTGGCATTTACCGCCTTACGGGAACAGCGCAAAGGGGGAACGGCCGTTCCCCCTTCAGCCTCATCCTCAAAATTGTCCAGGCCCCCGCCAACCCCACCCCCGAAGACCACCCCCACTACTGGAAGCGCGAACTCCTCGCCTACCAATCCGGCCTCCTCAACAACCTCGCCCCCCACCTGCACGCCCCACACTGCTTCGCCGCCCAAGAAATAAACAACACCACCTACTGGCTCTGGCTCGAAGATGTACAGGATGAACTGGGCGATGAATGGCCCCTAACCCATTTCCAGATTGCTTCACGACATTTAGGGCAATTTAACGGCCGTTACCTCCCCCCAAACACCCACCCCACCCACCCCTGGCTCAGCCACAACTGGCTTGCCACCTGGCTCCAAGACTACACCCACCTCCCCCACCTCCTCGCCGACGACACCACCTGGCAGCACCCCCTCGTCCACAACATCCTCCCCCGCAGTTGCCAAAATCGCCTCCTCCACCTATGGCACAACCGCCACCAACTCTTCCAAGCCCTCGCCCAACTCCCCCAAACCTTCTGCCACATGGATGCCTTCCGCCCCAACCTCTTCGCCCAACAAAACAAAACCATCCTCATAGATTGGGACAAAACCGGCTTCGGCGCCATCGGCGAAGAACTAGGCGGCATGGTCGCCGCCAGCCTAATCTGGTTCCGCGTAGACGCAGCCGAAGCCCAAACCTTTGGCAACCTGGCCTTCCAAGGCTATCTACAAGGCCTGCGCGACACCGGCTGGCAAGGCGATCCCCAAGAAGTACGCCTTGGCTTCACCGCCGCCTCCGCCCTCCGCTGGGGCATACCCGGTGTCTTCTGGCTGCGCGGCATAACCGATGCAGAATACCCTTCACAATGGGTCCAGTGGTGGCAGCGGCCCATCCCCCAAATGCAGCACCAATGGGTACAAGTCACCAACTACCTCCTCGACCTCGCCGACGAAGCCTTCCAACTACTTTAATCATCATTCCGAGGTCCGCCGAGGAATCCCGACGAAATAACAAAACCAGGAGTAACAACCATGACCAACATCCGCTTTAGCGCCATCGGCCTCAATCACGGCCACATCTACGGGCAAGTCAACCTGCTCCTCCGAGCCGGAGCCGAACTCATCTCCTTCTACGCCCCCGAACCAGACCTCATCGCCCCCTTCCAAAAAGCCTTCCCCCAGGCCCAACTCGCCCACAGCACCACCGAGATATTAGAAGACGAATCCATCCAACTCATCGTCAGCGCCGGCATCCCCAACGAGCGTGCCCCCCTGGGCATCGCCGTCATGCAGCACGGCAAAGATTACATGAGCGACAAACCTGGCTTCACCACCCTCGAACAACTAGCCGAAGCCCGCCGCGTCCAGGCCCAAACAGGGCGCATCTACTCCATCTGCTTTAGCGAACGGCTGGAAAATCGCGCCACCGTCAAAGCTGGCGAATTAGTACAGGCCGGAGCCATCGGTCAGGTAGTGCAAACCATTGGCCTCGGGCCGCACCAAACCCGCCTGCCCACCCGCCCCGACTGGTTCTTCCAACGCCAACGCTATGGCGGCATCCTCACCGACATCGCCTCCCATCAGGCCGACCAATTCCTCTTCTTCACCAACTCCACCAGCGCCAAAGTCGTCAACGCCACCGTTGCCAACTACAAACACCCTCAATATCCCGAACTAGAAGATTTTGGCGAAATAGTATTGCACGGCAATGGCGGGCATGGCTATGTGCGCGTAGATTGGTACACACCAGATGGATTGGGCGTATGGGGCGACGGCCGTTTAACCATCCTCGGCACCGAAGGCTACATCGAACTACGCAAATACACCGACCTCGCCGGACGACCCGGCGGCAACCACCTCTTCCTCGTTGACCAAAAAGGCACACAATACATAGATTGCAGCGAAGTAGAACTGCCCTACGGCCGTCAGCTCATCGCCGACATCCTCAATCGCACCGAAACCGCCCTTCCCCAGGCCCACACCTTCCTCGCCTCCGAACTCGTCCTCACCGCCCAGGCCCAAGCCAGCAAGTTAGGCCATTTAAGTTGAACAATGTAGCAGGTAGCAAGTGGCAAGTGGCAAGTACCTGCCACCTGCCACCTGCCACATACAGGAGTTACCCATGAAGAAAAAAGTAGGCATCGGCATGATAGGCGGGGGCTTTTTAGCCGCCACCCGCGCCCGCTGCTACGCCAGCGTCAGCGGCTATGATGCCCAAATCGTGGCCGTCGCCGCCCGCACCGAAGCCAGCGCCGCCAGCTACCAGGCCCGTTACAACATCCCCAAAATGTTCACCGATTACCACAAACTGCTGGCCCTGCCCGAAGTAGATGTGGTGGACTTGTGCGTTCCCAATCATCTGCATCGCCCTATGACCGAAGCCGCCGCCGCCGCTGGCAAACACGTCATCTGCACCAAACCCCTCACCGCCTACGTGGGGCAAGACTTGCCCGCCACCGCCAGCGATGCCGATATTTCGGCCGTTTCCCGGCAAAAAATGTTAGCCGTCGCCACCGCCGATGCCCAGGCAATGGTAGAAGCCACTGAAAAAGCCAACGTTCACCTGATGTATGGCGAAAACTGGATTTATGCCCCCGCCATCACCCGCGCCGAAGGGCTTATCACCGCCAGCAAAGGCACAATCATGGAGATGCGCGGCGGGGAATGTCACAATGGTTCCCATTCGCCCTACTCCAAAATCTGGCGCTATACGGGCGGCGGCGCACTGCTGCGCCTGGGCGCACACCCCATCGGGGCCATGCTATATTTGAAGCAGCAGGAGGGCCTGGCACGAAACGGCCGTCCCCTCCGCCCCACCGCCGTCACCGCCGAAATCAGCGACCTCAGCCGCATCCCCTCCGTAACCGCTGAAGAGCAAGCCTGGATTGTGCGAGGCTGGCAAGATGTGGAAAATTGGGCCACCGTCATCATCACCTTCGAGGATGGCTCACGCGCCGTAGTCTACGCCTCCGATGCCGTCTTGGGCGGCATGGAAAGCAAACTGGAAATCTTCCTCTCCAACAGCCATCTCCAATGCAACCTTAGCCCCAACAATTTGCTGCAAGCCTACACCCCCCACGCCGATGTCTTTGGCGATGCCTACATCATGGAAAAAGTAAGCACGAGCGCCGGTTGGACAACCCCCATTCCCGACGAGGATTGGAGTTCGGGACATCTGGCAATGTGCCAGGATTTTGTGGCGGCGGTGGCTGAGGGCAGAGGGGCTAGGGCCAACGGCCGTTTAGGGGTAGATGTCATTCGCGTCATCTACGCCGCCTACATCGCCGCCAGCACCGGCCAGCGAGTAGACAATCTCGCTACCTCCAGCTAGCTCAACAAACTCATCCCTTGCCAAACGTTTCATGAATATAACGGCCGTTCGCGCCAGAGACACACAGACACCTGTTATAATTTCCCATTTGGCAGCTTGACACTTTGGCAACAACTCTTCATAACAAGACAACTTGGGCATTGCCTGGAACGAGAGCAAGAATATGATGGTTAACAAGAAACACTCTGGTCATTCACGGTACGGTATTTGGGCTTTTTCAGGGATGCTTTCCTTGTTAGCCATGTTGGGTCTGCTAGTCTGGCTTTTGGCGGCCCCTTCCCCCGCTCAGGCCAATGACAAAATAACGGCCGATTTGCAAACGGCCGTCGCCACCGCCAACCCCAACACCCCCCTGCGCTTCATCGTCCACTTCCAAGAAACGGCCGATTTCTCCCGCACCCCCCTGCCCACCGACGAGATAGAACGGCGCACCCTAATGGTGCAAACACTGCAAGAAACGGCCGTCACCAGCCAGGCTGCCCTCATCTCACAATTAGACGATTGGCAGGCAAACGGCCGTATCCGCCACTACCGCCCCCTGTGGATCATCAACGCCATCGCCATCGTCGGCACAGCCGACACCATCCCCCAAATCGCCACCCGCCCCGAAGTCAAACAGATCGAGCTAGACAACAGCTTCCCCCTCATACCCGCCTTCGCCGACCCCGATTACACCGCCCTCTTCCAATTCCTCCCCGCCAACCCACCCACCGAAACCTACAGTTGGGGCCTTGACCGCATCCGCGCCCCCCACGTCTGGCACGGCCTGGGCTACGATGGCAGCGATGTCACCATCGCCATCATGGACAGCGGCGTAGATTGGCAGCATCCTGATTTGCTGCCCAACTATCGCGGCAACCTGGGCGGTGGCAGCTATCAACACGCGGGCAACTGGTATCAGGCCACCTATCCCACCCTGACTGTGCCTGTGGATTGGGTAGGGCATGGCACGCATGTGGCCGGAACGGCCGTTGGGCAAAACGGCATCGGCGTCGCCCCCGGGGCCAACTGGATCGCCACCGCCATCGTAGACCAATATGGCAACATCTACACCAGCAGCGCCCATGCCGCCTTCCAATGGCTGCTGGCCCCCAACAACAACCCCGCCCTCGCCCCCGACATCGTCAACGCTTCCTGGGGCGGCTCCCCCATTGCCACCGCTTTCCTAGACGATGTGGAAATACTCTACCAGGCCGGGATCATCGCCGTTTTCGCCGCAGGCAACTCCGGCCCCTTTGCCCAAACCATTGGCACCCCAGCCGCCTACACCCATACCCTGGCTATTGGGGCCAGCGACGAATTCAACACAGTCGCCTGGTTCTCCTCCCGTGGGCCATCCACCTTCACCAGCGAACCCCGCCCTCACCTCATCGCCCCCGGCACCAACATCGTCTCTGCCTACCTCAATAACCAATACGCCCTCTCCCATGGCACCTCCATGGCCGCCCCCCACGCCGCCGGGGCCGCCGCCCTCTTGTTATCACAAAACCCCGCCCTCACCATTGAAGATGTCAAACAACGCTTGCTCGCCTCCGCCCTACCCGTCGCCGCCAACCATCCCAACAACGAAAGTGGCTGGGGGCAGTTGGACATCTACAACACCCTGCTCCAAGAAGTGGCTACCGGCCGCATCACCGGCCAACTGCAAGGGGATGGTGTACCTTTGCCGCACACCCTTATGACTATCACCACGCCCTCTGGGGCCAAATTACCTTACACCACCGACGATAATGGGCAGTTTGAGATGAAATTACAGCCCGGCACTTATAGTCTGCAAGCGGCCGCCTTTGGTTTTGCCAGCCAAACAAAAACCAATCTCACCATCTTTAATATCAACCACACCGTTATCACCAATTTCGATCTCTCGCCTTTGCCCGCTGGCATCATCACCGGCCAAGTCAGAGAAGCAGGCACAAACAACCCCATTGCCAATGCAGAAGTTCGTGTTGAGGGCGCACCCGTCACCGCCCAGACAGATGCCAACGGCCAGTACACCCTCAACCTGCCAGCCAACCAATACACCATCAGCGTTCATGCCCATGGCTATCGGCTCGGCCAAACGGCCGTTACCCTCACCGCCAACCAAACCATCATCCGCCACTTCACCCTCGCCCCCGGCCCCGCCATCATACTAGTAGACAGCGGCACCTGGTATTACGATTCACAAATTCACTTCTACGAAAACAGCCTCACCAGCCTGGCCTACAACTACGATGTCTGGTCCATTCGCCACCCCTATCAAGATGTTCCCGAATACGACGACCTCGCTGACTACGATACCCTTATCTGGTCAGCCCCCTTTGACTCCCCCGGTGCGGTACAGGCAGGGCAAGCCATCACCCGCTTCCTCAAAACAGGCGGAAACTTTTTAGTCAGTGGGCAAAACGTAGGCGCATACGACAGCATCGTCGTCAATCCCCAAGTCTGGTGGTATCGGGATTTAGAAGCACGATACGCCGGCAACGTAACCCATACCGAAACGATTATGGGCGCCGCCGGCACGGTTTTCGCCGGCCTGTCCCTCACCCTCAATGGGGCCGAAAGTGCCCACAACCAATTCGACCCCGATAAATCTCTCAGCAACAGCATCCTGACAGACCCCATTTTCCACTATGGCAGTGGGCCAACGGCCGCTTTGCAAACCGGCCACTGCAAACCCTTCAACATCGTCTACCTCGGCTTCGGCCTGGAAGGGGTTTCTACCGAAGCCAACCGCCAACAGATTCTGGAACGAACATTCGACTACTTCGACAGACCCCTCATAACATCCGGTGTGCGCTGGGAAACGGCCGATATTGATGAATTCGCCCTCCCCACCCAACAACTCGTCTACACCATCACCGTCCGCAACATGAGCGAAACCCTCACCGACACCTTCCACATCCAAACCAGCGGCAGCCAATGGCCCACAGACCTCATGACCACCACCGTCACCCTCGGGCCATGCGCCGTCGGGCATACCGTCCTCACCCTAAACGTCCCCGCCGACGTGCCCCCCGACACCCAGCACACCATGTCCATCCTCGTCGCCGCCAACAGCAACCCCGCCCTCACCGACCAGTTCTACCTGCATCACAAAATTCCCGGCCAAATCCTCTTTATAGACGATGACCGCTGGTATGATCGGCAAGGCACCATGCTCGATGCCCTCGACCAAATGGGATTGTCCTACGACATTTGGGAAACAGGCTGGGCCTCCCAGGTGGGCCGAGGCAGTCCGCCCGCCGACCTGCTTCTGGCCTACGACTACATCATCTGGTATACCGGCTATGACTGGTTTCAGCCCCTCACCAATGAGGAAAACGCCGCCCTTACCAACTTTTTAGCCCAGGGCGGACGGCTGTTTTTGACCAGCCAGGACTATCTCTACTACCATGCCCATCAGCCTTTGGTTAAAAACTATTTTGGCCTGCTAACCTACCAGGAATCCATCACCCCCACCCAAGTCTATGCCGGTCACTCACCTGTTGTGCCCAACGAGTTGGCTGGCCCCATCCCCCTCAGCTATCGGCCGTATCTCAATTTTAGTGATGGTGTGCTGCCCCTCGAGATGGAACGGGCGGTTTTATGGGGCGATCAGGGTATGCCCGCTGGGCTTATCAACAGTGGCTTCACCGCTGATAACGAAGATTGGCGGCTTGTTTTTTGGAGCATTCCCTTTGAAACCATGACCCATACGGCCTATTTGCCAGCCATGAACGGCATCATGGGCTGGCTGGGCGACCTGGGCGATTCAACATTTGCGACGGGCCAACGGGTTGTGCCTGCTGGTGCTGCCCAAACCTACACCCTCACCCTCAAAAACTTGCCCCACGCTCCCGCCAACTATGTTTACATAACCAACACGCTGCCCGTGGGGCTGGATTTTGTGGCCGGATCGTTGAGCGGTGGGGCAAGCTACAATGCGGCCACACGCCAGCTCACCTGGCAGGGCGATCTGCCCCCAGGCGGCCAGCGGCTCATTCGCTATCAGGCTGTGCCCACCGGCGGGCCACGCCTGGACAACCGTGTCACCATTGCCTATGAACGGCACAAGATCGCCTTTAACCAGACAGCCACAGTGTGGGTAGATGCCCCCGATTTGAGTGGATCGCAGTTAACGGCCGTCTCCAACACCCCCGCCACCTCACCCCACATCACCTACAGCCTGCGCCTGCAAAATGATGGCCTGCTGGCCACCGATGGTATATCGGCCGTTGTGCGCCTGCCCAATGCCTTCTACCCCCTCACCGACACCCTTGCCTATGCCACTGGCACAGGCTTTCTAGCCAACCAGCGCATCCACTGGCGCGGCGACCTGCTGCCCGGTGAGGCCGTCACCATCACCTTCCAAATGACGGGCACATTAGCCGCCAAAGTGACCTGGCACTCGGCAACGGCCGTCATCCACGACGGCCACACCGATACCCAACTCTTTTATCACGTGCTGCCCATACGGCCGTTTACCTACTATTGGCCTTTCGTTGCGAAACAATAACCACACCAGTAAAATAAGGCGCACAAGGAGAAAAGGATGACCCAAGAAATTAACGTCGTTTATGTTGAAGACGAACCAAACATCGCCGAACTCCTCACCGATGGCCTCAAACTATTTGGCATCAACGTCCACCCCGTCTACGGCAGTGCCGAAGAGCTGCTGGATCACTGCGCCACCCCCGCTTTGGCTCATGCCGATATGTTCTTTTTCGACATCCGGCTGCCGCGCATGACGGGGTTGGAACTGGCGGCTCGTTTGCGCGAACTGGGGGAAAAACGGCCGTTCATCATGGTCAGCGCCTGGCCCCCACCCACCAAAAAGACCCTACAAGACATAGATGCCCTCTTCCTGCCCAAACCCTTCTCCTTCCCCGACATGGTACAAACCATCCAACACCTGGCCCAGAATCGGTAATCCGTAATCGGTGAACGGTAATCGGATTACCGATTACCGATTACCGTTCACTATCTCCCACCCACCGCGCCCCCGTCACCTTCACCAAATCCTTTACCCCCACCTTCAAATTAATCCCCCGCTTCCCCGCACTGATGTAAATCTGCTCATACTCGCGTGCTGCTGAATCAATATAAACGACAAACGGCCGATTCCCCACCGCCAGCGCCGAAATCCCCCCCACCTGCAGCCCCGTCAACGCCTCCGCCTCCTGATGCGTCGCCATCTTCAACTTCTTCTCCCCCACCGCCGCCGCCACCTGCTTCAAATCAAGCTGACGATCCGCCGGAATCATCACCAAAAGCGGTTTACCCGCTGGCCTCGTCACCACCAACGTCTTAAACACCTGCCCCGGCGGCACCCCCAACGCCCCCGCCACCTGCACCGCATCCCGCTCCGTACTGGGATACTCAACCGCCTCAAAAGCCACCTTCTTCCCCTCCAACACCTTCATCGCCAACGTCTTTTCCATAAAACATCTTCTCCCAAAAATCTGGTTTATAATACCGTCAAGCACCAAACCCTATCAAGTAGAATGGTATATTGGTATAGTGGTGTATTGGTGTAACTACCCTGCTCTGGCCGGTGTCCCACCGAGCCAGTTTTATTCAGTCAGGAGACCAACAACAATCTATAGAGCTTAATACACCACCACCAGTAGATCGAAATCTTTGTAGAGCGATTTTGCAAATCGCTCAGACGATTTACAAAATCGCCCCACAGCACACTCGTAATCTGTTTCGATCTACTGACTATACCAATACACTCATACACCAAAGGAGTCCCCATGAACCAACTCATAGACGTCAGTCACACCATCGAACACGAAATGATCACCTACAGAGGTCTGCCCGCCCCCATCATCTGCGACTACCTCACCCGCGAACGCTCCCGCCAACTCTACGCCCCCGGCACCGAATTCCACATCGGCAAAATCGAAATGATCGCCAACACCGGCACCTACGTAGATTCCCCCTTCCATCGCTATAAAAACGGCAAAGACCTCTCCGAACTCCCCCTCACCTCCCTGGCCGACCTCGATGCCCTCGTCATCCGCACCAGAGAGCGTGTGGTGGATATAGACCTGCTGCAAGGGCGCAATGTGCGCGGCAAAGCTGTGTTGATTGATACCGGCTGGTCACAGCACTGGCGCACCGACCAATACTTTGAAAACAACCCCTACCTCACCGCTGCCGCCGCCACCTACCTCCGCGATGAAGGTGCGATCATGGTAGGAATAGACTCTCTAAACATAGACAATACGGCCGATCCCACGCGCCCCGCCCACACCATCCTCCTCGGTGCCGACATCCCCATCGTCGAACACCTCACCCACCTCCACGCCCTTCCCGATGCCAACTTCCGCTTCTTTGCCGTCCCCGTCAAAGTCAAAGCTTTCGGCACCTTCCCCGTTCGCGCCTTCGGCCTAATTGGAGACTAGAGATTGGAGACTGGAGACTGGAACTGTACAGTCTCCAGTCTCTAGTCCCCAGTCTCCTCTGCCACTACCGTCGCCGTTGGTTCTGGTGCAGGTGTTGGCGTTTTATAGGGTTCCGTAATGATCTCGACCGTGCTAATCTCTCCCGCTGTGACAGTGACGGAAGCACGATACTCTACACCCTGCAATTTGGTATAAACATCATACTCACCAGGGCGCACATCAGAAAAGACAAAGTTCTCGGCCCAACCCTCATCGGGGTTAATAAGGTTTTGTGGATCGCCCAAATAGCTCCAGGTGTTGCGGTTTTCCAACTCTTCATCACCACCAATAAGGCTCAAACCCACTCCTTGCCAGGGTCGTCCTTCGGGGTCTAACAAACGGCCGATTATCACCCCCCGCGTCTCCCCCGGCTCAATCCACAACATCGGGTTACGCGTCGAGCCAAACTCATTCGTCCCCACCCGCACCTCCAAATGCAGATGCGGCACAGTAGCCGCGCCACCAAAGCCAATCTCCGCCACCTGCTCACCACGCTTCACCGCCTGCCCCACCTCCACACTAATATTCAGCACATGCCCATACAGCACATACACCGGCTGTCCCCGCCACTGCTGGTCTAATTCCAACACCACCAAATGCCCGTACCAGTCGCAGCGCCAACCATATAGTTCGCTAAAATCAGCCTGCGCCACCACAATCGTGCCATCAGCCACCGCCAGCACCGGCATCCCCAACGTCTGCGCCGCATCCACGCCATTGTGCAGCAGCAAACGGCCGCCTGCATCATAACCATAAGGAAACGTCTGATTAATCAAATACCGCCCCCCGCCCGGAATCGGTTTCGACAGCCAGAAATGGGGTTCCGCGATGGTCAAATCCGGCTGCGGCCAGAACGCAGGTGGCAAATAATAGCGATCATACTCCGGCTTAAGGGGTGCCGGATCAGGGCAAGTACGATCAACTTGAGGTAGGGCCGTCGCAGTGGCCGTAGCGGTAGGAACCACAGTAGGCGTATTAGTGGTGGTAGCAGTAGCAGTAGCAGTAGCTGTGTGTGATGGGAGGGGGGTTGTGGTGGCCGTATTAGCAGCGGTGGGCGGAACGGCCGTTGCCGTACTCGTCATCGTCGGTTCCACCGTACTCGTCGCCGCCAAAGTCGCCACTGCCACAAAAGCCGTCGGTGTCACCTCCGGCCCCGCCACCTCATGCACCTGCCAGGCCAACAAACTCAACGGAATCAAAATCGTCAGAAAAAAACCAATACGCCCACGCATAAAACAGCCTCTTCATCAAAAGTGGCAAGTAGCAAGTGACAGGTTACAGACTTGCCCTTTGCCACCTGCTACCCGCCACCTACTCCCTCTCCAAAATCAAAAATCGGTACCGATGAGCATTCTTCTCATCCGGTTCATGAACCTCACTCAACATCGTTTGCCACGCCGTCTCATCAAGTTCAGGAAAATAAACATCCCCCGCAAAACTCTCCTCCAAAACGGTGAGGTAAATACGGCCGCATTGTGGCAAAAAATAGTCATACAAATACGCCCCGCCGATGACCACCACCTCCGCCACCTCACCTGCTGCCGCCAAAGCCGCCTCCGGCGAATGCACCACCGTGCAGCCCACCGCCTCATAACCCCGGTTTTGCGTCACCACAATATTGTGTCTGCCGGGTAACGGCCGTCCCATAGACTCATACGTCCTCCGCCCCATCAGCACCGGCTTCCCCATCGTAATCGCCTTAAACCGCTGCTGATCCCGCGGCAGCCGCCAGGGAATCTTATTATCCGCCCCAATCACCCGGTTCGCCGCCATCGCCACAATCATCGAAATTAACATTGACTCGTTTATGGGTGTATTGGTGTAACAGTGTATTGGCTTAATATACTATTACACCCATACACCCAATCCTACACCGCAATCGGCGCCTTTATCGTCGGATGCGCCTGATAATCCACCAACTCAAAATCCTCATAACAGAAATCAAACAGCGAAGTCACCGCCGCATTCAGCCGCATTTGCGGCAGTAGATAGGGTTGGCGGGAAAGCTGAAGCTCCGCCTGCTGCAAATGATTCAAATACAGATGAGCATCGCCAAAAGTATGCACAAACTCACCCGGTTCATAGCCCGTCACCTGCGCCATCATCAGCGTCAGCAAGGCATAAGAGGCAATGTTAAAAGGCACACCCAAAAAAATGTCCGCACTGCGTTGGTACAGTTGACAAGACAACTTGCCTTCCGCCACAAAAAACTGAAACAGGCAGTGGCAAGGCGGCAAGGCCATGCTGTCTACATCAGCCACATTCCAGGCACTCACGATGTGGCGGCGCGAATTGGGGTTATGCTGTAGGCTGTGCACAACCTGGCTGATCTGGTCGAGAGAACGGCCGTCTGCCGTCGGCCAGGATCGCCACTGATAGCCATACACCGGCCCCAAATCCCCCTTCTCATCCGCCCACTCATCCCAAATCGTCACCCCATTCGCCCGCAAATAATTAATATTCGTATCCCCCTGCAAAAACCAAAGCAGCTCATGAATAATCGAGCGCAAATGCAGCTTCTTCGTCGTCACCACCGGAAAACCCGCCGCCAAATCAAAACGCATCTGATAACCAAACACACCCAGCGTCCCCACACCCGTGCGATCCTCCCGCCTCACCCCATTTACCAATACATGCCGCATCAAATCCAAATATTGTTGCATCCCACGCTCCTGCATAAATAGTAGTCGAGGATTCCAATCCTCGTCCGTAGCTTACCCGAACGCGCTATGGAAAGCGCGGCTACTGCCATTTGAGCGATTATAAACCCGTTGCCCCCAAAACCAACAATTGTGGTAGGATAACCATCAGGAGAATCAAAAAAAATGAGTGATTTACCCACGAGACTACAAGAAATTGTAGACGACTTCAGCGTCATCGAAGGACAAGAAAAATTGGAGTATCTCCTCCAATTTGCCGAGAGTTTGCCCCCCCTGCCCGACTGGCTGCAAGGCAAACAGAACGAGATGGATCACGTCCACGAATGTATGACCCCCGTATTCGTTTTTGCCCAAAAACACAAAGATGGCACACTCGCCTTCCACTTCGACATCCCCCCCGAAGCCCCCACCGTGCGCGGCTACGCCGCCATCATGCAGCAAGGGCTGGCCGGCACAACCCCCGCCCAGGTGCAAGCCATTCCCAACGAGTTTTATCTGCAAATGGGGCTGCAAAAAGTCATCACCGGCCAACGGCTCAACGGCTTGTCCGCCATGCTCTCCCATATGAAAGCGTTGGCTCAATAGCCTACGAGATTGGTTCAATCTCGTTGGAGATTAAAAAATTACATCGTAATAAATTCCGGCGGTTGAAACCGCAGCAACGACTCCCAAGTCGGCCTACGCCGACTGAGACCCAGCCCGCGTAGGCGGGCTTCGTAGTCGTTGCTGCGAATTCATTCGCCCAGTTTTATTGCCGGATTATTTTCTTAAAGACCAAGAAGATTGAACCAATCTTAGCCATTACAAAACTGGCACAAACGTCATGGTGGCGGCTAATTTTGCAACCAACTTACTTTCGTCATTGTCGCTGGCATAAACGGCCGCTTCCACAAACGAAATCCGCTTCCCCGCCTTCACCACCTCCGCCCGGCAGCGCAACTGCTCCCCCACCGCCGGACGCAGCAAATTAATCTTAAACTCCACCGTCAACACCATTTGCCCTGCCGCCATCAGCGTCGCCGCCGCCGCCCCCGCCGTATGATCGGCCATCGTCGCCTGCACCCCCGCATGAATAAAACCATTCTGCTGCCAATGACGCGGCGCAACCGCCAACGCCGTCTCACACCACCCCGGCCCCACCTCGCGCAGTTCAACACCCAATTCGCTGATAAAACCAGCCTCGGCAAAAATCCCACGAATAACGGATTGATAGTTGGGGTTTTGAGGGGTCATAGGGTGTAATGGGGTAATGGTGTATTAGTGTATTGGGTGAATTCTGTACACCACTACACCACTATACCAATATACCAATTCATCACATGCTAATCAGGCCGCGCTGCACCGCAATCGCCACCGCCTCCGTGCGATTACCCGCTTCCAGCTTACCCAAAATGGCACTCACATGAAACTTCACCGTGCGTTCGCTGATAATCAATCGCTGGGCAATTTCCTTATTTTGCAAGCCCTGCGCCAGCAGTTCCAGCACCTCTTCCTCACGTGGAGTCAGCGGCTCGGCCGGGGGATCCGATTCCTGGCTAACACGCTGCAACAGCTTGGAGGCCACAATAGGCTGCAGCAGCGAGCCACCCTGGTGCACCACCCGAATGGCGTTAAAAAGCTCCTGGCGCGGCACACCTTTGAGCAGATAGCCTTGGGCGCCAGCTTGAACGGCCGTTAAAATCCGCTCATCCGTATCAAAAGCCGTAAACACAATCGTCCGCACCACCATGCCCTGCTGCCGCAACTGCCGCAGCACCGCCACCCCATCCATCTCCGGCATCTCCAAATCCAGCAGCAGCACATCAGGCCGCAAAGCCATCACCTGCGCCACCGCCTCCGCACCATCATTGGCCTCACCAACCACCGCAAAATCCGGCTGCGTACTCAAAATCGCCATCAACCCATCCCGCACCACCGGATGATCATCTGCCAAAAGAATTGAGATTGTTTCTGCCATGCGAAGCATGATACAGAGTTCATGACACTTGGGCAAATCGGAGATGAGGGACTGGAGATTGGTACTTGGTCTTTAAATAATTGCTCGGGTAATAAATGTAGAGCGATTTTGTAATTCGCTCGGACGATTTATAAAATCGTCCCACACTCATTACCCGATTTATTTCTTAAACTGCAACAACCAATCTCCAGTCCCCAGTCTCCATCCCTCATTGGCAAATTCCCGCCGCTCGCGTAGACTTCCCCTTTGATGAACGCCATCGAAACAACACAACTCTCCAAGGTATACGAACGGCCGTCTCGCTGGCAGCGATTTATGGCAGCCAAACCTGTAACGGCCGTTGCCGACATCACCCTCACCATCCCGCACGGCGAACTATTCGGCCTGCTCGGCCCCAACGGTGCCGGCAAAACCACCCTCGTTAAAATGCTCTGCACCCTCATCCTCCCCAGCAGCGGCTCCGCCACCGTCGCCGGGCACAGCCTGACCGCCGCAGGCAAAATCCGCGCCGCCGTCGGCCTCGTCGTCTCCGACGAACGCAGCTTCTACTGGCGGCTCTCCGCCCGGCGCAACCTGGACTTTTTCGCCGCCATGTACGGCCTGCAAGGCACAGCCGCCCGCAGCCGCATCGAAACAGTGCTGGCCCAAGTCAACCTAAGCCACGTCGCCGACCGCCGCTTTAGCAACTTCTCCAGCGGCATGAGGCAGCGCTTAGCCATCGCCCGCAGCCTGCTGCACCAGCCCCGCCTCCTCTTCCTCGACGAACCCACCCGCAGCCTCGACCCCAACGCCACCCAAAGCCTGCACGACCTGCTCTTCCAGCTCCGCGCCGAGCAAAATTTGACCATTTTCCTGGTAACGCACGATTTAGCCGAAGCCGAAAAGCTGTGTGATCGTGTAGGGTTGATGCACAACGGCCGTCTGCAAACCATCGGCCACCCCGCCAGCCTGCGCCAACAGCTGCGCCCCCAACGCCACTACAGCCTGCACCTCGGCCCACACACCAACGATATTCTGCCCGATCTACAACAAATAAACCCCAACTGCCAGCTAACCAACGGCCGTCTCACCTTCTACGCCACCGAGGAAGATGGGGTCTTAACGGCCGTTCTCCGCCACCTCCACCAACACCACATCCCCATCCACACCATCGAAGCCACCACCCCCACCCTTGAAGAAGTCTTCACCTACTTTACACAGGAGCATGTGTGATGAATGGGGAGAAGAGAGTGGAGAGGAGAGAGTGGAGAGGAGAGAGTGGAGAGGGAAGTCACTCCCCACTTCCCACTCCCCACTCCCCATCCCTCCTTCCCCTCCTCCGCGCCTTCCTCCTGCGCGACTTCCACACCGAAATCAGCTACCGTCTCGGCTGCCTCATGAGCGTCGGCGGCATCTTCTTCCGCGCCATCCTCTTCTACTTCCTGGCCGTCTTCATCGGCGATGCCGCCGCCCCCCTGCTGCACGACTACAACGGCGATTACTTCGCCTTCGTCCTCATTGGCGTGGCCTTTGGCAGCTACTTTGGCACGGGCTTGAGCGGTTTCGCCAGTGCCCTGCGCCAGGCCCAAACCACCGGCACATTGGAAGCCATGATGATGACCCCCACGCCCGTCTCCCTCATCATTGTGGGATCGGCCGTTTGGAGCTACACCTTCACCACCTTCCGCGTCCTCGTCTACTTGTTGATTGGCACACTGCTGCTGGGCGTAAACCTGAGCCACGCCAACTACGGGGGCGCACTCGTCAGCCTTGTCCTCTCCATCATCGCCTTCGCCAGCATCGGCATCATCACCGCCAGCGTCATCATGGTGATTAAACGCGGCGACCCGATAACGGCCGTCTTCGGCAACCTCGCCAACATTATTGGGGGTGTCTTCTATCCCGTAGACATCCTGCCCCACTGGCTGCAAATCATCGCCAACCTCCTGCCCATCACCTACGCCCTCCGCGCCATGCGCCTCGCCCTCCTCACCGGCGCCTCCTGGGCCGAACTCACCCCCGACCTACTCGCCCTCACCCTCTTCTGCGTCATCCTCTTTCCCCTCTCCCTCCTCATCTTCCGCTTCGCCGTCAACCGCGCCCGGCAAGATGGCAGTCTGGCGCATTATTGAGACTTGACGGCCGTTCACCAAAATATATACTCTTAGTTATACCGACAGTATAAAAGGTGAAAAATGTCAACCATAAAAACGGCTATTTCCCTCGAGGCATCCTTATTTGAACAAGTTGAAACAGTTGCCCAAGAGATGCAAATCTCACGCAGTCGCTTCTTTGTTCTCGCGGCCCAAGCCTTCATTCGCCAGCACGAAAACCAGCAAATGCTAGCCGATCTAAACCGCGCTTACAGCGATCAGCCAGACGAAGAAGAAGCGGCCTTACTCCATCAAATGCGAGCCAAGCAGTTCCAACTGGTTGCCGACGAATGGTGATCAAACAAGGAGATGTTTTTTGGGTGGATATGGGGGAACCATCGGGATCAGCACCGGGTTATATACGGCCGTTTGTCGTCATCCAAAACAACATCTTCAACACCAGCCGCATCAACACTGTCGTCATCTGCGCCCTCACCACTAACCTGTTTCGGGCTGAAGCCCCTGGCAATGTGCTGCTAAACGAAAACGAAGCCAATCTGCCCAAACAAAGCGTCGTCAATATTTCTCAGATTTTTACAGTAGACAAACGAGATTTAGTCGAGAAGATTGGCACACTCTCCCCCAGACGTGTAAATCAAATTCTGGCAGGCATCCAACTGTTATTAGAGCCACGCGATTTAGATTAACCCTTGTGCAGGCTGGAATCGAGGCTTTAGCCGAAAACAGAGGGCCAATATTGCTGGTGAATTTGCACACCTTCTGCTTCCAAAATTGGCCCAATCACCGCAGTCGGCCGTTTGCCCCGCGCCAAAATCTCGGCACACGGCATGGCTAACGAACCACCCGCAATCTCCCCCAACGCCGCCGCCGAACAACCAAAAACAACCATCGCAATCCCCGCCCAATAAATCGCCCCCGTACACATGGCACACGGCTCGGTACTGGTATACAGCGTGCATTGCGCCAATGTCTCGGCTTCAAACCGCTGCGCTGCCGCACTCACCAGGTTCAGTTCGGCGTGGCGCGTCACATCATGGTCGGTGTAGATGCTGTTTTCGGCCGTTAAAATCACCGCCCCATCCTTCACCAGCAGCGCCCCAAAAGGATGATTGCCATGTGCCACTGCCTCTCGCGCTAATTGATAAGCTTGTTTGATAAATATTTCGTGTTGGTTCATGGTGTATGGGTATATGGGTATAGTGGTGTAGTAGGTAAATACACCAATATACCCATATACCCCTCTCCCTTATCGTTGTATAAAGGGCAAATAAATCATCGGCATCTCCTCTGGTTCGGCCACAATGTCGGTAGTAACAGGGTCGCCCCAAACGGCCGTTTCCACCTCATCACTCCTCACTCCATACACCAGATTCTCCACCATCGTGGCCGTTGGCGTCAGCGGCACTTGCACCACCAACTGCACCTGCCACGTCTCACTGCTGCCCAACGCCGGCCGCGTCCAAAAGCCCGTCACCCCATCATCCGTATAAGCCCCCGTCGCCGTAATAAACGTCGTCCCCAGCGGCAGTACATCCGTCAGCACCAGGTTATAAGTGCTGCTGGTTACATGGAAATGCTCAACCGTCAGCGTGTAAGTGAGCAGCCCGCCGGGGGCGACAGTGGCAGCGGCCGTTTTCGCCACCGTCAGCACATGCTCATCAGCCGGAAAAGTCTCCTCCGTTGCCTCCGCTTGCAGCGGATTATCATACCACTGCTTCACCATACTCCCCTGGCTGCCCTGCCCCGGCGACACAATATAAATCGCCTGCGCCACCGTAATCACGCCCCCCGGATCAGCAATAGTCACCCCCGAATCCGCAAAAGAAAGCTGATCGCCCGTATCATCACCATCCGGCGTATCATCATCCAGATAATAGTTACTCACCGTACCCTCAGTCACATCCACACCCAAAATCGTCACCATGCCCCCCGCCGCCCCCGAAATTTCCGACCACGCCAACAAAGGCGCAGTTGGCACCGCATCCGGCGTGCCATCAACCGCCACCCCAGCCAGTGTATTGCTGTCATAATAAGTCGCCGGCCCCATATTCGTTGTCGTGGGGTCATTCAAATCCAAAGAAGTACGCAACCCCGCAATGGTTGAACCAGGGATGGGATTCGGTAAGCTGTCTAAATCCAGCCCCACATTGATGTCGCTGCGACGGCCGTAAAAAGCAAAGCTATTCGTCTCACCACCGCCTACCGCTCGCACCTGTCCCACAATCGGCAGTGTCACCGTCGCCGGAATATTCAACAAACCAACCACATCCTCCTCATTCAACGTCACATCAGGCAGCGGGAAAGGATTATCCACATCCACCCGAATCTTCTGCCGATCCAAAATATCCTGCGGATTGCCATTAATCCGCAAATTAGCCACACCCACAAAATTATCGGGGTCAAACGACAGCGTATACGAAAGAGCCGTCAGCGTTTGCCCCGACTGCCCCCAGGCCACATAACTAGTCACACTGCCCACCAACGAATCTGAGCGATAGAGATAAGCATAACCCATATCACTGGGCTGCAAGGGGTCTGTCACCGCCACGGCATATCGGGCGTTGCTCTGCGCCGCCGCATCATTTACCCAATTAACAATGGAAGCCTCCAGCCCCGCATCATGCCCCATAAACACCAGTTCATCATTAGCATCCAGCAGACCATCTTCAAACGAAGTGTAAACGGCCGTTCCCGTCACCACCACCCGCTCATCAATCTGCATCGGAATCGGCAGCCAATCCGCCCCATCAAAAATATACAAACGCAGCTCATCAATCGGCACCTGGTCAAACCCCGGCAAATCCGCCCCCGACACAATCACCGGGTCATGGGTACGATGAATAGTCGTCGGCACAACGGCCGTTGCCACCCCCACCGCCGTCATCCCCAACACCAACACCCCCAACAACACCAACCCCACCACACCCGCACACATCACCGCCTTCACTCGTCTCATCACAATCTCCTTAAGCAAAAGTCATCCATTATCAGCAGATCGAAACCTTTGTAGAGCGATTTTGCAAATCGCTCAAACGATTTACAAAATCGCCCCACACCACCTACCATTTGCCCCCTGCCCCCTCACCCCTCCTCCGCCTCCCGCGCCACCCGCTCAATCTCCGCCAACGAAGCCCCCCGCGCCCGCTCCAAACGCTCAATCCGCTTCTCAAACTGCCCCATCGCAAAATCCACAAAATCCGCCTCCACCAGCCCAAACGGAGCCACCTCATACCGACCAAACACATCCCCAATCACCGCAATCGCCGGCATCAACAGCTCATTCATCGTCTCCTCCACCACCTGCCACAACCCCGCATCCACCGCCACCAACCGCGACAACAAATAAATGCCATAAGCAATATGCCGCGACTCATCCTGCTTCAACAAATAAATCCCCTGCCGCGTACCCGGCAAAATACCATTCTCCTCCAGCACCTTAAAATAAGCCTCATAACCCGTCTCCGCCAGCATCCCCTCCACAATCATGTTATACGTCACCGAAGCCCGCACCTGCGCCGCTGGCGACGGATCATGCCGCAGCCCTTGCAGCGCCTGCGGCAGCGCCTCATAAAACAGCGCCCGATAATTCTCCAGGTGATAATGACTCAAATCAAAAGACGCAAGCTGCGCCACCTCCGTCAAAAAACGGTGGAAAAAATCCGTATGTTTGGCCTCCTCAAATAAAAAAGTGGTGAGAAAAAGCTCCTCCTCCAAACGCCCCTCCGCCGCCACCGTCATAATCAGCGGCAGCAAATCCAGCGTCACCGCCTCCTCCCCCGCCTGAAACAGCGCCGTCAGGTTCAGCAAAATATCCTGCTCCTCGGCCGTCAACCCCTGCCAATCAGCCATATCCTGACTCAGATCAATATCACTAGGATTCCAAACACCCAGCCGCTTCGCCTTCTCAAATAAACGCATCGGCGGTGCATCCCGCCGCAAACCCCGACTCGTCGTAACAAAAGATTGATGTATCATGCACCCCTTTTTACCACATTTGCCTGTTCAATCCAGCAAGATAGAATAAAATGAAAAGCATAAAACGTAAGATTCACTTCATTACGTTTTATCACCAAGTTCATCACGAACTATTGGAGGCATCAAATGACTTTCCTTCGTCGAGGCGCAATCTGCGTCTCAATTTGTTTATTCACCTGGTGGCTTGTGGCCTGCAACAACGAACCCGAAGTGCTGCCCACCGTGGCCGTCGTAGCCGAGATCACCGAATCAGCGCAGCCGGAGGCCACAGCCACAGTTCCCGCCGCCACCAACACCGCCGCCCCCACCTTCACCGAAACGGCCGTTCCCGCCACCATCGCCCCCCCCGCCACCTTCACCCCCCTCCCCACCAACACCCCCTTACCCCCCACCAACACCCCGCCCCCACCCACCGAAACCACCACACCCACCGCCACCGCCACCATTCCCACCAGCACCCCTCGCCCCACCGCCACCAACACCCCGCCCCCACCCACCGCCCTGCCACCCACCCTACCACCCCCCACTGTCCCCCAAAACCCCACCCTCGGCGGCAACATCCTCCCCAACGGCTCCTTTGAAGGCGGCTGGTACCACACCAACGGCATCGGCGAACTACAAACCCCCGACAACTGGGTCTTTGAATGGGACGAAGGCCAACCGGCTACGGCGGCCAGCCCTGGGATGTATGGGTACGGCCCGAAATGCGCGTCCTATCCACCGCCTTCCTCCCCCGAACGAACACGCCCTCTTCATCTTCGACGGCCAACAGACCGTCAAAGTCTTCAAAGGCAACGGAGCCATCAGCTACCGCATCTACACCGATGTCCCCCTACAGCCCGGTGCATACGTCTTTGAAGTCAACGTCTTCACCGACCTTTATATTGACTTCCAAAACAACCAAAAAATCTGGGCCGACGATCCCTTCGCTGGCGAACTACGCTTCATCACCCCCGACGGCGGCACTGGCTGGTTCGGCCCCGCCTACGGCCAAAAGAACACCTTCACCCACACCTTCGTCCTCACCGAAGCCCAAACCGTGCGCATCGGCATGGGCATTCGCGGCCGCTACGCCATCGCCAACAACGGCTGGTTCCTAGATGATTGGTCGCTGCGCCAAGTACAAAACTAGGTGCAACTTTGCCTCCACCAAGACGTAGAGAATACAGTTAGCCAAACCAACTGGCTCCGGTCGGTATCCCACCGCACCGGTTTAAGTACAACAAGAGAGTAAAACCAACATTTTTACAAGGAGTAGCCCCAACCATGAGTGACGAACAAGCCCCTGATGTCAAAGTCATCAAAGAACAAGAACGATTAAAGATTGATATTCCTGTTGAAGAAGAAATTTCCAAAGCCGACGTGCAGGATGCAGATGTCGTAACTGAATTGAAGGATTTAGGCCGTCAATTCGCCGACACCCTGCGCACCGCCTGGAACAGCCAGGAACGGCAGCGCATTGAAGCCGAAATCCGCGAAGGAATGAAATCTTTTGCCGACGAAGTAGACAAAGTGCTTACTGAAGTGAAAGAAAGCCAAGCTGCCGCTCGCGTCCGCGAAGAAGCCGGGCAAGTTGCCAGCAAAGTAGAATCCAGCGATGTCGGCCGCAAAGCCCGCACCGGTCTGGCGCAAGGCTTGCAATGGCTCAGCGAAGAACTCGGCAAACTTGCTGGCAAATTCACCCCCACTGAAACCAACAACACTGACAACACCGAAGCGTAATTTTTATTAAGCCGCATACCTAATGCTAGGGAACACGGCCGTTTGTGATGCATGCAAACGGCCGTGTTTTTATTTACCCTCCCTCGCGCCCCAAGTAGCCTATTCCACCATTTTGTGCCATGATTTAAGGAGACAAGACGAAGGTGATCATCCCCACATCCCACCCCTCACCTTTGCCCATACCCCAAACCCTTTCTTGTAGGAGGCCCATTTGTCCACTCAGTCACCCAATCAACCGGCTGTTCCCCCAGATGTCACCGTCCACTACGATCTAGCCTACGTCCCTGACGGCCACGAACGCCAAAAGCTAGACCTCTATCTGCCCGCGCAAGGCAAGAAGTTGCCCCTCATCATCTGGATTCACGGCGGCGCCTTCCGCGTGGGCAGCAAAGAAGGCAGCAGCTTCGACCCCCTACCCTTTGCCTACCTGGCCGAAGGATTTGCCTTAGCCTCCATCAACTACCGCCTCAGCCAACACGCCATCTTCCCCGCCCAAATTGAAGACTGCAAAACGGCCGTTCGCTACCTCCGCGCCCATGCTCACCAATACAACCTCGATCCCACCCGCTTTGCCGCCTGGGGGCCATCGGCCGGCGGCCACCTGGCCGCCATGTTAGGCACAGCCGGGCATGTAACCGAGTTTGACATAGGCGCAAACCTGCATGTTTCCAGCCAGGTGCAGGCCGTAGTAGACCACTTTGGCCCCACCGACTTTCTACAAATGGATACCCAGCGTCTGCCCGATGGCATGAGGCACGACCCAGCCGATTCGCCCGAATCACAACTCGTCGGCGGCGCGATTCAAGAACATCCCCAACAGGTCGCCAAAGCCAATCCCATCACCTACATCACTCCCCACGTGCCACCCTTCTTGGTTGTTCACGGCGACAGCGATCCGCTCGTCCCCTACCAGCAAAGCGTGATTCTAGTCGAAGCCCTACAGAAGGTGGGGGCCGATGTGACCTTTTACACGGTAGCTGGTGGCGGACACGGCCGTTTCACCGACCCCCACGTCCCCGAACTCACCCGAACCTTTTTAGTAAAACATATCGGCAACGAAGACTAGAGATTAGAGACTGATTAGTCTCCAGTCTCTAATCTCCAGTCTCCCCTAAACCACATGAACGAACTCATCCAACAACTCGCCGCCTTTCCCACCGCCACCCTACACGAAGCGATGGGCAAATATGGCGCACTTCCCTCTGGCATAAAGCCCCTTAGCCCCGCGATGAAAGTGTGCGGAACGGCCGTTACCGTCCACACCATGCCCCGCGACAACATGATGCTCCACCACGCCATCGCCCAGGCCACCCCCGGCGACGTCATCATCGCCCACTGCTCCGACTTCTGGGAAGCCGGCTACTGGGGCGAAATCATGGCCGTTGGTGCCCAGGCACGCGGCCTCGCCGGCCTCATCATAGACGGCTGCGTCCGCGACGCCGACCCCATCATCACCCTCGGTTTTCCCGTCTTTGCACGTGGCCTCTGCATTCACGGCACCACCAAATTCGGCAGCGGCACCCTCAACCAACCCATCACCATCGGCCCAATCACCATCAACCCCGGCGATGTCGTCGTCGGCGACCGCGACGGCGTGGTCATCGTCCCCGCCGACCACCTCGTCAACACCATCAACAAAGCCACCGCCCGCGAAGCCAAAGAAGCCCAGGTAATGGAACGCCTGCGGAACGGCGAAACAACTTTAGAGATTTATGGCTGGCAATAAAAGAGACTGGAGACTAGAGACTGGGGACTCACCAGTCTCCAGTCTCTAGTCTCCAATCCCCAATAAGGAGCAACTATGAACGAACCCATCTGGGACATCGCCCATCTCGCCCACGTCGAACTGCTCACCCCCAAACCCCAAGAAAGCCTCCAATTCTTCACCGACATCATGGGCATGTCCATCAGCGGGCAGCAGGGCGATTCCGTCTACCTCCGCGCTTACGATGACTACGAACAGCACACCCTCAAACTAACAGCCCATTCCCAACCGGGCATCGGCCACTTCGCGTGGCGCACGCGCAGCCCCCAAGCCCTGGCACGGCGCATCGCCGCCATCGAACAAACAGGATTAGGCCAGGGCTGGACAGATGGCGATCTGGGTCACGGCCCCGCCTACGCCTTCCAAACACCCGACGGCCACAACGTAGAAATCTACTACGAAACCCAGTGGTATCAGGCCAGCGCAGACGATAAACCCGCCCTCAAAAACCAGGCTTCGCGCTTCCCTGGTCGCGGCGTGAATTTGCGCCGCCTCGACCACCTCAACCTGCTCGCCAGCGACATTCCCGCCATGCGCGTCTTCCATGCCGATGTGTTAGGCGCACGGCTCACAGAAACCATCATCTTTGACGATGGCTCCGAAAAAGCTGTCTGGTTCTCCGTCAACAACAAATCCTACGACCTGGCCATCGCCGAAGACCACACAGGCCGTCGCGGGCGGCTGCATCACGTCACCTACGCCGTCAACAGCCGCGAAGAGGTGCTGCTGGCGGCCGACATCTGCCTGGAAAATAATGTCTTTATTGAGACCGGGCCGCACAAACACGCTATCCAACAAACCTTCTTCCTCTATGTCTATGAACCGGGCGGCAACCGCTTCGAGATTGCCCACGCCAATGCCCGCCTGATTTTGGCCCCCGATTGGCAGACAATTGTTTGGAGTGAGGCCGAGCGTAAAAAGGGGCAAGCCTGGGGACTGCAAACTGTTGCCAGCTTCCACACACACGGCACACCCCCAGTGGAGGAAAAATAATGGCGAAAAAACTATTGGTAATTGGGGCGCATTCGGCCGATTTTGTCTGGCGCTCGGCGGGAGCCATTGCCGTTACGACCACGGGCGGCGGCACGTCGCTGGTGGTAGCCTTGTCTTATGGCGAACGGGGCGAATCGGGCAATTTATGGCAAGAGCCGAATCAGACGGTTGAGAATGTGAAGCGGATTCGGCATGAGCAGGCAGAGGCGGCAGCAACGGCCGTTGGCGCAACCTTCCTCTGCCTCGATTTAGGCGACTATCCTTTAACCATCACCAATGAAGCCATGACACGCTTGGTGACGTTGTTCCAAGACGAAGCACCCGATGTCCTCATCACCCACACCCCCGACGATCCCTTCAACCCCGATCATCCGGTGGCCTACCAAATGGTGGAAAAGGCGCGATTATTGGCGACAGGCGCCGGGGTCGCCAGCGCCTTCAAGCGCATTCAGCCGCCAGAGTGGTATCTATTTGAGCCGCATCAGCCTGAGTTGTCGGGGTTTATGCCCAATACGTTTGTGGATATTACGGCCGTTTTCCCCCAAAAACTCGCCGCCATGAACGCCATGGGTGCCCAAAGCTACCTCAAAGAATACTACACCGAACTGGCCGCCCGTCGCGGCAACCACGCCCGGCGCATTTCCGGCAATTCGGCCGTTAAATACGCCGAAGCCTTCCAGCGCATGGTTCCCTGGGTGGTAAACAGCCTATAACAGAAGTTGCCCTCAGTTCCCCCAAGTTCCTCCCAGTTCCCCAAAGGAACTGAGGAGAACCGGGGGGAGCTTTTCTGGAGAATCACAATGCCCCACTTAATTTTAGAATACACAGACAATATTGAGCCGTTTGCCGTGCAGCCCTTACTGGCAAAGCTGCACGAAGAGATGGTAGCCACAGGCGCGGTAAACTTGAAAGGGCTAAAAAGCCGCGCCATCTGCCATGCTGATTATCACATTGGGGATGGCGATGAGAGTTATGCCTTTGTGCATGTGCAGATGTGGATTCGAGACGGCCGTTCCCACAAAACCAAACAAGAAATGGCCCAACGCGCCATGACCATCCTCGAACAAACCTTCGGCCACCGCCGCCAAAACGGCTATCTTTCCCTTTCCGTAGACATTCAAGAACTAGCCAAAGGCATCGCCCTCACCCACCACAACATTCCAGAAAACGCAAAACGTAAAACGTAAGGGAATTACGTTTTACGTTTTACATTTTACCCTTACTCCACCTGCGGCAGCACACTCTGCGCCATCGCTTCCAGCCCATCCAAATCATCCAAATCCATCCATTGCAGCATCACCCGGTAGATGCCAGCCTCAGCCCAACGACCCAACTGCTCCACAATCTGATTACCCGTACCCACGGCAATATTGCCACGCTGGCGCAGTTCATCATAGGTCACATTGCGCGGGGCTAATTTCGCCGCCACCTCCGCTTCATCACGGCCAAAAATGCAACCCGTCATCAACGAGCGGCGCACATCACCCGGTTGACGGTCGTTTGCCGCCAACAACTCATCCAACAAAGCATTGCGCTCCTTCACCGCCTCCGGCGCAATATAAACCGCGTTCCACTCCTGCGCATACCGCGCCACCAACGGCAGCGTGCGCTGCGTCCCATTACCGCCAATCAAAATCGGCGGCCCGCCCGGACGCTGCGGGCGCGGCAGCAAAATCGCCTCCTGAATCTGGTAATACTCCCCCGTAAAATCCACCGGCTCATCACTGTGCAGCAGCCGCGTCATCACCTCCAACGCCTCCTCAAAGCGATCCATACGCGGCTTCACATCCAGCAAATCCCAGCCATAGTTGGTATGCTCCCGCACCTGCCAGCCCGCACCCACACCCAGATGCAGACGGCCGTTCGACAAATCATCCACCGCACTCGCCATCCGCACCGTCATCGTCGGCTGGCGAAACGACACCGGCGACACCATCGGCCCAAACTCAATCCGCCGCGTATGGCTCGCCAGCCACGTCAGCGACACCCACAACTCCAGCGAATCCATATCCGGCGGCTGGGCATTGGTGTAATGATCCGAGCGAAACAACCCCACAAAGCCCAAATCCTCCACCGCCTGCGCTATCCGCTGAAAACGCGGCCACGTCAGCCCATGCTGACCTTCCAACATAATGGCAACTTCAATCATTTTTTCTCTCCTCATAGCCGCGATTTCTTATCGCGCTCTTCGCGGTAAAGATGCCGCGCCTACAAACAAAAACGCCCATCTTGCGTCAGTGCAAGATGGGCGTAAAGTTTAACGCAAATCAGCCCACAGGCCGATTACGCAGCCACAGGCTCCAAATGCGGCTCAATTTGAGCCACAATGCGCGGCTTGGGCAGCGCCCCTGTGACACGTTCCACAACCTCGCCACCCTTAAACAGCATCAAAGTGGGAATACCCACGATGCCATAACGGCCAGGTACGGCTGGATTCTCATCCACATCCATTTTAGCTACGCGCAAACGGCCGTTATACTCCGCCGCCATCTCCTTCACCGAAGGCGCAATCATGCGGCAAGGCCCACACCAATCGGCCCAAAAATCTACCAAAACCGGCAATTCGGATTCCAATACTTCAGTCTGAAAACTTTCGTCAGTTACTTCAAATGGTTGTGCCATTTTTATCTCCTTTGGTTTGTCCTTCATCTGTCAGACAAAGGTTAAAGTGTCAATCTCATTGTATAGATGATCATAGATATGATATTCTTACTCACCAATTTTTACAACTTTTGGTTTGGTGGGTAATGGTAAGTAGCAGCTTAACTATACCCCATATACCAATACACCATACACCTTATTCAGGAGGTTATCATGTCCCCAACCCTCATCACCAACGGCCGTCTCGTTACCTGGAACAATCCTAACGAGATCATCGAAAATGGTGGGCTGCTGCTGGAAAACGGCCGTATCACCGCCATCGGCAGCAGCCAGGAACTGGCCGCCCAATACCCCCGCGCCGACCAACTCGACGCACGTGGGCAGCTCGTCATGCCCGGCAGCATCTGCGCCCACACCCACTTCTACGGTGCCTTCGCCCGAGGCATGGCCATTCCCGGCCCCGCCCCCAAAGATTTCCCCGACATTTTAGAACGGCTTTGGTGGCGGCTGGATCGCGCCCTCAGTGAAGAAGATGTCAAATACAGTGCCCTCGTCTGCCTGGTAGATGCCATCAAACATGGCACTACCACCCTCATAGACCACCACGCCAGCCCCAACGCCCTGCCCGGCTCCCTCGACCAGATCGCCGCTGCCGCCGAGATGGCTGGTGTGCGCGTCGCCACCTGCTACGAAGTCACTGACCGCAACGGCGCGGCCGAAGCGCAAGCGGGCATCGCCGAAAACATACGCTTCCTCAAAGCCGCCCCACAGCGCCAAAGCGGCCTGTTAGCCGCCACCTTCGGCCTCCACGCCTCCCTCTCCATCTCCGACGAAACCCTGGCCGACTGCGTAGCCGCCGCCAAAGAAGTCAAATCCGGCTTCCACATTCACGTCGCCGAACACGAAGCCGATGAGTACGACTCGCTAGAAAAATATGGCAAGCGCGTCGTCGCCCGCCTCACCGATGCCGGGCTGCTCGGCTCCAAAACCATTTTGGCCCACTGCGTCCACGTTGACCCCACCGAAATGGCCCTCATCCGCGCCACCGGCACCTGGGTCACACACCAGCCGCGCAGCAACATGAACAACGCCGTCGGCGCGGCCGATATTGAGGGGATGCTGCGTCTGGGCATTCCAGTTTGCCTGGGCAATGATGGTTTTAGCAACAATATGTGGGCTGAATGGAAGATGACTTATCTCATGCACAAACAGGCTCACCGCGACCCGCGCCGCGCTAATGGCATGGACATTGTGCAGATGGCGATTCACAATAATGCTGCGCTCGCCGGCATCTTTTGGCCGCAACTGCCCATTGGCAAATTGGCCGTTGGCGCCGCCGCCGATGTGATTTTTGTGGATTACCATGCCACCACGCCGCTGACCGCAGGCAATTTACCCTGGCACATCATTTTTGGTTTTGAGAGCAGTCTGGTCACGACTACAATTGTGGCCGGACAGGTGCTCATGCGTGACCGCGAACTGCTGACGCTGGATGAGGCGGAAATCACCGCCCGCAGCCGAGAGTTGGCGCAGGGTGTGTGGGCGCGGTTTGAAGAATTATGTTAATCGAGACTGGAAACTGGAGATTGGGGATTAGTAATTGAGTCTCTAGTCTCCAATCTCCAATCTCCCCAACAAAAAGGTGTAAAAATATGATAGTTGTGGCAAGTGCAAACGGCCGTGTGGGCATACAGGCCGCCGTGAATGTTCTCAAATCGGGTGGAACGGCCGTTGATGCCGTTGAAGCTGGAATTCGGCTGGTGGAAGCCAACCCGGAGGATCACTCCGTTGGCTACAACAGTTGGCCCAACATTTTGGGTGAATTAGAGCTAGATGCCAGCATCATGGACGGCCGTTCCCTGATGACCGGTGCTGTCGGGGCCATGAAAGGCCACCCCTACGCCATCTCCGTAGCCCGCAAAGTCATGGAAACCCTGCCCCACGTGCTGCTCGTCGGCGCTGGCGCATCCCACTTTGCCGCCGAAATGGGCTGCGAGTCATGGGACGAGATGTTGACCGACGAAGTTAAAGCGGTGTGGGAGCGCGGCCTGCGCAAAGCCATCGGCAGCGATGATATTTCCCAAGTCGCCCAACGCACCGATCTGCACCGACTGGTGCAAATGGCTACCGACCCAGAATACACCTGGGGCACAGTCAACTTCATCGCCCAGGATGGCCGCGGCGATATTTGCTGCGGCGTGAGTACCAGCGGTTGGTCGTGGAAATACCCAGGCCGTTTGGGCGATTCGCCCATTATCGGCGCGGGCAACTATGCCGATAACCGCTATGGCGCGGCGGCCTGCACGGGCATGGGCGAGATGGCGATTCGTGCCAGCACGGCCCACAGCCTGGTCTTTTACATGAAGATGGGTTTGAGTGTGGCCGAGGCAGGCAAACGGGCGATGGAAGATTTGAATGATTTAGGCGGCCGTTATCTCAGCACCATGAATTTGATTGCGATGGATAAGGATGGCAACCCGGCAGGCTACACCAACATTGCCGGACGGACGTACATTTACCAAACGGCCGATATGGCCGAATACACTGAATTAGAAAGAACTGTCGTGCCCATTCAGACACGGTGGCAAAGAGATTGAGAGATTAAGAGATGGAGAGATTGGGAGGTTCAATCTCTCCATCTCTCCATCTCCATCCTCACGGCATTACCTCATAAATCTGAATATCATCCTGGTCGTAAACCCGTTCGCCAGGGGGAATTACCTCACTCTGCATCAACTGCCGCTCATACTGCCCCACATAGATATGGGTGATTTGCCACTCCTCTATAAACGCTTCCCGCCAGGCCCGGCTCGTCTGGCTCTGCCAAAACTGCTCCACCATCTCGGCTTTTTCAGGGAAATTAATGGTGAAACCAAAATGCCCCATAAACACGCGCACATTCCCCAAACCGGGTAAATAGTTGCCAACGGGATAGTAAGCCAGCACGATGGCCTGTTCATCCACCTGCTCCGCTAACCACAGCATCGCCGTCCGTTCGTGGGCGGGCATGTAGTAGGGAAAATCATCTTGGGTGGCTGTGTTTTTGATGAGGAATAAGATAACCAGGAGGGTGGAGGGGGTGGCAAAGAGCAAGGCAAGGCGGCGCGTAGTGTCGTAGGGGGTGGGTGTGTAGCGGGCGAGGCGGGTGAAAAAGCGCGTGGTTTGCAGATAGGGTAGAACGCTCTCTTCTAAACCGTAGGCGGCCAGGGTGGCGACGGGAATGATAAGCCCCATCGTAAAACGGCCGGAATATTGGACAATGGGCAGATACATGACCAACAAATTGCCCATGACCCAGGCGGGCAGGAGCCAGTCGCGTTTTTGCTGCCACCAGCGGCGGCTGCCAATAACAGCCAATATGCCCAACAGCCCAAAGCCGAGGAGCAGCCCTAACACCGGGGGCGGCGGAATGTGGTTCAGTTCGCCAGCGACGTAGGTGGCCCAGGCTTCGTCGCGGTTCACCCAGTAGCCGTAGTAGAAGAGCAGGGGCAGGAGGGGCAGCACAATCATCACGCCCTGCCACCAGTGCCGCCAGGGTATCTGTTTTTGTTGGTAGGCCAACAGCAAGAGGTAGAGGCCGATGATGGCGGCAGTGACGGCGAGGTGGTACACATAAACTATACCGAGAATGAGGGCGAGAACGGCCGTTAATCCCGCCCATCGCCAACTATTCTCCCGCCGTATCATCCGCAAAACAGAGCCAAATAACAGTGCCTCCAAGGCCATGCCCCAAATGTAGTGGGGTGGATTGATAGCAATCAGGGTGGTACTCCATTCAGGCATAGCCACATCGGGGAAGTAGCGCAGAGGCACATTGAAGGGGGTGGTAAGCGGCCACAAGAGCCAGCCTAACCCGCCACCAAAAACGGTGAACAGCCAGGCGGTCAACTGCTGGCGGCGCTGGCCGGGCAAGGCTTCGCGCAGCCAAAAGTGAATGCCCCATAGTGCGCCCAACAGCCCCAGCCCACGCAGAACATTGGCCCAAAGAGCATAGTTGTCGGAAAACGGCCGTATCACTTTCCCCATCAAAATATAAAAGAAAAGCACAAACTGCGGTTGCCAACTCTCTGGCGAAAAGTAAAAATGGAGCAGCCACTCCCCCTCTGCCCCCTGGCGCATGGCAGTGGTATAACCCGAAAAATCATTGTGGTTCGCCAGGACACCCATAAAAAATTTGTCTGCGGGTGTCATAAGCCAGGCCAAAACAAAGGGTAACATCATCCAGAAAAGGGCAATCCCCACCCACAGCCACAGGTCGCGGAAACGCAAATTTTCTTTACCGTCCATAGAATCAGGCAGCCCGTGATAAAGCCTGGCCTGTCTCGGCGGCCGCTTGGGTTTGGGCATCAAGCTGCAAACCGAGGCCATCAGCCAGGCGAGTGAGATAGTTGAAAATGCCTACGATGTGCGCCACTTCCAGGCAAGCTTCATCGTCAAACCCCAAATCGCGCAGGGGCTGCCAGTCGGCTTCGACCATGCGCGTGGGGGTGGCACTTAATTTTTCGGCCAGGGCACAAAGGGCAAATTCGCGGGCGGATAGGGTGCTCAGGCTGCGCCAGCGTCTTTCTTTGATGGCGGTGACCAGTTCGTGGTTGTTGTCCTCGACCCGGAGGAACTCTGTGTGGGATTGGGTTCAGTAGTGGCAGTCTTGGGCGGCGGCGGCGACGGCGGCGACCATTTCCCGCTCGGTGCGGCTGAGGTGGCCGGGGGCAAACATGATTTGCCCGAAGAGGCGCAGGAAGGCACGGCCGATTGTCCCATGCGCCAGCAGCAACCGTTCCATGCCGGTGAGAAAACCAAAGTCGTAGGGGTTGTGGAGGGTAGACGGCCGTTCCGCCCGCAGCTCCGCTTCACGGGGCATCTGCACCCAGGCTTCTGGCAACTCTGTCATGGTTCACTTCCAGCCAACAATTGTTTCATTTCGCGCTGGATATTTTGGCGGGCGGCCTCTTCGCATTGAGCGTACATGACATCCGTGCGGAAAATTCGCTCCCGATCCAGAAAGCTTTGCAACACTTGGGCACGGCCGTTGCGATACGCCTCATCTGGCACAAACCCATACTCCTGGCGGATAGCCCCGGCATATTGATCATACACCGCTTCAGCCGCAGCCAGCGTCGCCAAATCCGCATCGAGCAGCACATGAAAATTGGGATCATCGGGGGCGACCGCATTCAACTGTGTGGCACATATTAGCTGCTGAACCAGGTCAATGGCCGCTGCAGGCACATGTAGGGTGGCTAATGTTTGCGCGGCATAAGCGGCACTTTGTTGTTCGTTGCTGGGCTGGCCTGCGCCTAACTGCATGTGGTAAACGACATCATGAAACCAGGCTGCCAGTTGCACGGCCGTATAATCCCCCACACACGCCTGTAAACTGTCTACTACCTGCAAAACATTCTGGATGTGTGAGAGGTTGTGGTAAAAACGGCCGTCCTCCCCATAACACAGCACCAAATCGGCAAACACCCGCTCAGCCACCGCATCCTCCACCGCAAATGGCCCTAAAACCTGCCGCCACTTAGCCCACAACCCGTTCATATTAACATTCATCATTAGAACCCAAATAGAGGGGATTGGAGGCTAGAGACTAGAGACTAACCAGTCTCCAGTCTCCAATCTCTAGTCTCAGTTCCGTAGATTATCTAATCTTCATACCTTAAGGCGAACAGTTAATATTACTCACATCGCCCCACGTGTTGGCGTTGATAGAATCGGCCGCCTCCGGCCAGGTAGCCAGGGAGCCGGTAAACAAAACCTGCACCATCATGCCAAAAGAAATCGGCGATAAGGCTCCCATCTCCGCGCCATTGATTTGCATTTCGATCACCCATTGGGTATTCGATTCACTTAGAACGGCCGTCCAGTTGCCGCTGCTATAACTCCCATCCCAATTTTGCGAATCTGTGTTGCTGCCAATGCCGGCCCAGACTTCCTGTGTGCCATCACGCCCCACCTGGAAAAAGCGATCGGCCGTATCAGGATCACCGCCATTATTGGTCGTATCAAAATACAGCCGCAAAGAATCACCCACATCCTGCGTGTCATCATTAATCAAAAACGCCAGATACAGATTGTCCACATCCCGTGTAAAGTAAACCTCCACGCGATCCGCCGGATCATCCGGCGAAGCAAACTGCACCAACGTCACCGGCCACTCGGTCAATTGGAAAATGCCGTCAATAGTGGGCGGGATGGTGACACAGCTAATGGGAATGGGTGTGCTGGTTGCCGTCGGTTCGGGGGTGAAGGTGGCGGTGGGCAGCGGCGTTTCGGTGGGTGTGGGTGTGTCGGTGGGAACGGCCGTAAACGTGGCCGTAGCCGATGGCGGCGGCGTAGTCGTCACCGTCGGCGTGTCGCTGGGCGGCGGTGTTTGCGTGGGCGTAGCTGTGGGGCCGGGCGTGTCGGTGGGCGCGGTGGTCGCCGTCGGGCCGGGTGTATCTGTGGGCGCGGTAGTGGCCGTGGGGCCAGCCGTAGGCACAGGCGTTGCGCGTGGGTCACTGCCTGTGGTCACTTCCACACCATCCGGTATACCATCACCATCTGTGTCGGCCTTCGTCGGGTCTGTGCCATACAGATTAACTTCCTCACCATCGCTCAAGAAATCGCCATCTGTATCGCGGTTCGTGGGATTGGTTCCCAAATCTAAGGCTTCCTGACCATCCAGCAAGCCATCGCCATCGCTGTCGGGGTTATTGGGGTCGGTGCGAGTCACAACTTCCTGATCGTTACTCAAGCCATCATTGTCCGTGTCATCGGCACTAACGGCGGGCGTGGCGGTGATGGTAGCAGCGGTAATGGTTTGGTCCACAGCGATAACGGCCGTTTGCGTCGCCGCCACCGCCAACAAATCAGGCGTAGCCGTACTGCCCCCACCAAAAAACCGATCCCGATTCATGATCAAAGCAAACAACAACATCACACAGGCAAAAGTTGCCACACCCACACCACCATACAGCGCCCACAACGGAATCGCTGCCCCGGCACGGGCTTCACCAGTCAGCGTTTGCCGTCCCCCCGCCGAAGAAAGAACCTCCACTTCAAACGGATACACCTCACCACTGCCGCCAAACAGAGTCGGGTTACGAGCCTCCAAACCCAACTCCACCTGGCTAATCTGCCCCGACTCCAACCGAATGCGCCCCTTTTCCCCCTGAAAACGAATCGCATTCAGCCGCTCACGAGCCACCAAGCTAAATTCAGCGGCAACATTACCCGTATTTTGAATCGTCACCAGCACATTACCCGGCATCCGCACCTGCTCCCCATCCAGACGAGCCTCAAAGGCCACAAATGAGCCAATCTCCAGTGTGGCTGTTGCCCCCACCTTCATCTCTGGTTGGTGCTGTGCCACCAGTTGCAGCCGAAACCGCTGGCGGCCCGTAGGCGTGCTGCGATGGCGGGTGGGACGAACAATCACACTCAACTGCACCGTCTCACCAGCCGGCAAATCCACAAAATCTGGTGTCGTCACCCAGCCCGCTGGTAAACCTTGCACCCGAATACTCACCCTATCATCATGCGTTCCCCGATTCACAACCTCGGCCCGAACTTCCACCCGCTGGCCTGGCTCAACTGGAATATGTTCGTCTATCAAGAACATAGCCATTGTCTCTTCAGGCGGCGGTGTGTGCTGGGCCGTAATTTCTTGCGAAGGCTGCGAGGGTGGCGGCGGGGGCGGCGAAGTGGGGCCAACCGAAGCGGGGGTGGGATCATCAAATTGGTTGGTGGCAATTTCTGGCCCGATTAAGGTTAATTCATATGGCCCAATGCGGATGCGTGAGCCGGGTAAAACCGGTGTGGCGCTTTCAATGCGTAAGCGGTGTTCGTTCAGCCAGGTGCCATTCACGCCGCCTAAATCCACAATTTCCCAGCCCAGCAGGGTGGCCTGCAAGCGGGCATGTAGGCGGGATACGCCCTCTGTAGGCAGCACAATGTCATTTTCGGCGTTGCGCCCGATGGTGATGACGGAGCGCGACAGCGGCACGGAGATGGCGGGATGACCGGGCGTTTCAATCTGTAGTTCATAACCAGGCGGTGGTTCGCTCACCTGCTGCAAAATGTCCATTTCCTGGCGTGTTAGCACACGGGTCGGTGCGCCTTCTAGGGCGACAATGGCACTGCGTAAGGCGGTGGCGAGTTCGTTGCCATCGGCGTACCGCTCTTCGGGGGCTTTGGCCAGGGTTTTGTTGAGGATATTGTCAATGATGGGCGGCACATCACCGCGCAGTTCGCGGGCGGATTGGGGCATTAGCTCTTTGCGGTGGGCGGCGATGGCTTCGGAGAGGGAGTGGAAGGTGAAGGGAAGTTGGTTGGTGACGAGTTCGTAGAGAACCACGCCGAGGCCGTAGAGGTCGGAACGGCCGTCTATATTGCGTCCCTCACACTGTTCCGGCGACATATAGGTGGGTGTGCCCAACGTTGTGCCGCTGCGCGTCATTTGTGTACCCTCTTGCAGCTTCACCAGACCAAAATCTGTGAGTAACGCCCGAATAGGAACTTCGTTGCTTTGCGCGGGGGAACTGAGCCGCTTGAGGATGATGTTGCCTGGTTTAATATCGCGGTGGACGATGCCGCGCTGATGGGCATAGTGCAGGGCTTCGGCGATCTGGGCCGCAATTTGCAAACTTTGGCTAAGGGGGAGGAACTTCTGCATTTTTTGCAGACGGCGTAAATGTTCGCGCAAACTACCGCCGTCAACATACTCCATCGCAATGAATAAACCTTGTTCGGAGTTGCCAAAGTCGTAGATTTTGACGACAGAGGGGTGATCGAGTTGAGCGGCCGTTTTGGCTTCCTGAATCAATCGCTGCTGAAATTCTGGCTGGCGGGCGAAATGGGCGTGCATCAGCTTGATGGCCACAGGTCTATCCAAGTTCAGGTCGTGCGCCCGATAGACAGTCCCCATGCCACCATCACCCAACAAAGACTCAAGCCGATACCGATTATTAATGGTGTGACCGACGAGCGTGGTCATAGCCTACCTCCACTACAAAACATAATGTTAAATTATACCTGTCATTTGCTAAACTCCAATCTCTACAATTTCGATGGCATCTTGCTTAATCCGCGCAAAATCCGCCCTGGCAACTGTGGGCCTTCATAGATAAGGCTAGTGTAGAGTTGAACGAGGGAGGCCCCGGCATCGAGTTTGGCTTGAACATCATCGGCCGTTTGCACCCCGCCCACGCCAATGATGGGTAAACGGCCGTTCATCTGCCGCTGAATGTAGGCAATAATCTCTGTGCTGCGCTGGCGCAACGGCCGTCCACTCAACCCACCTGGCTGGTCTCGATTGCCATCCACCAACCCATCGCGGCTGAGGGTGGTATTGGTGGCAATGATGCCGCTGATCTGGTTATCTTGAACGGCCGTTAAGATTTCATCCAGTTCCGGCCAGGTAAGATCAGGAGCGATTTTGACCAGTAACGGCCGTTGCCACACCGCTTGTGCCTGCGCCAACCGCCCATTCTCCTGCCGCAGCACTGCCAACAAATGGCCCAAATAGTTACCCCCCTGCAATTCCCGCAAACCCGGCGTATTAGGCGAACTGATGTTAACGGCCAAATAGTCAGCATAAGGATACACAGCCTGCATCACCGTCACATAATCCTGAGCAGCCTCCACCAAAGGTGTTTCTTTCTGTTTGCCCAGACTCACACCCAATACAAAGTCTCGGTTCTGTAACTGTTGCAGGCAGGAAACGGCCGTTGTCACCCCGCCATTCGGGAAACCCATACGATTGATCAGAGCTTCGTCCGCCTTCAGCCGAAAAATGCGCGGGTGAGGGTTGCCCATTTGCGGGCGAGGTGTCAGCGTCCCTACCTCCACATGCCCAAACCCCAGCAAAGCCAGCCCTGCGGCCACCCGCACATCCTTATCAAACCCAGCCGCCATCCCCAGCACATGGGGAAAGCGCAAGCCAAACAGTGCCACCGGCTGGGGGGGCAATGGCCCGGCCAGCAGCCGCAGCCCCGCCCGCCCCACCGCCGACTGCTGCGCCCAGGCTAACAGCGATAAAGTACGCTCATGTACCCCCTCCGCCTCCATTCGACTTAACCAAGGAAAAACCAATTTCTTATACATCATTCACTCCATACATAACCTGCCACCTGCCCCAATTACGCATCATCCCTCACTTGTCGTATAATCCCGTATAACTACGTTACAGGCAACGAATAATTTATGAGTGATGAATCTACCCGACCTATTTCGCCACAGCGGCAAACGGCCGATAAAGGGCTAGACGGTCTCATCCGACCCCAACAGTTGGCGGAATTCACGGGACAAGAAAAGCTAAAAACCAATCTCGCCATCCTCATTGAGGCCGCCAAAGCCCGGCAAGAGCCGTTGGATCATGTTTTGTTTCACGGCCCGCCTGGGTTGGGCAAAACCACCCTGGCCCATGTCGTCGCCAACGAGATGAACGTCAACATCCGCATTACCGCTGGCCCCGCCATTGAACGCGCTGGCGATTTAGCCGCCATCCTCACCAATCTGCGAGCCGGCGATATTTTGTTTATTGATGAAATTCACCGTCTGGGCCGGGCTGTCGAGGAAATTTTGTATCCTGCGATGGAGGATTTTGTCCTGGACATTGTGGTAGGTAAAGGGCCGGGGGCCAAAAATGTGCGCCTCAAGCTGCCCAAATTCACAGTTGTAGGAGCCACCACACGGCTGGCCCTCATCACTGCGCCGCTCCGTGCCCGCTTTGGCGCGTCGTACCGCATGGATTTTTACGAGTTGGAAGCAGTGGAATCTATTGTGACGCGAGGGGCCAAGATTTTGCAGGTACCGATTGAGTCAGCCGGAGCCACAGAGATTGCGCGGCGGTCACGGGGCACGCCTCGTGTGGCCCTGCGCCTGCTGCGTCGGGTTCGAGATTATGCTCAGGTGCGGGCTGAGGGGGAGATTACGAAGGAAACGGCCGTTGAAGCCCTCAACCTGCTGGAGATAGATTCACTTGGTCTGGATGACCTGGATCGGCGCGTGCTGCTGGCCATCATCGAAAAATTTGGCGGCGGGCCAGTCGGCCTAGACACCATCGCCGCCTCCATCAGCGAAGAGGCCGACACCATCATGGATGTGGTCGAACCATACCTGCTGCAACTCGGCTTTTTGGAGCGCACCCCGCGTGGCCGGGCAGCCACGCCCCACGCCTACAAACACCTCAATTTTGCCCCGCCAGCTCCCCCCGCAGCCCAACCAAGATTGCTCTAATCTTGGTCATGAAAGATTTCTTAAAAACAGCCTACGACTCCCCTACGGAATTTGAACAAGGACTAATGTAACTGGTTTGGTAAGGATTTTGGGTTAATTTAGAGGCATGACCACAAAAACCCACACCTACTTAGTCAACGGTTCGTATCAAGTAAAACATGTCAATGGATTAGAGAGTACAAAGGAAAACGGCCGTCATCTGGTGCAGGCCGATTCCGAATTAAAAGCCATCATGGCGGCAGCCCGCGAATTCACCGCAGGTCAAAACCTAGCCATGTTTACCTGGCTAAAAGTCAAAGCAGAACGCATAGATAATTGATAAAATGTAAAACGGCAAACGTCCTGAAGGACGTTTGCCGTTTTATGAATCTTTCCCCACCCAATTTGTCCCCCATACAACCATCCTAGTATAATGCTGCCATCATCAGTTGCGTCTAGTGCGGATCTATCTGCATTAGTCGCATGTCCCCTTACAGGAGTGAGAAGAACGATGAAGAAACGCCTTATACTTTTTGTGATGATGGTTGGCCTGATGGTCGCCTGTAGCGGCAACAATGTTGAGCCTACACCCACCAGTGCCCCCGCCCCAACAGACATCCCGGCCACGCCGACAACCGCGCTCTCAACGCCGACAGGAGAGACGGTGCGTGGCCAAGCGCGGGTAGATAGCATTCAGATTCTGATGCAGGAATCATTTCCAGTGCAGGTGAATGTGCGCGTGCGGGGGGAATTACCCGATGGCTGCACGGTGGTTGACGAGGTTATTACCCAGCATACAGGCACAACTTTCCAGTCAGTTGTGGGTACCATTCGCCCTGGCGATGCAGTTTGCACCACAGAGGTTGTTGGTTTTGAAGAAGTTGTGCCCCTGGATGTGTTGGGCTTAGATGCTGGCACCTACACGGTTACAGTCAATGGTATTAGCGGCTCGTTTACGTTGGATGTAGACAACCGGATTGGGGAAGAAGCAACGCCCACACCAGAACCAACGATTACCCCCACCCCCCCACCGCCGGATACGGCCGTTATCACTGGCCGCGTCTGGCATGATCTGTGCGCTGTTGTGGGTGGCGAAGGCGAGGAAGAGGCCCAAGCCTCAGAGGGCTGTATTGCCCTGGCCGATGGCGGCTTCCAGGCCAATGGCCTTTTGGATGACGACGAACCCGGCATTGAGGGCTTAGAAGTCTCCTTAGGTGAAGGCGAATGTCCGGCCGATGGCCTGGCAGTGACCACGACCGACAGCGATGGCAATTACACCTTCGGCGACTTGGCCTCTGGCACATTTTGTGTTTCTGTGGATGCCTTAGCGGAGGCTAACAGTGAAATTTTACTGCCTGGCGGTTTTACCTTCCCCGATACAGACATTAATGCAGAAACGGTTGCCGTAGAGGCGGGTGAAGTGGCAACGGCCGTTAACTTTGGCTGGGACTATGAATTCTTGCCACTACCCGAAGTAGACCCCGCAACCTGCACCAACAGCGTCCAATTCGTAGACGACATCACCGTCCCTGACGACACCGTCATTGCCCCTGGCAATGAATTTGTGAAAACATGGCGGCTGCGCAACAATGGCACTTGCCCCTGGATTGAGGGGTACAAAATCGTGGCTGTAGACGATGAGCCACTAGGAGGCGACACGGAAATGGCGATTGAAGCTCCTGTGGCCCCCGGTCAAACAACCGAAGTATCCGTCACCCTCATCGCACCTGAAGAGCCAGGCACATACCGCAGTAATTGGCAAATGGACGATGCGGAAGGTGTCCGCTTTGGGGTGAATGGTTTCTTGGAAGATGCTTTCTGGCTGCAAATTGTGGTGTCGGAGGTGGAAGCAACGGCCGTTCCCAATTCCGCCTCGATTAGTGGGGTGGTGTGGAGCGACTTCTGTTCCATTCAAGCCAATGGCAACCCGACTGCCAACTGTCTGGAAACGGCCGATGGCAGCGGCTTTTACATAGGTAATGGCACATTCAATGGCAACGAAGTTGGGTTGGCTAATATTACCATCGAATTGGGCGACGGTGCTTGCCCCGAAGATGGCATCATCCCCGCCAGCGACCTCGTCGCCACCACAACGACAGATGAAAACGGCCAATACGCCTTCACGGACTTAGAGGGCGGCACATACTGCATCTCCATTGATGCCTTCGCTGCCGCCAACCTGGACTTACTCATTCCTGGCGACTGGACATACCCGGCACGAGGCACGGGCCGCCTGGGTGTCATTCTGGGCGCGGGCGAAGAGCGCACCGATGTAGACTTCGGCTGGGACCATGCTGACGATTAATTTTGGCAAAGTTGGGCGGCAAGGTTATAATGCTTAGTCGGCTGGGTGATACGATGTTTTCGGCGCGACGGTCACCCGGCTAGAACACTATTTAATTTTAGGAGAATAAGACATGCCTTTATCATTGGCAGAAAAGACCGAAATTATTGAAGAGTTTGCTCAACACCCTGGTGACACAGGTTCACCAGAGGTGCAGATCGCCATTTTCGACCGGCGCATAAAGCAGTTGCAAGAGCACCTGAACATTCACACGCATGACGAAGGTTCACGGCGCGGCTTGTTGAAACTGGTTGGTAAACGCCGTCGCTTTTTAGCCTACTTGCGTAAGAAAGACCCAGAACGGTATCTGGCAATCATCAAGCGGTTGGGCTTACGCCGGTAAATCTTTGTAATAAGGCGAGTAGGCTTGTAGCCTACTCGCTTTTTATTAATTAACTTGTTGGGTCAGCGCGTCGCGGTTTAGGAATTGGGCATTGTCTCATACTGGGAGTATGTGCCAATCCCCAGTCCCTAACCATCCTGTCCCAACCTATTACGGCCCACAACAAGATTTTGGTCATCAGTAATCCGTGATCAGTAATCGGCAATTAGATTACAGTTCACAGATTACTAATAATGGTTTACGGATGATTGCAAGGTTGTTGTCGGTCACAAATCTGTCGGAGGACATGATATGTTAAACCAATCTACTTTTTCCACTGTTGTGGGCAACACAACCATAACGGCCGCTACAGGTGCGCTGGCTATGCAAGCCGGTGGGGCTGTAACGCTGCAAGTCGGTGATAGCATGGTGCTGGCGACGGCTACCATGTCGAAAACGATTCGTGAAGGACTGGACTTTTTCCCGCTGAGCGTGGAGTTTGAAGAGAAGATGTATGCGGCTGGGCGTATTCCTGGCAGCTTTTTCCGGCGTGAGGGTCGGCCCACGACGGAGGCTATTTTGACGGCACGGTTGGCGGATCGGCCGTTACGCCCCCTCTTCCCCGATGGCATGAGAAATGAAGTGCAGGTCATCATTACCACCCTATCATCCGATGATGTGCATTTCTTGGACATTCCAGCTGTCAATGCCGCCAGTATAGCTCTCACCATTTCTGATGTTCCCTGGAATGGCCCCATTGGAGCCGTTCGTGTAGGTTTAATTGAGGGCGAATTGGTCGCCAATCCCACAATTGAGCAGATGGAAAGCAGCACACTAGACCTGCGTATTGCGGGCACGAAAGATGCCATCATCATGGTAGAAGCCGGTGCAAATGAAGTGCCGGAAGCGGAGTTGATTCGGGCGTTGGCCTTTGGGCATGAAGCCTTGCAACCGATTATCACCATGCAAGAGGAAATGAGAACGGCCGTTGGCAAAGCCAAATGGGACATCGAAATCGAACAAACCGATGCCTCTCTCGTCGAAGCCGTCCACGCCAAGCTCAACAATCGTCTGTCCGAGGTGGTGGTGGATTACACCGACCGCAACGAGCGGAACGATGCCGTTAGCGAACTGCGTGAAGAGGTGGTAGACAGCTTTTTGGCTGAAGATGAAGCAGCCGATGCCAAAGCCATCCGGGGCGTTATCAGTGATGAGTTGAAGAAAGCAATCCGCCATCGGATTTTGTATGAAGGGGTGCGTCCAGACGGCCGTAATTACACCACCATCCGCCCCCTCCTGTGCGCCACCGGCCTCAGCCCACGTGCACATGGCTCCGGCATGTTCCAACGTGGTGAAACACAGGTGCTGTCCATCGTCACCCTGGGCACACCCCGCGAAGCGCAGAAGTTAGACGGCCTCGCCCCTGGCGAGAGCCGCCGCTACATGCACCATTACAACTTCCCCCCCTTCTCCACTGGCGAAACCTGGCCCATGCGCGGGCCGCGCCGCCGCGAGATTGGGCACGGCGCTCTGGCCGAAACTGCCTTGCGCCCAATGATTCCCAGCGAAGAGGAATTTCCCTACACCATTCGCGTGGTTTCCGAAGTGCTTTCCTCCAATGGCAGCACCAGTCAGGCCAGCGTGTGCGCCTCCACCCTTTCCCTCATGGATTGTGGTGTCCCGCTTAAAAAACCAGTGGCTGGCATTGCCATGGGCCTCATCAGCGACGGACAAAAGTATGCCGTGCTGACAGACATTCAGGGTTTGGAAGATCATCTCGGCGATATGGACTTCAAAGTGGCCGGCACAAAAGAGGGTGTGACCGCTCTGCAAATGGACATCAAAATCTCAGGGCTGTCCCAAGAAATTATGGTGCAGGCTTTAGAGCAGGCCCGCACTGCCCGACTGGAAATTTTGGATGCAATGCTGGCAACCATTGCCGAACCCCGTGCTCAACTGAATCAGTTTGCGCCTCGTATGCTCACCGTCAATGTTGACCCCGAAAAGATTGGGGCGATTATTGGTAAGGGTGGCGAGACGATTCGCAGTCTGGAGAAGGATTATGAGGTCTCCATTGACATTCAAGAGGATGGCACGGTGTTTGTGGCGGGTGTGGATGGGCCTAAGGCAGAAGCGGCCGTTGCCGCCATCGAAACTCTGGCTGTGGGGCCGCAGTTGGGCCGCACCTATCTGGGCAAGGTGGTACGCATCACTGACTTTGGCGCGTTCATCGAGATTTTGCCCGGTGTGGATGGCATGGTTCACATCTCCCAGATTTCCTCCGACCATCTTAAGCGTGTAGAGGATGCACTGCAAATGGGTGACGAGGTGCTGACGATGGTGACGGATGTGACCGGTGAAGGCAAGGTACGTCTTTCCCGACGAGCGGTTTTGGAAGGCTGGACGTTGGAAGAAGCTTTAGCCAATGACCGACCCAGTGGTGGCAGCAGCGGTGGCCGCAGTGGCGGTCGCGGCGGTGATCGCGGTGGTCGTGGCGGTCGTGGCGGTCGTGACCGCCGTTAAATCTTGAAGAGTTTGTCAATGAATTAATCAGGTGCGTGATGCGTGATACGGGGGTAGTGATTGAATTGCAGTTCTCGTATCACGCATCATGGTAAAACCATGTCAACCCAATCTGCACCTGAGCCTGAAAATGTGGAGGAAACGGCCGTTTCCTCCACCAACTCTCCCAATTCCCCCCCCTGGAGTTCAACCAGCAAACGCATTGTCTGGCTGATACTTTTTGTTTTAGCCTGTCTGGCCATCTACCGCATTCGCAGCATCCTATTACCCGTCATCATGGCCCTAGTTCTGGCCTACTTGCTTGAGCCATTGGTCGCCCTCCTCACACGGCGCACCACCCTACCCCGCATCATCTCCATAGCCATTATCTACCTCCTCCTGATCGCAATGCTCGTCTCCATACCTGTAGGCACCATCACCCCTATTGTGGGGCAGGCCAACAGCCTTATCAACAACACCCCCACCTACTTACACCAACTCGGCGAATTTCTACAGCACCCCATTGTCATTGCTGGCTTTGAAATCCCACTTGATCAACTGCCCATTGATCAACTGTACACCACCTTAACCACCAATTTTGTCTCCATTTTGCAAACAATTGGCTCACGGTCACTCTCTTTGTTCGGCAGCGTGGCCAGCGCTACCATTTCTACAGTCGGTTGGACAATCTTGGTTCTATTCTTGTCCTTTTATCTCGTAAAAGATCATGAGCAGTTTTTCCAATTTGCTATGGAAAACATCCCGCCTTCCTACCAAAAGGATATGCTGCGTTTAAGCGAAGAAATTAGCCGCATCTGGAATGCTTTTTTGCGCGGGCAGCTTATTCTGTGCGGTGTCGTTGGGCTGATTGTGTTCATCATGGCCCTGGTGATTGGGCTGCCCAATGCCTTGATATTGGGGTTGATTGCCGCTTTGATGGAGCTGATTCCCACGTTTGGCCCCATTTTGGCAGCAATTCCGGCGGGGTTAATTGGCTTGTTTCAAAGCCAGTCGAGTTGGCTGGGCAGCCTCATGTCGCCCTTCTGGTTTTTTGTGGTGATTGCTGTGTTGTACACTGTGATTTACCAGATGGAAAACTATTATTTGGTGCCGCGCATCATCGGCCATCATCTAAAATTGCATCCGCTGGTGGTGATATTGGGTGTCTTGGCAGGGGCCAGTGTGGCTGGCGTATTGGGCATTATTTTGGCAGCACCTACGTTGGCAACGGCGCGGCTGGTTTTTATTTACATCTATCGCAAGCTGACGGATCAGCCACCGTTTCCCGATGTGGCACATGTTAAACAGACAGGATAAATTTGTAGATTGTAAAATGCGTAAAACGTAAGGGGAGTGTTCTTACGTTTTACGAAATAAATTTTAGGAGTAAAAAATGAACAACGGTTACGAAGATGATGATACTTTGTATGAGACTGAGAATTATATTGTTTGGCGCAGTGAAGAGGAAGAAGGCACCCTCTATCACATTGAGTTGGGTGGTGTGACGCTGCATCTGGCTTCGGAGGAGTGGGAAGAGTTGGTGCTGTTGGTGAAGGGGGCTGATTCGGCATAAATGTTTTGTGGCAGGTGGCAAGTGGCAGGTTTCTTACTTGCCACCTGCGACTTGCCATTTGCTACTTTTTGTAGGAGGGAAAAATGAATGAGAAGCATCCAGTCGAATATGTGCCGATGATTCGGGATATGGATTTGCAGGATCGGCCCAGGGAGCGGCTGATTCAGGTGGGGGAGCGGGCGGTGTCAACGGCCGAATTATTAGCCATTATTTTGCGAACAGGCGGGGCGGGGGAAAATGTGTTACGGTTGGCCGAGCGGATTTTGGCCCGCTTTGGCAATCTGACGGGCGTGGCGCGGGCTTCCATAGCCGAATTGACGGAAGTGAAGGGTGTGGGACCGGCCAAAGCGGTGGAGATTAAGGCGGCGTTGGAAATCGGCCGTCGCTTGATGGCGGCTTCGCCTGAGGAGAAGCCGCGTGTGACATCGCCGGGGGATGCGGCTAATTTGCTCATGTCGGAGATGATGTTTTTGGAACAGGAGCATTTGCGGCTGATTTTGCTGGATACGCGCAATCGGGTGATTAGCACGCCGACGATTTATGTGGGCAGTTTGAATACCTCGGTGGTGCGGATTGGGGAGCTGTTTCGGGCGGCGATTCGGGAGAATGCGGCGGCGTTTATTGTGGTGCATAATCACCCCTCTGGCGACCCCTCACCCTCGCCGGAGGATGTGAATGTGACGCGGCAAATTGGGCAAGCGGGGCGGCTGTTGGATATTGATTTGTTGGATCATGTGATAATCGGCCGTCAAAAGTATGTTTCATTGAAAGAAAGAGGTTTAGGTTTTGATCAGTAATTGGGTAATTAGGTAATTGAGTAATTACGTAATTACGTCATTACGTAATTATTCTTATGGCACAATTTGTATTGCTTTTGAATGGGGCGTTGGATGGGGAGTTTCGGCCGTTTCGTGATGACAAAAATTTAGTGGTGTGTGCTGGGTGGACACCCTGGTGGCAAGAAGCCGGGGCTGAGGATGCGAATTGGAAGAATCGCCAGCCCGCGTTTAGCAGTTTTGCCTTGGACAATCGGCAGGTGCAGCAGGTGAGCACGCCCTGGGGGACGCATGTGGCCGGGCTGTGGCAGCAAGTGCCGGCCGCTGCCGAAAATCGGTATGAGTTCACGGTGGAAGGGCAGGCGTGGTCGAGTGAAGACCCATCACCCGCGACGCAGTTGGAAGCCAGTGATGTCAATTTGCAAATTGGCGTTGATCCCACGGGGGGGACTGATCCGGAGAGTCCGTTGATTATTTGGAGTGAGAGGGCGCAGCCGTTGTGCCAGTGGGAGTCGCTGCATTTGACGGTGGAGGCGGAGGCTTCGATTTTGACGGTCTTTTTGCGCTCGTCGCCGTCGCTGCCCAAGCGGCAGCAATCTATTTTTTGGCGTAATGCGTTTTTGCGGCCAATCGGCCGTTACAAACGGGCCATCAACATTGTGGGGGCGGGGGACACGCACATCAATGTAACGCCGGAGCAGCCCGCGCCGGGAGCTGAGGTGAAGGTGGAGGTGTCATCAACGCGGCTGCACAAGCAGGTGGGGTTGATGGTGTTGAAGCCGGATCATGGGACAACGGCCGTTCTCACTCGCGCCAAAAAACAAGAAGATGAACGCCACATCTGGTCTTACGCCTTTCGCGCCGATATGGATGGGCTGTATGAACTGCGCTTTGTGGGCGATGAGGGGGCGCGGCTTTTGGCCTTGCGCCTGCTGCGCGTAGCGCGAGATGTGCAAATTGTGCCCAGCCAGTCGCCGCTGGAATATTACAAGCGGATTTATGTGCTGCTGCCGCCTACGGCGGACCGCAAATGGTTTGAGGCGGCGGCGCGGGGGAGTTTTGACGGCCGTTACACCATTGGTTTCTCGGCTGATGACGCAGGCATGGGGGATTTTGAGAACCGGCAGGTGCTGGCGGTGAATCCGCATCATTGGCCGGAGGTGCTAACTTCGACCTGGTTTGAGCAGCATTATCCAGGGGTTGTGTTTACGGCCGTTGTTGCTAACACTCCCCAAGATTTGGAAAACTGGTTGAAGAATTGGATGAGTGGGTAGGGGAAACGGCCGTAAAACCACACAACCAATATTTGCCATAGGCAGCCCAAACACCCGCCTGTCATCATAAAAAGTGCCGATTGACAAGCGGGTATTTTTCTTGTACTATTCGTTTAGTTCGTACTAAACGTTTATTTCGATTAGCACATATTATGGAAAACGATTTACAAACCGCACGAGAAAATTTTATTCAGGGCATGAGCCGCATCAGCAGTTTTTGGGGCTTTCCCCGTGCTATGGGCGCGATTTATGGCGCGATTTATCTATCGCCGGAGCCAGTGACACTGGATGAACTGGTGACGTTGGCGAATGTGAGCAAAGGGGCTGTCAGCACCAATGTGCGGCTGCTGGAGCGGCTGGGCATGGTGCACAGGCAGCTAAAGATTGGCGACCGCAAGGATTATTATGTGGCGGAGGCTGATTTTTGGAAGATTGTGCGCGGGGTGCTGCGCGAACGAGAAAAAAGTGAATTTGCCCTGGCTTTGGACACAGTAAGTGAAAGTTTGGTGATGGTGCAGGGTGAGGGGGCAACGGCCGTTAACCCCGACCTCGCCACCTTTTACCAGCAACGCCTACAAGCCATGCAAAGCTTCTTCAGCACCCTCGACAATCTCGTCGCCACCTTCGTCGCATTGGATAACTTGCGTATGGGGTCGCTCTCTAGCCTGTTCACCAAAGCCGCAGGAGAGGGATCATAACAACTAGAATGCTTTTTGAGGGCATATTGGTGTAATTGTGTCTTAAGCAGTACACCCATACACCACTATACCCATACACCCATACACCCCTTAACCCAAACGAGGTAAAACATGTCCACACCACAACACCACATCGTCACCGGAGCCTTTGGTTATTCGGGCAAATACATTGCCCAACGATTGTTAGCCAAAGGGCATCAAGTTAGTACCATCACCAATTCAGTGAAACGGGAGAATGTGTTTAACGGCCGTATTCCCGCCCACCCCTTCCACTTCGACCAGCCCGATAAATTAGTAGAGTCATTACGCGGGGCCAAAGTTCTCTACAACACCTACTGGGTGCGCTTCAACCATAAAACCTTCGCCCACGCCGATGCCGTCGCCAATACCCTGACCCTATTTGAAGCCGCCCAAAAAGCTGACGTAGAGCGCATCGTCCACATCAGCATCACCAACCCCTCTCTCGACTCGCCCTTAGAATATTTCAACGGCAAAGCCCGCCTCGAAGAAGCCCTCAAAGCCTCCGGCATCTCTTACGCCATCCTGCGGCCAACTGTATTATTTGGCAAAGAAGACATCCTGATCAACAACATCGCCTGGATGCTGCGCAAACTGCCCATCTTTGGTGTTTTTGGCAATGGGCAATATCGTGTTCAGCCTATTTACGTGGATGATTTGGCCCAATTGGCCGTTGAGCAAGGCGAAAACAGCGAAAACACCACGCTCAACGCCATTGGCCCCGAAACCTTCACTTACAAAGAATTGGTGCAAACCATTGGTAAGATCATCGGCTGCCAGCGCCCCATCCTGCCTACGCCACCAGCGTTGGGCTATCTGGTGGGCAAAATTGCCGGCCAACTGGTGAATGATGTGGTGGTTACACGAGAGGAGATTGAAGGACTGATGGCCGATCTGCTGCATGTGGACACACCGCCCACCGGCACAACCCGCCTGACAGAGTGGGCCGCCCGCCATGCCGATACTTTGGGCCAGCAGTACACCAGTGAACTGGCCCGCCGCCGTAATCGGCAGATGGCGTATGCTTCAAATTAGAACCTGCAAAAGGGCTGTGAAATTCCCCAGAGTTCCCCCAAGTTCCTCATGCAAAAGGGAACTGAGGGGAACTCAGAAGAGCTTCAAAAAACTGATGCTAATTACGGACCTAGCGTTACTCAACGGCCGTTGCAAACAAAGCCACATCCAAAATCTCCACATCAAAACTGTGCCCAGAAGCAACCAGGCTGATCCGGCTAAGATGCTGGGGGATGGGGCCTAAACGGCCGATTTCCGCCATATTAATCTCATACACCGCCACCTCATCCGCCACCACCTGCTCATGGCCGCTTTGCACCACAGCACAGGAAAAACACGCATACGGCGACGTATTATTCATGCTGCCTAAAATATAAAAGCCCTGCTGCCACGTGTAGGGATTGCCATCCTCATCTTCATAAGCCAACTGCACAAACAAGGGACATTCACTGCCCTGAAAGCCACATACTTCCAGGCTTTGGCCGACTATGCGGAACTTGAGTTGCAGCCAAAGCGAGGCAGCACTTTCCGTAACAGGTACATCCAGCGGCTGTTCAAAGTGAATGTCAGCATGACCAGACCCATCACGGGACAGGCGCAGGCTGGATTGGTTGATGGATTGTGTCTGGCGGATTTCGCCTTTGGGCTGGTCAGGCAGCTCAATGTTCCAGTCCGTTTTTTGCCAGCCAGCTTCCGGCGACAGCAAAGGCTGGCGGAAGTTGCCATTGGCGATGAGATTCTCTTGAGGCACGAGGGGGCCAACGGGAGCCTGCAAAGCATACAGTTCGGCCCGCTGGTTGGGCAGCAGGGTGATGGTCCCACCAACGGCCGTTACCGCCACCTGCCCCGCCTGCACCTTCACCTGCGTCTCCTCATCATTTACATCTAAAGTGTACTCGCCCGCATCCACAATCAAGAGCTGACCATGCGGTGTGGTGAGAGTGATGAAGAACGGCCGTTCCGCCTCTGGCAGCACCTTAAGTTGCAGACGGCCGTTTTCCAGATTCAGCCCCACCACATACGCTTCATCACTGGCCGCAAAACGTGGACTGTCCGCCTGCACCACTGCCAACGTCGTATTAGCAAACATCTGAATCCGCGCCAGCAGTTGGCCCGAATCTGGCGGCACAAGCGACACAAACCCATTCGCCGGAAAACCCGTGCGAATGCTGGCCTGAGCCGCAAACGTTTGCGGCTCATCCCCTGGCAAAATAGCTCGCTGCACCCCATTATCATCATGAATGCTAACTGTGCCTTGCTGGGCCTCAAAAGCCACTGTAAACGATTCTGTCGCCTGTTGAATATATAGATTAATCAACACAGGAATAGCGATGATCAACCCCAAAAACACAATAGAGCCAGCCAAAACAAACGCCCAGGCCAAACGTTCACGGCTGTGCAATTGAACGGCCGTACCACTACCCATACCACCGCACCTCAAACCTTGTAAAATCGGCCGTAGCCTCACCCCACTTCACATCCACCTTATCCACTCGACCGTAGGGCGAACCAATATGCAGCCACTCTGCCAGCTTTTGTAAAGCAGATTCGTCACCTTCAGCCACCACCCGCACCGTGCGGTCTGGTTCATTCCTCACCCAGCCCACCAGCCCAAGCTGGCGCGCCTCGTGCTGCGTATACTGGCGAAAAGAAACACCCTGGACGAGTCCGTGTACTATCGCTTCAATTCGTTTCATCGTGGAAAATAATTACGCAATTACGCAGTTACGTAATTACCATAATTTCTCGCAGCGTCTTCACCAACAGATTTACTTCCGCCTCACCAATCCAATAATGGGTGACAGCACGGAAATGGTTAGTATAGCGGCGACCCACCCAAATATTGGCCTTATCGCGCAGCATTTGAGTTATTTCATCGACCGTAAAAGGTGAATCCGCACTCGGATTGAAGTAGACCATGTTGGTATTAACCAGTTCCATGTCCACCTCAATGCCGGGGATTTGCGACAGACCTTCGGCCAACAAGCGGGCATGGTGATGGTCATCCGCGAGCCGCTCAATCATCTCGTGGAGGGCGACAATGCCCGCCGCCGCCATCATGCCCGCCTGCCGCATCCCCCCACCCACCATTTTACGCACCCGGCGAGCGTTGTAGATGAACTCTTCAGAGCCGCAGACAACAGAGCCAACGGGAGCGCACAACCCTTTGCTTAGACAAAACGTGAGGCTGTCCACATGATCAGTAATCTGGCGCACGTCTACGTTAAGGGCAACGGCCGCATTAAAGACCCGCGCCCCATCCATATGCACTTGCAGATTATGGCGGTCAGCAATCTGGCGGATGCTGGCAAAATAGTCTGGCTCAAGAGGATAACCAGCGGCGTTGCCGTAGCTGTTTTCCACGCAGATAAGGCGGCTGCGGGGATAATGGGGATCGTCGGCGCGAACGGCCGATTCCACCGCCGCCAAATCCATCCGCCCAAACTTATCCGTCGGCAAAGCACGGGGCGTAACACTGCCCAACACGGCCATGCCACCCGCTTCACTGCTGGCAACATGGCTGTTATACCCAACAATAGCCTCATCACCGCGCTGAGCATGGGCCAGAACCGAGGTTAAATTGCCCATCGTGCCGCTGGTGACAAACATGCCCGCTTCTTTGCCCACCTTCGCCGCCGCCAACCGCTCCAGTTCGTTGATGGAGGGGTCTTCACCATATACATCATCCCCAATCGGGGCCTTTGCCATCGCCTCGCGCATGGCGGGCGTGGGCCAACTTACAGTATCAGAACGGAAATCTATCTTGTCCATAGAGGAGGAAGTGTACGTGATAAAGCGTAAAACGTAAAACGTAATTCGTCCTCTTCCGTTTTACGTTTTGCGTTTTACGGTTCATAATGAGGCATATGGATAGAAGGGATTGCATTCGGCCGTTGGCCTGCCCGGTGTGTGGTGAGGGTTTGGCGTTGGTGGAGCGGACTGTTGTCTGTGGGCGGCGCCATTCGTTTGATGTGGCGCGGGAGGGGTATGTGAATTTGCTGTTGGACGGGGGCAAACGGCCGAAAATCCAGGGCGACAGCAAGGAGATGCTGCAAGCGCGGCGGCGCTTTTTGGAGGCCGGGCATTATATGCCGTTGGCGCGGCGTGTGGGTGAATTGGTGGCAGAAAAGGTGGGGGGACTAACGGCCGTTCCCCCCATTGCCGATATTGGCTGTGGCGAGGGCTGGTACATGGGCCAATTGTTGGCCCTGTTGGCCGATACGCCAGCCTGTTTCTTGGGTGTGGATGTGGCCAAAACGGCCGTGCAGTTGGCCGCCAAACGCTGCCCCGCGGCTCAATTCATCGTCGCCGATGCCTGGCGCAAACTACCCCTTGTAGATGGCTCGATCTCTGTGCTGCTTAACCTGTTTGCGCCGCGTAATCCGGCTGAATTTGCCCGCGTATTGGCGCACAACGGGCTGCTGCTCATCGTCATTCCCCAGCCCCAACACCTGCACCAACTGCGCCATAAGTTAGGACTGCTGGACATTGAGGCGGAAAAGCAGCAAAAAGTGGTGGCGCAGTTGGCGGATAACTTCAGGTTGCAGGCCATCGAGCCGCTGGAGATTGAGATGGATTTAGACCGCACAGCCTTAACCAATCTGGCGCAGATGACCCCCAGTTATTGGCATTGGACAACGGCCGTTCAGGATAAGTTGAGTGCATTAAACTTGGAGAGAGTAACGGCCGTTTTTGAGATTCTGACCTTTACACACTAATCGTCAGACTCAGTAGTTAAAAAACAGATGATTTTGACACAAAGAACGCAAAGAATAAAAGAAACGCAAAGGATTTCAGGCTTTTCCTCTCAATACTTGTAACCGTTCACCCTCCCGGAGGTTTTTCCTCGAGAGAGCCTTCGTAAAAGAAGCCTCCGGGAGGATTTTTCGCTCGAGGAACTGAACGATTACCAATACTTTGCGCCCTTGCGCCTTTGCGTCAAGATTTTTCGCTCTACTAAGACTGACAAAACCCACAACTACCTCAAGGCTTCGCCAGGTTTGCCAAACAAATCTGGAGGAGCGGTGTCGGGGACGAGGAGGCGGAGGGCGCAGGGTTTGATTTCGCAGCGGAGGGGGGTGTGTCCGGCTTTGTCGCCGTCGGTTTGGCAGGGGAAGATGGGGTCGGTGTAGATGGTGATGTAACGGCCGTTTACCATCTCCGCATCAGGGAACCGATCCAACTTGGCCTGCACCATCTGCTTCATCACCTGGGCTGGCCCTTTTCCCTTAAACAGCCACACCTCAAACAAGCCATCATCAAGCTGCGCTTGGGGGCTTAGCACAACTTCGCCACCGCCATATAGACGACAGTTGCTCACCAAAATCAAGGTGTAAAAATCTTCAAAAGAAACTCCATCTATGGTGACGGTAGCTTGCATGGATGGGAAACCGGAAGCAACACTAAGGCCCTGAATGAAGTAGCCGAAGATGCCCAGGGCTTTTGACCATTTGGGGCGCGGTTCAAGTTGGTCTACCAGATAGCCATCGGCACCTGTGCCGGCCCACAGCAGCCAATAACGGCCGTCTCCACCCGGATGATAGGTGTAGCCCAAATCCATGTGGTGAATACGGCCGTTGGCCAGGGAATCGGCCGTTTCCAACAACTTGTTGCGATTCAACCAATTGGGCAGGGGCATTTGCAGCTCTTTAGCAAAAGAATTGGCCGTCCCCGCTGGCAGCGGAGCCATCGCCGACCGTGTTCCTACCAGGCCATTGGCAACCTCGCCCAACGTGCCATCGCCACCAATGGCAAAAACAACCTCATGCCCAGCGGCCGCCGCCTGACGTGCCAATTCAGTGGCATGTCCACGTGCCTGCGTAGGGCGAATGACCGTTTGCCAGCCACGTGCCTGCCAGGTGTCGGCAACTAATTTAATCGTTGAAACTAAGTTTGCTGGCCCAGCGAGGGGATTGTAGATCAGGGTTGTTTTGGGCATTGGCTTCACTTTCCAGCCAGTAATGATACAGCCTTTTTGCCAAAACGTCAGGGGGAGTAGAGGTGGTATCTACAATGAGATGCGGCCCGACAACCGGTTCTTGCGTCTCCACCATCCACTTATAAACCGTCCAATCTGCATCAGACATATCTGTTTTACGGCGACCACCGTTAATGCGCTGGTAAAGCCGCTGCTGGATAACGTCTTGGGAAGCCTGAACCGAGCAGGTTGTCACCGGCGCACCACACCGTTCGGCCAATCTTGCCAGATAGTCGCGCCGTGCCTGTAAATTGTTGGAGGCATCGAAGATAACGCGCTGCCCTTGGCGCAGCCGCCGCTCGATGAGGGAGTAACATACTTCGTAGACAAGGGCCATTTCGGCGGCGGTGTAGACGGGGCTTTGGCGCACATAGGTACGCACACCATCGGTGCTAATGACGATGATGGGCATAAATTTCTTTAGACTCTCGACAACCGATGATTTGCCCACACCAGGTAGGCCCACCATTATCAGCAGGCTGCCGCCAGGCCGTGCACTTGGCGAGTAGCCGAGGTCTATATCTATATCATCAACGATTTGTTCTGCATACATAGCCATCTCAGCTAGGCTCATGGTTGTCTGGTCAAGCCTCCAATAATTACCAGAGTTTTTGTTACTACATCAGGAGTTCACCAGATTATAGCCTCCACTACACAGGGGTGACAAGGGGTAGTATAGGCTGCCACGCTTAACGTTTATCTTACAAGGCCCCCTTTTTGGGCGATTTGTTGGCCGATGTGATGGGCTGTTTCCTCGACGGACAGATGGATGTAGTGCTGGGGGTGGATGTCTAAACGGCCGTCTACACAAAACAGGGCCAGCGGAACTTCATACACCACACCCGGCTCCTCCACCCGGTATTGCCGTTCGGCCTGGATGCCCCGATCTTTCAGAGTGGCGTAAAGACGATCCACATATTCACCACCTTCTACAAACAAATCATTGATTTCCGTCGCATCCAAAAAGCGGTCCCAGGTGGTATGAATGAAGGTAATCCGCCGCCAGCGCAGGCTGATGATCGGCCGTTCTAGGCGCTGCAAGGGGCCAAGCTGCACTTTGTAATACAGATCATCGGCTCGCGGATGCTCCGGTTCATGAGGCATAAGAGTGCGCCGGGTTGTTAACTCATGACCCAAGCGCGGAGCGTAATAGTGGATGGCCCATTTTTCACCATCAAAGTGGCGGCCAAAATAGAAGGCAATGTACTCAGCATAAAGCCCTTTGGGAACGTGCTTTTGCGGAATACGATACCAGTTTTCAGTTTGGACAAGGGCGAAATCGGCCAGACGGGGAACATAGGCTACCAGGACGCGGTCTTCAGGGTACATAGTTTTGCGGCAAGCAGTTGGTGATTATTTGCACGTAAAGATTTGAAAGCTGTGAAAGCTCCGAGAATAATACCAATTGCCTAATCGTCCATTCGGACATCCTTTTAATTCCAGGTATAATCGGCGGCGATCATAACATGTTTATTTGGAGACCCCAAGCACTTAGACGAGATGTACCAAGATGCCTGAATTACCAGAAGTAGAGACAACGGTGCGAGCGTTGCGACGGCCGTTAGTGGGGCAAACGATAACGGCCGTACACAACACCTGGCCGCGCCACATCGTCACCCCCAGCCTGCCCGAAATGCAAATGCGAATCAGCAACCAGCGCATCGAGGCCATTACCCGCCGCGCCAAATACCTCGTCTTCCATTTGCATGATGGTGAAACATTAGTCATTCACCTCAAAATGACCGGACATCTCTTCGTCACGTCTGGCACAACGGCGTTGGATAAACACACACATACAGTATTCACCCTGGCTAACGGACAAGAACTGCGTTTTAGAGATACGCGCAAATTTGGGCGGGTTTACCTGGTGCATGATCCGCAAGAGCTGTTTGGCGCGTTGGGGCCAGAGCCGCTTGAGGATGCGTTTACAGTAGACATGTTACGGGAGAGGCTAGACGGCCGTTCACGCACCCTCAAACCCCTTTTACTCGACCAAACCTTTATCGCCGGTGTGGGCAACATCTATGCCGATGAGGCCCTTTTCTACGCCGGTTTGCACCCCGAACGCAAGGCCGACTCGTTAACAGCCGCGCAAACTGCTGCGCTGCACACAGCCATTCAAAAAGTGCTGCAATTAGGCATAGACCGCGAGGGAGCCAGTATCAGTGATTATATAAAGCCGGATGGCAGCAAGGGCGATATGCAAAACGCAGTTGCCGTCTTCCGCCGCACGGGGATGCCCTGCCATGAATGTGGCACACCCATTCGTCGCATCGTTTTAGGGGGCCGCAGCACCCACTTTTGCCCCAATTGTCAAAGCTGACGATTCAATCCCACATTTCATTGAATCGTTAGCCCTGATCGGAGGTATATCATGCAAAATCCTGTTGTTGTCATGCGCGTCTTACGAATGCCCCCTATGGGCAAATTGGTGGTTGAAGTCAACAAAAACCGCTATGAAAAATGGGACGATATAAGTGATGAGAATGTAAAGCGGCTGCTGTTAGCCGCCTTTGGCGAGTTAATTGTGTTTGCCAATGGGTATGAGAATTTGGTGGAAGCCGGATTTGCGCCGCCCATTGTTTCTGAACCTGCTCCAGAACGGCCGTTAGCCGACCGCCAGGCCGCCTTTTTATCCTCACTCGAATCAGAGAAAAGCGCAGCCCAAAACGCCAAAACCGTCCCCCCCACATTTGCCACCCTGGCCCCGCGTAAACCAGGCAGCAAACCAGCCACCCCCGCAGCCCCAACCACCATCGTCGAACAGATTGATGCCATCGTCCAAAAACATCTGGTCGCTAACCCAGAATTAGCCCAACATGAAATCCATTTACGCCAGGATGGTTCTGGCGGCTTACGCATCGTCGTAGATGGCACAGCCTACTCCTCCCCCAAAGAAATAGAAAACCCAGACATTCAAGCGGTCATCAAACGCGCCTTACTAGAGTGGGAACGCTCCTAACACCCAGCCCTAAAGAGGCAGAGTTTTTTCAAAATGGGCAACAAGTCGTTTACGGCCGTCTTCCGGCAAAAACGTCGCCCTGGCCGCATTCAAAATAAATTGGCGCAGTTCACCATAGGTAACACCCAACACCGATGTAGCCACCTCATACTCATCCGTCAACGTGAGATTACTCACCGTGGGATCATCCGTATTTAGCGTTACCTGCACCCCTAAATCACACAAATCCATCAAAGGATGATGCGCCATCTCATAAACCACACCCGTCTGCAAATTACTCGTCAGGCACACTTCCAACGCCACATCCCGATCCCGCACCAGCTTCAACACCCGCGAATCTTCAATCGCCCGAATACCATGCCCAATGCGATCCGCATAAAGGTCTTCAATGGCCTGCCCCACACCCGCCGCACTAGCCCACTCCCCTGCGTGAACCGTCACCCCCAGCCCAACTTGCTTGGCTTCTTTGAACAATGGTTGAAACGGCCGTGCATTATACTTCGCCTCATCACCCGCCAGATCAAACCCCACAATCCCCTTATCCACCCGGTCAAAGGCCACCTCCGCCACCTGCCGCGCCTGCGCCACCGGATCATGCCGGACTAGCGTAATAATCAGCCCCACCTCAATGTTATGATCCTGACTGGCCTGCTGCGTCGCCGCAATCACCCAATCCGTCACATCGGCTAAGGCAAAGCCACGCACCCGCGCCAACGCCTGCGGACTAAAACGCAGTTCCATGTAATGAATATTATCGGCAGCCGCATCCGCCACCGCCTCATACACCAAACGGTTAATGGCCTCTGGGCTGCGATAAAAATGGCGCAAAACCTCAAACTTGCTCAAAAACACATTATGATCTGGGGGATCATCTGTAACCTGAACATACGGCCGTAAGGCTTCCGCATCCTCTTTAGGCAAGTCCAAATCATATTTGCGGGCAATTTCCAGCAGCGTATCTAGCCGCAGAGAGCCTTCCAGATGACGATGCAATTCAATCTTTGGCATTGCTGCCAGCGCTTCACGAAACAGGCGTTTATCCTTCGTCAAGGTACTTCCTCTTGTTGTTGTCACAATTTTAAACATCACGTAATGGCTAAACTACAGGTGCGGATTCAAAGCGTGCTTTCGGCAGAGTAAAATAAAATGTACTGCCCTTATTCAGTTCACTTTCAACCCATACCCGGCCATGATGCGCATCAACAATACGCTTCACAATGGCCAGGCCCAAGCCAGTTCCCCCAAAGCGGCGAATGGCCGATCCATCAACCTGATAAAAACGATCAAAAATTCGTTCCCGTTGATCCTCAGCCAGACCAATGCCCTCATCTGAAACTGTGACACATACTTCACTTTCCCTTTCTTCAAGCGATACCATAATTGTACCGCCGTCGGGGCTAAATTTTACGGCATTACCAATGAGGTTGTCTAATACCTGATTAATTCGCCCTCTGTCAATAACCACAATACCTTTCTCCCCAGTCAGGTTATGGGCAACTTCTATCCCTTTATCACTAGCAACAAGGCGGTGCCCCGCAACGGCCGTTTCAATCAAATCAGCCATGGCCACCTCCTCCATCTGCAAATTCCCCGAATCAATCCGCTGCAAAGCCATTATATCCTGGATCAGGCGCGTAATAACATCCGTCTTTTCCGACACAATCTTCAACGCCTCAACCTGCTCCGGGGTCATCACCCCCATCTCCCCATCCATCAACAAATCCACATACCCCTTCACAAACGTCAGCGGCGTGCGTAATTCATGCGAGACATTCTGCACCAACTCATCCTTCAAGCGGTCACTCTCTTTCAGCTCCTCATAAGCTCGGCTCAATTCGGCCGTATGCCGTTCCAACTCCTCAAACAGCCGCGCATTGGCAATGGCAATGCCCACCTGCGCCGCCGCCACCGTCATCAACTGAATATCCGACTCCGTAAACGCCTCTGGCCTGTCACTATCAACCGTCAACGTACCAATCGCCTCATTCCGCGCAATCAACGGAAAGACCAGCAAACTACGCACCACCTTGTCAAAAAACAAGAAACCCGTATGGTCATACGTATCAGGAATGTAAATCATCTGGCCCTGCTTCACAACCTCGCCAGAAATCGTATCATTCAACTTCATACGCAGCTCACTCATATACTGCTTCTTCACACCCGTAGCCGCCGCCAAAATCAGCTCCGTGCCATCTTCCGACAACATAGTAATGGTGCTGGCCCGCGCATTCAACAGCCGTTGGATAATCTGAACGGCCGTATCCAACACCGACGTCAGCTTCAAATTGCGCGTCACCTGCTTCGCCATATCCACCAACGCTTCCGTATCACGCGCCCGGCGTTCAATCTGAGCAAACAAACGCGCATTCTTCACCGCCACCGCCGACTGATCCGCAAACAAATGCAGCAGCAAAATCTCATCATCCGTAAACTTATGCGTATACAGATAGGTAATCGTAAACGCCCCAATCACCTCATCCCCCTGCTTCAGAGGAAACCCAGCAATGGCATGAATCCCCCACGCCTGCGCCTTTTCCGATTGGAACAGGTGATGTTTGCTGGCATCATTAATGATAATAGGCTCCGCATGGCGAACAACCGTCGCCGTTAAACCCTCGCGGCGCAAAGACGTCACCGCCGGCTCTCGACGGCCGTCACTCCACAAAGCCGCCCCCGTCGTAAACTGCTGCGTCTTCATGTCATACATATAAATATGTAAATTACTGGCCGGAATCAGCTTCAACGCCGACTCCGCAATCGCATCCAACACCGAACGCACATTCAACGGCGTATTCAGCTTCAAAACAATCTCATGAAACGTAGACAGCTCATTAATCCGCCGCTGCGCCTGACCAAACAGATGAGCGTGTTCAATCGCTACCGCCGCCTGACTGGCCAGATTACGGGCCAGCCGCATCTGCCGCTCACTATACGGCCGTTGCGAAATCTGCCCCAACGCCAACAGCCCCAAAACCTGCTGCCGCTGCGTCAGCGGCACAAACAACAGCGAATCAAACTGCACCGCATCCAACAACGCCAGCTCATCCACATCCTGCGTAGCCGCCCGATTCAAATGATAAATCTCTTGCGACGAAAAAATACGGCGCACAACCGGATGCTGCTCCAACTGATCCACCGTACTCAACCCCATCGCCGCCTCCCCCGGATCATCCTCCATATAAAGCAAATTCTCATGAGCCGCCGGATACAACGTCTCCTGCTCCTGATCCCACACCAGAATCGTACAGCTATCCACCCGAATCGCCCGCACCATTTCCGTCACCACCGCCTGCAAAACAGCATCCTGGTCCAAATCGGCCGTCATCGTGGCACTGGCCTCATACAAAGTACCCAACTCCGCCAAACGCTGTTCCGTCCGTTGGTGCAGGCGGGCATTTTGCATGGTTACAGCCGCATGGTTCGCCAACGTCACCACTAGCCACTCCTGCTGCTCCCCAAAATGATTCACCTCATGACTGTGCAGCATCAACGCGCCCAACACCTCATCTCGAATAAGCAGCGGCACACCCAACCAAGAGCGAATCTGTTCCCCCCCCGCAAACGGCCGCCAACGCTCATCCTGAGTCACATCAGGCAAATACAAAGGCTTCTTCTTATCCTGAATCTCTTGCAGCAAAAGGCTGCCGTGCCAACCCGCCTCCACATCATCCCCCGTAAAAGCCGGCGGATCACCCTTAAATTCACGACTGGCAGCAAAATGCAGCTCACCAAATTCATTAAGCAGCACAAAAGCATTATCACAATCCACAATATTGCCAATCGCCATGAGAAAGTTATGAAGAACGGCCGTCTGCTCCAACTGCGACGTGCTAATCGTCGTAATCGCCTGACGCAACGCCACCGCCGTCATATAATCCTGCGTCCCCTTATCCACCATCTCCTTCGTGGTAGTAAAGCGGCGGGCATTTTGCACAATCACCCCCACATGGTTGGCAACGGCCGTTAACAACTGAAAATCCGACGCATCAAACGCATGTTTCGCATCACTCTGAATCGAAATCGCCCCCAACACCTGCCCATCCGCCCGCATCGGCACACAAATCACCGAAGTCGGCGCCTCAAAATGCACCAACCCCATCACCGGCCGATTATCCGCCGCCCAATCATCCGTCACATACGGCTGATTATGCGTAATCACCCAGGCCGCCAGACTATTCTCATCAGCAATAGACACACCCGCCATCGCCACCGGCTGCCCATTATTCACCGCAAAAGGAAAAGAAATAAGCTGCAGCTCAGGCTCATACAAAGCAATAAAACTCGTTGGCGCTTCAAACGTCGTCAGCAGCTTTTGATGAATTTCAGCCAGCGTCGGCCCCAACGGCTTCAACTCCCGCGCCGACTCCGTTACCTTATAAATCGTCTCCAACTCATTAGCCCGCTGCCACGTCTGCTTCATCAACTTACGATTACTCAAAGAAATCGCCAAAGCCCCCGCCAGCAGCGTAAACGCCGTCACATCCCCCGCATCAATCAGCGCACCCTCCGGGTAAATGCCCTGCAAAACAGCCTCCATTACATTCTCAATCTTAATCGGCACCAGAACTTCGTGCGCCAAAACGGCCGTCTCCCCCCCACCAATCAACGCCGCCAACCCCTCATCAATCGGCAAAGACATTTTGTCAACGGCCGTCGTCACCCCCCCAAACACCGCCTGCACCATCAACTTACGCGCCTTCCCATTCACCGCCAACAAACGGCCTCGCACACCCGGAAAAGCCGCCGCAAACCCCAAAGCCACCACCTCCACCACCTCCACAAACCGCCTCTGATCCACAATCGCCTGATTCACCGCCTGCACCAACTTAAGCTGCCCCGGCAGCGGCTCACCATGAGCCGGAATATGCGGCGAAGTCGCCAAAAAACCAGCCACCACCTCCACCAGCCCCATCTCATCCCCCTCAAACGGGTCAGGGCGTTCCAATCGCAAATAATAATTCGTCCGGCCTATAGGCAATTGCAAAACCAACGCAGGCGCAACCGCTGGCTTCAAATGTTCAATCGTATAGAAGATCTCTACAGTTTCAGGAGACAACAACTCCTGCAAAAAAGAAGCCGTCAACTCCTCCAATTCAGAAAAAGAATCAGCTTGCTTCAACAACGCAGGCAAAGACTTCAAAGTATAAAATGGTGATTGTGTTTGCAACATGGTACTCTCATTATCTTTCCAATACAGGTTTTGTCGAATAGGACTTTACGTACACTGCTGTAAAGATCTGCGACACACATTTTGCTTAGTTAAAGTGCAACGCACCTATCTAATCACTGCCTAACATAAAACCACTTTTTCCCCCCAACGTCAATTACAACCGGTGAATTCGTGGTAAAAAGTTAACCTCACTCTACAAAAGCATCGCTCGCCTTCCATTTGCGGCCCCACCCCCCATCAACACCATTCCTTCCGGCAAAATCAACTGCGTCCGCCAGCCCAAATAAACAGCCTCAACCAATGCCGCCACATTCAAAGCCACCGCCGCCGTCGGCAGCCCCGCCCACCGCTGCCAGAGACCAACCCCCAAAATCGCCACCGTCACCCCCAAATTCACCATCATCCCCACATTCACCGCCTGCGTCGCCCGCCGCACAATCAACAAACCCCGCAGCCAAGATGTTACCGCCGCCATCGCCGGAAACAACAAAAACAGGGTCAACGTAGACTGGGCCAGCGCACCTACGTGCGGCTCCATATCCTGCACCCCCAAAAAATAAAAATCGGCCGTCGGCGTAAAGACAAACAGCACCATCAACACCGTCAAAACACCCCCCAACAACACCATAAAACGGCGCAGCGGCATAAAGCTTTGCGCCCCCTTATTTAGGGCAATAACCACCTCCGGCAACGCCAGCGCCGCCGCCCGCGCCAGCAGCATCAACTGAAACAACACCGGCCAGGCCGCCAACGACAACGTAGGCTCATCCAACCGCGCCAGACTAGAAGCAACCAATGGCTGGGCAAAGAGAGTAAGAACGGCCGTACTCGCCAACGGCAAATGAAACCAAAACAACTCCCCATAACTCAACGCCTCTCCCTCAGCCACCACATCACCACTCAACTCCGCCCTAAACAACGGCCGTACCATCCACGTCGCAAACAAAGCCTCCGCAATCACCCCCGCCATCAACGCCGTCACCCCAATCTCCACCCCCGTCCAACTCTTAGCCCCATGCGCCAAACCCCACACCGCCCCCCCCGAAACCGCCAGGCGAACGGCCGTTCCCCACGCCACCCGCCGCGTCTGACCAAAATGAATCAACACCCCCTGCAAAAAACGCCGCCAGGCAATCGCCGCACTCCACAACGTCATAATCTGCATACCCGGCCGCACCCACTGCGCCACCTCCGGCGGTGCCTCCAACCAGCCAACCACCACCACCTCAAAAAAAGAAGTAAACGCCACCAACACAGTAACGGCCGTCAACACCACCGCCCACCCCACCGTAAAATTCCGCACCACCACATAAGAAGCCCTGTCCCGCACCAACGCCGTCGCCGTCGCCAACATATTAATAATCGGACTCTCAATCATCACCGACAAACTCACCACAATCCCCTGCGCCGCCAACATCACCACCTCATTCGGCAGCCGATTAATCGCCGCACTAATCACCGGCCCCTCCGCCGTCATCAACAGCCAACTCGCACACAAAGGCAGCCAAAACCAAAAAATATCCCGCTGTCGCATATCACAATCTTTTAGACATTAGAGATAGGCCACCTAAATCACCCATCTCCAACCTCCTACCAACTTCCTATAAACCACATCACCCACCAAGCGGCGAAGTATAACCACCCTAAAAATTATTTGCTAAAATCCAAACAAGGCTCAAACATCGAGCCAATCTAATCAAATTTGGCACAGTTTCCCACAAACAAGCCATTGAACGAGGTAAAAATCATGCGCAAAAAAGTAACACTCATCACCGGAGCCGTTGGCGAAATCGGCCAGGCCCTCATCCGCGAACTGGCCCAACAGCGCGGCCACGACCTGCTCACCGTAGACCTACAGCCCGTCCCTGACGATTTACGCGGCACATCCGCCCACATCATCGGCGACGTCACCGACCGCAATCTCTTCGCCCGGCTAGTCACAGAATACGACATAGAAACCATCTTCCATCTCGCCGCCCTTCTCTCCACCCGCAGCGAATTCGCCCCCGAACTCGCCCACCGCGTCAACGTAGACGGCACCATGCACCTCCTCAACGTCGCCGCCGAACAGTCACAGCGGCGCGGCGAACCCGTCAAATTCATCTTCCCCAGCTCCATCGCCGCCTACGGCCTGCCCAGCCTGGAAATTAAAGAACGCGACAACAAAGTACGCGAATGGGAATGGAACAATCCCACCACCATGTACGGCTGCAACAAACTATACTGCGAACTACTCGGCATCTACTTCAGCCAAAATTACCAGCAATTAGCCCGCAACCGCCCCGTCATGCTCGACTTCCGCAGCGTGCGCTTCCCCGGCCTCATCAGCGCCTACACCCTGCCCACCGGCGGCACAACCGACTACGGCCCAGAAATGCTCCATGCCGCCGCCCAAGACCACCCCTACGCCTGCTTCGTCCGCGAAGACTCCATCCTGCCCTTCATGGCCATGCCCGATGCCATCACCGCCCTCCTCAAACTGGCCGATGCCCCTCGTGAGAAGCTAAGTCGGCTGGTCTATAACGTAACCAGCTTTAGTTTAACGGCCGTTCAAATCCACGACCTCGTCCTCAAAGCCTTCCCCCGTGCCCACATCACCTTCGCCCCCGACTGGCAGCGGCAAGGCATCGTAGATAGCTGGCCCGCCGGCCTCAACGACTACGCCGCCCGCCGCGACTGGGACTGGCAGCCCCATTACGATGTCAGCAAAGCCTTCGATGAATACCTCATCCCCAACATCCGCCAGCGGTATGGCTTGTAACGACATCATGACATCATTACAATTAGGCTTCATGCCCGATCGCCAACACCTCACCCGCTTCGCCTGGCTGTCCATTGGCACGGCCGTTATCACCATTGCCCTCAAAGCCGCCGCCTACCTCCTAACTGGTTCCATCGGCTTACTATCCGATGCCCTAGAGTCAGGGGTCAATCTGATAACGGCCGTTCTCGCCCTCATCATCCTCACCATCGCCGCCCGCCCCCCAGACGACCAACACGCCTACGGCCACGACAAAGCCGAATACTTCTCCGGCGGCGTAGAAGGCACACTCATCCTCATCGCCGCCCTCACCATCATCTTCTCAGCCATCAAAAGCCTCTTCCACCCCCAGCCCCTACAGCAATTAGGAATTGGCATTGGCGTCTCCCTCATCGCCGCCATTTGCAACGGCCTCACCGCCCGCATCCTCCTCCGCGCAGGCGAACAACACAACTCCATCACCCTCACCGCCGGTGCCCACCACCTCCTGGCCGATGTCTGGACATCCGGCGGCGTCGTACTCGGCGTCACCATCGTCGCCCTCACCGGCTGGCAGCCCCTCGATCCCATCCTGGCTATCCTCGTCGCCCTGCACATCCTGCGCTCCGGGCTGCGGCTCGTACGCCAGGCCATCAACGGCCTCATGGACACCGCCCTGCCCCCCACAGAATTAGACCAAATCACCACCATCCTAGAAAAATATTGCACCCAAAACGTACAATATCACGCCCTCCGCACCCGCCAATCCGGCGCACGGCGCTTCCTCTCCGTCCACATTCAAGTGCCCGGAGCCTGGAGCGTGCAAAAAGGTCACAGCTTGTTAGAAGAGATCGAACGAGAATTACGTCAGGCTATCGCCCCTGTTACCATCGTCACCCACCTGGAACCTGTGGAAGACCCTGTTTCCTGGCACGACATCACACTCTACCGAGAAGAGTAGCCATTAACCCAAATAATCTTTGAGATGATGCTGAATGGCATAAGCCGCCGCCTCAGCCCGGTTAGACACACCCAATTTAGACAAAATGCTGCTCACATAATTACGCACCGTACCCTCACTCAAAAAGAGCGAATCGGCAATGTTACGGTTCGTATTCCCCTCAGCAATCAGAGCCAACACTTGCATCTCCTGCGTGGTCAACTCATCAAAGGCCGAAGCTTCTTCACGCTGCATAGAACGGCGCATTTCGCTAAACAGCTTCTGCGTCAAAGAAGGATCGAGCGTAGCTTCCCCGCGAACGGCCGCTTCAATTGCCCGAATCAACTCTGCACTCCCCACCTGCTTCAACACATACCCCACAGCCCCCGCCCGAATCGCCGCAAACAGCATCTCATCATCAGCAAAAGAGGTCAGAATGAGAATCTTCGTCTCCGGCAGCTCAGCCATAATTCGCGCACTGGCATCCACCCCATTCCCACCAGACAGGCGCACATCCATTAACACTACATCGGGTTTAGACTCAATTGCCTTCTCCACTGCCTCATTTTCTGATGAAGCCTCAGCCACCACCTCAAACTGTGGATGGCGTTCGAGCAAGCTTTTCAAGCCCAAACGGACTACCTCATGATCATCAACCATTAAAATTCGTATATGGGACATAGCATAAGTATAGCGATTTCTCACCAAATTAGCGAAATTGCCGCAAGTGACAGATGTCAACAACCGCTAACATGAATGTCATAGATATTAGAAGATAGTTGACCTATAATCAGTAGATCGAAACAGATCACGAGTGTATTGTGGGGCGATTTTGTAAATCGTCTGAGCGATTTACAAAATCGCTCTACAAGGATTTCGATCTACGGATAATTGGGTAAAACGCAAAACGTAATCAGAAAGCTCTTACGTTTTATGCTTTTAGAAATACTTACTTCCCAAGGAGTAATTTTCATTTATGTCCCTCGTTTGGCGCAAACAGATTGTTTTACCGGCTGAACACGGCTCCTGGTCTTGGCTGTTAGTGCCCTTTTTGGTGGGCGTCGGTGTGGCAGGGGTATGGAACACGGCCGTTTCCCTCACCCTCCTCGGTTCTCTAGCCGCCTTTCTCATGCGCCAACCAGCCACCGTCTGGCTGCGCGTGCGGCAAGGCCGCGCCAACAAAGCCAATGCCCCCATTGCCCGCGCCTGGGTCCTGCTGTTCGGAACCATCGCCAGCCTATGCCTGATCGGCCTGCTGCTGTCCAATCATCTGGCCCTGTTATGGCTGCTGCTGCCCATTGGCGGCATCCTGCTAGTTTACATAACGGCCGTTCGCCAACGCCGCTCCTTAGGCATGGAATTAGCTGGTGCTGCCGGTTTAGCCGTAACCAGTGCCGCCGTGTTGATTGTGGTAGACGGCCGTTTCTCCACCACCGCCCTCATTCTCTGGCTGCTCCTCGCCGCCCAAAACGCCCTCGGCGCCCTCTACGTCCGCCTGCGCATCGCCGACACCCACAAAAGAGAAATGGGACGAACGGCCGTACTCATCCCCCATCTGCTCACCTTCCTCCTCCTACTCGCAGCAGGTTTCCTCAACATCGCCCCCCTACTGGCAGCACTCCCCTTCCTCGGCTTCCTCCTCCGTGCCGCCTGGTTATGGTCACAACCCCGCCCCATCGCCAACATCAAACGCTTCGGCTTCGCCGAAATCGGTGTCGAACTCATCAGCGGCCTCATCCTCATCCTCAGCTACCAACTCAGGCAATAACACCCAAAGGAATGGGAATCCATAACATACACCAGCTTAAAGCATGGAGATTAGAGATTAGCCCAGTCTCCAATCTCTAATCTCCAAGCTCACTTTCACCAAGCATTTACTCTTCATTCCCCAACAGCTGCGTTATTCCTACACCTTGCTGGGGGTGCGCTTATTTTTTGTGTATGGACTCGAAAGACTGGAGCAGTTTTAAAAACTGCTCCAGTCTAGCCTTACACCAAATCCTGTCCCACCCCCTCGCTGGGCAAAACTTATTTTCGGCTGAATCCTATGCTATAATGCAAACATCATCCCGCATAAAATAGTAACAGGAGAGCTGCCTTGACCGACTTAACCACCACCTATTTGGGCCTAACACTAAACAGCCCTCTGGTTGTATCCGCCTCTCCCCTGGCAGACAAAATCAGCCAGGTGCGCGAGATGGAAGATGCGGGTGCGGGTGCCGTCGTCCTGCGCTCCTTATTCGAGGAACAAATCACCCGGCACGATTATGGCCTAGACTATCTCTCCCGCCGCCCCGAAGACCTCACCGAACAGCTTGGCCCCTTCCCCGAACTCAGCAGCTACCCCATCGGCCCCGTCGGCTACCTGGCCCACATCCGCCAACTCAAACAGATTGTCCGCATTCCCATCATCGGCAGCCTGAATGGCTTTACCCACGATGCCTGGATTCGTTACGCCCATCTCATCGAAGAAGCGGGGGCCGACGCCCTGGAACTGAACACATATTTCACGGCCAGCAACCCCGCCACCAACAGCTACGAAATTGAGCAAATGTATCTGGATGTCGTCCAGGCTATCAAAGCGCGTGTGCAAATCCCTGTCGCGGTCAAAATCAGCCCCTACTTCACTTCAGTAACCAATGTGGCGGCTAAATTGGATGCGTTGGGCATTAATGGGCTGGTGCTGTTCAACCGTTTCTATCAGCCCGATATTGATCTGGACAGTGAAAGCTTTGTCTCCAGCCTGGAACTCAGCAATTCGACCAAACTGCGGCTGCGCTTACGTTGGATCGCCATTCTGTACCCCCATTTGCAAGCAGATATGGCGGTGACGGGTGGAGTGCATACGGCCGTTGATGCCCTCAAAGCCATCATGGCCGGAGCCAAAGTCACTATGATGACCTCCGCCCTCATCCAACACGGCATCCACCATCTAGCCACCGTGCGCCAGGAGATGGCCCACTGGCTGGCGGAACACAATATTGCATCTGTAGACAACATAAGAGGAGTCATGAGCCAAACGGCCGTTGCCAACCCCACCGCCCTCGAACGCGCCAACTACATGAACGTCCTCAAACAGAACGAGCCTTCTGCGCCTGCTTCCCCACAAAAATCATAAAATCCATATCCCCCGGCGAATAACCACACAGCCCCAAATATTGTCCAATTTCGGCGCGATGATGCGTACTGTGGTTCACAATATGCGTCAAAATATGCCCCAACAGACGATGGCGCGGCTGAAAACGCGGCCGCGTAAACGTGTGCATCTGGTTCAACTGCTCATCTGCCAACAGCGACACATACGCCAACATATGCCTCATCTCCTCACGCCAGGCCCGCTTCAACGCCGCCAAATCAGCAAATTCCAGATACGTACCCGGCATTGCCCCTTCCTGGCACACCAGCCGCCAACTCCACTCCGCATCCAACACATGCGTCATCGTGTTAAGCAGCGTTTTGCCACTCAACCACTCAGTCGGCTCCATCAACTGCGCCGCACCCAACTTCCCCGCCGCCCGCAAAATGCGGTTATTGGCCCACTGATTGTATTCGTAGAGGGTTATCACATCTTGTCTGTTCATCATTCGTCCTTTTGCTGGTGCTGAAGAGCCTCCGCCAATTCGGGATGGGGCTGCCAACGGCCGTTCAGCCACACCATCTTATCCCACGGAAACAACACCAACGCATCCGTCACCAACCCCGTCACCTCTGGCATCGGCTCCGCCCAACTATGGCTCACCAGACTCGCCGTAATCACCTGGGCAGCCCCCTGCTGGCGCACCCGCTGGGCCACCAACGCCAACGTCTCACCCGTGTCCGCCATCTCATCCACCACCGCCACCACCTTACCCGCTACCTCGGTAGACACATCCACCTTCCACACCGGCTTCTCATACACGACCTCATCATTCACGCGGCGCGTCACACGCACAGGAAACAACTCACGGCGCAGCGAACAAGCAACGGCCGTTGCCGGAAACAACCCCGCCCGCGCCGTCCCCACAATCACCTCCACCCCCATCTCTCCCAGCTTCGCCGCCAACACCCGCACCAACTCCCCAAACCCCTCCCAACTAATCTCCGCCACTCCTTCCCGCGTCGCGTAATCATAACTTTGTCGTCCCATCTTTTTAATTTCCTCGCCCACGGCGAATCAGTAAGTGTTCGTTTTTAACTTAACGGTTTTGGAGATTAGAGATTGGAGACTGGTCAATCTCCAATCTCCAATCTCTTGCTGAACTGCAACATTATTTATAAACGTTTACTCAACATAGGGGTACAAGGCGCATACGGATACACCATTATACAAATAAACCAATATACCTCCCCCTCTCACCCAAAACCAAACCGCCAGGGCACATTATCCATCACCAAATCAGCCAAACGCGCCTGCCGCAGCGCCTGGAACCGCGGTTCCATCTCCCCTATGCTGTCACCACCCAGCTTCTCCAGCAGCGCATCCGCCAGCGTAATCGCCATCATCGCCTCACCCACAACGGCCGCTCGCGGCACCGCACAAAAATCAGACCGCTCATACACCGTCAAATCCTCCTCACCCGTCGCCAAATTCACCGAGCGGCGCGGATTCAACACCGTCGAAATCGGCTTCATCGCCGCCCGCACCACCACCGGCTCACCCGTCGTAATACCCCCCTCAAACCCACCGCTGTTATTCGTCTGCCGCCTCAACGACTGCCCATCTTCCGCCAGAAAAATCTCATCATGCACCTGCGATCCAGGCAAATAGGCATTACCAAAACCACGCCCAATCTCCACACCCTTAATAGCCTGAATCGAGCCAATCGCCCCCATCAACCGCGCACTCAAACGGCGATCCCAATGCACATAGCTGCCCAATCCCGGCGGCAGCCCCAACGCCACCATCTCAAACACCCCTCCCACTGTATCCTTCGCCTGCATAATCTCCCAAATCTTGGCCCGCATCGCCGCCACCGCTTCGGGAATGGGGCAGCGAATATCATTCTCCTCCGCTGCCGCGAAGCGTTCCAGATAAGGCATCGCCGCCGGAATATCAGCCTCCACCTCACCGATGCTGGTCACATAACTGCCAATAATCACCCCAAAATAGGCCAGATACTGCTTGCAGATCGCGCCCACCGCCACCCGAGCGGCCGTTTCCCGTGCCGATGATCGCTCCAAAGTCAAACGCAATTCGCCATAACCATACTTGATCGCTCCCGTTAAATCGGCATGTCCAGGTCGTGGTGTGGTAATAGGCGTAATATCCCTATCCTTCCACTTAACATAATCCAAATTAGTCATATTAATGGCAATCGGTGCACCCGTCGTACGGCCGTTCATCACCCCCGCCGTAATCTCCACCGCATCCTTCTCAATCTTCATCCGCCCCCCAGAGCCATACCCCTTCTGGCGGCGAGCCATCTGCACATTCATCTCCTCAACATCCAACAGCAAACCAGCGGGCATTCCTTCCAAAACGGCCGTTAACTGCGGCCCATGCGACTCCCCAGCCGTCAAAAAACGTAACATCATCTCCTCCAAAAACGAAAGGCAGAAAGATGAACACCGTCACCCCTCTGCCTTTTCACATCAAAAAAAATTCTAGGACTTTAAGAGTTTAAGAAACTCACCCCAGCTATTCCTCATACACTTCCCAGCCTAAACCTTGCGCCTGCTCCAGACCATCAGCCAAAACCTCCACCCGAAAATGCTCACTCGTTGGCTGACCACACGCCGCAGCCACAATCAACTCCACCGTCCCCTGATCCACAACCACAACACCGGCCGTATCCAAAGCCGCTACCGCTTCATCCAGGTCAGCATATTCACCACTGCCTTCCTCACACTGCACCCCCACCGGGAACACCATCCACACCGTTTCACCCTCTGCCGGATAAGCCGACTCCGGCTGGGCAATAGCCTCACCGGCTGGGTAAGCAGATTCTGGCTGTGTGACTGGTTCAGGTTTGGCGGGATATTCTTCAGGAACGGCCGTTGCCTCCGGCTCAGTTACCGATTCACCTTCACCTTCAGGCACAGGCGTAATTGTCGGGCGCGGGAACACATCCCCCTCCCCTTCCGTCTCTGTCCGATCAGGTACTGTTGTAGCTGCATCCGGTGCGGGGCCACAAGCTATCACCAACACCAAAACAAACACACACAGCATCAAAAATCTCGATTTATTCATCAAATCACTCCTTGTCTTTTCCTTAAAAGGTACGGTAGATTTTACCCTGTAACCCATGAACGTGGTAAAATCCGCCATCTAAATCAGTTAACGATGGAACAGTTTGTTTAGTTCCAAAAGGTTAATCCTATATGAAAAAGCATCTTTGGTTACTATTTATTCTACTTCTACTCATCGGCTGTGGGCCGAGCGGGGGACAGCCCGCCGACATCGCCCAGGAACCAGCCGCCAGCAACGTCATAGCCGAAGTAGCGGCAACGGCCGTTCCCACCGCCACCAGCGCCCCCACCGCACCGCCCGAACCAACCAACACCACCCAACCAACAGCCGAACCAGAAACCAACGACGAACCAGAATCAACCACAGAAACCGAAGAACTAGGCACCGCCAGCAATGAGCTGGCTGCCACCACCTTCCCCGCCACCACTGTAGAAGAAGCGGCCGTTATTCGAGACAACGACTGGGCCAAAGGAGCCACCGACCCCGCCGTCACCATCATCGAATACGGCGACTTCCAATGACCGGGCTGCGCCGCCTTGTCTCCCGTGTTGGAGCAACTCGTAGAAGCCTATCCCGATCAAGTACAACTCATTTACCGTCACTTCCCCCTCAGCGGCCACGTCCACGCCATCAAAGCCGCCCAAGCCGCAGAAATCGCTGGCGACCAGGGCCAATTCTGGGCCTTCCATGATGCCCTCTTCGAAGACCAACGCGAATGGTCTGGCCTAGACGAAGCCACCTTCCGCGACTTCCTCATAGACATGGCCGACGATTTAGGCCTAGATGTCGCCCAATTCACCGCCGATCTCGACGCTGGCACACATATAGATTATGTCAACACCTTATTCGACGAATCTGTCAATCTTGGCCTGCCCGGCACACCCGCTGTCATCTTCGATGGCATCCTCCTGGCTGGCAACCAACTACCCTTCGACCTGTGGATATGGGACGCCTACGTGCAATTAGTCCTGCTCGAAGACCGCCAATACAGTACCGCCCCAGAGATGACCATCAACCCCGAAGCCACCTACCACGCCACCGTCACCATGGAATCCGGCGATCAATTCACCATCGAACTCCTACCCCAATCCGCACCCCAAACCGTCAACAGCTTCATCTTCCTCGCACAAGCAGGCTGGTTTGATGGCGTCACCTTCCACCGCGTTTTGCCCGGATTCGTCGCCCAAACAGGCGACCCCACCGGCACAGGCATCGGCGGCCCCGGCTACACCATCCCCAACGAAATAGACCCCACCCTTTCCCACAGCGAACCGGGCATGGTAGCCATGGCCAACTCCGGCCCCGACACCAACGGCAGCCAATGGTACATCACCCTCAGTGATGTCTCCCAACTAGACGGCAGTTACACCATCTTCGGCCGTGTCATTGAAGGCATGGATATTGTCGAAGCCATCACCCCCCGCGATCCCTCACAAAATCCAAACCTGCCTGCCGGAGACACAATCACCTCAATTACCATCGAGGAACAGTAGCGTAAAGGCGTGCCTTTACATTGAGGAACAGTAGGGTAAAGGCGCGCCTTTACCCTACTACCAGGAAGATCATGCAGCCAAAAATAAACGCCCTCGGGGGCTTCGTTCTGCTAATCATTCTGACCACACTCGCCTGCACCATTCCCGGCAGAGGCTCTTCTGGCCCCGCCGCCACCCCCACCCCCATGGGCGACACCCTCATCTTCAAAATACCCGTCTACACCTACAATTTAGAGCCAGGTGGCATTGTGCCTGGCACACGGTTGGAATACGTAGGGCGGGACGAAGGTATTTACAATGTGAAGATTGACGGACTGCCAGCCAGCAAGCGCACGGGCGACTCCTTCATCTGGAACGGCATTATGGCCCCCGGTGTGCATGGCAGCTATAACCTGCGTATTACCACCGCCATTTTAGGCGGCTTGCCCGTTGGCGGCCCCGTAGACCTCACCATTCTCAACCCCAACCCCATTGAGCGCACGGCCTTGCCCCTGAATGAGGAGATTTTTCTAGCCTACAACAATATTCTCGTCAATTACATTATTCCGCAGGGACGGCAAATCCCCGGTTCAACTCTGATATTTGAGGGAATTGTGACGCAGGGAGAAGGGGAGCAGGCCACACAACTGGCGCAGCTCTCTGGCCTCACTGGCTACCCCTATCTGGCTATTGGCGATTCGCTGGTGTGGATGGGCAACTTGCGTGATAACGTGGTGGTGCGCTACAACTTGCGTGCTTTGGCGATTAATGACAATGGCCTGCGCCTGGATGGCACGGCCGAATTATGGATACTGAATCAGTAATCAGTGATCTCTAGTAATTATTCAGTCCCTCGAGTGAAAAATCCTCCCGGAGGTTTCTTTTATGGAGGCTCTCTCGAGGGAAAACCTCCGGGAGAGTGAACAGTTACGATCTCTAATCGGTTTACGCATTACCGATTACGGATCATTGTCACAGACGGCAGTAAGCATGTCCTCATCAAAATACCCCTACGGCCTCGATCCCTTGGTGGGCCAAAACCCCTTTCGTGACCAAACCTATGAATTTCACCCTATCCCCTCTTTTGTAGAGGTTAAGGCCGAATTGCCAGGGCCGGTGCTGCCGGATCGGCCGTTATGGACTGAAATGTATTGGCGGGCCTGGGAAGTAGCCTGGTCACACCTGCGCCGCCCCACGGCGGAAAATGGTTTTGTCGCCAACTTCATCGAGCCAGCCTATAACGACCACCTGTTCATGTGGAACTGTGCTTTTATGATGCAGTTTGGATTATACGGCCGTTCCTCCTTCAACTTCATGGGCACACTCGACAACTTCTATGCCCGGCAGCACGAAGATGGCTTTATCTGCCGCGAGATTGACATCGCTACCGGCCAAGATTTCTTTTACCCCTTTGACCCCAACAGCACCGGCCCCAATATTTTAGCCTGGGCCGAGTGGCGCTATTTTCGCATGACGGGAGACGACGGCCGTTTAGCCCAAATCTTTCACCCCCTCCTCGCCTACCACAACTGGTGCCGCCGCCACCGCACCTGGCCTTCCGGCCTCTATTGGGCCACCGGCATGAGCAGCGGCATGGACAACCAGCCCCGCGTCCCCGACAGCAGACTCCACCATCGCCACTGGTCGTGGGCCGATGCCACCATTCAAGCCTCCCTCAACTGCCTCATTCTCAGCCAAATGGCCACCCAACTCGGCGAAACAGAACTCTCACTCAACTTAAATGAAGAGCGCAGCCACCTGGTACAGCTCATCAACAGCCGTTTGTGGAATAGTGAAGCCAAATTTTATCAAGATGTGGACAGAAACGGCCGTTTCAGCCCCGTCAAAAGCATCGGCGCTTACTGGGCCTTGCTCGACAAAGGCATCATCCCCGAAGACAACCTGGCCGACTTTGTGCAGCCCCTGCGCGAAAATTGGGCCTTCAAACTAGACCACTGCATCCCCAGCCAATCAGCCGACAGCGACGGCTACAACCAGGCTGGCAACTACTGGCGCGGCGGCGTATGGGCCAACACCAACTACATGGTACTCAAAGGCTTACGCAACATCGGCCAACGCGCCCTGGCCCACGAAATCGCCCTCAACCACCTTACCAACGTCGCCAACGTCTACCAACACACCGATACCTTTTGGGAATATTACATGCCCGAATCGGCCGAACCAGGCGAAAAAGCCCGACCCGATTTTGTGGGCATCACCGGCCTCACACCCATTGCCATTTTGCTGGAAGATGTCATCGGCATCAGCGTAGATTGGCCGCAGCGGCGCGTGCTGTGGGATCGGCGGCTGGAGTGTGCCGAGGAATATGGCGTGCGCAACTACCCCCTGGGCAGCGAAGGCACAATGGACCTGCTGGGTGATGCCGAAAAAGCCACCGTCATCACCGACGTACCCTTTACGCTCACAATCCAGCTCAATGGCGAAAATGTGCAAGCGGCCGTTTCCACCGGCACCACCGAAATTGATTTGAGTTAAACCGTAAAACGTAGCTTACGTTTTACACGTTACGCTTCACGCCCATGAACCTCACCCTTGCCACCATCAACCTGCGCCACAACGCCGACCGCTGGCGCGAACGCCGCCAACTCTTGCTGGCCCAACTGCTCGACGCGGCCCCCGACCTGATCAGCTTGCAAGAAGTCAGCTTCCCCATTGGGCAGGGCACATGGCTGCGCAAACAGATCAACGTGCGCCTTACTGGCTCCACCAACCAACCCTACCAACTGGTGCAAAAGCGCAAACACCACTTCCCCAAAGGCTATTATGAAGGCATCGGCATCCTCACCAAGCTGCCCGTATTGGATCAGGATTGGGTGGCTTTGGGGTATGGGGGACGGGTAGCCTTGCGAGTAAATGTAGAACTGCCCACGCGCCAAACAGTTGATTTTGTCGCCATCCATTTGCACCACATCTCTACCGATAAACAAGCGCGGCAGGAGCAGGTGATGAAGATGATGAACTGGCTAAACGGCCGTCGCCGCGTCCCCCGCCAAATCATTGCTGGCGATTTCAACGAAACCCCCACCGGCCCCGCCATCCAGACCATGAAACAGGCATACCATTCCGCTTATGAGCTGGCAAACGGCCGTGAACCAATCGCCACCTTCCCCACCGCCCTCGTCCAGCGCCCCACCGACTGGACCGGCTGCCTCGATTATATTTTTCTCTCAAAAGCCATTGATGGTGTAAAATCAGCCAAAATCTTTTGCGACAAAGCCGCGCCCGATGATGACACCTTATATCCATCAGACCACGTTGGCTTACTCGCCAACCTCACAATCAAGTAGTATCTCAAGATTGGTTCTATTTTGTTGGTCTTTGAGCAATTGATTGGGTAATAAATGTAGAGCGATTTTGCAAATCGCCCGGACGATTTACAAAATCGTCCAACACTGTTTCCCAAATTTACTTTTTAGAACACAAGCAGATTGAACCAATCTATTCCAAAGGAACAATCCATGAACCACGTCACTGGCCTGCGCTGCGTCATTTGCGGCCAACGATACCAGCCAACTGAAGTCAGTTATGTTTGCCCCCAGCATGGCAATGAGGGCATTTTAGATGTTGAGTATGATTATGATCTGATTCGGCAGCAGCTTGAAAGCACGCCGCCGACGGATTCACTACATCAGCGGGGAATGTTTGCCTATCGGCCGTTTCTGCCCCTGCAACCCCACACGCCCCAACTGCCCCTGTTCATTGGCGCGACCCCAGTGTATGATGCGCCTCGTTTGGCCGCCGCCTGCCACATTGCCCAGGTGTGGGTAAAAGACGACGGCCGCAATCCCACCGCCTCCTTCAAAGACCGGGCCAGCGCCATTGCCGTCATGAAAGCCCGCGAATTAGGCGCAGAAATTGTAACCACCGCCAGCACAGGCAACGCCGCTGCCGCCCTGGCGGGCTGCGCCGCCAGCGTCGGCCAAAAGACCGTCATCTTCGTGCCAGCCGCCGCCCCACCCGCCAAAATCGCCCAACTGCTGGCCTACGGAGCCACCGTTCTGCTCGTCGAAGGCACCTATGACGATGCCTTTGAGCTGTGCCTGGAAGCGACGGATGCCTTCGGCTGGTACTGCCGCAACACGGCCTACAATCCTTACATGGCCGAGGGCAAGAAGACGGTGGTGTATGAGTTGTATGATCAATTGGAGACTGGAGACTGGAGACTAGAGATTGGTTCAGTCTCCAGTCTCCAGTCTCCAGTCTCCCACATCTTCGTCTCTGTTGGTGATGGCTGCATTATTAGCGGTGTGTATAAAGGGTTGCGGGATTTAGTGGGCATCGGCCGTTTGCCGCAAATGCCGCAAATCATGGGTGTGCAGGCAGCAGGGTCAGCCTTTTTGTATGATGCCTGGATGAATGATGAGGATGTGTTGACGAAACGGCCGATCGCCACCAACACCCTCGCCGACAGCATCAGCGCCGGGCTGCCCCGCGACCGCATCAAAGCGATGGCCGCCGTGCGTGGCAGCAGCGGGGCCTTCATCAAAGTGAGTGATGAGGAGATTTTGGCAGCGATTCCGGCTTTAGCCCAGGGCTGCGGCGTTTTTGCCGAGCCAGCCGCCGCTGCCGCTTATGCCGGTCTACAAAAAGCCGCCCGCGACGGCCTGCTGCCCCCCGATGCCCGCGTCGCCTTGCTGATTACGGGCAATGGCTTGAAAGATGTGGGAGCGGCGATGAAGGCCACGGGAACGGCCGTTACTATTCCGCCCAAACTGTCACTTGTAAAGAAAGCCTTAGCAAAGATAGAGTAATTGAGTAATTAAGTAATTGGGTAATTGCCAACCACCCAATTACCCCATTACCCAATTACCCCATTACCCAATTATGAAACCAACTATCTCAATCGTAGCCCCTGTGTATAACGAAGAAGAAGTGTTGCCCGAACTGCATCGGCGGGTTGCAGCCGTCATGGCCGACCTGGGCGAACCCTGGGAACTGATTCTGGTCAACGACGGCAGCCGCGACAGCTCCGCCGAAGTCATTGCCCGGCTAAACGCGCAAGACCCGCACGTAAAAGGCATCAGCTTTTCGCGCAACTTCGGCTTCCAGATCGCCGTCACCGCGGGCCTGGATCATGCTCAGGGCGATGCCGTCATCCTGACCGATGCCGATTTGCAAGACCCACCCGAACTGTATCCCGAAATGATCGCCAAATGGCGCGAGGGCTACGACGTGGTGTATGGCGTGCGCACCAGCCGTGAAGGCGAAACCTGGTTCAAAGAGTTCACCGCCAAAATGTTCTACCGCCTCATCCACCGCATCACCAGCATAGACATTCCCCTGGACACCGGCGATTTTCGTCTGATGGATCGGCGGGTGGTGGAAGCGATTAAGCGCATGAAGGAGAGCAACCGCTTTTTGCGCGGCATGGTTCCCTGGGTGGGGTATAAGCAGACGGGGGTGCAGTATAAACGGGCGCCGCGCTACGCGGGTGAGCCGTTTTTCAAAGGCATTCGGCAGATGGGGCCTTTTGCGGTGGATGCCATTACCAGCTTTTCCTATTTTCCGCTGCAATTAGCCACGTATCTGGGCTTTTTGATGGCCGTTATCAGTGCCATTGCCATTGTGGTTGTCATTTATTTGCGCCTGTTTACCGCCTCTACACCGCTGCTGGGCCAGGCGACGACGCTGGTGGCGGTGTTGTTTTTGGGGGCGGTGCAGTTGATTAGTCTGGGGATTATTGGTGAGTATTTGGGGCGGATTTATGATGAGGTGAAGGGACGGCCGTTATACTTGATAGACAAAAAGTGGGGGTTAGGGGAAGAGTAACCGGTCTGCAAAGTTCCCGATCTGGGGAAACTTTGCAGACTCGCCTTTATTATTCATACCGAAAACGCCACGTACCAATTGCCAGGAAGATGATGCCGTAGGCCACGAGAACAGCCACTTCGGGCAAAACGGCCGTTACCCCCAACCCCCGCGTAATAATGTCATGAAAGCCCGTCATCGCCCAATAGGTGGGGAATAACTTGCCCAGTGCCTGCATCCACGTCGGCACAATCTCCAGCGGCCACCAGGCCCCGCCCAGCGACGCAAACACCAACACCACCACTGTATTGAGCGAATTGGCCTGCGCGGGTGTGCGCGTCAGGGCCGCCATCATCATGCCCAGGCTGGTAGTAGCCAGAGCAAAGGCCAAAATCATCAACACCAGCGCCGCTGGCGACTGGCCCCAGGGCACTGAAAACAGCAGAATACCGGCGACAATCAAAATGATGATTTGCAGCAGGCCCGTAATGAAAACGCCCGATAATTTGCCACTCAACACGGTCACTTTGCGGATGGGCATTACCAACAAACGGCGCAGAGTGCCTTCTTGCCGCTCTTGAATGAGGGTGATGGCCCCGCCCAACATGGTGAACATGGCAAACATGACCATCATACCCGGTGAGGATTGGTTGATGCCGACGGGGATTTGGTTATCGGCCGTGGCCAACTCTGTTTCCTCTTGAGTCACCACCGTAACTGGCGGCTGCTGCCAGGCATTCTCAGCGCGGGCCATACTTTCATCAAAAAAGAGCCGTTGATCCACGCCAGCGTCAAACAAGCCTAAGGTGGCGGCCACCTGGGTGGCCTGTTCGGCGGCGATTAACGAAGCTTGCATCTGGCCCATAACGGCCATCACTGCCTGCTCTACTGGCTGAGAGGCGGTTACTTGATCGGCGTTGGTGTAAAAGTCAAGGGTGACATCATCACCCGCCAGCAGTGATTGGCTGAAACTGGCGGGAATGGTGAGGGCAGCGACGACATCTTCATCGGCAACGGCCGTTATCCCCGCCTCCCGCGTCCCCACCTGCACCGCCAAAGCCGGGTCAGCCGCCAATCTTGCCACAAAATCGGCGGCTAATTCCGCCTCATCTTCCACAGCAACGGCCAGCGGCCAGCCAGTAAACGCCTCATCACTGGGGGCAAAGCCGCCCGTAGCCACACCCGTCATAGCTGTAAACACCAGCGGCATCACCAATTGAAAGATAAGCGCCGCACGGCTGCTGTAGGTGGTACGCAAATATAAAGCAGCTATATCTACAATATTTCGGAACATAGTTATCTCGCAATCCGGCGTTGGAATTGCCATAATCCCAGCGCGAAGAATACGGCCGTTATCGCCAACAACACCCCAATCTCCGGCAGCACATCCACCAAATCCAATTGAAACAGGGTCAAATCAGCAAAGCCATCAATACTCCAACGATTCACCGTAAAGCGGCTCAACACATTGAGCCAGTCGGGGAAATTAAAGGGCGACGTGAAATTGCCCCCCAACGCCCCCGAAACAAGCGCCACCACCGAGCCAAAAATATTGGCCTGGTTGGCATCACGGGCAAACGCCGCCAAAAACGCCCCCAAACTGGTAAACGCACTCACCGTCGTCACCGTCAGCAAAACCAAACCAACCAGGGAATGGCCCCAATTGACGTTAAAGAGCAGGCGCGAGGCCACCACATACACCGTAAACTGCACCAGCCCCGTCAAAAACACGCCCAAGATTTTGCCCAACAAAATCTGGCTGTGGCTGGTGGGCGTACTGATTAACCGGTCGAGTGTGCCTTCTCGATCTTCTTCCAAAATGGAGCGTGTGCCGTCCATCATGGCAAAAACCAGGAAGAAGATGCCCATACTGGGCACAAAAAAAGCAAAGGGGTTCACGTTGTTGGCTTCGCCCAGCACCTGCCGATTCAGGCTCAGGCGATCTCCGGCAGCCTGTTCGGCTTGCAGTTCGGCGGCAATAACCGTGCCTAAATTAGCCATCGCCGGGCCGAGGGTGGCAGCGTATTCCTGGCTGAGATATTCGGCCGTTATCTGCGCACTGATGCGGCGGCTGACAAATTCGTTGACGATTTGGGTGACGACGGCGCGGATGATGTTGGGGGTGATGGTAGCGGCGGGATCGGTGTAGAGGCGAACGGCCGTACTGCCCACTTCAGCCGTCTGGCTCTGTACCCGCTCGCTAAAATCGGCGGGAATGTACACCACCGCCCGCGAATCGCCAGCCTGCACAATGGCTCGAGCCTCGCCCAAATTGTCCATTTCGGTTGGTTCGAGCAGGTCAACCAGTTCGGGAATATCGGCCGTTAGCAGATTGGTAAACGTTTGGCCCAACTCGCCCTCATCCTCATTCACAATAATCAGCGGGATGTCGGCCAGCGGTGCATCATTACCGCCAGAGACAAAGCCACCAAAGGCCGAGCCAATGATGGCGGACAGCAGCAGGGGCGCAATAATCATCAAAATGACTGCGTTGCGATCCCGAAAGCGAATCTGCGTGTCTTTCCAAGCAATTGTCCAGATTTTCATAATCTTCTCTTGGTGCGTGGCACTGCTAATCGCGCAAGGCCCGCCCCGTTAAATGGAGAAAAACGGCTTCCAAGTTTGGCTCTTCAACAGCCAGTTGGCGAATGTGATGGCCGGAACCGGCTACCTGTTTGATGATTTCGGGTAAAACGGTGTTGGCGTTTTGGGCTTGCAGCACCACATCCTGGCCTTCGCCGAAGGCACGGTGAATGCCGGGTAATTGGGTGAGATTGGTGGCGAGACGGCCGTTTTCGTCCGCACCACTGTCCACCTGCAACCGAATCGTGTCATACTGCCCCACCATCTGCGTCAGCTCATCCAGCGTGCCGACGGCTATCAACTCCCCATGATCAATAATGCCGATACGGTCGCTTAACTCCTGGGCCTCTTCCATGTAATGGGTGGTGTAAATCACCGTCAGCCCTTTCTCGTTTAGCTCCTGCACCGTGTCCAAAATGCGGCGGCGGCTCTGCGGGTCAATGCCCACCGTCGGCTCATCCATATACAGCACTTGCGGATCGTGCAGCAGGCCGACGGCGATGTTGATGCGCCGCTTCATGCCGCCAGAATAGGTGGCTATTTTTTCGTCGGCGCGGTCACTAAGGCCGGCGATTTCCAGGACAACGGCCGTTCGCTCTGCCAACTTTTCGCCACGCAGCCCATACATCTTGCCCCAAAAGCGCAAATTCTCACGGGCGCTAATCGTTTCGTACAGGGCAATCTCTTGGGGCACGACGCCGATGATTTGCTTGACGGCCTGTGCTTCTTGGGTGACGGAACGGCCGTCAATCCTCGCCTCGCCGCCGGTGGGCGAGAGCAGGCAGCTAAGCATGGAAATCGTGGTCGTCTTGCCCGCCCCGTTGGGGCCAAGCAGGCTAAAAATCTCGCCGCGATTGATGTGGAAGGAAATGCCTTTCACGGCCTCAACGCCATCTGGCGGATTGTACTGTTTGCGCAAATTTTGCACGTCAACAATGGATGTCATGACTATCTCCTGTAAGAATAAGCTGTGAGGGAATGTGAGCGGTGAAGACTAACTCATTTACGGGTTAGAGGGTGCTTAGTTGTATAGGGGGATTGTAGCGGAGGAACGGCCGTTTATCATCTACCCAAAGTCATATAGCAGTCATATGACCCATTTTAGCAATTTATCGCTATGATACTCAACGTTCGCTCAAATTGAGCGGTAAATAGTAAAATTGGCGGCATGGACACACCAGAAGTAACAATCAGTGTAGAACGACTGGATGACATGCCGCTCCTTTTCGGATTTATGGAAAAAATGGGCATTCAAACAGCCATAGATACCGTCATCAAGCCGCATGGCAATTGGCAAGGATTGAGTATGGGCTGGGTGGTAACCATCTGGCTCATCCATATTGCTTCGGTCTATAACCATCGGATGGATCGGGTGCAAGCGTGGGTAGCCACCCATCTCGCCTCTTTGAGACAGTTGACGGGGCAAGATGTAACCGAACTGGATTTCACCGATGACCGGCTGGCTGTTTGCCTGCGCGAACTACATAAGGCCAGCCATTGGCAGGGGATTGAAGCGCTCTTGGGGAATCGGCTGCTGCGGGTGTATAAGTTGCGGGCTGAAACGGTGCGCCTGGATGCCACTGTGGGCGGGGTGTACCATGACCCAGACCATCATGTCTTATTTCAGGTGGGCAAGAACAAACAAGGTGGATATGAGACCCAATTCAAACTGATGTTGGCCAGCCTGGATCCTTTAGGGTTGTTATTAGCCCTTGATGTGGCTGCCGGTAATCGCGCCGATGACCCGATGTATCTCCCTTGTTATCAGCGGGTGAAAGCGATGTTGGCCAGGGATGAGTTGCTCATTGTTGGCGACAGCAAAATGAGCGCCATCCAGAGCCGCACGGCCATTGCCGCCGGTAACGATTACTACCTGACCCCGCTGCCTGATGCAAAGAGTGAGCCCGAATTGCTAGACCAATTGCTGGCCGAGTTTCAGGCCGGTGAGGAGGAGTTAACCGCCGTCTTTCTACCCCAGGACCTACCGGAGGCTGGCCGCGAACCAGACCCGGCTTTGGCCATTGCCCAAGGATTCGAGGTGAGCCGCAAACAGACAAGACGAGTGGTGGGGAAAAAGGTCAGTTGGACGGAACGCTGTTTGCTGGTGCGTTCTTGCAGCTACCAGCAGACGATGCAGGCTGGTTTAGAACGACGCTTGGCCAAAGCCGAAGCCGCCTGGCACCAATTGACCCAGGCTCCAGGGCGAGGCAAACGTCAAATCAGCGATGAAGCCAGCCTGCAAGCAGCCATCGCCCAGATTGAGAAAAAGTACAAAGTGGCTGGCCTGTTCCACCTGTCTTATACCCAGGAAGTGACCGAGCGCCAAGTGCGCGGCTACAAGGGTCAGCCAGGTCGTATAGAGCGTGACGTTCGCTTTCAACTTCAGGTTGAACGGAATGAGAAAGCGATTGCGTGGGCCATGTTCAAAGCCGGTTGGCGCATTTACCTTAGCAACGCTCCACAAGAACGATTGTCGCTCACCGAAGCTGTCTTAGCCTATCGAGACCAGTACATCGAAGAGAACATCTTCCGCCGGCTCAAGGGCAAGATGCTTTCTATCACCCCGCTCTACGTCCAGCGGGACGACCACGCCCAGGGGCTGTTTCATCTGCTTTCCCTGGCAGCACGCCTGCTGGCTTTGGGCGATTACACCGCCCGCCAGGCGCTGGCTGAAAACAAAGAGGAACTCGCCGGTATTTATCCCGGTAATCCCAAACGCGCCACAGCCCGACCGACCATGGAGCGCATGTTGGAGGTCTTTGATAACATCCATCTCACTGTTATCTACCTGGCCGAACAGACGATTTGCCAGGCGACGCCCTTGACGGCTGTTCAGGAACGCATCTTGTCCTTACTGGGCCTGCCCACCTCCTTATACACCGACTGGACGACAATTGCCTAAGCTCTTGCCCAGGGTGAAGTGCGTCTGTTGACGGTATTCGATTGGTAACGTGCTCTTTTTCTTGGTTACATCCTTTGGTGAGTGGACGGCTTGTTTCGCTTTCCTGACTATGTAACCTCAATTTGGCTTTTGCTCTCTCATTTGAGCGAACGCCCTGATGATACGATTGGAATAGCGAACAAGCGTTCTGCTCAGGTATAATCCCCCCCTATGGCTGAACCGTTAGAACCGCACGACTATGGTGACTGTATCAATGACGTCAAACAGTACATCCATAATCACACCAACAAACCACTCAACCGCGAAGTATTGGCAACCATTGCTGGCTTCTCCATCCCCCACTTCCATCGCATCTTCACCGCTGAAGTGGGCGAGAACATCGCCACTTACGTCCGCCGTGTGCGCCTGGAACGCGCCGGACGCAAGCTGCGCATGGGGGCAGTAGACATTACCGAAGTAGCTTTGGCCGCTGGCTACGACAGTCACGCGGCCTTTAGCAAAGCCTTCAAACAGCATTTTGGCCTCACCCCCAGCGACTTTCGCCAACTAGATTGTTGGTCAGCCACCCAAATTTTACGAAAGGACAAGACAAAAGATGAAGATTAAATTGACCAGCGTATCTATAGACGATTATGACAAAGCATTGCACTTTTATACCGAAATCTTAGGCTTTGAGAAAAAGCACGACATTCCTTTGGGCAACGGAGCGCGGTGGATTACGGTTGTCTCCCCCCAAGAACCCAACGGCACGGAACTGCTGCTGGAGCCAAACGCCGCCTACCCGGCCATGAAAGCGCTCAAAGAAGCCCTCGTTGCCGATGGCATTCCCTTCACCGCCTTTGAGGTGGATGACATTCACGCGGAGTATGCTCGGCTGCGAGGGCTAGGGGTGACGTTTATGATGGAACCGACCAACATGGGTATGTCTACGATAGCGATATTTGATGACACTTGTGGCAATCTCATCCAGATTTACCAGATCACTGGTGCGTAATGACAGGTGGTAGTGCGTTACTCAAACGCACTACCCTATTCTTGTTACTCAACCATTCAATTGTTCTGCTAATGCCGCCGGTTCGGTGACGGGCTGTTGGCAGACGAAGCGGCGGCAGACGTAGGCGGTGGGTTTATTGTGGCGCAACGGCCGTTCCCGCAGCAACGCCACCTTCTCCCCATCCAGCCCCACCGCCACCACCACATTGGGCCGGTAAGTATTGTAAACCACAGCCAGCAGTGCCTCCGTCTCTTCCGCGCCCGGTTCCCCCGCAATCGCCACCTCCTGCGCTTCACCCATGATGAAGGCCGCGGCGCAGAGCCAGTGAGCAAAACCCGACGGTGCCCGCACCATCCACTCCGACATAGCGGCCACCATGTTGGCGGCGATGTCCCAATAACGGCCATTCCCCGTATACAAACTCAACTGCAACAACACCTGCGCCGCCATCGCACTGGCACTGGGCGTGGCATTGTCCTGCACATCTTTCGGCCGTTGAATCAACTGCTCGTGGTCATCCGAGGTGTCATAAAAACCGCCATTGTGGTCGTCGCTAAAATGCTCTAACATCATCTCTGCCAATTCCCGCGCCCAAACGAACCAGCGTTCGTCGAACGTGTTCTGATACAAGGCCAACAGCCCATCGGCTAGATAGGCGTAATCTTCCAGATAGGCGTTGTATTTGGCGCTGCTGCCCGCTTTCCAGGTGCGGTAGAGACGGCCGTTTTCCCCGCGCATCGTGTCGTAGAGGAATTGGGCGTTTTGGCTGGCAACGGCCGTATAATCCGGCCGTTGCAGCACCCGCCCCGCCTCAGCAAAAGCCGCCAGCATCAGCCCATTCCAGGCCGTCAGCACCTTATCATCCAGCCCAGGCCATACCCGCCGGGCACGCACATCGTACAGTTTAGCTTTAGCCGCCGCCAAACGCTGTTCCATTGCAGCCACATCCAACCCCAGCAATTCGGCCACTTCCTCCGGCTCCAACTTCATGTTGAGAATATTGTGCCCTTCCCAATTGCCCGGCTCGGTAACATCGTAATAGCGCATGAACAGCTCCGCTTCCTCCCCCAAAACCTGCCGGATTTCCTGCGCCGACCAGACGTAAAACTTGCCCTCTTCACCTTCGCTGTCGGCATCGTAGCTGCTGTAAAAACCGCCACTCTCGTGGCGCAGTTCCCGCACCACAAAGTCCAGCGTCTCCGCCACAATGCGCTTGTAAAGCGGCTCCCCCGTCATCTGCCAGGCGTGCAAATAGACCCGCGCCAGCAAAGCATTGTCATACAACATCTTCTCAAAATGGGGTACAAGCCACTCATCATCCGTCGAGTAGCGAGCAAAACCGCCGCCCAACTGGTCATACATGCCGCCATAAGCCATCATTTTGAGGGTATGTTCGGCCATATGCAAGGCCATGCCATCGCCCTTTTGTAGGCGCATTCGCAGCAGAAATTCGATGGTCATGGAGGGTGGAAATTTGGGTGCTTGCCCAAAGCCACCTTTATCCTGGTCAAAGCGTTGCAGCAAACTCGCCAGAGCGCGGGGGAAAATGGTCTCTTCCAACTGCCCCTGCCCCATATTCTCAACCAGCACATTGCGCTGCAAATGTTGGCTGATTTCGGCCACGCTTTTTTCGACTTCGGCGCGGCGGTTGTGCCAGAAGTCGGCGATGCCGTGCAGCAGTTGAGGGAAGCTGGGCATACCGTAGCGGGGCGTGGGCGGGTAATAAGTGCCGCCATAGAAGGGCTTACCATCGGGGGTGAGGAAGACGGTCATGGGCCAGCCGCCCTGCCCGTTGTTGAGGAGGACGACGGCGTTCATGTAGATACTGTCCAAATCTGGCCGTTCTTCCCGGTCTACTTTGATGTTGATGTAATGGCGGTTCATGAGATCGGCCGTTTGTTCATCCTCAAACGACTCGTGTGCCATGACGTGACACCAGTGACACGCGGCATAACCGATACTGAGCAGGATGGGTTTGTCCTCGGTCTGGGCGCGTTGCAGGGCTTCTTCGCCCCAGGGGTACCAATCAACGGGATTATCGGCGTGTTGGCGCAGGTAGGGGCTGGTTTCGTTAATAAGGCGATTAGACATCAGGTTCTCCGATTTGCGATTTACTTCGTACAGGCGCAAAATATGCGCCGAAAGCGTAAAAAGTTTGTTCTTTCACGAATAGAAAAGATCACGAATTCTATTTTTTCGTATTCTTTTCTATTCCTGAGTATTTGGTTGTGGCTTTGCCACGTTATGATTTACGATTTACGATTATGTCCTGTATGAATCGTAAATCGTCAATCGTCAATCGTCAATCTCAGTGGGCTGTTTTGGGCTTGATACTGTTGGCTTTCTTAGTTTTGTTCCCGCCGTATGATGGGTCGTTTGTGGGGGATGATTTTGTGCAGTTTCGGTATGTGTGGGCGTTTTTGGAACGGCCGTTTACCGCCATCACCCTCCTCAACCCCTACGCCATCACCTGGTATTATCGCCCCGTGCAAAACTGGTGGTTCCTGGCAAATTACCATCTTTTTGGCTTCAATCCCTTTCCCTACTACGCCATTCTCGCCAGCTTACACGCCCTGGTCATCAGCCTGGTGTACCGCACCTCGCGCCAACTGCATCTCTCGCCACTAGCCTCCTTTTGTGCCGCCGCCCTCTTCGCCATCCACGCCCACTGGGTAGATGTGGTGGGCTGGCTGAGCAGCGTGGCGATTGTGTTGGGGGCTATTTTTAATTTGGCGGCCGTTTCGGCATATCTTACATATTTGCGGAAAAGGAGATTGGAGATTGGAGATTGGAGACTGGAGACTGGTAGATTCAGTCTTCAGTCTCTAGTCTCTAGTCCCCATCTTTGGCTGGGACTAACGGCCGTCTTCTTCCTTCTCGCCCTCATCACCCACGAAGAAGCATTTTTGCTGCCGGTCATGTTGCTAGTCATCAGGCGATTATTTGCTCCCCCTCGCCCCACCATTCACGAGCGCCTCCTCTTCGTCGCCATGTTCCTGCTAACGGCCGTCTACCTCTACACCCAGTTCACCCGCCCCAACCTGACACTGGCCGCGGAGGCCATTGGCTTAAGCGGGTACTTGTCCCATTTGAACGTGGGGGAAATCGGCCGTTTTCTACGCGATAGCCTGGCCCATTTCACCATGGCCTTTGGGCTGCTCCAGGCCACAGGGTTCACCCTTACCCTCATCAGCCTGGTGATTGTCAACCTGATCCTGACCGCCTACTTTTACGGCGGGCGCGTCACCCGCCTTGGCCTGACATGGCTGCTGCTGCATCTCGGCTTCATCTACTTCGCCCTCTGGACGCAGAAGCCGGAACTGTTCGCGGGACGGCACATTTACCAGGCAGGGTTGGGGCTGGTGTGGGCGTTGGCGGCGGGTGTGGATTGGGCGAGGGGCGAGGGGCGAAGGGCGAAGAGTGATGGGCGAGGGGCGAAGGGCGAAAGGGGACGCAAGAAATCTCCCCTGCTCTCCCGCGCCTCGACCACACTGCTGCTGGTAACGGCCGTTATCCTCTACCATCTGCCCATCATCCACAACACCCAGACCTCGTGGCTGGCGCGGGCCGAACGCTATCGCAGTGCCGAGGCCCAGGTGAAGGCACTGCTGCCCAGCGTGAACGCCAACACCACCATTTTCGCCCATCGTTTTCCCATCACACCCAGCTTTTTACCCGCCACTTTTCAGGTATGGTATGGGACGACGATTAATACGGCCGTTGGCGGCGGCTTGCCCCAATTACAACAGGCTGGCCGGGCCACCCGTGACTATTATCTCTTTGATTATCAGGATGAGACGGTGGTGAACTTGATGCCAGAGTTACAAGAGCATGAGGAGACTGTCTTTTTGTGGGCGGAGGACGGCCGTTTAGAGCAGATCTCGCCCCACAACGAAACCACACAAACGCCAGATAATGCCCCAACTCTGGCCGTCGCTGGCCCCGCTGATGATTTGCGCGTCAGTGTGCTACCGCCGGAACTGGAAACGGCCGATACCTGGAACAGCCTCATCTATCCGGTAACAGTACCAACAGACAGCCAACTCCAATTCAGCCTGTTTGCCACCGCCGCCGATGCCGCTTTTCGGGTGCGCATCTTGGGGATGGGGTCAGAGTGGGAGACAGTGCTAGAAACGGCCGTGCCCACCCCCAACCAGTGGACAGACATCACCATCCCCCTGCGTGATTATGGGGGGCAATCGGTCATCATTCGCTTGGAATCTACAAAAGATGGCATTTGGGGCAACCCCCGCCTGACGAGAGATTAGAGATTAGAGATTGGGGAAATCCCCAATCTCTAATCTCCCCTATTTCTGCAAAGCCACCAGCAGCGACTGCACATACGCCGCTGCTGCTTGCGGTTTATCCTCACTGGCATCCACTGCATTAATCAGCGCACTGCCGACAATGACCCCATCGGCCACACGCCCCACACTGGCCGCATGTTCTGGCGTGCTAATGCCAAAACCAACGGCCAGCGGCACATTTGCCAAACCGCGCACCCGCTCTACAAAATCGCCCAAATTGCCCTGCACCTGCTGCCGTGCCCCGGTTACTCCCGTCAAACTCACCATATAAATAAAGCCTTGCGCACGTTGGGCAATGGCCTCAATGCGTTGGGGATTGCTGGTTGGGGCCAGGAAATAAATGAGGGCCAGACCGGTTTCAGCGGCGGCGGCTTCCATTTCATCCGCCTCCTCAGGCGTTAAATCGGGCACAATAAAACCATCCGCGCCAGCGGCGGCGGCATCGCGCACGTAGTTGGCAATGCCATAGGCCATGACGGGATTGTAGTAGCCCATCAACAAAAAGGGGTTTGCCACACCGCGCTGGCGCAGTTCGCGCACCATTTGCAGGCAATCGGCCGTTGTCGTGCCATTTTCTAACGATTTCTGTGTGCTGTGCTGCACCGTCGGCCCATCGGCGATGGGGTCGCTGAAGGGGATGCCCAATTCCAGCATGTCGCAGTAGGGGGCAATGGCCGCAATAACGGCCAGCGATGTTTCACGGTCGGGGTAGCCCAGCGTAAAGTAGGGCATGAGGGCGGCAGATTGGGTTTGTTGGGCTTGTTGAAAGGCGGCGGCAATGTGGGAACGGCCGTAACGATTATCCATGTATCTTCTCCAAATCTCGTTGCATTACGACCTCCGAAGTTGTGCCAACCTCGGAGGTCTCGTTCAAACTATATCCGTTTGAGGCGTTCAAGCAACCAAAGTTTGGAGCTTATTCAGGAGTTCAGCCGTTTGGGCGGCGCGGGCTTGCCACTGGCTGGCAAGGGCCACATCTTGCGCAAATTGGTGTTGGCATTCGTGGTAATGGGCCTGGTAAACGGCCGTTATCTCCCCCAGCGCCGTCACTACCTCCCCAAACCCATCATACACAATCGCCGACTGGAGCAGATTGACCAACATCTGCTGCCGTTCACCGAAGCCACGCGGCAGCTTCAACTGTCGGGCCAAATCACCAATCGCGTCTCGACCGAGGTAAATACCGGTTGCTGCTGGTGTCAGCAAAAAGCCAGCTATTTCCTTCCAGCCGTTTTTCTTGTTCGCTAGAATATCGGGTGGGGACGGCAGGGTAAACGGCCGTTGACCCGCCAACTCTGCGGCTAAATCATGGGCATGATCGGCGATAAACGCCAACAGCACATCAGCCAGAGCTGTGTAAAACGGCCGTTTTTGCTGCTTCAAGGCGCACGTAAAGGGCAGCAGCCAGCGCAGCACATGCTGGCCCAACAGTTCGGCTTGCTGCTGACGCGCCTTTTGGCTCTCGTCTTTACATAAAACTCCCATACAAAACAGCAGTTGGGAAATGTGGTCCGGCTCCGCATCGGCCTCACCCTCGAACCCCACTTTGCCATAAAACTTCTGAATGCGGTTCGCCTCCCGTCCTCCAACCAGCCCGGTGCTGTCTAAAAAGATGCTTTGGAAGGGGAACAGGTTAAAGCCAAAAATGCTTTGGTAATGGGCAGCGGCAATGTCAGAATCGTAAAAATCGGGAACGGCCGTTGCCAATTCTGGCACTTCACGCACAAACGGCAGCAAATCCGGTGTCAACCCCTCCAACAGCAAACGACCAAACCACACATAACCACGCTGCCGGGCTAAAGCCAGCTCACCGACAGTTAAAGAAGAACGGGTTTTAATTTGTTCAGCCATGCTCGCATAATAACAAAAAACACCAGGCAAAACCCTAGCCTATCTCTCCCGTTACTTTTGGGGGAGTTTGTAAGTTTCGCGGGTGGGTTTGAGAGGACGTTTCAACCAAAACGGCCGTCTCGTGCCATCCGGGCTGTGTTGTGAAGCAGGCCGCGTCAAAGCCACCCACTCCCGATACACCGCCATCGAACGATTCGTATCCACCCACACATCCCCGTGCTTATCTTCAGGGTGCGCTTTCTCCACATTCACCGCCTTTTGCAGCCAGCAATGCGCCCCACTAATAGGGTCAGGATGCACCGCATGAGTCAAATTCTGATGCACCCCCACATCCTGCCACCAAATGCGGCTGGTGTCCGGGTCACTGCTCTCCCACGCCTGCGCCCCATGTAAAATATTCAACGTATGCCCGCCCTTATCATCCTCGTCCAACCGCGCCAGACTAGACATGCCTCGGCTCAAGCCCGTCTCTTCCTGCAACCGCCACCGCCCCAAATGATGGCTCATCGCAATCACACCCGGCTTAATCCCCTCCGTCACCCACACCTTATCCACAAAATAGCCAATCTCCGTCGTCACCCGAATCAAATCCCCCGTTTCCACACCCAATCTCTCGGCATCCGATGGATGCACCCAAACCGGATTCTTGTGGCTAATCTCATACAGCCACTTGGCATTAGCACTGCGCGTATGAATCAGCGTGGGCAGGCGGAAAGTGGGCAGCAGCAGCATCTCACCCTGACGGCGATTGATATTGTCGGGGTGTACATGGCTCTTGAGTGTCCAGGGAATCGCATACTCCTTCTCCGTCCAACCCCAATCGGCCAACGTGGGGCTGAAGAATTCAAATTTGCGGCTGGGCGTTTCCAACCCTTTGCGCGACACACCATCAACGACCACCCCATTGGCTACTTCCTTCTCAAAAGGCATGTAATTATTTCGTGTCACCTCAAACGCGCCATATCGCCGCATATAGGCCAACGGTGTCAGCCCTTCCTTAGCGGCCGTTTCCGGCAGCCCCGGCACACTATTTTCAAAAATCCACTGGTAATATTCATCCACTGTGATGATTTCACCAGGCCGGTAAGGGCTTTCAAACCATTGGCGTATACCCAAACTGCCATCTGGGTCCAACCGTACCGACAATTCAATCCACCATTCATTCTCTTCCCATACCTCACCAGGGTTGGCTTCATAGGTAAACTTGACGGGCTTACCCTCTGCCGCCATCGCCACACGGCGCACTGGCTGGCGGAAGGCAATCCATTGTCCGGCATGGGTTTCCTGGCTCATTAAATCGTGCCGCTCGCCAGCGTGCCCCATCGGCAGCACATAGTCGGCAAACCAGGCAGATTCGTTCCAGGTAGGCGTGAGGGCTACGTGGCATTTTATTTTCTGCTCATCACGCAGTGCCTTGAGCCAGATGAAGCCATCGGGATTGATCCACATAGGGTTGTAGACGCGGGTGAAGTAGACATCTACATCGCCGCGCCCTTCTTCCAGGAAGTGGGGCAGCAGGAAGCTCATCTCGTAATGGGCCAGCGGCCATTCGTCGGGCAGATGCAATTCATTCCAGGCATCACCGGGTGGCGGTGATTTGAAGGGTTTGGGGACGAATTTGTTCCAACTGTTGGCGGATGTACCGCCGGGTGTGCCCACGCTGGCGGTGAGAACATTAAGCATAAAGAGGCAGCGGGCGACTTGCCAGCCGCCTAAGTTGCCCATGCTGGCGCTGCGCCAGGTGTGTGTGGCTAATTTGCCGTCACATTTGGCAACGTAATCGGCCGTTTCCCGAATCCGCTCTACAGGCACTTGCGCTTCCTCCGCCGCCCGCTCGAAAGTAAATTCAGCGTATAAATCCTTCAACACGCGGTCAAATTGCTCAAATGTAAATGGCGTTGATTGGGCCAGTTCCTCTTTCAATTGATCATCAGTAATTGACAATTGACCATTGACAATTGCCTGCAAGCTGTCTTCCCAATTGACCCAACGGCGCACAAACTCTTTGTGGTAGAGATCGTTTTGGATGAGGTAGTTGGCAATGGCAAGCAGCACCGTGCTTTCGCTGCCCGGCCAGGTGGGCAGCCACACATCGCTCATGCTGGCTGTGTTGCTAAGGCGCGGGTCGAAGGTGATGATTTTGGCCCCCTTCATCTTGCCTTCGATGATACGTTGGGCGTGGGGGTTGAAGTAATGGCCCGTCTCCAAATGACTGGAGATAAGGATTATGACACGGGCGTTGGTATGGTCGGGGCTGGGGCGATCAAAGCCGCCCCAGAAGGTGTAACCAGCTCGTGCGCCAGCGGAGCAAATGTTGGTATGACTGTTATGCCCATCCACGCCCCAAGCCTGGATGACGCGGTTGGTGTAGCCATCTTCACCGGGACGGCCGACATGGTACATGATGCCGTCTTTGCGCTTGAGGCGGCTGGCCCGCATTTTGGCCGCAATTTCGCTGAGAGCTTCTTCCCAACTGATGCGCTTCCACTGCCCTGCACCGCGTTCGCCAACGCGCTTGAGGGGGTAGAGAATGCGTTCGGGATCGTAAACCTGATTGTGGGTGGCAGGGCCTTTGGCGCAGTTGCGCCCGCGACTGCCGGGGTGGGCGGGATTGCCCTCGAATTTTTTGATCTCGAAGGTTTCTTTGTCTACGTAAGCCAAGAGACCGCAACTGCTTTCGCAGTTGAAGCAGACGGTGGGCACGAGGCGGTAGCGGTGGGCGATGCGCTGGGGCCAGGCTTTGCCGTCCCATTCTACCCAGTCGTCCCAGTGGGAAGGCGGGGGATAGTTGGTAAGACGGCCGTCTGCTTGCTGCACCGGAATCATCTCCACCTCGGCAAAATCGGGCATGGCTTCACCAGCCACATTGGTCATGCCAGAAACACGCCGCCCCCGCGCCTCTGGCGCACCTACCTTTAGCATTGTTGATAATAAATTCCCAATTCCACGTTTTTCGCTCATAATACTTTACCATCAGGACAATGACTTTCTGTTTTTCACTGTCCTATTACTTGCCATTCTCCATTACGCTTCGATAAGTCCAATCGCCAACTTGAATCTCTTGATACCACTCAACCCCTTTAGTATCTATATTTAGATCAGGTCGTGTGATTAGCCAATGCAAAACATCCGAGAAAGATACATTTTTGCTCTGAGATAACATCTTTTGGAAGGATGCCCAATTACTGACACTAACACTAGGTTCGGCTGGCAAAGGCATTGACCAGCGAAATAGTAGCAACCCGTAAACAGTTTCTATTTTCTCTAACCATTTCGATAAAATTGATTTATCCTCAGTTATGAATTTCATATATTCATGGACTTTTTTGGTCTGTTCAGTTCCCTCTGTTAATTCTTTCATTTTATTTATTACTTCTTTGGGAGTAAGGGGAGGCAGTGAATATTTGCAGTCAATTACAAATACTCCTCTTGTATTTTGATCAATCAGTAAAAAATCAGGAGATTTAGATTGACCGTTGCCGTTAGTTAGCCTCGGCTCCCGTTCTAAGATAACATCTAGGCTTTGGAAGGCAGTTTCTACTTCATCTAAAAAGCATTGTTCTAGCCCGGTATTTATTTCATCATATATGCTTTTCCTGTCGGAATCCTTAGTCAAAATACGTGCGAGTATTAACTCAGGGTCAAGCATAGGAATATAAGAAGTCAAAAGAAATAATTGCCCATTGCCATTGTGTGCTCGAACAAAAGGTTTCTCCCTAATCGACGAGCGAAATACACTATCTGGATCAAAAAGTAAATCATCCAATATTGTTGAGGCTGAGACAAAAGATATATTGCTAATCTCGCACAGCCAGCTTGCCATCTCCTGTTTACTTGGATAAGTTACAATAATTGGTTCAGTAGTTCCTCTTGCTTGCTCTGCCCAACGCGAATACACACCATTAAGTAACAAGGCAGCAAAACAATGCCTAAAATCATTGAGGGTATATGCTCCCACTCTAGTTTCAGGCGGTACAGAAGGCCAGACAATTTCATTAGCCAGTTGATTTATAATTTTTTGGTGAAGCGAGTTTCCGCTTTGTAAAGATAAATTATCCCGCCAAGTCGAAAAACCAATTTTAAGCTCGTCGAGTGATATGTTTTCCAACTTATTTTCTAAATAAACCCCTTCAGAGACGACTTGAGTACGCCAAAAGAATGAATTTAAAGAAGACGGATACTTAAAGGTGAATATTCTATTATTTTCATCTACTTCTACATGAACTGGCCCCCTACCCCCATCCCACGCCATGTGATCAAGTGTTAATTTGGCATAATCCATTCCCCAACTGAATAACTCTAAGGCTTCTCTAACCATCTGCTTAGGTGCAACATCCGGCAACAAAATTCGATAGCTTGGTTGCTTTGCTAACCACATAAGACAGAAGTCCAGACCTCTACACTCTGCTAATCTAGTTGCATGTGTGCTAATAATTGACATACTCCCATTGTCTGCTTCTTGATCGTTCAAAAGAATAAATCCCCCAAAGACTTTCAACAAGTAGAAAATGGCTTGTTCCTCTGGGCGACGCAAAAGCATGAATCGGTTATGCTCTTTATCCAAGATATTTTGTTCTGCATCTCTAACAATTTGAGATTGATTTCCCATTTATTCACCCATTTTCCAGCCTGTAAAGGAATGTTTGTTCTCTTGGTTTGTGTTAATTGACTTGCGTCTGAATCTCAGGCACAATGACGATTATGATAGAAATTGCACCAATTCAAGTAACTGATAAGGGGATTTGGATTCCCCGCCAATATTTATCTGATAGTGATGAGTTTGAGCTTGTACTGTCCGATACCTTTTTGCTTGTCCGTCCCAAGCTTTCTGAGGAGCCATTGCCTGAAGTTCAGGAACGCTTCCCTTGGATTGGCATTGCCGAAACGAAAGATCCAACGGCATCTGAGCGCTTTGAGGAAATTCTGGCAGAGGAAATAGATCGCCGCGCTGGTTGGACGCTTGACCCGGAACCCGAACCATGAGTGCCTTATTAGACACAGGTTTTATTTTGGCTTTATTGTCTACCAACGATCCGCACCACGCAGCCTGTAAAGCTGTTATGGCGAATGAGCGGTCTCCGCTATTGCCTACACCTGTTTTGCCAGAATTGGCATATATGACAATTCGGAACTTAGGCCATTCGGAATATATTTCTTTTTTGCGTTTTGCCTTAGCCGGGCGACCCAAACTGGTATTTGCCACTTCTGTTGACTTTGCTCGTGCCACTGACATCATGGAAAAGTATACAGATTCGCGCATTGATTTTGTGGATTGTGTGATTGCCGCGATGGCGGAGCGGTTGAACATTAGTCGTATCCTAACGGTTGATCAGAGACATTTTCGGCTGTTACGGCCGTTGCACATCCCCAGTTTCGACATTCTCCCCTAACTATTTGGTATCTCCTGCGGTGCCATGACAAAGGCATATTCGTACAGATAGAGGCCGATGAGGGTGAATAAACCGGCAGGAACGACGACAAATATGCTGGTGTTCAGAAAAACGGCCAAGAGGATGAGGGCCAGAGGCAGAACATGCCCCCCCAAGATGCTGCCGTACCAGAAGTGGTTTTTGTAACGACCGTATCGAATCTCATGTGACGCTTTAGCCGCCACCTCACTGGCATGAGGCACACCAAACTCTCCAGCCAGGGTGAGGAACAGATCCAAAATAAGGGTGAAGAAGAGGATGATAACGGCCGTAATGGCAAACTCTTGGCTAAACAATCGAGTGAATGACAACAACACGGTCAAACTGCTGCCAGCCATAATCGCTTGCAGCAGCAAATGGAAAGGCAGCAGCGGACTTTGCCACATATCGCGGCCTTCGGCCTGGGCAAAGAGGAAAGCGGTGTAGGTAGCCACACCAACAGCCAGCGGGAAGCCAAGCAAGAGCAGATACGGCCGTATATCCGTTGCCGTACCACCATTGATCCAACCAAAATGATCACCCATTTCCAGCAGCCACCATAGGCCAGCCACCACACTAAAGGAGATGAGAAACACAGCGCCACGTGCCAGCCAACTGCGCCATTGGGGCCGGATTAAAATATAGAGGAATCGTTCAGGTCTCTCCAGGTCGTAAACGAGAAAAGCCGTGGTGAGGGCGATGAAAATGACGGAGATGAGGCTGGTGGCAACGGCCGTTAACCCATCATAACTAAACCAGCCAAAAATCGCGCCCAGCGTGAAAATCATCAACGCCCCTGAGCTAATCGCCTTAGTAACCAAGTAAGCAGGCACCGGCCAATGCCAGGGAATTTTATGCTGGGCATTGTAACCCACCTGCACCATATGCTCGGCCATCGTACCGCCAATTTGAATGGGGCCATGCCAGGGTTCCCCCTGCGGTTGGGGGGCACGCAGCTTCGCCCCCGAAAGGGTATGCTGCCGTGTTTTAGCACGCTTGGGCTTATGCTCTCCCCCGCCCCCCGCACCATGTCCATCCACAACATCAGCCCACATAAACGTCTCGGGAAAACGTTCAGTAGCTGTAGGATGCAGGGAGACATCATTACCATTGATATAGAACAATTTGGGAGATGTACCCTGCTCTGGCTTGCGCACCGTCACTTTTTGAGTCGCCAGCAGTTGGCTGATTTGAGTATTGGGGTCATTCATATCACCCGCGATGATGGCCTGCTCAGGGCAGACCACAACGCAGGCAGGTTCCAGCCCAATTTCCACACGGTGGGCACAGTAGTGGCATTTGGCAGCCGTGTTGGTATTGGGATCAATGTGGATGGCATCATAGGGGCAGGCCTGCATACAGGCTTTGCAGCCAATACAGGCACGATTGTCGAACTCCACAATGCCATCTTCCCGTTGGTACATGGCCTCGGTGGGGCAAATGCGCACACAGGGCGGATTGGCACAGTGGTTGCACCGTGTCACCTGAAAGTGCCGATGCGTGTTGGGGAATGCGCCTTGCTCTACATATTTGACCCAGGTGCGGTAAACACCTAGTGGCACTTCGTTTTCGCTTTTGCAGGCAGTGGAGCAGGCATGGCAGCCGATACATTTGCGGTTGTCTATGACAAAACCATAATTTTTGGGAGTAACAGTCAGGGAGAGGTCAGTGGTCATCCTTCCTTCCTTTTGTGAAGACGGCCGTTTAAGATGCGATTATTATGTTACCGGACTTACCAGCAGGCAACCAATTTTACACAATCATTACAGAGGTTCTCGCCACCACTACAACCATTTTTCACCCATTTCCGTATAGCACAGTGTAAACATAACAAACAGACACCTGACTAAGGTGTATCAACACAAGGAGTGACAACGAACATGAGTATTATTGGTAATTTAATCTGGTTGATTTTTGGCGGTTTTTTGGCAGGCATTGGCTATATTCTCGGCGGGTTGGTTTTATGCCTCACCATCGTCGGTATTCCTTTCGGGATGCAGGCCATTCAATTGGGCGTATCAACAATGGCCCCCTTTGGCAAAGAGGTCAAAAACAACAAACGCGCTGGCGGCCTGCTGAGCCTGATCTTTGATGTAATTTGGCTTTTAGTGGCTGGATGGGAAATTGCTATCGCGCATCTGGTACATGGACTGATTCTGGCGATCACGATTGTGGGACTGCCTTTTGCCAAGCAGCACTTCAAACTCATCCCCGCCGCCTTATTCCCCTTCAACTACGTTTTAGAGTAACAACTCTTTCACAGCACCCATAAAAAATGCCCGGCAAAACCGGGCATTTTCATTTTAGAGCGTGCCAACTCACTCTTCAAACTTAAAAATCTGTTCGCCTGGTTCGGCCACCGTAAAGGTGGCGTTACAGGTGTTCACGTCCTGGCGTTCGGTTTCGGGGGTGGCATAGTAGATGGTGACGGCAATGTGGTAGCTGTTGGCTGGCTCTGAGTCGCGCAGGTGCATGGTGAGGCTGAAGTTGGGTGACAGCACTTCGATGACGTTGAGTGAACTGACCACTTTACCTTCTTCGTTGGTGATGGTGACTTCGAGAGACGGCCGTTCCCGGAACCGCGTCAACTCAAACCCCACCGCCACCCGCCGCTTATCCGGGTAAATATACAAACCCAACTGCCGCATCCGCACCTCCTCTGGCGGCAGCGGCCCCTCCATCGGATCATCAAAAAAAGTTACATTCATAGTCATCAACCCCTCACCGGGTTACACAAACATTTCCCCTAACAGGCAAAGCCTCATTCGTCACCGGGTCAAAACATTGGCAGTAAGACACACCTTCACTGTCACCTTCCCACATCAGATAGCCGACCGAAGTGCGCAGGCAGCTTTCCACACTCAAGGCTTCACGCCGCCATTCAAAACCCACACCATTGGCATCTATCTCCTGCACCAAAAACAGACGCAAATAACTCTCCCCGCCAATACGCATCTCCCCATTTGTGGCCAACGTAAAGGCCACAAATGGGAAAGCCATCAGCACAAGCCAGAGTATGAAAAAGAGGAAATAGAACAAACGGCGTAACCAGCGTTTCATCTTATATAGCCGACAATAACCGCTTATAACTCGCCATTAATCGCCGCAATATACATCTCTGTGGTGTACTCTTTAATCATGCGCCGCATACAGAACTTGGGGACATTAGAGCGAATGGTCTCGCGCATCACTTCAACCCAACCACGTGGAATATCATCCCGATCCCGATTGTAAAACAGAGGCACAATCTCATCCTCCAACAGTCGGTAGAAAGATTCCGCATCGCTTTCATCTTGGGCATGTTCATTACCGTAATGATGTTCCGCACCAATGGCCCAACCATTCGCGCCATTGTACCCCTCTACCCACCAGCCATCGAGGATGCTCATGTTAGGGATGCCATTGAGGACGGCCTTCATACCACTGGTGCCGCTGGCTTCGCGGGGGCGGCGCGGCGTATTCAGCCACAAATCCACACCTTGCGTCAGATAACGGGCCATGTGCATGTCGTAATCTTCAATGAAGGCGACACGCCCGCCCAGTTGATTGTGCTTGGCGAGGTTGTAAATCTGCTGAATGAGGGCTTTGCCCGGTTCATCGGCAGGGTGGGCTTTGCCCGCAAAGATTATTTGGACGGGGCGATGGGTGTCTAGCAGGATGCGGCGCAGCCGATCCAGATCGCGGAAGATGAGGGTGGCGCGTTTGTAAGTGGCAAAGCGGCGGGCGAAGCCAATGGTGAGGGCTTCGGGATCGAGGAGGGTGCCACTGGTAAGAACTTGGGTGGGGTCATTACGGCCGTCTACCCACCGCCGCCGCACTCGTTCCCGCAAAAAGCCCAGCAGTTTCCGCTTCAAATGTTGATGCAAGAACCAAAGCTCCTCATCCGGCACATCATCCAGCCGCTGCCAGATGGCCGGATCATCTTGGCGCTCCTGCCAATCTGGACCCAGATATTTGTTGAATAGTTGATCAACCTCGCGGGCAATCCAGGTCATGACGTGAATGCCATTGGTTATGCCGATGATGGGCACTTCCGCAACCGGTTTGGTCGGCCAGACTTCTTGCCACATTTCCCGCGAGACTTGCCCGTGCAGTTGGCTCACGCCATTGCTCTGCCCGGCCGAACGCAAGGCTAACACAGTCATGTTAAAAGCCATGCCCCAATCCTCCTCGTGACCACCCAGGCTCAAGAATTTTTCGCGGCTGATACCCATTTCGTCCCAAAAACCACCAAAGTATTGGTCTATGAGATGAAAACCAAAGGTATCATGCCCGGCCGGTACGGGGGTATGGGTCGTAAAGACGGTGCTGCGACGCACTTCCCCGGCCGCCTGCTCAAAGCTTTCGCCACGAGCCACGCGCTCACGAATACATTCTAAGATGAGGAAGGCGGAGTGGCCTTCGTTCATGTGCCAGACGTTGGGGCTGATGCCGAGGGCGTGCAGGGCGCGAACGCCGCCTATGCCTAACATGATTTCCTGGCGAATGCGCATTTCGCTGTCTCCGGAGTAAAGGCGGGCTGAGAGTTCTCGATCCCAGGGATCGTTTTCATCTACGTCGGTATCGAGCAAGTAGAGGGGGATGCGGCCCACGCGCACATGCCAGATGCGGGCATGGACGGAACGGCCAGCCAGGTTGACGCTGATTTTGAGATCACGGCCGTTTTCATCCCGAACCGGCATAACGGGTGCCTGGCTCATATCCAACTGCTGATAAACAGCCTCTTGCCAGCCATGCGAAGGAATCCGCTGCCGAAAATAGCCCTGGGGATACATGAAACCAATTCCCACAAAAGGCAGCCCTAAATCGCTGGCCTCTTTGGCATGATCGCCCGAAAGGATGCCCAAACCACCAGAATAGATAGGCAGGGAACTGTGCAGACCAAATTCAAAGGAGAAGTAGGCAATGGTCTTGTTAACCAAGTCGGGATAGGTTTGATGAAACCAGCTTTGCTCCACTTTCATAGCTTCATCAAACAATATCATGACTTTGTTGTAGCGTCTGATAAAGGCAGCATCATGGGCAACTGCATCCAGCTTCTCGGCACTGATTTCTTTGAGCATCTGCACGGGGTTGTGCTGGGTGCTGTGCCAAATAGGATAATCTAATCGCCGAAACAGCTCACGCGCCTCTGGGTTCCAACTCCACCAGAGGTTGTGGGCCAGTTCTGATAAGCGATTGATTTTTTCAGGAAGTTTTTCATCTAAGGGGGTCATTTATTCGTCCTCGTTTTCGGGTTTGTTTTGTTACTTTGTTTTGTCAAAGTGGAAGAGGTGGCGGGGACGCAACGGCCGTTTAACCCGTTTAATAGCTAAAGCCACGATTTCATCCACACACCATTGGAATTGATCCGGAAACATCAAGGTTTTATCTATGATGGGTGCGGGATTGTTGCTGTTAATGACATAAGGTTGGTCATCCTCAACCACAATTTCCACCATATTAATATCGTAAGCATAGGCTTTGGTAAGCGCCAGAGCCGTACTCACAAAATAATCATGTTGGGGGTGTGCAATGGTGGAAGTGGGCAGATAACGGCCGTCTTCCAGCGAATAATACAACACCAACACCTGCTCCTGTCCTATCACAAAACAGTGCACATGCGTATCCGATTCAATGACTTCTTGCACAATCACCGTGCGCGTGCCACTTTCATCATAGCGTTGAATCAACTCATCCACACTATTCACGCGATGCACTATGCGGCGGCCACCCGTGCGAATATCCTTAATAATGGCGGGCACACCTACGTAATCAATAATCTCCTGCCACTCCAGCGGATATTTGAGATTACGGAAACTGTCCGCCACTACCTCTCGCTCAACATCTTTATTGGGCAAAGCCACCGTGCGGGGGGTTTTGAAACCAAATTTGTGAATCACAACTTGCCCCAAAAAACGATTGTCTAGCTGCCCGAGGAATGGATTGTTAATAATATCCACGCCAGCAATGGCCGCATGTTGCAAAAATGCACGATAATAGGGAACTTCATGTGACATCCGATCAATAATGAGATCGTACAAACTAGGCTCATCCAAATTGGTGCTGCCCAGCTTAATTAGCTCGGCAACCACATGCTTATTACTGCCGTTTACCGCCTCCATAAACGCAGACGGCCAATCCCATTCACGGCCAATCAACAGACCAATACGTTTTTGCTTTTTGTTACTCATTCGGGTTTCTCTCCCTGGTGGAAAATCGTGGTAAATCAAACTATACAACGTAAAACGTAAAACGTAAAACGTAAAGATGAGATTTTCATGGTTTGTTGGTTAATAAAGCAGGTATCTGCGGGACATCGCGGCCCAGATGCAAGGTGAAGCACTCGGCCTGTTGGCTCAGGTGCTGCAGCACGGTGATGTGTTCGACCAGCATATTTTCGTCCCATCTATCAATGCTTTGTTCCATGAGTTGGGCGAAGGCAATGGCGCGGCTCAACGGCCGTTCCGCCGATGCCACCCGTTCCTCAACCTGACAAAAATAAACGGCCGTCACCTTCGCAGCCTCCGGCACATGGCCACGCCAAAACCACTGATTAGTCAAACTATATTTACCCTGCACACAAGGCGTATGGGCCACCAACGGCCCACAATCCGGCAGCAGCGCCAGCGTCCCCTCACGAATACTCAACCCACCCGGGGTTGGCAGCGCATACACGCCATCCTCACGCCTTTCCAGCAGCAAAATATCATTCGCCAGCAGTTCCCAACCCGCCAACAGCAGGCTCAACCCCGTCGTCGTCTTGCCACTGCCCGATGCCCCCACAAACAGCAAACAGCGGCCATCTTTATGCACCCCAAACGCATGAAGTAAAAAGTACCCTTGCCGGCGCAAAAAAGGGGCCAGACTGGTGAAGGTAATATCCTCCAAACGGCCGTAACCCATCGCTTTAGTTAAAACATGCCCCGTAAGAAACGGCCGTTCCGCCGCCAACGGCAGCCGCACCAACGCCCCCTCCCAATAATGCAGCAGCACCGCCCCCCCCTCCAACCCATACACCGACAAAAGCCCCACATCATCCGGCAAACTCCCCTGGTCCACAAAAAAAGGAGCCACCTCCGGCAAAACAGGCAGCTCCTCCACCAATTCCAACTCCAACTGCGCCATCACCCCCAACACACCATCACCCTGCCAATCGGCAAAAAGCTGCTGCCAATACCGCTGCACAACCTGCGCCTCACACGCCAGACGCACACAAACCCGGTGCAAAAACAAATCCATCATAAAAAATAAGAGCCAGCCCAAACGGAGCTGGCTCTAACAATCACCTGAAATTTCAGATCACAAACCTGCTATATTTCGCCACGCGCCAGCACCTTCTTCACGTCGGCAATGGCCCGCGTCACCTCAATTTCACGGGGACAAGCATTGGTGCAGTTAAACACCGTGCGGCATTTCCACACACCAAACGTATCACCCACCACTTGCAGCCGCTCCTCAAAACCCTCATCACGGGTGTCAAAAATAAAGCGATGCGCCTGCACAATGGCAGCCGGCCCGATGTAATTGTCATTCGCCCAAAAACTAGGGCAGGAGGTGGTACAAGCCGCACATAAAATGCACTTGGTTGTATCATCAAAGCGAGCACGGTCTTCTTGAGATTGCAGGCGTTCACGGCCGTTTGCCGGCACAGGCGAATTATTGATGAAATAGGGCTTCACCGAGCGATAATGCTCAAAAAACGGCTCCATATCCACAATCAAATCCTTCAACACCTTCAGCCCCAAAATCGGCTCCACCTGAATCGAAACAACACTGCTGCCCTCTTTGGCCAGCCGCTTAACCAGCGTCTTGCACGCCAGCGCATTAGCCCCATTAATCCGCATCGCATCCGAACCACACACACCATGAGCACAAGACCGGCGCAAAGCCAGCGTCCCATCCCGCTCCCACTTCACACGGTGCAGCACATCCAAAACCGAATCCGTAGGCGGCACATCATCAAAGCTATAATTACCCCACCAGGGCTTACTATCTTTCTCAGGGTTATAGCGTCGGATTTTAATATCTACTTTCATGTTAATTTCCTTAATTACGCCATGACGTAATGACGTAATTAATAAACCCGCTCCTTCGGTTGATAACGGCCGATCACCACCGGCTTATACTCAATACGATACTGCCCGCCCCCCTCCTTATAACAAAGCGTATGCTTCAACCAATTCACATCATCCCGCTTAGGATAATCATCACGGGCATGGCCCCCCCGGCTCTCCGTGCGGTTGAGTGCAGAAACGGCCGTAACCTCCGCCAACTCCAACAAACAACCCAACTCCCAAGCCTCCAGCAAATCCGTATTAAACAACTTACCCTTATCATCAACCTCCACACCAGCACGATAAGCCTCCCGCAACTCACCCAACTTCTCCACCGCCCCCGCAATCATCTCATCCGTGCGGAACACCCCCACATTCGCCGTCATCAGCTTCTGCATCTGATCCCGCAAAGCATACGGCTTCGGGCCACTGCCACCGCGCAGCCGTTCAAACTCCGCAATCACCTCATCAGCCGCACCATCCGGCAAAGGCAGCAATTCAGCATCCTGACAATACTGCCCCATATGCACCCCAGAACGGCGGCCAAACACCACCAAATCCACCAACGAATTCGTGCCCAACCGATTCGCACCATGCACCGACACACAGGCACACTCACCCGCCGCATACATCCCCTCCAAAACCGTCTTATTCGCATCCAGAATCACACGGCCGTCATTATCCGTCGGAATCCCCCCCATCGCATAATGCGCCGTCGGCTGAATCGGCATCGGCTCCGTCACCGGATCAACACCCAAATACGTGCGCGTAAAATCAGCAATATCCGGCAGCTTCGCCTCAATATACTCCCGATCAATCCGCCGCGATTCACCCGCCTGCTCCAGATAATAATTCACCGTCTCCGGGCGCAAATCCAAATGCACATAATTCTTACCATTAATCCCCCGACCCGCCTGCACCTCCAAATAAATCGCCCGGCTCACCACATCACGGCTCGCCAAATCCTTAATCGTCGGTGCATACCGCTCCATAAAGCGCTCCCCCTCACTATTAATAAGAACGCCACCCTCACCACGCACCCCTTCCGTAATCAAAATCCCTAACCGGAAAATGCCCGTTGGATGGAACTGGAAAAACTCCATATCCTCCATTGGAATGCCCCGCCGCAAGCAAATCGCCGCCCCATCACCCGTCAGCGAATGAGCATTAGAAGTCACTTCCCAGCAGCGCCCCCAACCACCCGTAGCAAAATTCACCGCCTTCGTGTGGAAAATATGGAAATCACCCGTGGCAATCTCCACCGCCACCACACCACGCACCGTGTTATCCACACGAATCAAATCCACCACATGAAATTCATCAAAGAAATTCACATTATTCTTAATACACTGCTGGTACAGCGTCTGCAAAATCATATGGCCGGTACGGTCGGCTGCGTGGCAGGCACGGCGCACTGGCAACTGCGTGTCATTGTTCGTATGACCACCAAAACGACGCTGCGAAATCGTGCCATCGGGAAAGCGGTCAAACGGCAGCCCCATATGTTCCAATTCAACAACAGTATCAACAGCCTCTTTACACAAAATATCTACTGCATCCTGGTCAGCCAGATAGTCTGACCCCTTCACAGTATCATAAGCGTGCCACTCCCACCGATCCTCTTCACTATTACCAAGTGCCGCCCCAATACCTCCCTGCGCCGCCCCCGTGTGGGAGCGGGTGGGATACAACTTAGAAATTACCGCTACCTTCGCGGTGCGGCTGGCATACAGCGCGGCCATCAAACCAGCCCCACCAGCACCAACGATAACGGCATCAAATGTGTGTGTTTTTATGTTTGCCATGAGTATTCACAGCGTAACTGCGTCATTACGTCATGACGTAATGACGTAATTACGTCATTATCTGACCGCCTCTGGGTTAAAAGATGCAATCGCAAACCCTGCCCAAAGCACTGTGATAACAGCGAAAACAGCCAGGATAATGCTAATGTTTTTCATCAAACTGCGGTTATGAATGTAATCTTCCAAAATATTGCGTAAGCCGTTGATGCCATGAAAATAGGCAAAAATCAGTAAGAGCATGTCATAGACCTTCCAGCCCCAAGCATCCCACTGGGCGGCTACAAACTGGAGGGTCAGATTGGCACTGCTGTTTAGCACATGCTGAATCATCATATGCCCCACAGCTAAAATGAGCAGGGCGATGCCCGACATACGCATGAACATGAAAGCGACACGCTCTAAACTAGCCTGCCGCTGTATTTTACGACGTGTTATGTTTCCGGTAGCTGCTGCCATTTGTGGTCTCCTTAGTTATAGGGGGGGAAATCGCTCAAGCGGGGGATTGCCCAACAACTGGCACCGTGTGCGGCTAATTCGCCACAACGGCCGATTATTTCACTGAACATGTAAATGCCAATTGGCACAAAAATGACAGCAAACAGCACCCACACAATCAGGGCACTGCGCTGCTGGTGCTTCCACCATTCCGGCTTGAAATCGAGTAAGGTAATGCGAATGCCATTAAAAGCATGGTACAAAACGGCCGCCATAATGCCCACTTCGCCTAGACCAAAAAGGGGATGTTTGAATAAGGCCAGCGACCATTCGTAAATATGAGGCGCAAAGTGTGCATTGGCCGTGTCCCACACATGAATCGTGAGAAAGCCCAAAATCGCCAGACCAGACAGGCGATGAGCGATCCAGCTCCAATGCCCACTACGCCCACGATAACGGATGGCTTCGCGGACGGTGAGAGTAAGAGATGACATAGTTTTCTCCTTTGTTGAGATTGGTTAATTCTTCCCAATGGGATTATAGAGCGGTTTGCAGAAAACGTAAAACGTAAAAGTGACAAGCAGCAGGGGGCAAATAGCCCTCTTACCTGCTGCTTGCCGCCTGCCCCTTGCCCCCAATTTTAATGAGAGATTGTTGCTTTGTGTAACGGCCGTTGCTACACTACTTCTCACAATGATACGACCATTTGATATACGAGATTTAGCCCTGGTACACCGCCTGCGCGAACAAGGGGTTTCTCTCCATACCAAGTCGGCACTAATAGACAACCTACATCCCCTGCGCGGTGCCGTCGTCAACATGCTGGTTGGGGGTGAATTCCCAACCTACGTCTGGAAAGCAGAAGAAGGAAATGCGGCTGGCTTCATCCAACTCTATGTAGAAAGCGGCCAACAAGCCCGCATCCTCTACCTCAGCTCCACACCCCACAGCAGCAATGGTCATTCATCAGACTTCACAACGGAGGTGAGCAATGGTGATAAACAACCTTATCTTGATGAAAATGTGTGGCTGCCCCTATTAGATCAGGCAGTCGCCGAAGTAGGCGCCCGCGGCATTCACAGCCTGGTGGCTGAAGTCAACGAAGTGGGCACCGAACTACCAATTTTGCGGCGAGCTGGTTTCGCCGTCTATACCCGACAGGATATTTGGGTTTTTACCGATCATGAAGAGATAAGACAGCGCAAAAACGACATTGAACTAACTCCTTGTGGAACCAATGATGAGTGGGACATTCAACTACTTTACGCCAACACCGTACCCCGCCTGGTACAACTGGTGGAACCCATTCCCCCAGAAAGCCAAAACAACACCGGTTGGGTGCTGCGCGAAAATGGAGAACTAGCCGCCTACGTTTACATTCACGAAGGCGAAGCGGCAACCTGGTTGGGCTTAATCATTCACCCCAACGCCGATGCCCGTGTAGATGACATCGTAACGGCCGCTCTCCGCATCAAACGCCTCAAAAAATCCTTACCCGTCTACTGCTGCATCCGCCGCTACCAAAGCTGGATACAATCCGCCCTACAGCGGCTGGGTTTTACCTTCTGGGGCAGCCAGGCAGTAATGGTCAAACACACCGTCCACCACACCAAAAAACCATTACAGGATTTATCGGCCGTTTTAGAGCAAAAAGGCATCTCCCCCACCACCACCATGGTGCGGCACTACCGCCGCCCCCACAAACTTAACAAAAACAAAAAACTGCGTAGTGCAGAATAATTACGTAATTACGTCATTACGTAATTACTCAGTGCAATTGCCAGTATCACATTACTTTTTTATGACGACCAAAACAATTCACGAAGATTTGCAAGCACTCTTAAACCTGTTACCCGAACGAATTCGCACCAAAATCGAGACACACGGCAACGAAGACGGCCTTCTAGAGGTCATCATGGACTTGGGGCGCGTCCCCACCGCTCGTTATATAGATGGCGAAGTCATTCTACGCGAAGAAGAAGTAACCCAGGCCGAAATTGACATCGTCGTCAACAACATTGGCGAATTCGACGACGACAACCGCGCCGGCATCGCCCGCACCCTCCACCGCATCTCCGGCATCCACAACCGCCACAAACAAGTGGTCGGCCTCACCTGCCGCGTTGGCCGCGCCGTCTACGGCACCACCGACATCATCGCCGACATCGTGGAAGAAGGGCAAAGCATCTTACTGCTGGGCCGTCCCGGCGTGGGCAAAACAACCATGCTGCGCGAGATGGCTCGCGTCTTGGCCGAAAGCAAACGAGTCATCATCGTAGACACCTCCAACGAAATCGGCGGCGACGGCGATATTCCCCACCCGGCCATTGGCCGTGCGCGGCGGATGCAAGTGCCGCGCCCCTCACACCAGCACGAGACGATGATCGAAGCAGTGGAAAACCACAACCCCGAAGTCATCATCATTGACGAAATCGGCCGTGAACTGGAAGCCGCCGCCGCCCGCACCATTAACGAACGCGGCGTACAGCTCATCGGCACAGCACATGGCAATTCATTGGAGAATCTCCTCCTCAACCCCACCATTTCTGACTTGATCGGCGGTATTGAGAGCGTGACACTTTCCGATGATGAAGCACGGCGGCGCGGTACACAGAAAACCGTACTCGAACGCCGCTCACCGCCGACGTTTGATGTGATGATTGAACTGCAAGAGCGGCAGCGGCTGCTGGTGCACCGCGATGTGACATCGGCGGTGGACAATATGCTGCGCGGCGAGCCATTGGACGTGGAAAATCGCTATGTAGACGAAAATGGCGAGGTGCAGATTGAGTATGAGCGGATTGTGCTGTCATCAACGGCCGTTACCGGACGACGCGACAGCCGAGGCCGGCGAGAACCCGGTGAAGGCAGCTACCGCACCATTGGCTCCAAGAAACGGCCGGCCAACGGCGAACTCGAAAGCAGCAACGGCAGCGGTACACCCACTGAAGAACTCGACAACAGCATCAACATCTACGCCTACGGTGTCGCCCGCAACCGCCTCATCCAGGCCGCCAAACGGCTCAAAGTCCACATCTACCTGGTAGACCAGATCAGCGATGCCGACATGATGGTCACACTCAAAAGCTACTACCGCAAACGGCGGCGCATGATCAGCGATGCCGAACGGCGGCGCATCCCCGTCTACGTCCTACGCGCCAACACCGTCAGCCAGATGGAAAGTTTTCTCATGCAGGCCCTCAACATGAATGGCGGGCTAGAGGAGGAAGGCGATGCGGACCCTTTTGAGTTAGCGATGGCCGATGCCCAACGCGCCATCGAAGAGATCAACGCGGGCAAAGCCAACGTCGCCCTCCGTCCGGTGGATTCCACCCTACGCCGCCAACAGCACCAGATGGCGCGGCAGGCCAATATTGTCTCTCACAGCTATGGCAAAGAGCCTTTCCGGCACGTCAAGATGTTTAGCACGAAGCGGAACTAATACCGTAAAACGTAAAACGTAAGGGGAAAAACCTTACGTTTTACGTTTTATACGTTTTATACGCCTTACCGGCAAATCAACATCGGCCACTTAAATTCCCGCAGCATATGTTCCACGGTGCTGCCCAGCATCACTCTCATCATAGGGCGATGACCAAAACCACCCATGATGAGGAAATTGCAACTGCGTTGATCGGCCGTTCGCAAAATCGCCTCAGCAATCGGTTCCTCATCCAATACATATTCCACCGCCGTAACCCCATGCTTCTCCAGATAAGCCCGCGCCTGTTCTATGGCGGTTGTATGTGTATACTGCGTCTGCACCGTCAACACCGTCAGGGCCATGCGCCAACGCACGGCAAAATAGGTCGCCAAAAACAGTGCCTCATCCGCTTTAGCACTGCCATCATAAGCCAGCAGCGCATGGCTTAAAGGCGTTTCCACAGCATCAGGCAGAACCAAAAGAGGACGCGGGCAGCGTTGGATGAGCCGCCCCCAACCAGGGCCAATGCGGGCTAACGGCTGCGCTTCTGGGGGATGGGTCAGATTGATGACGACAAGATCAACCCAGGCCGCCCGCTTAATGATGGCATTGGTGGTGCCGCCCACTTCAATGGCAAATTCACCATCCACACCCGCTTCCTGGCAGCGGCGCTCAAACTCGGCACGAAGTGCCTGCACGGCCTCGCTGTTTTTTTGTGACTTTTCCCGCACCACATGCAGCCCCAAAATGTGATCGTTGTCCATTTGCGCCCAGCGAATGACCCGGTTGAGTATACGCCAATCGCCCTCAATGCCTTCCAGCAGCACCAAAATGTTCTCAAAGAGGTGGCCTTCACGATGCAGGGCCAACTGCTGCTGCCGCCAGCGTCCTGGCCGGGGGCCTTCTTCCAAATCGGGGGCAACGGCATCCAACAGCCGGTTGAGCAGGGGGCGAGTGGGTGGTTTGAGGATGGTGGATACGGCCGTTTTGGCATCCAACCGCCACTGCAAAGCATCCTGCAACTCCTCCCGCTCCTCCGACAGCAGCACATAAATATCAGCCTCAGTACGCTCCGGGAAGCGGCGCATCACCCCCAATTCGCGGATGAGCTTAACAACGGGCAGATAAACTTCGTTGTACCAGGCAACAACGGCCGTTTCCCAATCCAACCCCTCACACGCTGGTGAATCCCCCAGCAAACAACATTCAGCCTGAATTTGGTTAAGCAAAGTCTGGTAATGGCCACAAAACGTCATCAGCAAATTCGCCTCAGGCAGCAGTTTATCCAGGTTCGTTTTCTCCAGGAAATCAGCATAGCGGGCTTTGCAAATAACTTCATCGGGATCATCAGCGGCCGTTAACGGCACCCGTGTCTCCACCTCCGTCACATACGCCGAAATCGTCTCACTCCCCAACTGCCGCGCCACCGACACACGATGATTACCATCCTTCACAAAATAAGCATCCCCCACCTGATACACCTCAATCGGCGGCATCCCCCTCATATCCGTAATCGCCGCCTTCACCCGCGCCCAACGCTCCTCATTACTATCCTTCTTCGGTAAAAAGCTGCGCGTGAAATCCTGATAACGGCCGACACTGCCCACAATCTTCGCCAGCGGAATCTCCTGCAAGCCCCGCTCAATCGGCTTACCCGTTGCCCGCAACTGCCGCCGCACCTCATCATAACAAAGCAAATCCGCAGACCGGCCCTGAATTCGCGCCAACATCTGCTGCATTGCCGCCTCTTTACGCGCCCGCTGAAAATCACGCACAGCTATCTGATAATTGAGTTCGCTTAATTCACTCATACCCCGCTATTATAGAAGATATTGCCCCATGCGTAACCCCTCTATCGTCCAGTATCAGCTATGTAGGGCAAAGGCACGCTTTTGCCCTACAGCATATGGTGGATACCCCACGAATTCCTAAAGAGCCAATCTTTATAGAGCGATTCGCTTGCAGTTTAAACAGTGCGGGATGATTTGGTAAATCGTCCGAGCGATTTGCAAAATCGCTCTACGCCACACTTGTGATCTGTTTCGATCTACTGAGTACACCTAAGGAAATGCGCCTTACGCCTCGCCGCCACCATCCGATTGGTAACGATGCAGCACCACCCCTGAAGGAAAGGCATGGGTTTCCATGAGCTTGAGGTTAATGCGAACACCTTCGGGAAAGAGCCGCTTGCCACTGCCCAACACCACCGGATATACCAGCAAGCTGTACTCATCAATCAGATTGTGCTGCGCCAGCGTATGCACCAGCACACTGCTGCCATCAATCAGAATATTCTTGCCCGGCTGTTCCTTTAATTTACGCACCTCCTCCACCACATTGTGGCTGATGAGAGTCGAATTGCGCCAGGCATCGGCCGTTTTCAAGGTCGTCGAAACCACCACTTTTGGCATACTTTTCATCGCATCCCCAAACGGGTCGCCCTCAGGCATTGGCTCAAAAGCACCACCATGAATCTGCCAAGTTTTACGCCCCAGCAAAAACGTGTCAGATTGGCTCATCGCCTTGTCAAAATACTCACCAATATCATCATGCCAATAGGGGAATGTCCAACCGCCGTGAACGAATCCTCCTTCTGTGTCTTCCTCAGCCCCACCCGGTGCCTGAATAACGCCATCCAACGAAATAAACTCTGATACAACTATTTTTCTCATGTCAGCTCTCCTAAATGTGTGTAAATGATTTACGTACATCATAACGCAGCGAACACGACCTGTCTTGAACAAAAACGACACTATTCCCTTTCAAGTTGACGAATGAGCTGCGCTGGCGTTTGCCCAAAGAAACGATTCAAAGACCGGGTGAAATGCGGCTGATCGGCATACCCAACCTGAAAAGCAGCATCCGCAATAGAGAGACCTTGCTCCAAAAGCGCAACCGCCTGCTGAGCGCGTTCAATCTGCGCAAATGTGCCACGTGTCAGCCCGGTAGCCTGGAGAAAGCGGCGCTGAATGGTGCGCGGGGAGAGGTCCAACGGCCGATTTTCCAGCACCGCCGCCACCACCGGCTCATACACCAACATCTCCTCCCGCACCAAGCGGGCCACAAACACATCCGCATTCTCAAAAGTAGGAATCTCCCACCCCATCCCCTGCAAACAAAAAGAGTGATGAGCCATTCCCGGCAAATTCACCTCTTCATCAACCAATTTAGCCAGCGGCCAATGCGGCATAAACACACCCGGCTTAAAGATAATGCCCACAAACTCGGCATCCTCCGGCACCAAAGCCGGTCGGGCAATCGTCTCTGGCCCGCGCACCGTCACCACTGTCTTGCCCCTTTGCTTCGTCACCACCATCTCCCAGCGGCTCTCCGCCGTCGAGATAAACGAGCCGCCCCCCACACTCTGCGCCCCATACACAACCTCAACAAAAGGGACATCCGACGGCCGATCCTGCGTCTCCGGTTTCATACCACTCACTGGTTCAACTGCTCATCAAAAAAAGCCAACGCCCGATCATGAAACAGCGACCAATCGGCCCCCTCAAAATAATGCCCCGCCCCTTCATACTCAAAAAACATCACCTCTTTGCCCGCAGCCAACAGCCCCTCATACAGCTTGGCCGACCACTCTGGCGGCGTTTGCGTCAGAATCGCGCCATCAGCCGTGCCAATATGAATCTGCACCGGCACAGAAATCGCATCCAAATGATAATAGGGCGCAACTCGCTGCAAAGCGGCAGGATCAGCCGCTGCCGCAAAATACATCTCTAACAACGCCTCATCCGTCCCCACCGGAATCATCTCACCAGGATTACACCTATCCTCTGCCTCTAACGACTGCCCCGGCAAACAACCCGGCCCCCAACGGCCGATCAAATCCCCATCATCCGCACTGTTCGGCGCATACAAAACGGCCGCTTGCACCCGATCATCCACCACCAATATCTTCGTCGTCATGCCCCCACCCATACTGTGCCCCCACAGGCCAATCCGCGTTGTATCTGCCTGTGGCACAGAATCCAGCGCACTCAGCAAATTCAGCACATCCACCACCAGCCCTGTGTGGAACAGACTCAAACCCACATCCGAAGCCCCCCAACTGCGGTAATCCGGCGCAATCGTCAGATAACCTTCCCTGGCGAAAAATTCGGCCGTTTGCCACGTATCCGCCCCCGCATAATATTGGTCGCGCTCATAATAGCCATGCAGCAGCACAATCACCGGAAACGGCCCCGCCCCAGTCGGCACGTGCATCATGCCCGTAATGGTCAACTCATCGCTGGGGTAAGCCACGTAATATTGGGTGAAATCGGCCGTTTCCGCCATCGTCGCCCAATATTCAATCGCCCCACCCGGATAGTCCCGCTGGCGCAAGCCCTCCAGGGTAAATGGCAGCAGCAGATCAGGTGTGGGTGAAGGCACGGCCGTACTGGTGGGAATGGCGGTAGGCAGAGCCGGTGGTGGCGGAACGGCCGTTGCCGTCATCACCACCGTACTCGTCGGCACAACCGCAGCCGCCGCCGTTGCCACCGCCAGCGTCGCCGTTGCCACCGTCGCCGTTGGCACCTCCGTCTGGCAGCCCAACACAAACAGCAAAAACAGCAAACAAAACTTTTTCATCATGGGGCGAATAAATTCGCGGCAACGACTACAAAGTCGGCCTACGCCGACTTAGCCCGTGCAGACGGGCTTGGCAGTCGTTGCCGCAGTTTTAACTGCTCGGCAGCGGATAAACCAGCAGCAAATTCTCCAACACCAGGCGCGTATTGGCGTTGCGGGCCAGTTGCCACAGGGCATGATTGGTCTGTTGCAGGCTGTTGAGCGCTTGATCGGCCGTCCACACTTTGGCCTTTTCCACCAGCTTCTCTTGCTGGTCAATATTGCTAACGGCCGTACTCTGCCCCTTGGCCTGCGTCAACAGCACCACATCCCGCCACCAACTCAGCCAGGTTTTGAACACATCCGGCAGCTCCTCCGCCTTTTTTGCCAGCTTATCGGCCAACGCAAAGCGCGTCACCCGATTGCCCGCCAACGCCTCATACAGGGCAGCCAACTGCGCTTCCCGCGCCGTCAACACAGCACTATCTTTGGCCGCCTGCACCGCCCAGCCCAAACGGCCGTCCGCCAAATGGGCCAGCAGCGTCGCTTCCCGCGCTGGCACTTGCCACCGCACCGCCAAACTTTGCTCGATGAGGTCAGCATTGATCGGCCGTAAATGCAAATTGCGGCAGCGGGAGTTAATGGTGTCCAGGAGGGTGTCGGCATCAACGGCCGTTAACAACAGCACCACATTATTCGGCGGCTCCTCCAACGTCTTCAAGAAGGCATTGGCCGCATTGGCGTTAGCCGCATCAAACCGCTTCAAAATCGCCACCTTCGTCCGCGCCTCGTAGGCGGCCAAATTCAAATCCCGCTGCAACTGCCGCATGGCCTCAATCTTCAAATTCAACTGTCCCCGCCCACTCACCTCTGGCTCAACTAAGCGCACATCGGGATGGCGATCAACGGCAATCAACTTACAGGCGCGGCATTGGCCACACGGCCGTTCCCCCACATCCGCCGCCAAACAGTTCAACGCCTGGGCCAACGTCCGCGCCAGCGTCGTCTTCCCCACCTGCTCCAACCCCGTAATCAAATACGCATGACCCACCCGATCATGCCGAATCGAATTCGCCAGCAATTCCACCGCCCAATCATGCCCAATAATATTTTGCCAAGTCGTCATAGGGGGATTGTAAAACGTAATGGGCAATACGTAAAACGTAACGGGATCATGCCAAAATCACATTCTAACCTTCAATACAATCACGAATCCAGAGTATTGATACTGTAGCAACAACAATTTATTCTTGATGTAATGCTCCAACTTTAATAGGGTTAAAGCCAAAAGGCCAAATAGTTTCATGATTATATTTTGCCCCCCGCAGATCCGCACCATTCAGGATAGCATTCGTGAAATTGACTCCAAACAATTCCGTGTCTTGGAAATTCGCCTGACTCAAATTTGCCCCTCTAAAGTCGCATTGATAAATCTTAGCCAAATGGAAATCTGCTCCAGATAAATTTGACTGCCTAAAATCTACTTGCTTAAGACTTGTTGGCTGAACAGCAAAATGGAGTGGGCCAGGTGCAAAGCTTACACCTTCCATGTCAGCCCTTGTGAGGTTGACTTGTGCTAAATCTGCACCCTTAAAAAGGGTAGCAACTAATTTGGCTTTTGCTAAATTCACATTAATCAACTCTGAATGGGTAAGATTGGCCGCCCTTAAGTCTGCTTCTTGAAGCTTGACACCGAAGAGTCTTCTGTCTTCAAAATTTGCCCTCTGCAAATCTGCTTTGATCATTATGGCATGCGGAGGGACACTTAACCTTGTACCTTTCAGATTGGCTCCAGAAAAATTGACAAGTTCTCTATATCCATACGGAAAATCAAATTGCGTATCACTAAGATCTACACTAATAAGATTTTGAACACCATATGTGCAGATTTCCCAAACTAATCGCCATTTGTCATCAAGCTGAGTTGTCTCATCTATCCTGCTTTTACCAAGCTCAACATCTTTCAAATTTGCGTTTTTTAGGTTTGCACCACGCAAGTCAGCATAAGCGAATCGCGTTCCTTCTAGATTGGCTCCTCTCATGTCAGCACCACGCAAATCTGCTCGTCTAAAATCAGCATGAGAGAGATCTGCGCCCCTTAAATTTGCCTTGCTTAAATGCGCCTCTCGTAATGTTGTATTCCTTAACTTAGCACCACTCAAGTCTGCATCAGTTAGATCATGTCCACTCATATCCAAATTGCTTAAGTTAAATCCACTGAGGTTCTTTGCTTCGGATGTGTCTGGCATAAGTGTTAACCGAACTCTCTTTTTCAATTTTGTTGTGTGATCGACCTTGACACCTACTAATTTTATGCGGTCAAGTTTCGTTCTTTGTAGATTCGCGCCAATCAGGTTTGCCCCACTAAAATCGGCTCTACTTAAGTCTGAGCCGCTTAAATCTGCCATAAGGAGATTGGCATTAATCAGACAAGCCCCACTTAGATCACAGTCTTGTAAATTCGCTTCGGTGAGAATAGCATCATTCAAAATTGTGTTCACCAAAACCGCATGACTGAGATTGGCGCGTGCGAGGCTGGCTTGAGTTAAGAGAGCTGAACTTAAATATGCCCCCCCTAAATTGGCATTTTCCAAATTTGCCTTGCCTAGTTTCACCTGATACAACTTGGCTGCATGTAAATTGGCTCCACTCAAATCAACACCAGACATATCAGAATTGTTCAAAAAAGTATGGCTCAAATCTCTCTGGCGGAAATCTTTGCCAGGAACCCCTTGGGTCACAATCAGCCAAACCATGCGGGATTTCTCGTCAATTTCAGTTTCTTCATCAATTTGAGCGTCTTTGAAATGAGCGTAATCAAGTTTGGCTTGCGCAAACTTGGCCCCTTTGAGATTGGCATTTTTAAATTTTGCCCCTGTAAGATTGGTATGGCTCAAGTTGGCATCTTGAAGATTGGCTTCGGCAAAATCTGCTTCTTCCAGATTAGCCCCTGCCAGGTTGGAACCTTGAAAATCTGTTTTACCGAATAAGACAGTGCTTAATTCCAGCCCTTCTAAATTAGCCCGACGCGCTTTTGCTTCTCTAAAAAACACCTTCCGAAAATTGGCTCTTGTCAAATCAGTCTGGTCGAAATTTGTGCCATCAAGAACTGCTTCCTCAAAATTAGCATGTTGAAGATTGGCACTTACAAAAGCAGCTTCTCTTAAATCTGCTTCGGCAAAGTTAGTAGCTTGAAGATTAGCCCCTGCAAAGTTCACTTGTCGCAAAAAAGCCTTGGCTAAATCAACACCCCTTAAATCCTGTCCAGCTACGCCATTGGCCACGATTTCTAAAACTAAACGCCACTTTGCGTCAAGTTGAGTTTTCTCATCAATAGTTACGCCAAACAGATTGACCCAATTTAGATTAGCCTCACTTAAGTTAGCCCCCCGGAAATCAGCTTTACTTAAATCACTTCGCTCTAGTTTAGCTCCCTTAAGACGGGCACGACTCAGATTGGCTTCACTGAAATTTACATTGAACAAGTTACTCCCCTCAAGAATAACACCTTGGAGATTGGCTTGATGCAAATTAACATGCCCAATACTTGTCTGTCTCAGGTCTACCCCTGGCATGTTTACATGAGTAAGGTTCGAGCTTATAAATGCTGCCTGTTCTAACCGAGCCCCTTCCAGGTTCACATGACTTAAGTTAACACCAGAGAATCTCACGCCGCGCAAATCCAGACCACTTAAATTAACATTACTTAAGTCTACGGCATTTAAATCGACACGTTCGCCCTTGCTGCGGGCAATTTCTATTTGTCGTACCACTTGTGTGCGTGTTAGTTTATGGTTCATCTCACCTGCTTTGGATAAATATTCCTCTCGTGTAGAATCTTTGGGTTACTGCACGGCCGTTATTCTACCACAGCCCCCTTCCCACCTCTATAAAACTAACAATTGACAATCATATTCGTGCGGGTGAAGTTCAAATCCTTGTCATGACACCCATTTTCAACATAACCATTGTCCTGACTATATCCTCACAAAAAATGCCGCTGCACCCAAGCCACCGTCGGGCCAATATCCACCTTTTGCGCCAACTCAATCAGGTAATCCATCTGCCCCACATCATCCAAATCAATCCGCGTCGGCAGTGTTGGCCCCAGGCGGTGATACTGTGCGCCCAAAATGCGCTGGCACTGGTAATCGGCCATGCCCTCCGAACTTTCTAACAAAATGGGCACAAGCGGAAACGCCCATTGCAGCAGCCCCCAATTCTGGTTCTGCCCATGCAAATAGCGCGGCATCCAGCCCGTGCCCAACGACAACAGGCGAATATCGGCCAACTGCTGCCCACCCGTGCTGGCATCCAACGCCTGCGCCAAGGCCGCCACGCTGGGGTTGTTGGCGGCTACACCACCGTCTATGTAACGGCCGTATACCGGAAAATAAGTCGGAGCCGCCGCCGAACGCAAAGCCACATCCACCACCTTCTCCTGTCCATCCGAATCATCCCCTGCAAAATTGTGAAAAAACTTCGGCTTCCACGTCGTCTGCCCCGCCACCTGCCCCTGCAAATCAAACGCCGCAATCAACACATGCCGCCCCCGCCGTCCCAAATCCGCCAACGTCTTCTCGCCAAACACCTGCCCCAAAATCCGGCGCAAGGCCACATTATCATACTTAGCCCCAATCAACCCCCACAACGTCGCCAACTGCCGGGAAAACGGCCGTCTAAACGCATCATCCGCCAACTCCCGATACAGCTCAATCGCCGTCGCTGGCGTGCGCCCATCCGCCAGCCCCAGCGCAATCAACGCCCCCGTCGAAGTCCCCGCATACAGATGAATGTCATCCAGGTAATTGGGCACAGCACGGCGAATTCGTTCAAGGAGAACGGCCGTATACACCCCCCGCACCCCACCCCCATCAAAACTCAAAATACGATACTTTGGCATCATTACCTCCTGATATCGATAATCCGTAATCGGTAATCCGTAATCGGATGACGGTTCACCGATAACCGATCACCGATATCTTACCCGATAACCACAATGCCGTATAATTACCAGCATGATTCCCTTAACTATTTCCGGCACAGACCTAAAAATTGATGATGTCGTAGCCGTCGCCAACGGCCGTTCCGTCCAACTCGACCCCGCCGCCATCCCCAAAATCGAAAAATCCCGCGCCGCCGTCGAGCAGCTTGTCGCCGAAGGCCGCATCGCCTACGGCATCACCACCGGCTTCGGCCACTTCAAAAGCAAAATCATCCCCCCCGACGACGTGCGCCAACTGCAAATCAACCTCGTCCGCAGCCACGCCGTCGGCGTCGGGCCAGATTTGCCCCCAGCCGTCGTCCGCGCCATGCTCGTCGTCCGCGCCAACACGCTGGCGATGGGCCACTCCGGTATCCGCGTCGCCGTCATCCAACTGCTGCTCGACATGCTCAACAAAGGCGTACATCCGCGAATCCCCGCCCAAGGCTCACTCGGCGCCAGCGGCGACCTCGCCCCGCTGGCGCACATGGCCTTAGTCCTCATCGGTGAAGGCGAAGCAGTGGTGGATGGGGTGATGATGAACGGCCGTTCCGCCCTGCAAAAAGTTGGCCTCCAACCCGTCCAACTACAAGCCAAAGAAGGGCTGGCGTTACTCAACGGCACCACCCTCATGGTGGGCATGGGCGCGTTGCTCGTCCGCCGCGCCATCAACCTGGCCCTCACCGCCGACACCGCCGCCTGCCTCAGCCTGGAAGCCCTGCACGGCACAGACCGCGCCTACGATGCCCGCGTCCACGCACTGCGCCCCCATCCCCGCCAGATAGACTGCGCCGCCTTCCTGCGTCAACTCCTCTCCGGCAGCCAACTGCTGCGCGGCGACGACCCGCTTAACGTGCAAGATGCCTACACCCTGCGCTGCGTCCCCCAGGTACATGGCGCCATCCGCGATGCCATCGCCTACGCCCAATGGGTCATAGACATCGAACTCAACTCCGTCAACGACAATCCCCTCATCTTTGTGGACGACGAAACAGGCGCAGTGGATGTGATTTCGGCGGGCAACTTTCATGGCGAACCCATCGCCATTGCCATGGATTACCTCAAACTGGCCCTCACCGAACTGGGCAATATGAGCGAGCGGCGCACGGCGCGGCTGGTGGATGCCGACAGTAACGGCCGTATCCTGCCCATGTTCCTCACCGAAAACGGCGGCCTGGAAAGCGGCTTTATGATGGCCCAATACACCGCCGCCGCCCTGGCCTCTGAAAACAAGGTGCTGGCCCACCCCGCCAGCGCCGACAGTATCCCCAGCAGTGCCAACACCGAAGACCACGTAAGCATGGGAGCAACGGCCGTTCGCCAAACCGAGCAAATCCTGCAACACGCCGAAACCATCGTCGCCATCGAACTGCTGGCCGCCGCTCAAGGCATAGATTTCCGCCAAAAGGTGATGAATGTGACGCAGTTGGGCGCAGGCACATCAGCCGCCTATGAACTCATCCGCCACCAAGTCCCCTTCCTCACCACCGACACCTTCCTCGCCCCCCACATCGAGCAGGTGCGCCAACTGGTGGCGGGCGGTACAATAAAGACGGCCGTTGAAGCCAAACTGGAGATTGGAGATTAGAGACTGGAGACTAGAGATCGTTTATGGGTGCATAGCACCATTGAGGTATGAACATGGCCGTATTACAAAAACGTCCTCCCTCACAAAAAGGTGAACCCCTCTGGGCAATCGCCCAGCTTTTCCCTTACCAAGGTTATTGGAGCGAGAGCGATTATTTGGATTTGAATACCAATCACCTCATCGAATTTTCAGATGGCTATATTGAGGTTTTGCCTATGCCCACGCGATCGCACCAAAATATTGTTGCTTTCCTTTATGAGGCGATACTCCTCTTCGTCCGCGCCAATCAGTTAGGCAAAGTATGGTTCGCTCCTCTGCGTGTGCGACTTTGGCCTCGTACCTATCGTGAACCTGATCTGGTATTTATCACGGCCGAAAATATGGCCAAGCAAAAAGGTGATTACCCCCATGGAGCTGACTTAGTAGTCGAGGTTGTAAGCGGCAGTAAAGAAGATCGAGAGAGAGATTTAATCAAGAAACGAGCCGAATATGCTGAGGCTGGTATCGCTGAATATTGGATTGTTGATCCCAAATTCAAGCGCATCACCGTCCTCCACCTTGCCCAAGACAATTATGAAGTGCATGGCGAATTTGCAGCCGATGACACAGCCGCCTCGAAATTACTGGCAGGTTTTGCGGTGGCAGTCAACGATGTCTTTGCCGCCGCCAACGAGGATTAATTAACCACAAATACCGTAGGGGCGGGACGACGCGGAAACGCATTGGATACAAACCAACACCTCATCTCCGCGTCGTCTCGCCCCCGCTCAATTACAGGAAAGATTTATGAAAGAAGTAGTCATTGTTGAAGCAGTACGTACCCCAATCGGCCGTCACGGGGGCGCGTTAGAAAGTGTGCGTCCCGATGACATGGCCGCGCTGGTCATTAAAGAAGTTATCACGCGGACAGGCATTGATCCGCAGGTGGTTGAAGAGGTTTATCTCGGCTGTGCCAATCAGGCCGGAGAAGATAACCGCAACGTAGCCCGTATGGCGACGCTGCTGGCTGGTCTGCCACAAAGCGTGGCTGCCGTTACCTTCAACCGCCTCTGTGCCAGCGGCCTCAATGCCGTCAATCAGGCCGCCCGCGCCATTCGCTGCGGCGAGGGCGATGTCTTCATCGCTGGCGGCGTGGAAAGTATGACCCGCGCCCCCTATTCCTTCCCCAAAAACTCCCGCGCCTGGGGGCCATCGGGCAATGTGACGGCCTACGATACAACGCTGGGCTGGCGTTATCCCAATCCCCAAATGGAGGCGATGTTTCCGCTAGAAGCGATGGGCGAAACGGCCGAAAATATCTACGACCTCACCTGCTCCGGCCAGCTAGAAGGCGGGGCAATTTCCCGCGAGGAGCAAGATGCCTTTTCGCTGGAAAGCCAGCGTCGCGCCTGTGAAGCCATTAACAACGGCTACTTCCAGCGCGAGATTGTGCCGGTCCCCATTCCCCAACGGCGCGGCGACCCCATTCTGGTGGATACGGACGAACACCCGAGGATTAAGTGGGCAGACGGCCGTTACACCCTCGATACCGACATGGCAACCCTAGCCAAACTGCGTCCCGCCTTCCGCAAAGGCGGCACCGTCACCGCCGGTAACGCCAGCGGCCTAAACGATGGGGCCTGTGCGGTGCTAATCATGTCTGCCGACAAAGCGGCCGAGTTGGGGCTGAACCCCCGCGCTCGTTGGCTGGCCTCCGGCGCGGCCGGCGTAGACCCGCGCACGATGGGGCTTGGCCCGGTGCCCGCCACCCACAAAGCCTTACAGCGGGCTGGCCTGACAATGGCCGACATAGACCTGATTGAACTGAACGAAGCCTTTGCCGTGCAGGCCCTGGCCGTCATGCGTGCAGCCGGGATGCGCCCCGAAATCACCAACGTCAACGGCGGGGCCATCGCTCTCGGCCATCCCCTTGGCTGCTCTGGTGCCCGCATTTTAACCACCCTGCTGCACGAAATGGAACGCCGCGCCGAAGCGGGGCAATCCATGCGCTACGGTCTGGCAACGCTGTGCGTGGGCGTGGGGCAGGGCGAAGCCGCAGTAATTGAGAGATTGGGAGATTAGAGACTAGAAACTGGAGACTGACCAATCTCTAGTCTCCAGTCCCCATGTATTATGACACAAACCTTCACTTTACTCGGTTCGGCCCTTATGTTTTTGGGCGTGGCCGCGGGCGCTTTTGGAGCGCATGGGTTGAGCGGCTATTTTACGACTTATCCTGATTTGCAGGGGACGTATGATACGGCCGTTCGCTACCACATGATCCACGCCCTGGCTCTCTTCAGTGCTGCCTGGCTGGCCGAAAAATGGCCCGGTTCCCTGACAACCTGGTCTGGCTGGCTCTTCTTTGTGGGCATCTTGATCTTCTCCGGGAGCTTGTACCTCTTGGTGTTCACACGAGTTCGTTGGTTGGGAGCCATCACACCTCTGGGCGGGGTGGCCTTTCTGGCTGGCTGGGCTTGTCTATTCATCGCTGCCTGGCGCAGCTAATTACGCAATTACGTCATGACGTAATTACTTCTAGAGGTTTTTATGTTTGGTATTCCCGAAATTTCCGTGCAAGATGTGGCCACAAAACGGGCGAATGGCGACGACTTTATTTTGATGGATGTGCGTGAAGCCGTCGAGTTAAATTATGCCAATTTAGGCGAGGGTGTCCTGCATGTGCCCCTCAGCGACATTGCCGAGCGGCGGTTGGAAGCCCTGCCAGAAAGCATCGTCGCGGGCAAAGATGCGGAAATTGTGGTCATGTGCCATCACGGCAATCGCAGCGGGCAAGTGACGGGCTGGCTGCTGCAGCAGGGCTGGACGAATGTGCTGAATATGGTGGGGGGAATTGATGCTTATGCCATACAAGTGGATTCTTCTGTGGGGCGTTATTAGGGGTAATTGGGTAATTGAGTAATTGGATCATGCCGCTTGTGGTGTTTTCGGGGTTGACGGGGACGGGAAAAGTTAGCTGGCGGGCGGAAGGAAAGCTCGTTTAGGGTACTGTAAATGACTTTGAGGAGAATGTAACGGCCGTTCTCACTTATTTAGACCAACCTTAAGAATCGTAAGGAACACTACTGCCAACACTTCCAACAAGTAAACAAATTGATGCGTAGAAATGGGTGGCCCACACTCCCCATCTTCTGCTCTCCCATTCCCACATGAACGACGCGATTAAGATATATGAGGTAGGCCCGCGTGATGGTTTACAAAACGAGGCCACGCCCATCACCACAAAACAAAAGTTAACGTTAATTGACGGCCTGGTCGCCGCTGGCCTAAGACACATCGAGGCCACCAGTTTCGTGCATCCCCAAGCCGTACCCCAACTGGCCGATGCCGATGAGGTGATGGGGCAAACCATGCACCAACATGGCGACAAGCCCATCGAGTTTGTTGGCCTGGTTTTCAACCAGCGCGGCTATGATCGCGCCCTGGCGGCTGGCTGCCGCTCGTTGGCTTTTGGCGTAGCCGTCAGCAACACCATGAGCGAGCGCAACACCCACATGACCACCCAGCAGGCCATTGACACCAGCCGCGCTTTGGTGGCACAGGCCCAACGGGATGGCCTGCGCACCCGCATGTACTTGATTACAGCCTGGGTCTGTCCCTTTGAAGGGCCAGTCAACCCCTTGCGCACCATTGCCGTCGCCGAAGAGTTGTGGGCAATAGGGCTGGACGAGTTGGCCGTGGGCGACACGATTGGGCAGGCGCACCCGCTGGAAGTGGGGCATCTCATGGAGGAGTTGGGCAAGCGGCTGGATATGTCGCGGCTGGCGGCGCATCTGCATGATACGCAGGCGATGGGGCTGGCTAATGCCACCACTGCTTTGCAAGCGGGGGTGCGCATCTTCGATACCAGCGTGGGTGGATTGGGCGGCTGCCCCTTTGCGCCTGGCGCGGCCGGCAATTTAGCTACAGAAGATTTGGTCTATCTGGCCTACAAGATGGGCTTGGGTACGGGCGTGGACTTTGCCCAATTGTGGGATGTGGTCTATGAGTTGGAGGGCTGGATCGGCCGTCCCATTGGCGGCCGCATTCGGCAGTGGTGGGAAAGTGTCTGCCGCACTGAACCGACATTGGCGTTTTCATAATCAGGTGATGCCTGTTGCTTTTTTTCTTTTGATCATGTTATGCTTTTTCATACAAGGAAGGTGAACGATGACTCAAGCTATTACGCTCCAACTCTCAGAATCCGTATTGCAACGGGCTAGACAGGTCGCTACAGCTTTGGAGTATTCTGTGGAAGATGTACTTTCTGCGGCACTTTCGGCTTCTTTACCCGATTTGTCGAATGTGCCTGTGGACGTACAAGGAGATCTGGCCCGAATGGTTACATTAGATGATGCGTCTTTGTGGGATATGTCGCGGCAAATGTTGCCAGAGAAGACAGAGGAGCGTTGGCAACAATTAAGGGAGATTCAAGATGAACGTGAGCTAAATGCCAAAGAAACGGCCGAATTAGATAATCTACGACGAGAATACGGCCGTATCACCTTACAAAAAGCTCGTGCCTTGGCTTTACTTAGTTCACGGAACGGCCGTCCTTTGCTGCAAGATCTAGCTTAATGGCCGTTTATCTATCCGATTCGCTGCGACAAGAAGTTTATGTCAGAGCCAATTATCGTTGTGAATATTGTCTGACCAGTCAGCGCATTAGTGGGGGACAAATGCACATTGAACATATTCTCCCCTCATCACGTGGTGGTACAACAGAAACACACAACCTATGCCTTGCTTGTGCCTGGTGCAACAGTTACAAAGGGACGAAAATAGAGGCCATTGATCCCATTTCCCACAAGGTTGTATCTTTGTTTAACCCGCGCACCCAACAATGGGCAGACCATTTCCAGTGGCACGCTGCGGGTGTGGAAGTCATGGGAATGACACCCATTGGTCGCGCCACAGTCGAAGCCTTAAAGATGAACAACGAATATATTGTTCCTGCTAGAGAACAGTGGCTCTTAGCTGGATGGCATCCCCCAAGAAGTTAAGCGAGCCTTTCTACAACCGCCCCAAAACGGCCGATTTCCTCCTCCGTGTTATAACAATGAAAAGAAGCCCGAATATGGGGCGTACCCTCTCGATCCAGATGTTTGACAACCGTGATATTGTGCTGGCGCAAATAGCTGACCAACTTATCGGTTTCCTCTACATCCAAACCCGTGCGGAAGGTGGTGATAGGGCCGTAATCACTGCGGGGGGTAATGACCTCGTAGCCGAGATCGGTGAGGGTTTGGCTGGCAACGGCCGTTAACCCCCGCGTATGCGCCCCAATATTGGCCACACCCAACTCCTGCAACAGCCGCACACTCTCCAACACCGCATACATGCCCACACTGTTAGCCGTCCCCGAACGAAAACGCTGTGCCCCTGCCGCTAACGTCAGGTCATAATTGAGCCAGTGCAAGAAGTTTTCCGTCGAACTGCCACTGATGATGCGGGGATGGAGCGTCTCGGCCCAGGCATCATGGACATACATGAAACCACAGCCAGGCGAAGCCAGCAGCGATTTTTGCCCGCCCGTCACCAGCGCGTCAATGTGCATGGCCTGCACATCAATGGGCATGTGGCCGATGGCCTGGATGGCATCCACCACAAAGAGAATGTTATTTTCGTGGCAAAACGCGCCAATCGCCGCCAAATCAGTGCAGTGGCCGGTGAAGAATTGGATGGCACTGGCGGCCACCAGGCGTGTGTTTTCGTCTACTTGTTCTTTTAGCGCTTCGAGAGTGAGGCCGCCGTTAACGGCCGTTACCCACTTCACCGCCACCCCATCCCGCGCCAGACTCAGCCAGGGATAGACATTGGCCGGGAACTCAATATCGCAGAGCAGAATATTATCGCCAGCTTGCCAATCAATGGCCTGGGCAATGGCGTTCAGACCGGTGGAGGTGCTGGCCGTAGGCACAATCTCGTTACCCGAAGCGGCGTTGATGAGAACGGCCGTTTCCTTTTGAAAAGCGGCCGTCATCTCCGCCCGTTCATCATTAAAAAAATTGCCCGACCGGCGAGACATCTGCTCCGTCGCCCACTGCATCTTGTTTTTGGTGCGTGTGGGCAGCGGTGCCACCCCGGCGTTGTGGAAATAGACAAATTCTTGGGTAATGGGAAATTCACTTTGGCGCAAAGCCGCTACATCATACATCGTGGGACTCCTAATGAGGGAATTTAGACCGCTAAGGATAGTAGAAAAATCATAAATCCCAAATCGTAAATCGTAAATCGCAAATATGATACAATCTGCCCCATGCCGATTACGCCACAATTATTGTTATCTGGTTACTGCCAGGGAATTTTCCCAATGGCCGATGAAGATGAGATTTTTTGGTACGATCCCGATCCCCGTGCCATCATCCCCTTGGATAGTTTTCACATACCTCGTTCCTTACAGCGGGTGATAAATAGCGGCCGTTTTGAAGTCCGCGTAGATACCGCCTTTAGCGACGTGATGCGAGCCTGTGCCGCACCTGGGGACGGCCGCGAAACAACCTGGATTAGTGAGGAGTTCGTTCAGGTTTATACTCAACTACACCAGTCACGACTGGCCCACAGCGTCGAAACTTGGCTGGATGGCGAACTGGTTGGGGGCTTATATGGTGTCTCGCTGGGCGGTTTTTTTGCCGGCGAAAGCATGTTCCACCGCGAACGCGATGCCAGCAAAGTGGCTCTAGTACACCTGGTAGAACGCATGAAACATGGCGGTTACACGTTGCTGGATGTGCAGTTTATGACCCCCCATCTGCGCCGCTTTGGGGCCATTGAAGTGCCACGCAAATATTACAAAAAGCTGTTGGCCCAGGCGCTGCAAGCTGGCACAAAATGGTGATCACTTAGCTCGTGCTGTTTTCAGCCTCAAGGTCGGTATACAGTTCAATCGTGTTCCCATCAGGATCACGCACGGCGGCATGGATAGATCGTTCGTTATACACAATCCCGCCTTCCTGGCAGCCACCATGTTTATCGGCCAGGGCAATCACATGCTCCACATCAGGCACCGCAAAACCCAGTTGATGCGAGGGATAGCCTTCAAAATCGGCTGCGGCTCGCAGCGGCACCAGCTTGAGCGTCAGATCACCCATCGTGCCAAATTGGGACGGGAAGCCGCCTGTGGTGACGGGCTGGAACTGGAAGCCGAAAGCCTCACGATAAAAATCCACCATGGCCTGAAGATGGTATACCTGGAGCGCAATTGTGCTTAATTTGATCATGCTGTTTGCCTTTTATGGGGGTGAGTGGAGATAAGTGTTTATCTCTGTGAGCAGGGAAAGATAGCAGAATCATAGCACCTATGTTCTGATTTCACAAATCAAAAAAGGGCTGTCAGGCACAGCCCTTTTTGATTACCACTCATTTTGCTTATTGTGTTTGGTCTTGCACCTGGAAGGTCATCACCAGGTTGCCATCGGCATCCATGAGCGTCAGTGTGTTACGTTGAATTTCGTACTGGGCGATGTTGGCTAAGGCGGTCAAGAATTCCGTCTCGCGCTGGCTCCGTTCTTCCTCGGCGCAGGCCATTAGTGTGCCCACTGCCTGGCCGAGCGTTAGGGTTGAGCCGTCTGTCTCGTAAGAAACCGAGTAGCTGTTGCAGCCAGATGAGCCACCCATTGTGCCGTCTTTGAATTCGGCCGTTATATCGCTGTCAATCCAGGTGTTGACCACCGCATCCCCATCCGCAATGCCGCCCAAAACCCACTGGGTATCGGTGAGGGTCGCTTCTGTGGGCGGCTGGAAGGTGAGGGCACCTTCAGCGGTGTGTAGTGTCAGGGTGTCGCCTTCAAGGGTGAGGGATTCGGCCGTTTGCAAAGCAGCCAAAAACGCCTGTTCCTGATCCATCACCCCTTCACACCACATTTCGGTCATCCCCACTTCCCCAATCGTCACCGCTGTGCCTTCTAAGGCAAAAGAGCCAAAGTAACTGTTGCAGCCCGTTGTGCCCCGCAGCCCATTTTCGTCAAAAGCGATGGTGGGAATGGCATTGGGCAAAATCGTCATGCCCTCCCATTCAATCAGGTTCCAATCTGTGCCCATAAGCTGCTCAAGGAGAGAGATATCGGTTTGACCGTCAACGGCCGTTTCACTCACCACCGCCACCAACTCATACCGCAGCGTCGAAGCATCCGCCGGTGCATCTTCGACTTCACGCTTGTTGACTAACAATTCGTACTCAAAACCAGGCACATAGTCAAAACCAACAATACTGTCATAAAAGAATTGCCACTCGCCATCTTCCGCAAACTTTACTTGCAGACAAGTTTGCGGCGCGACACCCACGCAATCGGCCGTTTCCGCTGCCACCCACATCGTCACCGTTTCAGGTGTCTGTTCCTCAGCCGGCGGCTCTGTTCCTGGCGTTGAACCATCTGAAACAGTAGATTGTCCCGCTCCCGGCGCACAAGCCACAGCCAACAGCAGCAGCATAATCAACCATATTTGTTTACCCATCATTTGAACCTTTGTCATGTCTAAAATCTCCTATTGTGATAATTTGTTATTTTCAGTGTGGCTTCGTGAAAATTTTCTCAAGCCAACACCTCTATAACGATCAAAGCCAGACAAAGGTTCCCGTCCATGCAAAATTGCCTCATTTCCGTTACAGCTTCACCCCCAACCACTGCTCAAAAATCCCCATCGCCTTCTCCAACTCGGCAATTTCCACCCACTCTACCTCGCCGTGCGCCTGGTCAATGGAGCCAGGGCCGAAGATCACAATCTCCTCAGCCACACCCTCGCCATAGGCCAGCGCGTTTGTGCCATAGGGGGCAACATCGGGCTGCAAACCCGACCATTGACACAACTGCTGAATGAAGGGCGTATCGGCCGTTTGATAAAACGCCCCCACACCCACCCGCGTCCGTATCTCCACTGGCAGCGGGCAATTCTGCGCAGCTAACTGGGCAAAATACGCCAAATCCGCCTCTGGATTTTCGCCCGGAATCATCCGTTTGCTGGCCCAAATATGGCACTCATCCGGCACAATATTTTGCCCCTTGCCCCCCTCAATAATCGTCACCGTCAGCGTCGCTGCCCCCAACTCGGTTGTCGGCGGAATCGTTTGCAGCCGCTCATGCTCCTGGGCCAAAGCCGCCACCAAATGGGCCGCCGCCACAACCGCATTTTGCCCCAAATGGGGTTTCGACGAGTGGGCCGTCTTGCCTCGAACGATAAACTCCATCGCCAAAATGCCCTTATGCCCATGCACCGGCACACACAATGTCGGCTCAGCCACAATCAACTGGTCAATCTTAAAGCCCTTGCGCCGCACCCATGCGGCGAAGGCTTCAGCCCCCTCGCCGCCGCTCTCCTCACTCATGGTCGCCACAACGATGAGGTTGGGTTCTGGTTTTTCGTGTGCCAGTTGCAAATCTTCTAACAGGGTGAGGATGAGCGCCAGGCTGGCTTTGGTGTCTACCGCGCCACGTCCCCAGACACGGCCGTTTTCCACCCGACCATCAAACGGCTCATCCGTCATCTGCTCCACCCCCACCGTGTCCGTATGTACATCCAGAGCCACCCAGCGATCCGTTTTACCGCGCCAAATGCCATACACATTCGGCCGTCCCGGCATTACATCGGCCACCTCCACCTCGCCGCCCAACTCGCGGAAACGCGCCGCCAGAAACTCAGCCATTGCCTTCTCTCCCGGCACACCCGCTCGCGGCCCCTGCTGCACCGGGTTTACGCTGGGAATCTGCACCATCTGACTTAACCAATCAATAATTCGTTCGGTTTGACTATTCATGTTCTCCTTTATAAAACTCCCGGAGGCTCCGTCCAACTGCTAACTTCTGCAACAAACCTCCGGGAGTTTGATGTCCACTCCCGGAGGCTCCATCCAACTGCTAACTTCTGCGACAAATCTCCGGGAGTTTAAGTCCCACTCTGTAACAAACCTCCGCGAGTTTGATGGTTTACTGATGCCAGATGCACAAATCCGCCCGCCCCGCCGCCAACAGGGTATTAATCTCGCCGCTGGTGGTGAGATAGCCACCGACGATGACGGGCAGGCCGCCTTCATGGCGCAGTTGGTCGCTTAACGAGGTGAGGAACCCCGCCTGGTAATCTGGCTTGTCATCGGCGATGGTTTGCCCGGCCAGCACTTCGATCATATCGCAGCCGTGTTCGCGCAGAACGGCCGTTACCCCCACCACATCCGCCACCTTCATCCCCCCCTTGGCCCAATCATCGGCCGTCAAAGCCACCGACAGCGGCTTACTCCACACCTGCCGCACCGCATCCAACACCAGCAGAGGCCAGCGCAGCCGATTTTCCAGCGACCCCCCAAACACATCCTCCCGCCGATTCGTCAACGGCGAGATGAAACTGCCCAACAGATAACCATGCGCCATATGCAGTTGCAGCCAGTCAAAACCAGCCTCCTCAGCCATCCGCGCCGCCGCCACAAACTGCTCACAAACCTGCTGGCAGTCGGCCTCCTCCATCACCCGCGGCACCGGGCTAATGGGCAAATAAGGCAAAGCCGAGGGTGCAATGAGTTCCCAGCTATCTCGGCGCAACGGCCGATCCATTCCCCGCTGTCTCGGCTGCGTCGCCCCCCGCCGCCCCGCATGATTCAGCACCACGCCCACTTTGGCCGCGCTGTGGGCATGAACAGCCGCCACAATCTCCCGCCACGCGGCCCCCTGAGCAGGATTATACAAACCCACATCGCCAGAGGTGATACGGCCGTTAGCCGCCACCGCCACTGGTTCAGTGAGCAACAAAGCCGCCCCCGTTTGGGCAGCTTGCAACAACTGTTGGCGGTGGTTGTCGTCGGGTTGGCCGGAAACGGCCGTATACCCCGAAGTCGTCGCCACCACCACCCGATTGGGCAGCACACTCTCCCGCACCGTAAGCGGCGTAAACAGCGGCGGCGGCTGCACCAAAATCGGCTTCGTTTGCCCCGTGCCATACCACCTGTCCACCCCATCCACAAAATAGGGGTCCCGCGTGCGCAAATTATCATACGTAATACGGCCGCTGCGCGTCAGCAGTTGGAAGGTAAATTGCAGCGGCTCCAGATGGGTATACCGCTTCATATTCTCAAAATAAACCCGGCTCACCTGCGCCGCCTCCTGCAAATTCTGCACACGCGGCCGCCGCTCCATCTCATACTCACTTAAAGCCACAGCCAAATCATGCGATTTGGCAAAAGCTTGTGCCAGGGCAATGCTATCCTCCATCGCCAACTTCGTGCCCGACCCAATCGAAAAATGGGCCGTATGCACCGCGTCGCCCAGCAGCACAATATTCTTGTGCCGCCACTTCTTGCACTTCACCCGCGTAAAATTGACCCACAATGAACGATTAGACAGCAGCTCGGCCCCATCCAAAAAATCGGCAAACAGCTTTTCGCAGTAGGCAATGCTGGCCGCCTCATCCGCCTTATCCAGCCCCGCCCGCCGCCACACATCCTCGGTGCACTCCACAATGAAGGTACTGGTTGTGCCATTAAACGGGTACGAGTGAACCTGAAAAAGCCCATGCTCGTTCTCGCGGAAGATAAAGGTGAAGGCATCCAGCACCTTCGTCGTGCCAAACCAGATAAATTTGGCCTTGCCCATCACAATCTCCGGCTGAAAGTAGTCGGCATAGGCTTTGCGGATGAAGCTGTTCACACCATCGGCGGCAATGACCAGATCGTAGTCGTCGAAGCAGGCAAAGTCGGTCAACTCCTGCTCAAAGCGCATGGTAATGCCCAAATCGCGGCAGCGGTCTTGCAAAATTTGCAGCAATTGATGGCGCGACATGCCAGCAAAACTATGCCCGTCGCAGCGCACAATCTGGCCGCGATAATGGGTGTCAATGGCCGACCACAACACAAAGCTGTCGGTGATGGCCTGATAGGAGACAGGATCGGCCTCCTGAAAGCCGCCCAGCGTGCGGTCGGAAAAGACCACGCCCCAGCCCCAGGTCACGCCTTCGGGGTTGCGTTCGATGATTTCAATGTCAAAAGTGGGATTGTCTTTTTTAAGCAGCAGCCCGGCGTACAAACCGCCTGGGCCACCGCCAACGATGAGAATTTTCATGGGTTCATTTCCAATTTTAGTAGGGGCGGGACGACGCGGAGGATCGTTGGTTGTTTACCCACCCCTTCTCTCCGCGTCGTCTCGCCCTTTGCTTGTCCATGGGGGGCGAGACAGGCGGGCGAGGGGTTGGTGGGTAAATTCACGGTTTTGCCCCGCCTGTCCCGCCCCTACCCAACAACGTCGGCTAATTGGTGCAGTTGGGCGAGATCGGCCGTTACCGGAAACAGGATCAAATTATCACAACCGGCATCGGCGTAGCCGCGCACAAATTGGGCAATAGCCTGGGGAGTGGTGAGCAGCCCTTGCACGATGCGCTCGGCGAAGGGGCCGGTGAAGGCGTAATAATCGCGCAGGTAATCGGCTCCGGCGGCAACGGCCGTTTCCCCAAACGCAAAATAGCCCATGCCCCACAGCTTGGGCTGTCCGGGCCGCCCGGCATCGGCCCAGGCGGCGCGGGCTTGCGTGGCATTGCGCTCGAAGGCGCGGGGCGGGCCGCCGCCGTGCATGTAACCATCAGCAAAACGGGCCACGCGGCCAAAGGTGACATCACTTTGGCCGCCAATCATCAGGCCAGGGCGGCCAACGCTTTGCGGGCCGATGGCCTCGTTGTCCCAATGCTCGTTGAGGTCGAGCAACTGCTGGTCGAGGATGCTGCCCCGTTTGTGGTAGGGGACGTTGGCGAGAGTGTAATCGTCGCGCCGGGCGCCGATGGAGATGCCCAGGGTGAAACGGCCGTTGCTCAAGGCATTCACCGTCCGCGCCGACTTCGCCAGCAGGGTTGTGTTCCGCAGCGGGCTGATGACGATCATCGTCGCTAGCTGCACCCGCTGCGTAACGGCCGCTGCCGCCGCCAGCGTGGTCATCGGCTCATAACTGTCATAGAGCAGGCGATCCAGCACGGCCAGGCTGGCAAAGGGGCCAGCATCGGCCTGCTGCGCCCATTGCAGCATCCGTGCGCCGCCTAAATTGGCAATCGTATCAGGGAGTCCTACACCGATTTGCATATTTCCTCCGGGGTTAGGGATTGGAGATTAGAGACTGGAGACTGGATGCTCGTTAGTTACCAGTCTCTAGTTTCTAGTCCCCAGTCTCCCACTCATAAATGAATAGTAGCAATGGAAGGTGTGATTCGCAAAATTAGCCGTAGAGACGTTGCAATGCAGCGTCTCTACAGTTACGCAATACATTAGACGCGAGGTACAATTAACAGATGGAGGCAGTTATGATGCAAACAAACCCCATTGCTTTATGTGTAACCTGTATTGTGGATCAGGCGATGCCCGAAATCGGCGTGGCGACGGTGAAGCTGCTGCGCCGGGCGGGTTTTGAGGTGGATTTTCCCCAGGCGCAGACGTGCTGTGGTCAGCCGTTTTTTAACAGCGGCTTTAAGGATGAAGCGGCGAAGTTAGCCATGCGCCTGATTGAGATTTTTGAGCCGTATGAGGTGGTGGTGCTGCCCAGTGGCTCTTGCACGACGATGATTCGGGTGGAGTATTCCCATCTGCTGGAAGATAAGCCGAAATGGTATTACCGTGCCAAACGGCTGGCGGAGAAGACGTTTGAGTTGAGTGAGTTTTTGGCGAAACAGGCGAAGTTCCCCCTAGTTCCTCCCAGTTCCCTCGAAGGAACTCAGGAGAACTCAGGGGAGCCTGGGGGAACTCAGGGGAGTTTGGGGCCGACGGTGACGTACCATGATTCGTGCCATATGTGCCGCATGTTGGGTTTGAAGGATGAGCCGCGGGAGATGTTAACGGCCGTTGGCTGCACCATCACCGAAATGGAATCGTCGAACCGCTGCTGCGGCTTTGGCGGCCTCTTCTCCATGCGCATGAGCGAACTGTCTAACGCTATGACCAGCGAAAAGGTAGAAAAGGGCCGGGCCACGAACGCCGATGTCTTGGTAACGGCCGATCCCGGCTGCCTCATGCAAATGCGCGGCTTGGCGGGCGAAGGCCAGCGCGTAGAGCATATTGCCACTGTTTTGGAGGAGATGACGCGATAAAGAAGAGGGGAACTGGGAGGAACTCATGGAAGTTCCCCTCAGTTCCACCAGTTCCCAGGAGTTCCCCTATGTTAAGCGTTTCCCAATTTCGAGAGAACACAACCATTGCCCTGCAAGACGTACAGTTGCAAGGGGCGTTGAAGGGGGTGAGCGGCGGCATGTTCACCAATCGCAACAATGCCCTGGCCGAAGTGCCAGATGTGGAGCAGCTGCGCGACCAGTTGAAGGCCATTCGCTCGGCCACGTTGGCGCGGCTGGCGGAGCATTTGGAGATGTTTGAGCGCAAGGCGCAAGCGGCGGGGGCGGTGGTGCATTGGGCCAAAGATGGGGCCGATGCCCGTGCCATCGTCCTGGATATTGCCCGCCGCCATGATGTGAAGCTGGTGACGAAGGGCAAATCTATGGTGACGGAGGAGATTCACCTGAATGAGGCGTTGGCGGCGGCGGGGATTGATCCGGTGGAGACGGATTTGGGCGAGTACATCATCCAGTTGGCCGAGGAGCCGCCGTCGCACATCATTGCGCCGGCCATTCACAAAAACAAGGAGCAGATTACGGCTCTGCTGAGTGAGGTGTCGGGACGGCCGTTAGACCCTAATAACATTCCAGAGTTAACGGCCGTTGCCCGCCAACTTCTGCGCGAAAAGTTTCTGTCGGCGGGGATGGGCATTACGGGCGGCAATATTGGCGTGGCCGAGACGGGCAGTTTGGTGTTGGTGGAGAATGAGGGAAACGGCCGTATGGTCACGACCACGCCGCGTGTGCATGTGGCCCTGATGGGCATCGAAAAGTTGTGCGCCACCTGGGATGATGCCGCCGTGTGGCTCTCCTTGCTGGCGCGGAGTGCGACAGGGCAGCCGCTTTCCATTTACACCAACATCATCACCGGTTCGCGCCGCAGCGATGATGCGGATGGGCCGGAGGAAGTACATATTATTTTGGTGGACAACAACCGCAGTAAGCAAGTTGGCACGAAGTATGAGGAGGTGCTGCAATGTTTGCGCTGTGGGGCCTGTTTGAATGCCTGTCCTGTTTATCGCAAGGCGGGCGGCCATGCCTATGGCAGTCCTTACAGCGGGCCAATTGGGGCGGTGGTGTCACCGCTGATTTTCGGGCTGGAGGAGTATGAGGCACTGCCGCACGCCAGCACGCTTTGCGGAGCCTGCCTGGACGTTTGCCCGGTGCGCATTGATTTGCCGCGTATGTTGCTGGAACTGCGGGCGGATGAGGTGGAGCGCAAGCTGGTGCCGCCGCTGGAGCGGATGGCGGAGCGCACAGTGGCCTTTGGCTTCCGCCATGAGAAGCTGATGCGGTTGGGAGCTAATATGGGTCGGTTGATTCCGCTGCCGGTGATGGAAGTGAACGGCCGTAAACTCCCTCAACTCGCCCCCCGCTCTTTTAGGCAGATGTGGAAAGCAGGGGAGTTGGAAGGGAACTCGGAGGAACTTTAAGGAACTTGGAGGAACTCGTTATGGAAACTAATGATACGACTGCTGATTCCGTGTTAGTTTCAAAAACCATTGCAGCCTTCAAGGGGCTTATCAATACCTATAGGCTTGAGCCAGATTCCTTAGAGGAAGAATCTGTAGAACCAGGATTCAAGACATCTGGGCGGTACTTCACAAATCCAAATAACGAAACCTTCTTTCTAGTCTGTGAAGAAAAATCGTTTGATAGAGTTTTAAATTTTGTCGAAAAACTTTTCCCTGGACAAACAGACAACAGGCTTGTTTCTCAATCATTGCAGGATAGCTTATCTGATTGGATTACCAAAGGGAAAAATCCTCAAAATCAACTTGAGTTAGAAAACCATGGACTTGAGTTTATAGAAAATATCAAGAAAGATATTAAACCCAGGCTTGTTTTCCTGCCAGTTGAAGGGCTTGAATTCAAGAGCGATGCTAGTCTGGCTCTGGGCAACTGTAAACTTTTCAATAATCATAGTGATTCGGACTTTAAGCAAGTTTTACAGCAAGAACGCAAACGACGTAATCAAGCAGAACCATTAGAAAGTCATTGGTCTAACAGAGCAAAGTCTTATCTTACTTTTGAGGTAACTGCTCATCCCAGTCGAGCAATAGAAAGAGGAATAGAGGAAGCTAATTTAGCCTTAAATATCTTGAAGCTATTTATTTCGTCATATTACCATGACGAAAATAGTCGTAGCATTGTTCGCCGCATGGGTCTTTCTGGCTCTGTATATCGCAATGAACTAATGAGAGTTTATTGCATTGACCCCACACTCCCTATAGTAGAACAATATCCAGCCCCACAAATGTCTCGAACTTATCAAAAGAATTTTGAAATTGATAATCAATATAGAGATTACATTAAGGGAAAAGGGTTGGAACAGGTTAATAGTTTGATTCAATCATTAGAGCTAAACGTTGAAGCTCATGAGATTGCGCGGCGACTCGTTAGAGCAATTACTTGGTTTGCAAAAGCTACAAATGCTAAAAGTATCGCTGACAGCTATCTAATGTATGCTATTGCTATAGAAGGATTATTGTCAGAAGACAGAACGCCTAAAGAGACTTATGCGATCCGAATAGCAGCACTTGTTACCCGCCAGGGTGAAAATTGTTTGATCCATCCGATTGGGGGATATTTATCATCTGACTTTGCAAACCAACTTAAGTTATCGTCAACCCTTAGTGAATGTTTCGACATCATTAGAAAAAGAGTTGTAGATTTGTTTTCTTATAGAAACAGTATAGCTCATGGGACTATAACGGATCATGAAATTAACGGCAGTGATTTATTAGACTTTGAAACTTTGGTAAGAAACTCAATCCTCTCTTTTGTAAAAAATGAATGGCAGACTTTTAAAGAGTTTAAGAATTGGGTTGATAAAAGCGTAGGTTATGACTTTACACCTATTCCGAGGGACATATGAGCAGTCGAGATGAGATTTTAGGACGGTTACGGCCGTTAGCACGAGAAGTAACCCACCCCCAGCCCTGGCAGTCGCGGCGGGATTTTGCGGATTTGGCAGCGCGGTTTACGGAGTCGTTAACGGCCGTTCTCGGCGAAGTGATCCATGCTGAGAACTTAGATGATGCCTGGGAGAAGCTGGGGCATTTGCTGCGTCAGTTAGAAGTCGAAAACATCGTCGTCAACCACGAAGCCCCACTGACCCAATTACCAATTGCCCAATTACCCCATTACCTCAATTGGCACATCGTCGGCCAAAGTGAGGGCGATTTACGGGCCTTTTGCCAAACGGCCGATGTCGGCCTCACCAGCGCCGAAGCCGCCTTCGCCGAGACGGGCAGCATCGTCGTCAGCAGCGGCGCGGGCAAAAGCCGCATGGCCTCCCTGCTGCCACCCGTGCACATCGCTCTGGTGCCAGAATCAAAGCTGGAGACAGATATTTTTACCTGGACGGCGACCCGCCAGGGCGATCTGCCCGCCAACACCGTGTTTGTAAGCGGGCCGAGTAAAACGGCCGATATCGAAATGACCCTTGTTAAAGGCGTGCATGGGCCAAAGCGGTTCATCGTCATCTTATATGGGGACTAGCGACTGGAGACTGGAGACTTATTGGCTCTTCAGTCTCCAGTCTCTAATCCCCAATCTCCCAAAATATGAAAACAGAAACAACCACCCACTCCCCCCCTATAGACGACACCTTTCACACCGAGCAAGTCATGACCATCGCTGGTGGTCATTTTGTTCATGATACTTACAGTGCCTTCATCGCCCCCCTGCTGCCGCTCATTCAGGAGCGGCTGGGCACAGGGTATGCGCTCACGGGCAGTCTGGCGATTTTTGCCCAACTGCCCAGCTTGCTCAATCCCTTCATTGGCTATCTGGCCGACCGCATTAGCCTGCGCTACTTCATCATTTTAGCGCCAGCCATCACCGCCACCCTCATGAGCTTTATGGGATTAGCTCCCACTTACCTCTCCCTGGCTCTCGTTTTGCTGGCGGCGGGGGTGAGCATTGCCGCCTTCCATGCCCCCGCCCCGGCCATGATTGCGCGTGTCTCTGGGCGGCGCGTAGGCACGGGAATGAGCATTTTTATGGCGAGCGGCGAATTGGGACGCACGCTTGGCCCTGTGTTTGTGGTGGCGGGTGTGACCTGGTTTGGGTTGGAGGGCATCTGGCGCTTGATGTTCGCCGGTTGGGCGGTGTCGGGCATTCTTTACCTGCGGCTGCGCCATGTATCGGCTCGCCCGCAAACGGGGGCAACGGGAGCGCTGGCCGACATTATGCCTACGGTGCGGCGCATTTTCCCACTTCTCATCCTGCTTATGCTGGTTCGCTCTCTCATTGCCATTTCGCTGACGACATATTTGCCCATTTATATGAGTGATGTGAAGGAGGCGGGCATCTGGTTGTCGGCGGCGGCGTTGACGATTTTGGAAGGGGCTGGTGTGGCCGGGGCGTTGGCGACGGGGACGCTGAGTGATAGATTCGGCCGTTTTCGTATTCTCACCGTGTTACTATTGCTGGCCCCCATTTTCATGCTCGTTTTCCTCTACAGCCCCAGTTGGCTTACCATCCCCCTGTTGATAATTTTGGGGCTTACGGCCATCTCCCCTACGCCTGTACTGCTGGCGCTTATTCAAGACAACTTCACCCAAAGCCGCGCCCTGGCTAATGGCCTGTTTCTGGCGGCGAACTTTCTCATTCGCGCCTTTGGCATTTGGGCGGTGGGCTTTTTGGCGGATCAGTTTGGGCTGCAGACGGCGTTTTTGTGGAGTGCCATTTTGGGCTTTTTGACACTGCCGGCGGCGTGGGCCTTGGCTAAAACGCATGATAGGATATAGCCCCATGACATTATCACCAGAGGCTCAAGCTCGTTTGGCAAGTGAACGGAATATCTGGCTGGCAACGGTGCGGCCAGACGGCCGTCCGCATCTCGTCCCGCTCTGGTTTGCCTGGCATGATGATCTCATTTACATCTGCATCCAGCCCGGCAGCGTGAAGGCGACTAATTTGCGGCAAAACCCGCTGGTGTCGCTTTCGTTGGAGGATGGCAGCAATGTGGTGATTTGTGAGGGGGAAACGGCCGTTATCCCCCCACCCCCTGCCCCAGCCATCATCACCATCTTCCAACAAAAATACAACTGGGACATCACCACCGATAAAGATTACACCCAACTCATCGCCATCACCCCCCACAAGTGGCTAAGTTGGGGAGGCAGCAGTTAAGCCATCAGTCAAAGGCCTTTAGAAGTTCAACTTCTCAGAAGAAGTTGAACTTCTTCCGTAATACGACAACACCAGAATTGAGGGGACTTTGAAAACTTTCTGCCGGTCACTTTACTACAAAAAAAATTACACTCGTATATAATCAGACCCGCATTGGGCAATTGGCAGCATCAATTCCCACATCTTCTCCTTCCAATTCCCAAATCTTCCTACAGACTTTAATATTTTCATCGAATGTCATCGCCATCGAATGACATTCTTCACTCTTCGTTTTGTAAATGAACGGATAAGCTTATGCGAATGATTGAACAAAAGACACCATCCAACTTTGCCCGCTTTGCCTGGATTGTGGTGGCCCTGAACCTTGTGGTTATTGTGTGGGGCGGTTTTGTCAGTGCCAGCGGCTCTGGGGATGGTTGTGGTGCAAGCTGGCCGCTCTGCGAACAGCTTGTCTCTAGTGAGACACGTTCCTGGCAAACGTTTGTGGAATTTTCCCATCGCATGACCAGCGGGTTGGCTCTTATTGGTGTACTAGGTCTCATTATCGGCAGTTACCGCCGCTTTCCTAAAGATCATATTGTGCGGCGCGGCGCGATGTTCTCCTTGATTTTTATTTTGGTGGAATCATTACTGGGGGCAGCCCTGGTTATCTTCAAATGGGTGGACACGAATCTATCTTTAGCGCGTGCCTTTGTCCAACCCGTTCATCTTACAAATACATTTCTCCTTATGGCGGCTTTATGCCTCACTGCCTGGTGGGCTACCCGGCCCGATCAGACCCTGACAGTTGCGGGCAAGCGGAAGGCTTTTGTGGCCTTGGGCATTGCGCTGGCGGGGCTGGTGTTGGTGAGTTCTTTTGGCACCATCGCTTCGTTAGCCAGCACCATTTTTCCGTCGGAATCTTTTCTGGCGGGGGTGCAGAAAGATTTTGCGCGTAATGTGCATTATCTGGTTCGGCTGCGCATCTGGCATCCGGTTTTGGCGTTGGTGATCGGCCGTTATCTGCTCACAATGGGCCAAAAATTGAAAGATTGGTTTGCGGATGAACCTCTCATGCGCAAGCTGGTCAACGCCTTGTTGGTCATTTATGGGGTGCAGTTTGCCTTGGGCAGCTTGAATGCCATCTTGTTAGCACCTATCTGGCTCCAGCTTGTTCATCTGCTGATTGCCCATCTTTTGTGGCTGTGTTTGGTGGGGTTGGCGGCTCTTGTTTTGGCGCAAGAGGAGGCCGTTTGGGAGCAAACTGTACTGGCTACCACATAAAGTGGCCCATGAGTAGGACATTTGTCATAAAAATCGTATGACAAATGTCACTACGGCAGGTCGAGCAGTTCCCTTAAAGTTGTGGCTGTTTTGGCACGGCCTGGAAATGGCTTTGGAAGAGTGAGAATGATTGTAACAAACAGCACTGTAGAACAATCTGGAAACGGCCGTATTTGGCTCTTGATAGCTGCCCCATTCCTGTTACTGGCGATAGGCAGTGCCGCGTTTGCCATCTTCCAGCCCATTACCGTGCTGCCGCGCATCACCCTGTCGCCCGGTTTCAATTTGGTGAACCAGGATGGTGAGCAAATAAGTAATGAAAGTTTGCGCGGGCAGATAACACTGTTCAGCTTCAGCTATGTCGGCTGTGGCGGCAGTTGTACGCAAAGTGGGGATGATATTGCCGCCGTGCGTAAGCAGTTAGAGATGGTGTTGGGGAACGGCCGTTCCCTCCAATTCGTCACCATCTCCCTTGATCCGGAACAAGACACCCCAGAAAGATTAGGTAGTTTTACCCAACAATGGCTGGGCGAAAATACCCGCATTCCCTGGCAGTGGCTTACAGGCAACAGCCAACAGGTGCGCTACACAGTAGGTGGCGGGTTTGATCTGTATTACACCGAGGCAGAAGATAGCAGTCATATCAGATTTCAACCCCGCTATGTTTTGGTAGACAGTCTGGGCATGATTCGTGCCCGCTACTTTGAGGCTGAACCCGCTATTGATATTTTGCTGCGCGACATTGATTTTCTGACAAATGAGGCGGCTAACAGCGAGGGCGCACAAGCGCTGGCTTATGAAGCAGCCCACCTCTTTGCCTGTTATCCGCGCTAATAAAAGAACGGTTGTAACCATATGACAACAGTAACTGAACCCACAGAAACTAAACCTAAGCCGCCCGGCTATGGCCGCACAATTTTGTTATGGATTGGCGCAGCCATCCTCATCGCCGCCATCTATTTTGGCTGGCGTTTGGCGCAAGGCTTGCCATTGGTGGGCACACCCCAAATGCACGGGTTTCTCATGAACGAGCCAGCTACCATAGGCAATTTCACGCTGACATCTGTTACGGGCGGGTCAGTTTCCCTGAGTGATTACCGTGACAAGATTGTGATTGTTTATTTTGGTTATACGCATTGCCCCGATGTATGTCCGGCGACGATGCTGCATCTGGCAAATGCCCGTGCCAGCTTAAAGCCGAAATATCAGGATGATGTGCAAGTTTTGATGGTGACGGTTGATCCGGCACGAGATACGCCTGAACTTTTGGCGGAGTATTTGGGGCATTTTGACCCGACGTTTGTGGGTCTGACGGGTACAGAAGAGGAGATTGCTGCTGCTGCCGCGCCCTTGGGCATCTATTATGAGAAAGTGGTGCTGGAGGGGGTAGAAGGATACTTTATGGATCATACGGCGACGGCGGCTTTGTTGGATAGAGACGGCCGTTTGCGGCTCATCTGGCCTTTTGGGGTGAGTGCCGAGGATATGGCGGTTGATCTCAACTATTTTGTGCGGGAATGAGTGAAATTCTGAGGGGATGCGGTTAGAAGCCGTCTCTCCTCAAAGACAATAAGGGGGTGATAGGTTAATAATGGAAGCTGGCAGGCTTTTGCCCCAACCAGCGCGTGAGGAATATATGGTGAAATTGGGCGGACTCATGTTTAGGTTAGACAACCGCCCTTGTATTGGCGACGAGATTCTTTTTGTTTGAACTTTTGCTCAGGGCAACGGCCGTTATCCGCGACGAGCCATTGGGCAGAACGAATCATAATTTAATTAGAGTAAGGAGGCTTGTGTGAAACAACAAAAGAAGAATAGTAAAGAACCGCAAACGCCGCAAGGCACGATCATCTTGATGATCGTCTTTGTCATCCTGATTATTGCCTTGTGGGGCAGCACCTTTTTAACCCTATGGGCCAGAGGAGGGACATTCTAATGCACATTGATCGTTATGAGCGCAACTTCATTGGGCTATCAACCGTGCTGCTTATTGTTTTCTTTTTGGCTGTAACCGTTGGGGCTTCGGCCAACAGCATTCGTGTGCCCGCACCCGAACTTATTGTAAACCCACAGATGGTGGCCACGCCCGGTGTGTATGAGGGCTTTGGCGATCCAGTAGAAGAACGAGTTCGGGAATTGTCCCCTGGCAAATATGAAGCCTACATCATTGCCCAAGCCTGGAAGTTTTCCCCTGGTTCAACCAATTATGCTGAACCCCCTATCACCGTTCCAGCTGGCTCGGCTGTCACTTTCTATGTCACCAGCCGCGACATTCAGCATGGTTTCAAAGTCAACCACGCTACGGACCCTAATCTGAATACCAATATTAGCTTCATGGTGCTGCCCGGTCAGGTCTCTAAGCTGACGGCGACGTTTGATGAACCAGGTACGTACCATATTGTCTGTTATGAATATTGCGGCTCGGCACATCACACGATGTTCGGCGAAATTATTGTAGAGGACAATTAATCTGATGCAGTGGGAACAAAACTTCCTGACGGTAAAAACGGCCGTTTTTACCCCCAGTGTACGCCAACAGCTTAAAAAAGCTGCGGCTTTGTGGCATACGGCCGTTGTTTTGTTCAAACTACGTGTTGTCTCTCTACTGCTGCTGTCTGCTTATGGCGGCGCGATGTTAGGCACAATGGCCACTGGGCAAGGTTCAGCCGGAGCCTGGATCATTCTTTCTCTAGCGGGTCTGCTCTCGGCCGGTGGTGCTTCGGGTATCAACCAATATCTGGAACGAGACCAGGACACGAAAATGCGGCGCACAGCGAAACGGCCGTTAGCCCAGGGCGAAATCACCAATCCCCAGCTTGTTCTCTGGCTAAGTTTGGGCATGGTGATTTTAGCAACTGGTCTGGCAGCGATGGTGAATGGGGCAACGGCCGTATTCATCGCTCTGGGGGCCATCATCTATGTCGCGGTATACACCATCTGGCTCAAACCACGCACCATCGTCAACATCGTCATTGGTGGCGCAGCCGGCAGTTGTGCCGTATTAGCTGGTGGAGCGGCTATGGGGGCCTGGTCGGAAACGGCCGTCTGGCTTCTAGCCCTCCTCATCTTCGCCTGGACCCCCGTTCACTTTTGGGCCTTAGCCCTCGCCTACCGCGAAGATTACCAAGAAGCTCAATACCCCATGCTGCCAGCCCGCGTCTCAGCCACAGTCGCCGCCCGTTGGACAGCCCTACACACCCTGCTCACCATATTTTGCGGGCTAGCCCTCGGCTTCTACCCCACCCTAGACTGGGTATATCTGGTTCCCATTGCCGCCTTATCCGTCTGGCTCGTCCAGAAAACATGGCAGCTCATGGCCAAACCAGAAAAGAAGCCAGCCTTAACTCTGTTCCATTTCTCAAACATCTACCTGGCAGCCGTCTTAATCGTCATTCTGCTAGCACCAATTTGGAGGTAAAAATTTATGTACGCACGCGAAAATAAAATTGCTGGTTGGAGCCTCGGAATCGCCATGGTCGCTCTTTTCATTGGCGGTTCTATGGGGCCATTACAAAAACTTGAACATGTTGGCCTTGACTTGTATCGGCCGTTACGCAGCATCGGCATACAAAGCTATTATCAAGGATTGACCATTCATGGTGTCCTCAACGCACTCGTCTGGACAACCTTCTTCATCGTTGGCTTCTTCACCTATATTTACGTTCGCAGCCTCAACCGCGAACTCACCCACCCCAAAGTCAACGCCGCGGGCACAATCGTCATGGCCATCGGCCTCGTCATGGCCGCCATCCCCATCCTTATGAATCTGGCGACCGTTCTTTTCACCTTCTACCCCCCACTCCAAGCCAGCCCATACTTCTATCTGGGTCTCACCCTGGTCGTCATCGGCTCCTGGGTGCACGGCTGGGGCTACCTGTTAACCTACCGGCAATGGCGCAAAGAAAACCCCGGTGTCACCACACCCTTCATCGCTTTCGCCGTCCTCGTTACCATGGTCATGTGGCAAATCGCCACCCTCGGCATTGCCACCGAAATGCTCTGGCTCATCATCCCCTGGTCATTTGGTTGGGTGAAAGGTATTGATCCACAATTAGCCCGCACCTTCTTCTGGTTCACAGGCCACCCCATTGTCTACTTCTGGCTCCTGCCAGCCTACATCTCCTGGTACGCCATGGTTCCCAAACAAGCTGGCGGCAAACTGTTTAGCGAAGCATTAGCCCGGCTAGTTTTCTGGCTCTTCCTCGTGTTATCCATCCCCGTCGGTCTTCATCACCAATATGTTGATCCTGGTGTGCCAGCCGGCTGGAAAGTTGTTCATGCCGTTCTCACCTACGCCCTCTTCATCCCCAGCATGATGACCGCCTTTACCGTATGTGCCTCCTTAGAAATGGCTGGACGCGCCAGAGGCGGCAAAGGGCTATTGGGTTGGATCCGCACATTACCTTGGAACGACCCCTCCTTTACAGCACAAAACTTAGCGATGATCCTCTTTGTCTTTGGCGGCATCGGCGGTTTGACAAATGCTTCTTACAATCTGAATTTGGTAATTCACAACACCATGTGGGTTCCTGGGCATTTTCACCTAACAGTAGGATCGGGCGTCACCCTCACCTTCTTCGGCATTCTCTACTGGCTCGTCCCCCAATTGACGGGCAAACCGCTGTATAGTGCCAAGATGGCTTTGTGGCAAGCCTGGACTTGGTTTGCAGGTATGCTGCTTATGTCCAACGGCCTACATATTCTGGGCTTGAACTTCGGCTCACCTCGCCGCACCATGTTGGGGGCAGCTCCCTATGCTTCTGGCAATTGGCAGCCACTGCTAATTGAAGCCGCCATTGGTGGTTCCATCTTGGGGATTAGCGGTCTGTTATTCTACATCAACATGGTAGCTACAGTCCGGTCAAAGCAGCGTTTGGAAAAGCCCATCGAAATGCCCATTGCCGAACCTGCCGAACCCCGTCCCATCCCTGTCTTCCTCGATACCTGGCGGCCGTGGGTCGTCGCCACCATCATCCTGGCCCTGGTTGTCTACGGCCCCGTCTTGTTTAACCTTATTTCCAATTTGAACTTGACCTCGCCAGGATTTAAGCTATGGTAATCCGTGTATTCTGGGTGTGACTGAGGAACATCAGCCACACCTAAAAAAATTAAAGTAAACTTATTAGGAGAAAAACAATCGTATTATGAAAAAAGTAACCCTTATCCTCGCCATAATTGTTATGCTTGCCCTCACCTCATGTGGCGGCGGCGATGATGACACAAGTGGGTCTGGCAGCTCTGGTGGCAGCCAATCATCCATCAGCGTCATCATGAATGACATCTATTTTGGCGAGACCAATGACAACATCGCCAATCCCCCCTCCTGGAGCGTCAATGCTGGTGACAGCGTAACTGTCCAGGCAGACAACAAAGGTGTTCTTGAACACAACTGGGCTATCGTGAAAGCCGATGCTACCTTACCCGATACAATCGCCGATCCGGCGGCTGTGGCTGACATGATTCTGTTTGATATGGGAGGTATATTAGGTGGCGATACCGGCAGCAAAACCTTTACTGCGCCAGCCGCAGGTGAATACACTGTCATTTGTACGATTGCTGGTCACTATCCAGTCATGCAAGGCAAGTTAGTTGTAGGAGAATAACATCGAGGGTAGCCGCGGTTTCTTACCACGCTTTGAGAAAGCGCGGTAAGGATACCGCGGCTACAAACATTAACATGACCTTACAAGAAGCCAATAAAGCCATAAAAGATGCGTGGGTAGCGGGTGTACTCACTGTTATCATCACCCTCACTTTAACCTTTATTTATGCCACCGGAGCCGGCATAACCCATCTTGCTCTTTGGAATGTCATAGATATTTTTGTGTTGGCTGCGCTCTCTTATGGCATTTACCGCAAAAGTTCACTCAGTGCCATCATCATGTTGGTTTACTACTTAGGCAGCAAGATTGTCTTGTGGGCCGATGAGCGAGCCTTCATCGGTGTACCCATCGCCTTGATTTTTGCCTATTTTTTCTGGCGTGGTGTACTTGGTACGCGGGCTTATCACCAATTATCAGTAATCAGTGAATAGTAATCAGTAAACGGTGAACAATTAGCTCTGTTTACAGAATATTGACCAACTGAATACACGTATGTCTCCCTCCCCTTACCCCCCCCGCAGCAAATGGACACAAGAGCTTGAACGACTGGCCCTTATCGTCGAGAAAATAGTCAATCGCCTGATTGGCAACAGCCGCCTCAATCCCTTCTATCATACTGATACCATTGCCGTTTTTTTGCTGGCAGTCGTCGGCATTACGGGCATCTATATCTTTCTCTTTTTCCAATACGGTTTTGATGCCTCCTACCAGGCTGTTGCTACGCGCATTGAAACGCCTATCATTGCCCGCATCATGAGGGCCATTCACCGCTATGCCTCTGGGGCGTTAGTGATTACCATTTTGTTGCACGCCTTCCGCACCCTATTTATGGAACGGTTTCGGGGGCCGCGCTGGCTGGCCTGGATATCTGGCATTGTGATGACCTTCATTCTATGGCTGGCTGGCATTACGGGTTATTGGCTTATTTGGGATCAGCGTGCCCAGCTCATCAATGACCACTTTATTCGCTTTCTTAATCAGGCAACTGCATGGGCAACAGCTTATCGTGTGGCCCTGTTACGTGCGGATGTGACGGATAGAAGTTGGCCGCTTTTGTTCCTCATTTTGCTGGTGCATGTGGTGTTATTTTTGATTGTGGCTGGCTTTTTCTGGCTGCATATTCGCCACTTGCGAGCACCACGTTGGCTGCCGGAAATATCTTGGATGGCGGGAGCAACGGCCGTTCTCCTCATCACCGCTCTCCTCTTCCCCCTGGGCATGTTACCCGCCTTCAACTTCAACCAAGAAGCCGGGCGTGTGCTGCTTGATCCCATCTACCTCTACTATCTGCCCCTTGTCGGCACAGGCTGGGATACCGCTTTGTGGGTCTTCATGTGGGCAGCCACCTTCATCGCCGCCGCCCTGCCCTGGACACGGCGCAAAAACCGCACCCCACAACCCACCATCACCATTCATGATAAACAATGCACCGGCTGCACCAAATGCGCCCGCGACTGCCCCTACAACGCCATCACCATGATTCCCCGCGACGATGATTCAGGGCATCAACTGCTAGCCGTGGTGGACACCGCCAAATGCGTTGGCTGCGGTATTTGCGTCGGCTCCTGCGATGATTTTTACGCCATTCAACTGGGCGAACAGCAGCCCGATGCCGCTAAACAGCGGCTGGATGCCCATCTACAACAGGCCAAAAGCCAGCATCCCGATAAGGACATCAAAGTGGTTTTCACCTGCCAGCGCCACGCGGCACAAGGGGCTAAACCTTATTTGCCCAACACCGTACAGAACGATCTTGTGGTCGAGATTATTGATTTGCCCTGCTCTGGGGCCATTCAGCCTAGTTTGCTGCCCTATGCGCTGGCACAAGGTGCCGCTGAAGTGGAGGTGGCTGGCTGCCCACCTTATGATTGTATGCACCGCATGGGCAACATGCTAGAGGAGCAGCGGGTGACGAATGAGCGTGTGCCCCGTTTGCGGAAGCGGTATGACAATGTGCCGATTACGGCCGTTTGGCTCCCTCCCGACGACTTTGACATGGCCCTTAGCCGCACCCCCATCCCCACCAGCCAGGATGAAAGCGGCAATAGCCAGCCCGATTACGTCACGGGTCGCTCCATGATGCAATGGCTCTCCTGGCGTAACCTGGTCGTGGGCGGTGTCCTTTTAGGCTTCGTCCTCCTGGCCCAAATCTGGCTGACGGGTTTGCCCTACACCTCCCCAGCCAGCCCCACCGCCACCATTCAACTCACCCTGGACGATCCAGCCACCTACTTTTTCCGCCGGATGGGCGGGGCGGCTTATGAAGTGCGGGATCGGTTGACAGGAGATGAAATCGAGGTGGTCTTGGCTGTTGACGAGGAAGTGGTGTGGACGGCCGTTTACCCCGCCGCCGACTTCTTCAGCCAAACCCTATCACCCACCTACGAAGAATTCAGCCTCGCCCCTGGCAGCCACCACATCCACCTTTACTGGACCGACACCACCACCCACTTCACCGACACCATCAGCGACCAACAAGTCACCCTGCAAGCCGGCCAAATCCTTCGCGTACACGATCTATTGCCCAATTAAGATAATTACGTAATTACGTGATTACGTGATTAATAAGAATCCATGTCCCAACTCTACGGCAGCCAAAGCATGGTTGCCCCCCTCCAAACCGTTCTCGTCCGTCGTCCCGATGCCAACTTTGGCAATGCTGACCCCCAAACATGGCACTACGCCAAACGGCCGAATCTTCCCCAGGCCCAAGCCGAACACGACCAATTCGTCAACACCCTGCACCAATTCGGGGCCGAAGTCGTTTACCACGATGCCCCCCTGCCCCACCACGCCGATGCCATCTTCGTCCACGACCCCGTTCTCGTCTGCAACGCCGGAGCCATCCTGCTGCAAATGGGCAAACCCCTGCGCGTGGGCGAAGAAGAAGCCATCGGCCAAACCTTGCAAAAAATGGGTGTCCCCGTCCATTATCGGCTGCACGGCCCAGCCACCGCCGAGGGCGGCGACTGCCTCTGGCTAGATGAGCAGACCCTGGCTGTGGGGCAAGGCTTTCGCACCAACGAAGCGGGCATTCAGCAGTTAGATGAGGCCCTGGCCCCCCTTGGTGTCACCATCATCCCCGTCCATCTCCCCTACTACACCGGCCCCGAAGCCTGCCTGCACCTCATGTCCTTCATCAGCCTCATCGCCGACGATTTGGCGGTTGTCTACCCCCCGCTGATGCCCGTGCCTTTTTGGCAGCTTTTACAAGCGCGTGGTGTGCAATTTGTAGAAGTGCCAGAATCAGAATTCAACACGATGGGGCCAAATGTGCTGGCGCTGGCACCACGCCACTGTCTCATGCTGCGCGATAATCCCCTTACCAAAGCACGGTTGGAAGCGGCTGGCTGCCAGGTGGAAACTTACGCGGGTGATGAAATTTCGCTCATCGCCGAAGGGGGCGCAACCTGCCTCACGCGGCCAGTTTTGCGCCGCTAGTTCAGGTTCAGGCGGTTGAAACCGCAGCCACGACTACAAAGCCCAAATTGGGCCGCCCGCCTACGCGGGTTTACTGAGTCGGCGAAGGCCGACTTCGTAGTCGTTGCCGCGAATTTATTCGCCCGATTTCGTTTACCCGAAAATGAGTTGGATGCCTGTGAACAGGAGCATGGCATAAATGACGCGATTAAACCAGACATCGCTAAATCGCTCATTCAGATAAATGCCCAGGCGAATGCCCACAAAGACCACTGGCGCGAGGATGAGGGTGGTGGTGAGGTTGCCAATTCGCAATAAACCCAAAATGCCATAGGGAATCAGCTTAACGAGATTGATGACAGTAAATGTTATCAATGTTGTGCCCACAAAAATCTGGCGCGGCAGCTTTTGGGGCAGCAGATACATGGTTACAGGGGGGGCGCCGACGTGCGCCAGTGTGGAGGTGAAGCCAGCAACAAAACCAAAACCAAGACCAGTGGACGGCAACGGCCGTTTCCCTTCCAATGCCTCCGTTAACCAATGCCGCCCCACCTGGTAAGCCACAAACAACAGCGAAATCACGCCAATGCCTATCTTCAACACATGCTCATTATGGCTAAAATAGCCAAAAAACAGGCTGCCCAATAAAATGCCCACCAACGCCCCCGGCAGCAGCCAACGCACACTATACCGGTCCACATGATGGCGATAGTGCGGCAAGGACGATAGATCAGCCAAAATTAGCAGGGGCAGCAACAGGGCTGCTGCTTCAGGAACAGGAATGGTTAAGGCCAACAAGGGGGTAGAGATGGCCCCCACCCCACCGCCAAAGCCAGCCTTACTCAGGCCGACAATCAGAATGGCAATAACGGCCGTTACCCAAAAATAATCAGGATACTGTGGTAAACTCATTTTTTGCGTGCTCGTAAAGGAATCATAACTTCAAGGCGTGTCCCCTGCCCCGGCCCGCTCTCCACCTGCAAACGGCCGTGCAGCAGCTTCACCCGCTCATTCAACCCCAACAACCCATACCGATTTTGCGGAATCTGCTCCGGATCAAAGCCACAACCGTTATCAGACACCATCAGCTTCACCTTCTCCGGCGACATGGTAACTTCCAACCAGGCTTTGCTGGCTCTGGCATGACGGCCGATATTGGTCAACGCCTCCTGGGCAATGCGGTACAGGCCAATTTCTACGCGGGGCGATAACGGCCGATTAGCCCCCGTCACCACCATCTCCACCGGAATATCCGTCTGATCCACCAACAACTGCAGCGCTTCCGTCAAAGTACGGCCCTCTAAAGGCGCCGCCCGCAAATCTAACACCGAACGCCGCGCCTCCTCCAAATTAGCACGGGTCAGGATGAGGGCATGGTGAATGGCTTTGCGAATGCGATGCGCTTCGGCCTCACTCTCTAACAAAGCATCAGCCGATTCTAGTTGCAGGGAAACGGCCGTTAACCCCTGCGCCAACGTATCATGAATCTCCCGCGCCAGCCGATTACGCTCCTCCACCGCCCCCCACCGCGCACTCTTATCAAACAGCCGCGCCCGCTCAATCGCAATACTAATCATATCCCCCACCGTATACAGCAGTTGCAAATCCTCCGGCGACAACTCCCGCCAATCCGTACTGGCCACATTCATCACCCCCAATTTACGGCCGTGTGCATACAACGGAATACTCGAATGATATTGCAGTCCATCCGTACCATCCACCAACCCCTCCAAACGACTGCACGTCACCACATTCACATTCGCCGCCCCATCCAAATCCCCCGCCCGATATGTCCGCAAGCAGTAGCAGTTCCCCTCCATCTTGCGCGGATTTTGCGCCAACACCGGCGGCAAATTTTGCGCCGCCGCCAAATAAGAATGGCCCGTATCCTCATCCAACAGCCACACCCAGCCCGTGTGCAAATCCAACAGCTTCACCACCTGCGCCAACGCCGTATGCAGCGCCTGGTCCAAATCCACCGAGCCATTCAACGCCTGGGCAATCTCATTCAGCACCGATAGTTCATAATTGCGCCGCTGCAACTGCGCGGCATAAGATTCAGTCATGCGGGAATAGTAAGCCCTAAAACATAAAACGCAAAGCATAAGTCCCGAAGCGCACACAATCGCACAAAGCAGACACAAAAGCGCATAAACTCCAAACTATCCTCACAAGAAAATGAATGCCATCATAATTGGCATCCCTCATACGAACTAAAAACAATAACAAACCCGAGGAGGTTGACATGTTCACGCGCAAATTAGCAACTTTAGCTATACTGTTCATCCCTTTTATCCTTCTATCTGCCCTTTTCATCCCTGCCTCAGCCATCCCCACACAAAGTGGTACTCAACTTACCTTTCTGCCACTCATCCAAACATCACCCATTTGTAATGTACCAGGAGATTATGCAACTATTCAAAGCGCACTAGACAGACCTGGTTGCGCCATCATCAATCTAACCGCACCACTTTACATTGAAAACCTGGCTATCAATCGTGATGTTGCCATTCACGGACAAGGAGCTGCCCACACCGTCCTAGATGGCAATGCCAATGGCAATGTTGTGACCATACAAGCAGGCTGGACAGTTACCATCACCCATCTAACAGTCAGGAATGGCTGTGATGATTATTACTGTAGCGATATTGAGCTTGGCGGTGGCATCACCAATGAAGGCAGTCATGTATTCCTAGAACACCTGATGGTTGAAGATAACGAAAGCATTGGTATTTTCAATAAGAACCCTGGAACGATGAATATCAATGACAGCATTATACGGCGCAATTACTGGGGTGTCTTAAATGGTGGTCATGTGGTTATCAATAACAGCACAATTAGTCACAACCAAGTTTTGACGCAAACAGTAGATGGTGGGGGCATTGCCAATAATGGTGTTATGTATCTCAACAATAGTGCTGTTCATCATAATGGTGGTGGCAATAACGGAGGTATATCCAATTACCATGCCATGACCATAACAAATAGCACCATTCATGATAATGAAGGAAGCAATTTTGGTGGCATCTTTACAGGTGGAACATTGCACATCTATAACAGCACCATCAGCAGCAATTATAGTCATGACGATGGTGGAGGTATATACAACACTAGCCTTGATCCTGAAATCATTAACTCCCTTACCATTATCAACAGCACCATTGCTAATAACATAGCTCGTCATGGTGGAGGTATTTATGGTGGATTTAACCTGACCGTCACAAACAGCATTATTGCCAACAATTTTGCCGAAGTAACAGGGGGCGATTGTTTAATAGGAGGCGCAATATCGCTTGGTCACAATCTTGATAGTGATGGTAGTTGCAACTTGACTGGTACTGGTGATATTTCGGGGGTCGATCCGCTGCTTGGCTCCTTAAAAGCAAACGGGGGGCCAACTTGGACGCATGCCCTCTCGCCTAATAGTCCAGCGATTGATGCGGGTAGCAATGCTAATTGTCTGGACACTGACCAGCGTGGTGTAACACGCCCCATTGATGGGGACGGGAATGGCTCTGCTATTTGTGATATTGGTGCATATGAATATCAACCATAGTTAAACCAAACAAGGCTAACTTCGCCCCATCATGGGTGATTCATTCTTCTGAAGATTGACTGTCCATTAAAAAAGCGTGTTCCACAGTGACATTGTGGAACACGCTTTTTGTAGCAGGTGTGATGTTTGTTATAAAGTGAGTTATATCAACGATTTTGGCGTACCAGCCAGTAGATGCCCAGCCCAATAAACAAGGCGGGAACCAGGTAAGCACCATGTATGCCTAACTGAGACAGCAAGAAGAAGGAACCGAGCAAAACCAGGATGACCCCGATTGTACCAGGCCGGCCCAGTCGGTTCATGCTGTCAGATACGGTCACGCCCATATCCTCAAAGTTGTCGTGCATGATGGCTGAACCAGGTTTATCAAGGCTGCTTTCCAGCGGCATAATGATCCACATGATGAGATACATGGGCAGACCAATGCCGCTGGCGAACAGGAGTATGAGGAAGGCGGCTCGTACCAATACGGAATCCACCCCGATGTAAGCAGCGATACCTCCGCAAACGCCTGCAAGGAGTCGGTCTGTTTCACTGCGTGTTAATCTTGCATTGGGCATAATATTTACCTCCAATTTACGTAATTGTTATAGAAAATTTTGCTTTTAGAGAGATTGGGGACTAGAGACTGGGGGTTGTTCAGTCTCTAGTCTCTAGTCTCCATCTCTGCTGCCCTATACGCCAGCATCCTTTGAAAGTTGCTGCCATAAAATGAGTGCCATCTAAATGGTGTGTGATGGCAAGGTGAGCGGGCAACGGCCGTCTGCTGACGCAACATCTTCTTTTTGTTATACTGCCCCCTTATTTATCTATGGTATCATCACTCACTTGGAAAAAGAAGTTAGCCCGACTCATGCGGCTGCCCCTTCTGCACAGGTTTATGGTGTGGGGCATGAAGGCAATGGTTCCCCGGCAGCGCATCGGCGTTTCCATCATTGCTTTAGATGAGCAAGAACGTGTATTTCTACTCAAACATGTTTTTCATCCCAGCGTCCCTTGGGGGCCGCCGGGTGGCTGGCTGGGGCGAGATGAAGCCCCGGCTGCGGGCGCATTACGGGAATTGTATGAGGAAACAGGATTAACGGCCGTTCTCGGCCCCGTCGTCCATATGGCATTGGAAGAAAACCCAACCCACATCGGCATTGCTTATCTGGCACACATTCAACCCGGCACCCCCAGGCTAAGCCCCGAAATTCTCGAAGCCGCCTGGTTCCCCATTGACAACCTGCCCCAGCCCCAATATGCCTTTACCGAACAAGCCATTCAGACGGCCGTTCACATGCAACATAGTCAAAATAGACATTGGGAAGAATGTTCATAAGCAGATTTTTTGAGGAAAAAGAGGTATGAATCGCGGATCAACACCAGGTCTGGGCCAATGGCTGACCGTATCACTCATGGTTGCCGGTGCCCTATTCCTGATCTACAAACTCTATCAATACTCCGGCTCACGCTCCTTCTATCCCACCGGCCTCACCATTGCCGGTATAGATGTGGGCGGATTAACGGCCAATCAAGCCAGCGAAGTCCTAAACAACCGCTACCTCGAAGCCCCCATCGTCCTACACTACAGCGATGAAAGCTTCGAAATCCCCCCCACCACCGCCGAATTCGTCCTAGACTTACCCACCATGCTCAGCCAGGCCGATTACCAGCGCACCCAACAAGACTTTTGGGCCGGCTTTTGGGGCTTCCTCTGGGGACGGCGCATCGAAGTAGACATCGTAGAAATCAGCGCCACCCACAACCGCGATGCCCTCATCGCCGAACTCAACCGCATCTCCAGTCTGGTAGACCAGCCCGCCCAGCCACCCCAACCCGTCCCCGGCACACTCAGCTTTCAGCGCGGCCTTTCCGGCACCCAAATCAATGTCGAAGAAAGCCTGGACGATGTAGAACTAGCCCTCTACCGGCCCAGCAACCGCGAAGCCCATCTGGTGGTAGAGCCTTTAGAACCAGAGCGACCAGACATCAACCTACTCACGCGCCTGCTCGTCAACCACCTCCAAGAATTCGAGCAGCAGTCGGGCGGCGTAGCCTCCATCTTCATTTTAGACCTGGAAACAGGCGAGGAAGTCAACATCAATGCCGATGTCGTCATGTCAGGCATGGATTTGATGAAAGTGCCCATTGCCCTGGAGGTGTATCGCGCCCTAGAAAACCCCACAATTGTTCAGGAAGAATTGATCTCGCAAACGCTCGTCGTGCAGCCAGATTACATTGGGGCCAATTTACTGCTGAATGTGGTCGCAGGCGAGGAAGACCCTTATCTAGGGGCCGAAATTGTCACCGATTCCATGCAGCGTTTAGGATTGCAAAATACATTTATGGTTGCCCCTTATGAGGAATCGCCGCTGGCCGGGCAACGGCCGTTAACCACCCCCGCCAACTCCCTCGAAACCCTCCGCACCCAACCCAACCCCTACATCCAAACCACCGCCGAAGACATCGGCATCCTCTTTTCCATGATCTACTACTGCGCCCAAGGGCAAGGCGGCACATTACTCGCCGTCTATCCCGAGCAAGTCACCCAAAACGAATGCCAAGAAATGCTCGGTTACATGGCCCAAAACAAAATCGGCAGTTTGATTGAAGAAGGTGTCCCCCCCACAACGGCCGTTGCCCATCGGCACGGCTGGATAAGCGACACACACGGCGACGCCGGCATCGTCTTCTCCCCTGGCGGCGATTACATCATCGTCCAAATCCTCTACCAGCCCGACTGGCTAGAGTGGGCCGTCAGCTCCCCCCTCCTCGCCGAAATCTCCCGCGCCGCCTACAACTTCTTCAACTTCGACAACCCCTACCTCAGCGACTCAAGCGCAAACTAACCAATGGGAGACTAGAGACTGGAGACTAGAGATTATTAGTCTCCAGTCTCTAGTCTCTAGTCTCCAAACTTCATGCTCAAAGGTCTACAAAAATTCCTCACCACCCTCCTCCTCATCGCCGGAGCACTCTACCTACTCTACCAACTCTTCCTCTACCAACGCGCCCAGGCCCTCTTCCCGCCCCAAACCACCCTGGCGGGCGTAGACGTATCCCGCCTCACCGGCAGCGCCGCCGCCGACCGCCTGCGCGAACAATATTACAGCCCCATCACCATCTACCACCGCGACGAACAAGTGGAAATCAACCCCCAAGATATTGGCTTCCAAATAGACATAGATACGATGCTGCAAACAGTAGAAGCCGCCTCCGTACAGGAAGATTATTGGAAGGGATATGTAGAATTTGTAATCGGCCGTTCCCTCGAACCCATCACCATAGACCTCATCGCCACCCACGACCCCCAAGCCCTCGAAGACCGCCTCAAATTCATCGCCGAAGTGTTAGATCAACCACCAACCTCCGCCCTTCTCACCAACAACGCCGCCGGCATCGAAGAAGGCACAGCCGGGTACATCACCGACATCGAAGCCAGCCTTCCCCTCGTCCAAGAAGCCCTCTACCGCCGCGACAACCGCGAAGCCCACCTCGTCATCCTCGAACAAGACGCACCAGAGCGCAGCATGGAACTCCTCAAAACCTTACTCGAACAACAGCTAGAACGCTTCGATGGCGTCGGCGCAGTTTTCATCATGGACTTAGACACCGGCGAAGAAATCAGCATCAACGGCGAAATGGCAATCTCCGGCCTCAGCATCCTCAAAATCCCCATCTTCGTCGAGACTTACCGCGTACTAGATTCCCCACCCGATGAGTTTGTGCAAGGGCTGTTATATGATACGGCCGTTCAATCCAGCAACTACGGGGCCAACCTCCTCCTCCACATCATCGCCGGCCAAGACAACACCTACCTCGGCGCCGAAATGCTCACTCAATCTATGTGGCACATGGGCCTCGTCAACACCTTCCTCGCCGTCCCCTACGATGCCCCCGAAGTCGCCAGCCGCCCCAGCACCTACAACACCCCCGCCAACTCCACCGGCGACGTACCCGCCCGCTTTGACTACGCCCGCCAAACCACCGCCGAAGACATCGGCACACTCCTCTCCATGGTCTACTACTGCGCCCACGGCGGCGGCTCCCTCCTCGCCATCTACCCCGGCGACTTCACCCCCGACGAATGCCAGGCCATCATAGACTTGATGGTACAAAACACACAAGGCAACATCATCCGCTTCGGCGTGCCCCGCGATGTCCCCGTCTCTCACAAACATGGCTGGGACGGCGTCACCTACGGCGACGCGGGCATCGTCCTCTCCCCCAATAGCGATTACGTCATCGTCATCTACGTCTCCGACCCCTCCCTAGATTGGCTGCCCGACAGCATCAGCTTCCCCCTCCTGTGGCAGCTATCACAAATCACCTACAACTACTTCAACTTCACCGATCCCTACCTCGAAGACCCACAGATACGCGCCGATGAAGCCCTGGCCGAATACGAAGCCCAGCAAACCGCCACCGCCGAAGCCGCCCTTGCTGCCGAAGAGACAGCGGAAACGGCCGATTCCACCCCCACCCCCGAACCCAACAACTAACAGGAAACCCCCATGATACTCGAAGTCGCCCACCTCAATGTAATCCCCAGCCAAACCCAAGCCTTCGAAGCCGCCTTCGCCCAAGCCCAAACCATCATCGCCGCCATGCCCGGCTACATCAGCCACCAGCTGCAGCGATGCCTGGAAACACCCCACCGCTACATCCTACTCGTCCACTGGCAAACCCTCGCCGACCACACCGAAGGCTTTCGCGGCTCCCCCCAATACCAGCAATGGAAAACCCTGCTGCACCACTTCTACGACCCCTTCCCCACCGTCGAGCATTACCAACTGGTTCTCCCCTAGCAGGCTGTCGGAAAAGTGGCCGTAGGCGCGGTATCCTTACCGCGTTCCCAGAGCGCGAAATCCCTTTCGCGGCTACAAATTGGGGTTCTCCGACAAACTGCTAGCGGTCAAAATAACCGGCACTTTGTTGCAGTTTAGGAAATAAATCGGGTAATGAGTGTGGGACGATTTACAAAATCGTCCGAGCGATTTATAAAATCGCTCTACATTTATTATCCGATCAAATTATTTAGGGTCTTTAGGATTTTAAGGGGATGATCCGTTATGTAGGGCAAAGGCGTGTCTTTGCCCTACAGCATATGGTGGATACCCCACGAATTCCTAAAGAGCCATTATTTAAAGACCAAGAAAGTGCCAGTCCCTAAAACCCAGCAACTTTTCAATGATCCTGCCACCAATCCTTGCGCGTGCGCGGATCCATAAAAGCCCCCGTATCCCGAATCGAGACACTAATTTCAGCCCCCTTCGCCCGCCCCAACGCCTCACCACCCGCCAGCGCCGGCAAATCAGCCCGGCCCGCCTCATTCCAAAAGCGGTACAACGCCAACAAATCCGGCTCCACACAGATATTCTCAATATGAACCGTATACCCCCACACCACATTGTCCTCCCCCGTATACTTAAGCGTAAGCCGCTCCTCACTGGCATACAGCACCAGCACATCCTTACCATTACCAATGTTATATCCCGAATCAGGCACATAAATAATTTCGCCAGGGTCAACCGCCATGCCCAAATGGGTTACTTCCGGGTCTGTAATCACATCCGCCTGGCAGTTGCAGCCCCAATCCCAATGATGCACCTGGTAGGCTGCGCTAAAAACAGGCACACGATGGTCAGCAAACAGGCCATCCAGTTGGGGAGCATTCGGATCCGTGCCGCCATTAACATCCTGCAAACTGAGATCGGCCGTTGTTGGTTCATAATTACGCAACGCCAGATTCAAATCGCCATGCTCCTCAGCCGGTCTATCCGTCGGCGGCGGCAAAACCGTCAGCGTATCATAACTTGCCCCCGGCACATTGCAGTCCAGGGCAGGGCTAACAATGAAGGGCAAGTAAATAGCACCATCCCCCTCCTCCCGTGCCAACACAACCTGTATCGTCACCAGGATCAACAGCAACATCACAAAAAGTAATATTGGAATCGGCCGTTTCATACATCACCTCATCATCATACATCAGTGCCTTGCACCGCCTCATACAGACAAACAGTATACCAACAATCACACGGCCCTCGCCCAACTCTCAAAATCAGCCAGGCAACGGCCGTTTCCCCACCACCCCAGCCCACCTACTTTGAGCAACATAGACCTTTTTAGTCTGCCCCTCATTGCGCCAAAAAATTAACAGTAGATGAGTGAACTTTTAGGGAGAAAATGATAAATAATACGGATTCCGTGAAAATTTATTTAGATTGCACTAATATTGCCCTGTTCAGCCTCGTGATTGTCACATAATTTGTCGGGTATCTTGGGTGGGAAAATCATTTATCGGTTTGTACATCTTACACAATATAAGGAGAAGGTAAATTGAGAAAAATCAAGTCTATTTTTGTCATTAGTTCAACGGTTTTGGGTTTACTGCTCGTCACCATACTCGCCTTAGCTGCTGGTTCAGCCAGTGCCCAAACCCCCAAGGAGGCGGGACTTTTTGCCAAAAAGTTAGCCCCGGCCACCCCTGCCGACACCGCCGTGTCACTGTCAAATTATGATGCAGCAGGCAACTTCCGCTATTTATCCGGCCCCCAAGCGGGTGCGCCCCTAGCTATCGCCCTCGACTTCATTCGCAGTCACAGCGAAGCCCTCGGTGTCACAGACAGTGATTTGGCCGATTTGGTTGTGACTGACCAATACGTCAGCCAGCATACCGGCATCACCCACATCTATTTGCAGCAGCAATATGAAGGCATAGCCGTGCAAAACGGCCGTATCAACATCAACATCGCCGCCGACGGCAGCGTCATCAACCTGGGCAATCGCCTCGCCGCCAACCTGGCCCAATCAGTCAACACCACCACCCCAGCCATCTCCGCCGAAACGGCCGTACAAGCCGCCGCCCAACAACTCAATCTCACCCTCTCCGAAGCCCTGGCTGTCCAACAAACCCTCGGCGGAGCTTCCCAGGCAGCCATCCTCAGCGATGGCGGCATCTCCCAAAATGCCATCCCCGTCAGTCTCGTCTACGAAGCCGCCAGCAGCGGAGCCATCCAGTTAGCCTGGAACATCGAAATCTACGAACTCAGCAGCCAGCATTGGTGGGTGGTCAACATTGATGCCCTCACCAGCGACATGCTTTCCCAAATTGACTACGTAAACAACGAATCCTGGCATGACAACAGCGAACACGCCCCCCAAAACCCCGACGAATACACCGTCTTCTCCATCCCCAAAGAAAGCCCCTACGATGGGCCACGTACCGTCGAGATGGATCCAGCCGATGCCACCGCCTCCCCCTTCGGCTGGCACGACACCGATGGCAGCGCCGGAGCCGAATTCACCACCACCCAGGGCAACAACACCCACGCCTACACCGACATTGATGCCAACAACAGCCCCGATCCAGGCAGTTCACCTGATGGTGGTGCCAGCCTCGTTTTCAGTTACACCTTCGATATCGCTTCACAGCCAGACACCTATCGGCCAGCGGCCGTTACCAACCTGTTCTACTGGAACAACATCATGCACGATGTCATGTACCTCTATGGCTTCGACGAGCCAGCCGGTAACTTCCAAGAAAACAACTACGGTAATGGGGGCTTAGGCAGCGACTACGTTTACGCCGAAGCCCAAGACGGCAGCGGCACCAACAACGCCAACTTCGCCACGCCGCCCGATGGCTCCAACCCCCGTATGCAAATGTACGTCTGGACAAACCCCTTTGCCCAGTTAGTAACCGTCAACTCTCCCGGCCCCGTCGTCGGCTCCTACATCGCCAACCCCTCCAACAACGGGGGCAACGGCAATGGCTTAACGGCCGATCTCGAAATTGTTGATGACGGCGTAGCCCCCACCAACGATGGCTGCGAAACCATCACCAACGACCTCACCGGCAAAATAGCCCTCATGGTTTGGAGCCAGGGCCTTTGCAACTCTAGCGTATTTGTAGCCAACGCCGCCACCGCTGGCGCAGTCGGTGCCATCATCATTGATGCCACACCCATTCCCTTCACCAACTTCGGTGGTACAGCAGCCATTCCCTCCGTAGCCATAGGCTCCACCGACGGCCAGCTCTTCCTCACCACCATCATCACCAATGCCCAAACCATCAACGCCACCCTGGAAGACAACCCCGCTGGTCAGCTAAACCGTGACAGCGACCTGGATAACGGCGTGATTGCCCATGAATATGGGCATGGCATCAGCAACCGTCTCACCGGCGGGCCAACCAACACGGGCTGCCTCAACAATGCAGAGCAAATGGGCGAAGGCTGGAGCGACTTGATGACCCTCATCCTCCACGCCGATGCCAGCGACACCATCACCACCACACGGGGCATCGGCAACTATGTCAAATTTGACACCGCCGATGGAACTGGTATTCGTCTCTTCCCCTACTCAACCGAGTTCAGCGTCAACCCTCAAACCTATAACAGCATCATCAATAACGGCACATCCCCCCACAGCCTGGGCGAAGTTTGGGCACTCATGTATTTTGAAGTGTACTGGAACCTGGTTGATAAACACGGTTACAACCCCAACATCTATGATGATTGGTCAACAGGCGGCAACAACCTGGCCTTGCAACTGCTGATGGACGGCATGAAATTACAGCCATGTTCACCCGGCATGGTAGACGGCCGTGATGCCATTCTCGCTGCGGATCAGGCCCTGACCAACGGCGACAACCAATGTGAAATCTGGGAAGGCTTTGCCAAGCGCGGTCTGGGTGTCAGCGCCGATCAGGGCACCCCCTTTAGCCGCACCGATGGCACCGAAGCCTTTGACCTGCCTGCTGCCTGTACCGGTGCAGCCCCCATCATCGAAGTTACGCCCGCCAGCCTCAGCAGCAGCCAAACGGCCGATACCCAGGTAACCCAAAGCCTGGTCATCAGCAACACAGGCAATACTGACCTCACCTGGGACATCTTCGAGGATGCTTCCAGCGGCTTCGGCGGCAGTTGGAGCGACAACTTCGACAGCTACGCCACCGGCAGCCAGATGCACGGCCAGGGCGGCTGGAAAGGCTGGGACAACAGCCCCGCCGCTGGTGCCTTCACCAGCAATGCCGAAGCCCTCAGTGCCCCCAACTCGGTAGACATCCTCGGGGCCTCCGACCTGGTGCATGAGTACAGTGGTTACACCTCCGGCCAGTGGATTTACACCGCCTGGCAGTTCGTACCCGACACGTTTGCTGGCACGTCCTACTTCATCATGCTCAATACCTATGCCGATGGCGGCTCCAACAACTGGTCGGTGCAGGTGCAGTTCGACAGTGCCTCCAACCTGGTTCTCTCCGACAATGATGGGGCCACGCTGCCCTTAATCAAGGGGCAGTGGGTGGAAATCCGCCTGGAGATTGACCTGGATGCCGATGTGCAGACCTTCTACTATGATGGGCAGATGCTCTATCAGAAGAGTTGGGTTGATGGTGTCTCTGGTGGTGGGGTGGCCAACATCGCCGCCGTTGACCTGTTTGCCAACAATGCCTCCACCGTCTACTACGATGACATCTCCCTCGCCGCTCCCCTGACCACCTGTGATGCGGCTGACCCCATTGACTGGGTGTCGGTCATGCCCATGAGCGGCACAGTGCCCGCTCTATCGGCCACCAGCGTGGATGTGACCTTTGATTCGACGGGGTATGGGGCTGGGGTGTACACGGGTACGCTGTGCATCAACAGCAATGATGCCACCAACCCGCTCATCTCGGTGCCGCTGACGATGACGGTGCTGCCCAATGCCGCGCCCGTCGCGGCCGATGATGCCTACACCACCACCCAGGATGTGGTGTTGACGGTGAGTGCGCCCGGTGTGCTGGCTAATGACACCGATGGCGATGGCGACAGCCTAACGGCCGTTCTCAACACCGATGTCACCAGCGGCACCCTGGCTCTCAATGCTGACGGCTCCTTCACCTACACTCCCACCGCGGGCTTTGAAGGCACAGCCACCTTCACCTATCAGGCGAATGATGGCATTGACAGCTCCAATGTGGCTACGGTGACGATTACGGTGGTCAACACGGCTCCGGTAGCGGTGGCCGACAGCTACACGACGACCGAAGGCATCACCTTGACGGTGAGTGCGCCCGGTGTGCTGGACAATGACAGTGATGCGGATGGGGATGGCTTAACGGCCGATCTGAACACCACCACCGCCAACGGCACGCTCACCCTCAACACCGACGGCTCCTTCACCTACGTCCCCGATGCTGGCTTCGCTGGCACGGACAGCTTCACCTACCACGCCAACGACGGCACGGATGATTCCGACACGGTGACGGTGACGATTACGGTGGAAGCTGAAACAACCGGCTACACCATTTATCTGCCCTTTGTGAGCAAGAATTAGGCCCACAACCAAACTTCGTTAAATTCATTCAGTGTATACATTGAAAGCAAAGAAGCTCGATCTAATCGAGCTTCTTTATTTTTCATATCTACCTAATAACAAAAGCAATAAAAGCTAAATCACGAAAATAGGCTTTTTTTGGTGCTTATAACTGGGGTTAGGTACAATTAGTGGGAAATATTCTAATTTCCCATTCATGCGAGAAGCAAGGAGGTTGCAAATGAAGTCCCTGGTAACAAGATTTCCGATTATTAAGCTCATCTTTCCTATGCTTGTGTTTGTATTGGGTGTAGGTTTGCTCATACGGCCGTCACAACTGACGCCGGAAAGCCCACTCGCCCGACAAGCACAAGCCGATGCCCTCGGCCTAGAAGGTTTTGCCCGAGAACAATATCTCAACGAAATGGGCGAAGACCCCGAAGCCGAAAATCAAGCCCTTTTGAACATGGGCGATTATTGGGCGCATCGGGTTTCCTACCCCACTGGGGTGTTCAACCCCCAATGGCTGCTAGAAGCTAAAAAACAAGACGATCTCATCTCTCGAGGCCTCCCCCTGGGTGGAGTCCCTGCTTTTAGCAAAGATGACAGTTCCCCCCTCACCCTCGATCCCACACAGTTCACCTTCCTTGGCCCTCAACCTCTCGACATGAACGGATGTCAGGGTTGCTTTAACTTCGGTATCTCTGCTGGCCGAACCAATGTGGTGGTGAGCGATCCCATTTCTCCCAACATTGCCTATCTTGGTTCAGATGGTGGCGGCGTTTGGAAAACAACCGACTGCTGTGACGAAAACACAACATGGACGGTTGTCACCGACGATCCCTTGATCAACTCCATCGCCATCGGTGATCTCATTTTAGACCCCAACGACCATAACACCATTTATGGCGGCACTGGTGACTTACGGTATGGATCATTCTCCTTCGGTAGTGCTGGCCTGTTAAAAAGTACAGATGCCGGAGCCACCTGGGCAGTTCTAGGAGCCGATGTCTTCTCACCCGTTTACAGCCAGACAGCCGGCGTTTATCCCCAATATCAGTCCATCGGCAAGGTTCAAGTAGACCCCCGCAACAGCGACAACGTGATTGTCGGCACCAAACAAGGCATCTACATCTCCTACGATGGTGGTAATAACTGGGATGGCCCCTGCTTTACCAACAGCTTCGATACCCAACGCCAAGACACCACCGGTTTATTAGTCAGCGACAACGGGGCAAGCACCGATTTATATGCGGCCATTGGTACACGCGGCTTCCCCACCCAAGTACAACCCGATCTTGGACTTACAGGAGCCAACGGGGTCTACAAGACAACCGTTCCCGCCTCCGGTTGCCCTGCCAGTTGGACACTGTTAAACAACGGCTGGCCCACCGGCACAGGTGATGGTGATCCGGCTAACGATTTAGTCGGCCGTATTGACCTGGCTATGGCCCCCAGTGACAACCAGGTGATCTACGCCCAAGTTGCCAACAACACAAATTCCAGCGGCACCCTGGGTGTCTGGCGTACCACCGATGGTGGTACTACCTGGACACAACGAGCCGTCCCCGGTGACTTCATAGGCTGCGGTAGTGGTGTCGGTCAAACCTGGTACAACGCGGGTCTCGCCGTTGATCCCAACAACTCCGATATCGTCTTCTTGAGCATGATTGATGTCTATCGCTCCACCAACGGGGCTGATACCTTCAACAATATGACCACTGGTTATTGCGGTGGTGTTCCCGGCACAAGCGATGACGTTCACGTAGATAACCACGGACGCGCTTTCATCGGCGGCAGTTCCGACAGTCTGATAGTCAGTTCAGATGGTGGTATTTATGTAACCCATAACGCCACAGCCACACAACCACAGTTCACCCAGATGAACAACTCTCTGGGCACCATTGAGTTTTACTCCGGTGACATTACAGACAACTTCGCTTATTCCACAAATCCCGGAATTAACGCCGGTGCCCAAGACAACGGCTCTATGGTCAGCGTGTGGGACAACGTCAATCCAGGGCCAGCCACATGGTTCATGCGCACCGGTGGTGATGGGATGTACGCTCGTATCGAGCCTGCTCAAGGGCTGCGATGGTATCAGGAAAGCCAAAATGCAGGCTTAAAGGTTTCACAAACGGGGCCATTTGGCACCTTCTTTAACGCCGCTGGCCCTTGGGGTGGTGATCGCCTCAGCTTTGTCTTCCCCTACGAGATTTACAAGTATTGTCCGGCCCCCGGCCCCTGTACACATATGATCGCCGGTACGTACCGCGTCTGGGAAACCATCCAAGGAGCAATCCCCTCCAGCAGTTGGTATCCCAACAGCCCTGACCTGACCAAAAACACTTTGGCCGACCGCTCCTTCATCAATCAGTTAGCTTACTCCTTTACGGACGATTCGATTGCCATTGTTGGTACAAACGATGGCAATGTGCAGTATGGTTTTGGTTTAGGCGCTGGCACGGCAAATACAGCCTCCTGGGTTAATGTAACGGACAACAATACAGTACTGCCCAATCGTCCTATTCAGGATGTTGTAACACACCCCATCACACCCACCATTGGTTGGGCCGCCATTGGTGGTTTCAGCCAAAACACACCAGCCACGCCCGGTCATGTCTATCAAGTCACCTGTAACTCTGACTGTAGTTCCTTTACATGGGAAGACAAATCTGGCAATTTGCCCAATATCCCCGTAAATTCCATCACTGTCAATCCCAATCGGCCGAATCAAGTCTTTGCTGGTACGGATTGGGGTCTGTATTACACAGATGATATTAGACCCGGTTCACCCACATGGCAGAAATTCACCGCTGGTGTACCCAGCGTTATGATTTGGGACATGGCCGTTGATCGAAGCAACAGCACGCTGGCTTTGTTTACACGCTCTCGTGGTGCTTATGCCTGGCCGCTGCCTGGCTACGCCATCACGCCCACCATTGCCGTAGAGCCAAGCAATATCACCAGCACCCAAACTCCCGATACACAAGTCACCCATACCCTTACCATTAGCAATGTAGGCACGGGTGATTTGACCTGGAATCTCTTAGAAAATGCCAATCCGAGCTTTGGCGGCAGTTGGAGCGACAACTTCGACAGCTACGCCACCGGCAGCCAGATGCACGGCCAGGGCGGCTGGAAAGGCTGGGACAACAGCCCCGCCGCTGGTGCCCTCACCAGCAATGCCGAAGCCCTCAGTGCCCCCAACTCGGTAGACATCCTCGGGGCCTCCGACCTGGTGCATGAGTACAGCGGCTACACCTCCGGCCAGTGGATTTACACCGCCTGGCAGTTTGTACCCGACACGTTTGCTGGCACGTCCTACTTCATCATGCTCAATACCTATGCCGATGGCGGCTCCAACAACTGGTCGGTGCAGGTGCAGTTCGACAGTGCCTCCAACCTGGTTCTCTCCGACAATGATGGGGCCACGCTGCCCTTAATCAAGGGGCAGTGGGTGGAAATCCGCCTGGAGATTGACCTGGATGCCGATGTGCAGACCTTCTACTATGATGGGCAGATGCTCTATCAGAAGAGTTGGGTTGATGGTGTCTCTGGTGGTGGGGTGGCCAACATCGCCGCCGTTGACCTGTTTGCCAACAATGCCTCCACCGTCTACTACGATGACATCTCCCTTATGCCCCCGCAGATGAATTGTCCACCAGCCAGCGACATTCCCTGGGTCTCTGTGTCACCTGTCAGCGGTACAGTGTCTGCAGGTCTGGCGGATTCTGTTGCGGTTTTGATGGATTCAACGGGTCTGGCTACAGGGGTTTATACGGGTACACTCTGTATTGAAAGCAATGACATGGCAAACCCGGTGGTCTCTGTTCCGCTAGAATTAAATGTGGTAAATCAGGTGCCGGTGGCGGTAGATGATGCCTACGCCACCACCCAAGGTGTGGCCCTGACGGTGAGTGCGCCGGGTGTGCTGGACAATGACACGGATGGTGATGGGGATGCGCTAACGGCCGTTCTCGACACCAACCCCACCAATGGCACCCTCAGCCTCAATGCCGATGGCTCCTTCACCTACACCCCCACCCTGGGCTTTGAAGGAGATGCCACCTTCACCTACCATGCCGAAGATGGCATTGACAGCTCCAACGTCGCCACCGTCACCATCTCGGTCGCCAACACAGCCCCCGTGGCAGAGGCCGATGCCTACACCACCACGCAAGGTATCACCTTGACCGTGACGGCCCCTGGTGTACTGAGCAATGATAGTGATGTGGATGGGGATGGGTTAATGGCCGTTCTCGACACCGATGTCACCCATGGCACACTCACCCTCAATACCGACGGTTCCTTCACCTACATGCCCCATGCCGGCCATGTCGGCACAGACACCTTCACCTACCATGCCAACGACGGCACGGATAATTCCGATGTGGTAACAGTAACCATCACAGTGCAAGCTGCTGAACCCACAGGTTACATCATTTATCTACCCTTTGTTACTAAAGAGTAATCAGCTTTAGTTTCAAGTAAAAAGAGGCGATTGGGTCTCCAATCGCCTCTTTTTTTGTCACCTACCTTCACACACAATCCCAAGGAGTTCTCATGAATAAGCATATGCCCTATTGGACTAGAAGCCTCTTTCTAGTCCTCATCATATCCCTTTTCGTTTTGACCTTGAGCCGCTTTGCCCCCCAAACGGCCGTCGCCCAAACAAGCCAAGACAAAGCAGACAAAACCGAACCAACACAACAGATGATTAACTTTCTGGCTGACCAACAATCACCAGAGCAAAACCTGATGTCCATGCCCATCACCCCCTGCGTAGGCGGCATGGCCGGCACCTACCCCTGCAACAACATAGACCTCTTAGCCTTCATGCCCCTCGCCACCATCGGTGGCGGTTCCGGCAATGATAGCTGGGGCTGGACCGACCCCCTCGACGGCAAAGAATATGCCATCATGGGTCGCACCAATGGCACCGCCTTCATAGACATCAGCGACCCTCTCAACCCCGTCTACTTAGGCAACCTACCCACCCACACCGGCTCATCTTCCTGGCGCGACATCAAAACCTACGCCGATCACGCCTTCATCGTCTCCGATCTAAACGGCAGCCACGGTATGCAAATATTCGACCTCACCGAATTACGCAATGTCGTCGCCCCGCCCGTTACCTTCAGCGAAACCGCCCACTACAACGGCGTAGGCAGCGCCCACAACATCGTCATCAACGAAGACACAGGCTACGCCTTCATCGTAGGGGCCAGTGCCTGTTCTGGCGGGCTGCATATGGTAGACATCAGCAACCCCACCAGCCCCGTTTTTGCCGGATGTTTCAGCAGCGACGGCTACACCCACGATGCCCAGTGCGTCGTTTACGATGGCCCCGATGCCGCCCATGTCGGCCAAGAAATATGCCTCAACTCCAACGAAGACACCCTAACCATTGTAGATGTGACCAATAAAGCCGCCCCCGTGCAATTAGCCCGCACGCCGTATGCAGGCAGCAGCTACACCCATCAAGGCTGGATCACCGAGGATCACACCTACTTCCTGCTCGATGATGAGCTAGATGAAAGCAACAGCGGGCATAACACCCGCACCTACATTTGGGACGTTTCCGACCTAGACAACCCCGTGCTCATCGGCAATCACACCTCAACAGTGGGAGCCATTGATCACAACCAATACGTCAAAGGCAACTACACCTACCAGGCCAACTATCGCGCTGGCTTACGCATTCTCGACATCACCGATATTGCCAACGCCAATCTGTTCGAGGAAGCCTATTTCGACATTTACCCTAGCAGCAACAGTGCCAACTTCAATGGTGCCTGGAGCGTATATCCCTACTTCGACAGTGGTGTAGTAATCGTCAGCGGCATTGAGCAAGGTCTGTTTATCTTGCAGCCAACATCTCTCGCCGCCGATTTTTCGGTCACAGCCACCCCCAACAGCCAATCCATTTGTGTGCCCAACAATGCTGCATACAACATCAGTGTCAATAATTTCTCCGGCTTCGGGGCCAACGTCACCTTAAGCGCCGCCGGGCAGCCAACCCCGCCCAACAGCGTCTCCTTCAGCGTCAACAACCAGGCCCCACCCTACACCAGCACCATGACCGTCGGCACCACCGGCGCCTCGGCTGGCACCTACGACATTGATGTCGTAGGCATGTCCCCCACCACCACCCACACCACCACCGTGCAACTGCTGCTCAACAGCGGTGCGCCTGGGGCCACCACCCTAAACACGCCCGCCGATGGTGACAGTGGTGTCTCCACCACCCCCACCTTTGCCTGGACGACCATCACCGAAGCCAGCAGCTACTACCTCGAAGTCGCCACCGATGCCGCCTTCAGCAGCATCGTCTACACCGCCACCATCAACGCCCCCGACACCAACCACACAGCCAGCACAACCCTCAACACCGACACCGTCTACTACTGGCGTGTCACCACCGCCAACGGCTGCGGCAGCGGCACAGCCTCCAGCGTCTTCAGCTTCAGCACCGGCGTCATCCTCTGCAGCACCCCCGCTCTGGCCATCCCTGACAACGACCCCCTCGGCATTAGCAACGATTTGGTCATCGGCGGCAGCGGCAGCATCACCGACCTGGACATCTCTCTAGATGTCAGCCACACCTGGGTGGGCGACCTCATCTTCACCCTGGAACATGTAGACACCGGCACCACCGCCACCTTCTACGACCGTCCCGGTTACACTGGCTCCGGCTTTGGCTGCTCCAGCGACAACGTGGATGTCACCGCCAACGATGAAGGCCCCGATGGCGACATCGAAAGCCAATGTGCCACCAACCCCGCCATCAGCGGCAACCGCGTCGGCGGCGACCCGGCCAACAGCAGCCTCTTGGCCGCCTTCGACGGCGAGAGCCTGAGCGGCACCTGGCGGCTCACCGCTTCGGACAATGCCGGTGGCGACACTGGCACCATCAACGAATGGTGCATCATCCCCGTCACCGAAGCTGTGGCCCCCACCATCGAGGTAGCCCCCAGCAGCCTCAGCAGCGACCAGGCGGCCAACACGCAAGTCGTACAGACCCTAACCATCAGCAACACAGGCGATGCCGACCTGGACTGGGACATCTTCGAGGATGCTTCCAGCGGCTTCGGCGGCAGTTGGAGCGACAACTTCGACAGCTACGCCACCGGCAGCCAGATGCACGGCCAGGGCGGCTGGAAAGGCTGGGACAACAGCCCCGCCGCTGGTGCCCTCACCAGCAATGCCGAAGCCCTCAGTGCCCCCAACTCGGTAGACATCCTCGGGGCCTCCGACCTGGTGCATGAGTACAGCGGCTACACCTCCGGCCAGTGGATTTACACCGCCTGGCAGTTCGTACCCGACACGTTTGCTGGCACGTCCTACTTCATCATGCTCAATACCTATGCCGATGGCGGCTCCAACAACTGGTCGGTGCAGGTGCAGTTCGACAGTGCCTCCAACCTGGTTCTCTCCGACAATGATGGGGCCACGCTGCCCTTAATCAAGGGGCAGTGGGTGGAAATCCGCCTGGAGATTGACCTGGATGCCGATGTGCAGACCTTCTACTATGATGGGCAGATGCTCTATCAGAAGAGTTGGGTTGATGGTGTCTCTGGTGGTGGTGTGGCCAACATCGCCGCCGTTGACCTGTTTGCCAACAATGCCTCCACCGTCTACTACGATGACATCTCCCTCGCCGCTCCCCTGACCACCTGTGATGCGGCTGACCCCATTGACTGGGTGTCGGTCATGCCCATGAGCGGCACAGTGCCCGCTCTATCGGCCACCAGCGTGGATGTGACCTTTGATTCGACGGGGTATGGGGCTGGGGTGTACACGGGTACGTTGTGCATCAACAGCAATGATGCCACCGACCCGCTCATCTCGGTGCCGCTGACGATGACGGTGCTGCCCAATGCCGCGCCCATCGCGGCCGATGATGCCTACACCACCACCCAGGATGTGGCTTTGACGGTGAGTGCGCCCGGTGTGCTGGCTAATGACACCGATGGCGATGGCGACAGCCTAACGGCCGTTCTCAACACCGATGTCACCAGCGGCACCCTGGCTCTCCATGCTGACGGCTCCTTCACCTACACCCCCACCGCGGGCTTTGAAGGCACAGCCACCTTCACCTATCAGGCGAATGATGGCATTGACAGCTCCAATGTGGCTACGGTGACGATTACGGTGGTCAACACGGCTCCGGTAGCGGTGGCCGACAGCTACACGACGACCGAAGGCATCACCTTGACGGTGAGTGCGCCCGGTGTGCTGGACAATGACAGTGATGCCGATGGCGATGGCTTAACGGCCGATCTGAACACCACCACCGCCAACGGCACGCTCACCCTCAACACCGATGGCTCCTTCACCTACGTCCCCGACGCTGGTTTCGCTGGCACGGACAGCTTCACCTACCACGCCAACGACGGCACGGATGATTCCGACACGGTGACGGTGACGATTACGGTGGAAGCTGAAACAACCGGCTACACCATTTATCTGCCGTTCGTGAGCAAGAATTAGGTCTGAATGGCTGTAACAAGAAAGGCTGAAAAGATAGCCACAAAGAAGAAAACCTGATTTCTATAATTGAAAGAGACAGTAGTGAGAGCTACTGTCTCTTTTTTTATGGACCGACAAACCAAATTGGTGAGAAAATCTATAGTTCTCTGTGCTTTTTATAGATATAATATGCGCTAATGATGTATTCCCCACACACTAAAAAAATAATATAGGAGGCTTCTCAGTGAATAAAGTAAAACCTTATTTGTTTCTTACACTTATTACACTGGCCTTGCTATTTATCTTTACGATATTTAGCAAGCCAGCCACGACAGAAGCGGCCGTTAACGCCGCTGAAAACAGTCATTTTGTAAAAATCTCGGCAACAAATGACATCAATCGTTTAAACCTCAGCCCCCTCCAAGAGATTGATTACCAATCTTTCATTTGGCTTGAACTGAGCGACGCTGACTACGGCAAACTAGCCAGCAGCGATGTGAATTATGCCGACGTGCCAGATGCAGGCACATTACAAGTCATGCACTATCAGTTCGATCCTATCGTGGATGGCGAACCAGCCCTGGCCGAAGAGATGAAATCATCTGGCAGTGATGCCGGATTTCGTTTAATCCAGCTCGTTGGCCCCACAAAAGATAGCTGGTTAGCCGACTAACAAGCAACGGGATTAGTCCTCTTGCAATATTACCCTCACAACACTTATCTGGTTTGGGGAAGCCAGACTCAGGCCCTAGAGGCAGCTACATTAACCTCAGTACGGTGGCACGGACTGTTCCATCCAGCTTACAAAGTAGACAACTACCTGCGCACCTTCACCGGCACAATCCACAACGTAGACATCATGTTCTACAACGATGGCAATATCAATGCCACCCTGGCAGCCATAGAGAGCTTGGGCGGCACGATTCTACAATATTATCCGGCCCAACCAGACAAAGCTTTCTACGATGCGGTTGTCCAACTAGACGTTGCCCAATTAGACAGCGTTGCCCAACTCAACACGGTTCTTTGGCTGGGTCATCTTAGTCCAGAGCCGATCCTCGATGACGAAATGTCTTCTCAAATATTGGCGGGCAATCACCCCGGCAATGTGCCCGTCGTTGGGTACAATGCCTATCTGGCAGATTTGGGCTACGACGGCACAGGTGTCACCTGGGCCATTGTTGATACCGGTGTAGATTACGATCACCCCGACCTCAACACACACATCATCGGCGGCTACGAGTTCCCTGGTTCATGTAACACCGGCAATCCTGGTGATGACTGCGCTGGCGGTGGGCATGGCACACATGTAGCCGGCATTGTCGGCGGCACAGGCGTTGGTGATAGTGGTGGGCCATATACCGACCCCAATGGTTTTCTCTATGGCCTCGGTGTTGCCCCTGGGTACAGCATCTTTGCTATGAACTCTTTGTCTGCGCCTAGCTGGCCGCCGGCAGGGGGTTGGCAAGAACATAGCAAGCGGGCTGTGTTAGGCGGGGCCATTGGCGGCAACAACTCCTGGACCACCGGCGAAGGAACCAATCATGGTTATCAGGCATCTGAACGCACCCATGACATCATGGTACGGGATGGCAACTTCGACACTACCACAATCGCTGAACCCTTTATTGAGGTTTTCTCGGCTGGCAACTCTGGCCCTGGCACCAGTACGCTGACGGCTCCCAAGGAAGGCAAGAATCTGATTATAACCGCCAGCAGTCGTAACTTCCGTGCTGGTGATATTGATCTCATTTCTAGTTTCAGCAGTCGTGGCCCGGCGGTAGACGGCCGTTGGGTTCCCACCATTACCTCTCCTGGCGAATCCATTGCCTCTACCCGCAACGACGAAGGCGGGTCCTGCGGCACAGCCATCGCTGGCACCAATGGCCTCTACTCCCTCTGTTCCGGTACCAGTATGGCAGCCCCACACACATCGGGAGCCATCGTACTGACAACAGAATGGTGGCGTACATTTAACAGCGGTGCAGACCCCAGCCCAGCTATGGCCAAAGCGCTAGTCGTTAACGGCTCTGTAGACATGGGTACGGCCGATATCCCCAACATCAACGAAGGTTGGGGGCGTGTCAATGTAACCAACATCATCAGCCCCAGCGTACCGGCCGTTTACTACGATCAGACCACAACTTTTGGCAGCACAGGCGATCAATGGGCTATTTCCGTAGGTGTTATAGATCCCAGCAAACCCTTACGCATCACCCTGGCCTGGTCAGATGCGCCTGGCGCAGTTGGAGCCAATCCGGCCCTCGTCAACAACCTCGACCTGACCGTAGAAAGCAATGGCAATACCTATTTGGGCAATGTGTTTAGCAGCGGTTGGTCAGCCACAGGCGGAACGGCCGATACCCTCAACAACCTGGAAAATGTATTCATCCAGAACCCCGGTGGCAACGCCATCATCACCATTGATGCCACCAACATCAGCGGCGACGGCGTACCCTACAATGCCGATATAACCGATCAAGACTTTGCCCTCGTCTGCTCCAACTGCAGCCTGGGACAAGATTTCTCTTTATCGGCAACACCAAATACCCAAACAGTCTGTGCGCCCGCCAATGCTCTCTACAACGTCAATATTGGCTCAAACCTGGGCTTCAATGATGTTGTTTCGCTAAGCGCAAGCGGACAGCCCAATCCACCGAACTCAGCCGTATTCAGCGACAACAACCAACCAGCGCCCTACACCAGCACACTCACCATCGGCACCAACGGGGCTTCCTCTGGTAATTACAGCATCCAAATAGTTGGCATAGCTCCCACCAGCACCCATACCACCACTGTTCAACTCAACGTGGAAACGGGCGCACCGGGAGCCACACCCCTGGTGGCTCCGGCCGATGGCGCAACTGGTGTTTCCACCACCCCCACCTTTGAATGGACGGCCGTTACTGGAACCAGCAGCTACTACCTCGAAGTCGCTACCGATTCTGCCTTCAACACCATCGTCTACACCGCCACCATCAACGCCCCCAACACATCCCACGTGGCAGGCATGACGCTAAATACAGATACGGTGTACTACTGGCGCATCACCGGCACAAACGCCTGTGGTGGCGGCACAGCCTCCAGCGTCTTCAGCTTCAGCACCGGTTCCATCTACTGCAACACCCCCGCCCTAGGCATCCCCGATAACTCCCCCACCGGTATCTCCAATGACATGGTTATCGGTGGCAGCGGCAGCATCACCGACCTGGACATCTCTCTGGATGTCAGCCACACCTGGGTAGGCGACCTCATCTTCACCCTGGAACATGTAGACACCGGCACCACCGCCACCTTCTACGACCGTCCCGGTTACACTGGCTCCGGCTTTGGCTGCTCCAGCGACAACGTGGATGTCACCGCCAACGATGAAGGCCCCGATGGCGACATCGAAAGCCAATGTGACACCAACCCCGCCATCAGCGGCAATCGCGTCGGCGGCGACCCGGCAAACAGCAGCCTCTTGGCCGCCTTCGACGGCGAGAGCCTGAGCGGCACCTGGCGGCTGACCGCCTCGGACAATGCCGGTGGCGACACTGGCACCATCAACGAATGGTGTATCATCCCTGCTGCCCAAGCAGTTGCCCCCGCCATCGAGGTAGCCCCCAGCAGCCTCAGCAGCGACCAGGCAACCAACACCCAGGTCACCCAAACCCTGACCATCAGCAACGTCGGTGATGCCGACCTCGACTGGGAAATCTTCGAGGAAGCGGCCACCTTCAACAGCCGCGTGGGTGCAGATGCCGTCTTCCTGCCCGGTCTGGTGGCTGGAGCCGCCGAGGCACAGGAACGGGCCGATACGGCCGTTTCTGTCCCCGCCGCCCCCACCACCTCCGGTAGTGCCGCCATCCTGTCCGCCCCCACCGCCCTCCTCTACGACAACGGGCCACTAGTCAACAGCCCTGGCACCGGTGTCGGCGGTGCTGACGAAGCCGTCCTGCAAACCACCAGCCTCGGCCTCAACACCCTCGGCTTCGGCCACCAACTGGCCCTCGGCTACCGCATCGCCGACGACTTCACCATTCCCCCCGGCGAAACCTGGACCCTAGACACCATCACCTTCTACGCCTACCAGACCGGCTCCACCACCACCTCCACCATGAACGGCATCACCCTGCAAATCTGGGATGGACAGCCCGGGGCGGGCGGGGCCGTCATTTGGGGCGACGACACCACCAACGTCCTGGTCAACACTGGCTGGGCCAACGTCTACCGCGTCACCGAAACCACCACCGGCACAGCCATTGACCGGCCCATCATGGCCAGCGTGGCCGCTGTGGGCGGCTTGAGCCTGCCCGCCGGCACCTACTGGCTGGCCTGGAACACCGGCGGCACCCTGGCCTCCGGCCCCTGGGCACCACCCATCAACATCAACGGCCAGGCCAACACCGGCAACGGCTTGCAGACCCTGGACGGCGGCACGACCTGGGCGGCTGCCCTGGACACCGGCGCAGGCACCCCGCAGCAAGGCTTCCCCTTCCTCATCGAAGGCAGTTCTGGCTGTGCGGCCACCGACCTGCCCTGGGTCACCGCCAGCCCCCTCAGCGGCACCATCGGCGCGGGCAACGCCACCGATGTGGCCGTGATGTTCGACTCCACCGGTTATGCCGCCGGGGTCTACACCGGCACCCTCTGCGTCAACAGCAACGACCCGTTGTCGCCGCAGGTGCGTGTGCCCCTGACGATGACCGTGCTGCCCAACGCCGTACCCGTCGCCGCCGATGATGCCTACACCACCACCCAGGATGTGACTTTGACGGTGAGTGCACCGGGTGTGCTGGGTAATGACACCGATGGCGATGGCGACAGCCTGACGGCCGTTCTGGACACCGATGTCACCAGCGGCACCCTGGCTCTCAACGCCGACGGCTCCTTCACCTATACTCCCACCGCGGGCTTTGAAGGCACGGCCACCTTCACCTATCAGGCGAATGATGGTCTGGACAGTTCCAATGTGGCTACGGTGACGATTACGGTGGTCAACACGGCTCCGGTAGCGGTGGCCGACAGCTACACGACGACCGAAGGCATCACCTTGACGGTGAGTGCGCCCGGTGTGCTGGACAATGACAGTGATGGCGATGGGGATGGCTTAACGGCCGTTCTAGACACCACCACCAGCAACGGCACGCTCACCCTCAACACCGACGGCTCCTTCACCTACGTCCCCGATGCTGGTTTCGCTGGCACGGACAGCTTCACCTACCATGCCAACGACGGCACGGATGATTCGGAGGTGGTGACGGTGACGATTACGGTGACGATGGCGGAGGTGGAAGGCTATGTTATCTACCTGCCGTTTGTGACGAAGAATTAGGTTTACACGACAGTGATGTGTGAGGCTCATGGGCTTCACACACCTGTCTTAAAAAAAGAGGCAGTGGCACAAACCACTGCCTCTTTTTTTATGGGGCAAAAAAGGTGATCTCTATAAACTGGAATTCGACCGTTTCCCCCCAACTCTCTGCCACCACGCCCACATCACCAGCGACGGCCGCTTTGCCCACCCACAAGATTTCCCGATTGAGCCACACCGTTATCTCATCACCACGCACATCCAGCCAAAACTCGTTTGATGCTGGCCCAGTGCGCACGTGCGGCCAGGGCTGCAGCGGCATCAGCACCGTCTCGCCCTGCCACACCGTCACATAACCCAATGGGGATACGCCCACTGCAAGATACTCGGCTGCGCTGCCGAGGGCGAGGCCATAAACGCTGTCTTGTTCGCCAGATTGGTAAACGGCCGTTCCCCGCACCGTAAACTGCTCCGCCAATCCCTCGTTTAACCACAACACCCCTCGCCTCTGCACCGATAAGGCAATATCCGATTTCTGCCAGCGCATGTCGCCCACTGGTCGGGGATCAAACAGGCCGATACCGATGAGCAGCACCATCAGCCCAATCACCACCGCCAGTAAGACGGCCATTCCGCGCCACACCTTATCATCATCCATAGCACACCAGTATAGCCCCATCCCCGCCAAACTTGAACCCCCGCTACGACCTGCTAAACTTAGGTCATGAGCATTCATTTCCAGCACAACAACACAGGCATTGCCCTCCTGCAAGTCAACCGACCGCAACAACGTAATGCCCTGAACTGGGCCACCCAAGAGGCTTTTGCCGAGGCGGTAACGGCCGTTGCCCACAACCCCGCCATCCGCGTCCTCATCATCACCGGCAGCGGCCCTCATGCCTTTGTCTCCGGCGGCGACCTCAAAGAACTCAGCCAACATTCTGCCCCCAGCACAGGACAGCGGCTCTACCACACCATGAACCAGGCCCTCCGCCAGCTAACCCAGTTGCCCATCCCTGTGCTGGCGGCCGTCAATGGTGATGCTTTTGGCGGCGGCTGCGAGATTCTAACCGCCTGCGACATCCGCCTGGCTGCGCCACACGCCCGCTTTAGCTTCGCCCAAATTCGCAATGGCCTGACAACGGGCTGGGGCGGCACAGGTCGTCTTGTGCGCCTCATCGGGCACAGTCGGGCGATGGAACTGCTCCTCACCGGCCGCATTTTCAGCGCCAGCGAGGCCCAGCAGATAGGGTTGATACATCGTGTGCTTGAGGCGGATGAGGATTTGCTGACGGCCGTTTACACCACCGCCGCCGAACTCAGCCAACTGCCCCGCCAGGCCCTCGCCAGCCTCAAAAGCCTCGTCTACACCGCCTCCACCCACGATCTCGAAACCACCAACCAGCGCGAAGCCGAACTCTTCGCCCAACTCTATGCCCAACCCGACCATCTGGAAGCCCTCAACGCTTTTTTGGAAAAACGGCCGCCAAACTTCAACCAACCCCTTGACAATTAACCATTAACCCATTCATGTACGATCTCATTGCCCATTATTACGACCTGACCCATGCTGATTTGCGTGATGATTTGCCCCTGCTGCATCAATTGGCACAGGAGGCTGGCAACGGCCGTATCCTTGAATGTGGCTGCGGCACAGGGCGCATCCTCATCCCCCTGGCACGGGCGGGCTGCACCCTTACCGGGCTAGACAGTTCGCCCATGATGCTGGACATAGCCCGCGAGAAATTGGCGCGGGAAGCGCCCCAGGTGCAGGCGCAGGTGACGTTGGTTGCCGGGGATATGACCCAGGTAAAAGATGACGGCCGTTTCGCCCTCATCATCATCCCCTACAACACCCTTCTCCACCTGACCCCCACCCAAGTTAGCCAGACCTTTACCCATTTGCGGCAGGTGTTAGCGGCCAACGGCCGTCTCTACATAGACCTCATCAACCCCTTCGCCATCGCCCAAACCCCCAACGACCGGATGCTCACCCACGAAAGCACCTTCACCGACCCCACCAATCACCACACCGTCCTGCAATTCGCCAGCAATTGGCTCGATGATGAGCAGCAAACCCTAAACATCACCTGGATATATGATGCCACCCCGGCCAACGGCGGTGCCATTCATCGCACAATCACCCAATTCAGGTATCATTACCTCTACCCCCACGAACTCGAACTGCGCTTAAAGCAAAGCGGCTTTCAACTACAAGCCATGTGGGGTAACTATGATTGTTCTCCCTTTACCGAGGAGAGCGAGAGGCTGATTTTGATTGCACAGTAAAACGTAAAGCATAAACCGTAAAAGAGGATTGTTATGTTTTACGTTTTATGCGGAGACTCCACTATGAGCAGCGAAAACGGAAAACTTCCCCAATGGGACATGAGCGTGGTTTATTCTGGCCTGGATTCACCGGAATTTGAAGCCGATTTCCAGGCCATCATTCAGGCTATTGCCGATTTGGCAACATTTTTTGATGACGAGACCATTAACCGCGTGGAAGCGGAGCCGGAAAATGTGGTGGCAACATTAGAAACGGCCGTTACCCGCTACAACACCACCCTCGACAAACTCTACACCCTCTATGTCTACATCCTCTCCTTCGTCGTCACCAACTCCCGCAACAATCAGGCCCAAGCCCGCCTCAGCGAACTACAACAACATCTGGCCCGCCTCAGCCTCATGGGCACACGGCTCACAGCCTGGTTAGGCTCCCTCAATGTAAACAAGTTGATAGAGCAATCGGCCGTTGCCCGTGACCACGCCTACATCCTCCACCGCGCCCAACAAGCCGCCAGCCATCTCATGGCCCCCATCGAAGAAGCCCTGGCGGCCGATTTGACCCTCACCGGCAGCAGCAGTTGGCGGCAGCTCTTTAACACCTACGTCTCCCAACTCAGCGTAGACATCGAGCTAGAGGGCGAGACCAAAAAACTACCCCTCACCGCCGCCCAAAACCTCAGCTACAACCCAGACCGTGATGTGCGCCGCCGTGCCCATGAAGCCGTCGAAGCCACGCTCAAAAGCGCCATTGTGCCTTGCGCCGCCGCCCTCAACAGCCTCAAAGGTGAATCGCTCACGCTCACCCAAAAACGCGGCTGGGACAGCCCGCTGGACGAAGTGCTGTTTGATAACGTGATTGACCGCACCACATTGGATGCCATGATGACGGCCGTTCGCCATGCCTACCCCGACATGCGCCGTTACCTCAAAGCCAAAGCCCGCGCCCTCGGCCTGCCCATCCTCAAATGGTATGATCGCCTCGTCCCCCTCGGCCAAAGCAGCCAATCCTGGTCCTACCGCGATGCCCAAACCTTCGTCATCGAGCAGTTCGCCACCTACTCCCCGCGCCTCAGCGAGATGGCGCAGCGGGCCTTCAGCGAAAATTGGATTGATTCCGCACCTGGCGATGGCAAGCGAGGCGGTGCTTTCTGCATCTGGCTGCGACAGGGCGAATCGCGCATTCTCACCAATTTTGAGCCAAGTTTTACGGCCGTTGGCACCCTGGCCCACGAATTAGGTCACGCCTATCACAACCTCAATCTCATCAACCGCACCCCCCTGCAACGCGAAATGCCCATGACCCTGGCCGAAACCGCCAGCACCTTTTGCCAAAAAATCGTCGAAGAAGCGGCCCTGGCCGCCGCCGATGATCATGATAAGCGCATCATTTTAGACGGCCGTTTAGAATATGCCGTTCGCGTTCTCCTCGGCGCACCCAGCGACTTCGCCTTTGAAACCAACCTCTTCGAGAGACGCAAACAACGCGCCCTCTCCCCCGACGAGCTGTGCGAATTGATGCACGCCGCCCAAAAGGAAACCTTCGGCGATGCTGTAGACAATGACTACCTCTACCCCTACCGTTGGGTCTACGTCCCCCATTTCTACGGCAGCAACTACTACAACTTCCCCTACATCTTCGGCCTCCTCTTCGGCCTCGGCCTCTACGCCTATTACCAAACCACCCCCGACCAGTTCAAAGCGGGCTACGATGACCTGCTGGCCTCCACCGGCATGGGCAATGCCGCCGAACTGGCCGCCCGCTTCGGCATCAACATCCGCGACACCGCCTTTTGGAACGCCAGCCTGGATGTGTTACGGGGAGACATTGCCGCCTTCGACCACTTGGTCGGCGAATAAAATTTCTTTTGGACTCCCTCTCCCAACTACACGCCGAGATGCAAGCCTGCCGCCGCTGCCTGGAAGCGGGCCACGAAATCACGCCGCCGGCCATCTTTCGCGGGCAAGCCACAGCGCAAGTTTTGTTAATTGGGCAGGCTCCCGGTGTAACCGAGGTGGAAGCGGGACGGCCGTTTAACGCCAGCAGCGGTCGTCGTCTGTTCCAATGGTTGGGGGAAGCGGGCTGGGATGAGAATGATTTTCGCGCACGGCACTATATGACGGCCGTTACCAAATGCTACCCTGGCAAAGCCGCCAACGGCAAAGGCGACCGCGTCCCCAGCAAAGCCGAGCAAGTCCTCTGCCGCTCTTTTTTGGAACGTGAAATCAGCCTGGTTAACCCCCGTGTCATTATCCTCGTCGGTGGATTGGCGATCAAGCTCCTCTTCCCCGCCTCGGCCAAATTGAAAGAGGTGATTGGAACGGCCGTTTACTTCCCTCCCCAATCCCTGGCCCACAACCCCACCAACTTCAACCTGAACGATGCCCAATGGCTCAAACACCCTCTCGCCCCTCGCCCCTCACCTCTCACCTCTCTGCCGGAGGACGGCCGTTACATCATCCCCCTGCCCCACCCCTCCGGGGCCAGCCTGTGGCCCAACAAATCCGCCAACCAGACCCTCATCAACCAGGCCATCAACATCCTCACCCAACTCCGCACAGGATATAATCTATAAACAGCAAGCTCCCATCAGTTTCTTGCGGGGAACTGAGGGGAACTCAGAGGAACTAATTTTGTAACTGTCCACCCTCCCGGAGGCTTCTTTTACGGAGGCTCTCTCGAGGAAAAACCTCCGGGAGGATTTTTCACTCGATGGACTGAATAATTACCTAATTTTCACAATTGGAGGAACACATGAACCACACCCCCTTTAACGGCTTAGGCATGAATATGGGCAACCTTTCCCGGCTTTCTGCCGCCCAAACCCGCTCCATCAGCCCAGAAAATTTCACGGGCGAGAAGAGCCAAGGTGGCAAAGCCACCGAAGGCACAGGGGCCATTCACGCCACCGGCCTCGGTCAGGGCTGGAAAATCTCCCCCTCCGTCCGCATACAGCCCGGCCAAACATTTGCAATGGCCGACATCAGTGGCCCTGGGGCCATCCAGCAAATCTGGATGACCCCCACCGGCAACTGGCGTTTCAGCATCCTGCGCATCTACTGGGACGAACAGGAGCAGCCCGCCGTTGAATGTCCGGTAGGCGACTTCTTTGCCTCCGGCTGGGGGCGTTTTGCGCCTCTCTCCTCCCTCGCCGTATGCGTCAACCCCGGCAGTGCCTTCAACTGTTATTGGGAGATGCCCTTCCAAAAGCAGTGCCGCATCACCATGACCAACATTGGCGACGAGGCCATGACCCTCTATTACCAAATCAACTACACCCTTACCGACGTGCCCACCGACTGTGCCTATTTCCATGCCCAATTTCGCCGCGTCAACCCTCTGCCCTATCAGGATGTCTACACCATCCTCGATGACGTACAGGGGCAAGGACATTATGTGGGCACATACATGGCCTGGGGCGTAAACAACAGCGGCTGGTGGGGCGAAGGCGAAATCAAATTCTTCCTCGACGGTGACGATCCCTTTCCCACGATTTGCGGCACGGGTACGGAGGATTATTTTTGCGGCTCCTATAACTTTGAAAACAAAGAGACGCGCCAATATCAGGCTTTCTCCACCCCCTACGCTGGCCTGCACCAAATTCTGCGCCCCGACGGTGTGTACCAGTCGCAAACACGCTTCGGCATGTACCGCTGGCACATCCCCGACCCCATTCGCTTTCAACAAGACCTGAAGGTGACGATTCAGGCGTTGGGCTGGCGGCAAGACCGCCGCTATTTGCCGCTGCAAGATGACATCGCCTCGGTAGCTTACTGGTATCAGACGCTGCCGACTGCGCCCTTCCCCACGCTGCCGCATCGGGATTATTTGGAAGTGATTTGAAAGGGGTAAAACGTAAACTTAATGGGATTCATTTACTTCGTACAGGCGCAAAATGTGCGCCATATGCGTAAAAAGATCAAAGATTTCGCAGATTACACTGATTTTACTTTTTGCCATCGTAACCGTTCACCCTCCCGGAGGTTTTCCCTCGAGAGAGCCTTCGTAAAAGAAGCCTCCGGGAGGATTTTCGCTCGAGGAACTGAACGATTACTTGCCATCTGCAAAATCCATGTAATCCCTGATGACTTTGGTTGTGGCTTCGCCACGTTATGTTTTACGTTTTACGCTTTACCCATTACAATTCTCTATCTCATCTGAGGATAATTGATATGGATTCCTTTATCACCTGCGAAAATCTGGTCAAAATTTATCAACTGATGGACGACATCGAAGTTCAGGCGCTGCAAGGGCTGGATTTAACGGTGGAACAAGGTGAAATGGTGGGGGTGATCGGGGCCAGTGGCAGTGGTAAGTCTACGCTGTTAAATGTGTTGGGTGGGTTGATTCGGCCGACGGGGGGGCAGGTGGTGGTAAACGGCCGTCCCCTCTTCAAACTCACCTCAGTCCAACTAGACCGCTATCGGCGCGAAGAAGTCGGTTTTGTCTGGCAGCAAGGCGCACGCAACCTCATCCCCTATCTCAGTGCCATCGAAAATGTGGAGTTCCCCATGCTGTTGGCCGGACAATCTGGCCGCAAAGCCCGCCAACAGGCCGAACGGCTGATGGAGATGGTGGGCCTGGCCGAACGCCGCAACCACCAACTTGGCTCCCTCTCCGGCGGTGAGCAGCAGCGCGTGGCCATTGCCATTGCCCTGGCGAATGACCCCTCTCTCTTGCTGGCCGATGAGCCAACGGGTGAACTGGACTCTGTGACGGCGCAGCAAATTTACGATATGTTCAAGACGTTTAACCGGGAATTGCACCTGACAACGCTGATTGTGAGCCATGATCCGGGCATTGCGCGGCATGTGGACAGGGTGATTGCTATTCGCGACGGTAAGTTAGCCAGTGAGACGGTGCGCCGAGAACGGCCGTCTGACCTGCACTCCGACGAACATCACGACGACCACTTTGAAGAACTCATCGTCCTCGACTCGGCCGGCCGCCTGCAAATCCCCAAAGCCCAACGCGAAGAGCTAAACATCCGGCGACGTGTCACCCTGGAAGTTGTGCCTGAAGGCATTCTGATTAAACCAGCCAATTCAGAGGAAGAACTGCGGCGGGAACGGCCGAAAGCAGGCGAACCCTCTCAGCAAAAAACCAGCTCACGCTGGCAGCAGCTTCTCACCACCTGGCGGCGCAGCCGGTAAAAGAACAGAAAGGTAACTACGGATAATCCTCCGTCGGCATCAACCCTTCACCGGGCCACCAAAAGCCCGATACATATCCATCACTTCCCTCCCAAAAGTTCTCCCATACACCATTCCCAAGAACACCTCAGCTACCATCTCCCGTGGGTTACTGCCATATTCACTCACCTCACGTATAGCCCGCTCGCCAGTCACATTATCCTTAAATTGTGCCTCCGAAAGACCATAATACTTACCCGGCACCTGGGAATAATGCAGCAGATGGCCTAACTCATGCACAATAGTACCCGCGCCAGCCGGGTCTAATTCGGTGGACAGGTTCTTGAATTTGTTAGGGTCCTTTGAAGATTTATCGGTTAGTGGATTTTGCACATTTTCTGAGCTAATGTGCATAAAAGCCGGTGGCACAAAAACGGCGCGATTGGACTTATCACTTGTCTTCACCTCACAAGTCGAAGTAACAGTCAATTTACGTCCCATTTTAGGCAAATTGACATCAATCGGTGGAATGGTGAAACCAGCCGAGGCAACTTTATCGAAAGCAGTTTTAACCAAATTAAGCCTGGCATCAAAATTGACATCGCTGGGATTATACCTGACGGTGACAGTAGTATTCCCCATGTTAACCACCTTAGTGCGTATTTCATCCTGCTTATTATTCTGCTCCGTCAAATTTTTCAGTTCTGGATAGAGTGTTTCCTCCGTCTCCGTATTTAGCTGCTCAGCAATGATTTTATTCAAATCACTCTCTCCCAACGAAGGGTCAACCGTTACAGAGCCTGTGTCACCCAGTCGCAAATTTTCATCCTTCTCCTTCTGCTTCGCCGATTCGCTGGCAACGATCGCTTGCGGTGACAATTTGCCACCAAGAGCACGGGGCATAGTCAGGGGATCGGTAGCATAGGTCTGTCCAGGCATAAAATTGGAGACATCGGGTGCAGGGCGCGAGGCGAATTGAGCTAACTCTGGCTCTAACAACATAAAACGGTCACGGCGTTCATTGGCTTCCTGAACCTGTCTGGCTTCCTCAGCTTGCTGATGGTCTACCAAACCCTTAGCTACAGGGATTGTCTGTTCTAGCAAGTTGACTTTGGCAACACGAGTGGGGTCTTTTTTATGTTTACTGGCACGCCATTCATTTATCCTGGTCTGGATAAGGTCTAGATCGGCCTTACGGGCATCATACATACGGCGGGGGCGTTTGTTGTAGGCATCAACGGCCGTTGTCAATTTCTTCATCTGCTTGGATGCTTTCTTCTCTTTACCGTTCTTATAATATACCTTGTGCTCAGTTTCCCAATCCTTCAGTATATCACGTTGAATGATCGGACCTTCAGCCTTTTGCTGCACGGCACCGTGCATGGCAGGCCCCCCAGAGGTGGGGCGGGCAGCTATGGCCGAAGTCGTTTCGCCTTCTTTGGGCTTCCGCTGCAACCCAGTACAGGCGGGACAGTTGCAGCCTGCCGTTGGCTGGTGGGCGTTGCGCTGGATGGGTGAATTAGCTGGAGCCGCATTTTGCTGCACAACGTGGGTCAGTTCATGAGCCAGCAGTTCCTGCCCGGATGATGAACCGGGGTTGTATTCACCCTGGCGAAAAAATATGTCTTGCCCGCTGGTAAAAGCGCGGGCTTGCAAGGAGCGGTTGAGGGTGTCTGATTGGCTGCTGGTGTGAATTTGAACGCTGCTAAAGTCGGCCCCAAAGGCTTGTTCCATAGGGGCGCGGACTTCTTTAGCCAGGGGTTGGCCACCGCCCCGCTGGTTCTCTATGTGGGTCTCGATGCCAGGAGAGATGGTTTGGGTTTGGCTGGGATCGGCCGTTTCCATTTGCACCATCTCCTCATCCTCCTGCCGCTGCACCCGCTTGGTCATTACCTCTTCATCCTCATCCTCCTGCCGCTGCACTGGGGCTGGGGTTGGCTGGTTAATCGTATTGACCACTTGCTTGGCGACGCTATCTGCCTCTTGCTCATACTTATCGCCTACAGGGCCAAGGGTTAGTTTGGTTTGGACAAACGGCCGTTCCCCCCCCATCACCTCATGAGAAACCCTATCCCGATTCTCGAGAATACTTGCGAATGAGGCATAAACCACCTGACTGCTGGCATGACCCCCATTTGCCGGCTGAACAGAAGCAGCATTGTCCGGCGACACCTCGCCTGCTCGCTTTGCCTGCACAACTGGCGCAACAGACCCTTTATCCTTACTATGAACCCGCTTCTTAGCAGGTTTTGAAATCTGCTCTTTTACCATAATACGCTCTCCACATTACCAATACATAATTCATAGCCTGATTAGAAAGCATCAGACCCATGCACGTTCTCATCTTTGCTAATTGTACCCAACTCACTGCCCAACACACCAGGGGCAAACTTCTGCACCAACGACCAACTCATACCAGGGAAGACCGAATCAAAGCAATATTGCTTCAACGATGGGCCATTATTCGGATTGTGCCATTTTTCAATACTCGTCTTGGCCGTGCCTGTCACCATGCCATTTTCATCCTTCACATCCACCTGCACATCAGCCGGCAAACGATCCACAATACTCTTGGCCGTAATCCCCTGATCATCCCCATGTTCCGTCACATTCAGAATAGAATCGCGGGACATATTGGCCGTTTCCCCGGAATGTTTCACCCCTTCCGCGCTGCCCTCATTAAACATCGCATCATCGCCATACACCTTAAACACTTGCTGCCCATCCCCCGAATAAACCTTCAGGCCACCCTTACAGAAGGTATCATGCAAGGCATTGGTCGCCTTCTGGATGAAACCACTCTTCATGAACTCAAAATAATCCCCATAAGTAACCGAAGCAGCCATACGCTGATATTGGGAATCATCTCCCGATTTACTCGCCTTCAAAGCCTTCCGAAAACGCTTCTTATCTTTAGGCACATAGTCGTTGCGCAAAATAAATTTAACATCGGTAAATTGGGTAAAATCGCTCTTATTGCCCTTGGAGATATAAAGGCCATCCCCTTGATTTTTGCCTACCCGTAAACTAAGCTTCTTACTACCACTCATTATCAGTCCGCGCATTTCCACAGGCATACCATCTATCCGCACAATACCATCGAGCACCAGATTTTTTAGCGCACTTTCCAGAGCGGGGCTGCTCTTAATGGGGTTATTATCCAACAAATCCTGACCAGACTGTTCGCGGGCATCATTTATGCCCTGACTTTGCCACCATTCCATCAGTCTACGTTCATTGCTACCGGCCGTTTGCAACGAAGTCGGCACCTGCAACCCCAGTGCCTCAAACCGCGTCAGCCAATCTTGATCTTTATTATTTTCAACGTTTTGCGGATTTCTCGGAGCATTCGGTGTAATCCCACTTTGCACACCCTGCACCTTATCTTTAGTATACTGGTCAGACGAGGCCAGACCGGGCTGCCGATACGCCATCTGCTGCACCTTGCGCCAGTTCTTATCCTTGAAATAATCCCACTCATTACTCTGATCAATATATTGCACATACCACTGCATAATCTGCGTCTTATTGAGCATGTGCCCGGAGGCATAGGAATCTTGCAAGTAATGATCGCCAAAACCATTGTTAAGCAGGGCCTCATTGGCAGCTCTATCGGCTGCACTTTCTTTTAGTTTTATCGCTATCATCTGCTCCGATTGATCAAGCGGACGGCGGCTAAAATCTGTCTGGTCAAACTGCTGCTGCAACTGTTTGGCTTCCTCGCGCAAATCATAAGACAGCTTGGCCTGCTTGCGGCCTTCGTTATGATAGTGCGCCCAGGCATGCCAGCTTTCAGGCACAAAGTGGCAGGCGTTGCGAGCCAGCGTCGCCCCATATTCATTGGTTTTGCCCTTCGTTCCCGTAGATTGAACACCCTTGAGCAGTTCGATTTGCCCCTTAACACCGCTAATATAGTCTGGGGTGATCGCACCCTTAAATTTGAAACCTGCCCGTTTGCGATCAAACACTTTGCCTTTCTTGATGATGCCTTGAGCCGATTTCACATCCTTATCCTTCTTTTCCGTCTTTGTCAGGCTTTTACTGATCTGCTCGTAAATATCTTTTAGGCGGAAGAAGGTCTCCTGACGCACACTTTGGACGATCTGCCAGCGGTGTTTGGGGTTGGCGGTTTTCATCGCCTCCAGATCACCATAAAAGTCGGCCAGGGTATTCAGTTCGCCATAGGTGACGATGAGGGGGTCTTTATCTCCCTCGCTGGGGAGGGAGACTAAAACCACATCCCAGGCTGGGTGCTTACCCAAGACTTTCTGTTTATCTTGTTCGGATGTGCCTTTGGGCGGGTCTACCTGCCAATCGCTCAGTCGTTTTAGTTCTTGAGCGAGGACGTGCATGATGTTGCCCTTTTTGATGGTGCCGACACCCTGAATATCTATAGAGGCTTCTTTTTGCTTGGGTTTGGCCCACCACAGGTGGCCTTCTTCTTCTGTCTGACTGATAAGGTCTTGCCAGGTGCCGAGCATGGCGAGTTTGTCGGGGGGCACATCACCCAGAAGTTGATGTTCCCATGAGGAGTGCCGCTGAATGGTGGATTGATAGACATCAGCCTGGTGCTGGATGGAGATGGGGGGTGAGGCTGCTGGCTGGGGGCCTGCTGACGGCCGTTTCGCCTGTGCCATTTCTTCTTCATGATGGCGCATTACCACTTGAGTGTCTGTCTTGCGCTGCAAACCAAAACAGGCCGAACAGTTGCAGCCATGATGATGCCCATTTTCGCGTCGCTGAATATGATCAACCGCTTTCGCCTGGATATGCGTTTCTTCTACTGCGCCAGAACAAGCCGGGCAGCGACAAATCGTTTCTGGCGATTTGCGCTGAAGGCCAGCACCACCTTGCTGGACAACATGGGTCAACTCGTGAGCTAACAACTCCTGCCCGCCAGACGTGTTGGGGCTATATTCACCCTGGCGAAAGAAGATGTCTTGCCCCGTGGTAAAGGCTCGGGCCTGGATAGAGCGGTTGAGGTGGTCGGCCTGACCATCTGTATGGACTTTGACCTGCCCAAAATCGCTGTTGAAGGCTCGTTCCATAGGCGCACGAATGGTATCGGCCAGAGGTTGACCACCTGATTTGGCTTGAGTAACGGCCGTTTCCACCTCACCACTCAACGCCCCACCCTGGTGCATAGAATCGGCCTTGCCCTGCAACATCTCCTCTTCCTCGTCACGCTGCACCACCGGCTTCATCTGCAACATCTCCTCCTCCTCCTGACGCTGCACCACCGGCTTCGTCTGCAACATCTCCTCCTCCTCCTGACGCTGCACCACCGGCTTCGTCTGGAGCATCTCCTCTTCTTCGTCACGCTGCACTACCGGCTTCGTCTGCAACATCTCCTCTTCCTCATGACGCTGCACTACTGGCTTCGTCTGCAACATCTCCTCTTCCTCCTGACGCTGCACCACCGGCTTCATCTGCAACATCTCCTCCTCTTCCTGACGCTGCATAGACGACTGTTGACTCAAGTTGTTGACAACCTGCTTGGCAACAGCATCTGCTTCCTGCTCATATTTATCGCCGACTGGGCCAAGCGTCAATTTGGGCTGAATCATCACCCGAGGGGCAGGGCTAAAAGCCTTTTGCCCAGTCAAGTGGCCCACCGCCTGGTTGCCAATTGTCTGTTGCAGGCGATTGGCATCTGCGGGCGAAATAGAATCTGCTTCCAGTACGGCCCGCTGCAAAAGCAGCGGCAGCGGCTCAACTGTAGACTGCTGTTCGGGAGCTTGCGGCTGGGGTATCGTCCCTTTGGTGGCTATATGGATGGGTTTATTCGCTTGAATTTTATTTTCGGCGGACATCGTTCTCTCCATGTAATTTTGCTGTCTGCGAGCAGCTAAATTCGTTATTAACCAGACGATTCTCCAAATCGCCCTACAGCTTTTTTAACTCGAGGTCGCGTTCGTTGAGGAGGCGGCCCATTTTTTGCAGTTCACGGCGCGTAGCGTGGAGCATATGCTCCATACTCACCACCTGTCCATTGGAGGCCGCCAGGTAAGCGGCCGTTACAATGATGTTACGGATATTACCCCCGGCAATGTCGAAACGCTCCGCCATAAGGGCCAGATTGAGATCGGGAGCGCGGGGGACATCGGGCGGGAATAATGCCTGCCAAATGCGCAAACGATCCGGCTCTTTGGGGAAGGGGAAGTCTACGGCAAATTGCAGCCGACGAGTGAAGGCTTCATCTAAATTGGCCTTTAGATTCGTCGCCAAAATCGTTACGCCATTATAGGCTTCCATACGCTGCAATAGATAGCTCACCTCAATATTGGCGTAGCGGTCATGGGCATCTTTGACTTCGGAGCGTTTACCGAAAATGGCATCAGCTTCGTCGAAGAAGAGGATGGCGTTGCTGGTTTCGGCCTCGTTGAAGATTTTTTCCAGGTTTTTCTCAGTTTCGCCGATGTATTTGCTGACCATGCTGGAGAGGTCAATTTTGTAAAGATCGAGACCTAGTTCGTGGGCAACTAGTTCGGCAGCCATCGTTTTACCCGTACCCGGTTGACCGTAAAAAAGGGCGGTTATACCGGCACTGGCAGCTAATTTTTGCCCCACACCCCACTGCTCTAACACAAGGGGGCGGCTGCGGACGGTGGCCACCATTTCGTGGAGGATGGTCACTTGGTCTTGGGGCAGGATGAGATCGGGCCAGTCGTAGCGGGGGGTGATTTTGCGGGCGAGGGCAGCCAGGCGGGGGTTGGAGTGGGCACGGGCGGCGGCGTAGAGGTGCTGGTTTTGCAGGGAACGGCCGTCTTGCCCTGCCAAATCTCGCGCCGTATTCACCAAATCCCGCAACTGCCCGCTGGTAAGCCGGAACTGCCCGGCCAGATGCTCCAAGTCGAGATGGGTGCTACTGGTGTCTTCTTGCAAAAAGTGATGGAGCAGTTGGTGACGATGGGCATAATCGGGAATGGGGAAGGCGAACCAGGCCAGGCGGCGATGACGCGGCACATCACGAGGCTGCCATTTTTTCTCGCCGGAGATGAGGATGAGGTTGGGATGCTGGCAAACGGCCGTTAACAGTTCCGGCGGTGGCGTATCTTCCTCCAGACAGCTATCCCAACCGCTAATGTGCAGGATGGAGCCGGTTAGCAGGGCATCACGCAAAGCCAGTTGGACTGCCGTTTGGGGCAAAACATTCATCTGCACAGCACTGGTCAGGTTCAGGGTGAGCAGGGGGCGCTGGCGGCGAGCCGCCAGCCATTGGGCTGCTGTTTGCTGCTTCAGGTCATCAAGATCATGAAAAATCAGAACAGGGTTGTGCAAAGCGGCGGCGGCTAGTTCCTGGCGTGTCATCTCTGCCAACAAACCTAAATCGGGTGTCAGTTCGGCCTCATAGGTTAAATGATCGCGCAGCTGGGTGTTGGGCCGATAGTGGCCTAACAGCAGCCAGGTAACAATGCTGTCGTCTGGGGAGAGGGCCTGATGGATGAGGAGGGTTTGTCCGGGATCGGCCGTTAGTTCCACCAAACGATGACGGCGCAAGGGGGCATCATCGGCACAGTAGCGCAGGAAGGTCAAGCGCTCGGCCGACGTGGGGCAGAGTAGATCGAGGAGGAGGTTGAGGGACGGCCGTTTTTGCGTCAAATCATCCTGGATAAAACCGTAAAGACGGCCGTAACGAGTATCCAAAACAGGGGCCATGCTGAGGAGAAGCATGTCCAATGCCAAACGATCTAGGTCCAGGAGGACGGCCAATTGGAACAGGCGCAATGTTTCACCTTCCTGCTCCGCCTGACCCACCAGTTGGGCAATTTGCTGCTCTGTTTCTTGCAGAGCATCCTCATAAGCGGTGTTGCTGTCATCATCGGCCAGGTGCGGGGCGTGGCCAAACGGCCGTTGCAGCAGCAAATAAGCCTGCTCCTGCGAGAGGTGATAACTGACCGGCAACATACTATAGCCATTATCCGACTGCTGCAACCGTTGAATTTGCCGATGCAGCATGATGTCTAGTCGGGCAAACTCAAGCTGCATGTGGCGGAAACTTATATCAGTCATTGTGGTTTTGGGCATCGTACACAGCACTGTCAGGCACTGCGCACAACGTCCCCGTCTTTCTCGTCGTCCTCGCTCCCGTTGGTGGAAGCGGCCAGGGATAGGGTCGTCGTTTTGCCCACCCGAATTTTGGCCCCACGCGCCGGATTGAGAATGATGGGATCGCGGGAGGGAATCTTCATCTCATCCACAAAAGTACCGTTACTGCTGCCTAAATCTTCAATGTAAAACGCCCCATCGGTAAGGGTAATGCGGGCATGTTTACGGGAAATATGCTGATCGCCGCGAATAGACAGATCTGCGCCTTCGCGGCCAATGGTGTAGGGGAATTTGGCAACTTCCCAGGCTTCGCTTGTCACCTGAGAGGTGTCGGGGGATTCAAGAATGCGGATGTAAACCGTTTTGGCGGCGGCCGGGGCTGGCTCGCGGATAGGTTCAGGTTTGCGGCGGGCACGTCGCTTGCCAATGGCCTGCCCAATGAGCCAACTGAACAGAATGGCGATAGCCAGTAAAAGCAGGAATAAGAGGATAAGCAGGGGGGTTGCCATGAGTGTACTCCAGGCGTAGACAAAGGCGTTGGTGGGGGGGGTGTAGATGAATTGGTAATCGGCCGTTGCCAGACGGCTGCCATCTTCAGCCAGAGCATTGACAATGAGCGTATAAGCCCCCCCAGGAGCCGAAAATGGTGTTTGCGCCAGCGCATCTGCGCCCACCGTTAGCGGGAAGCTGTCTGTCTGCTGCCCATCCAAACGGTCAATCAAAATGCCCTCATATTGGCTAATGCGTTCGCCGTTTTCAATGTGGAGATTGATGAAAAATTGGGGTATGTCATCCTCAATTTGGAAGGCACGGAGATTGAGCTTGGGAGCTTCGTCTATCACCTGGACGGCATCAATGGCAAAGCGAATGGGCTGCGGCGGATCGTAACGGAATTGGTGGGTGGCGCTCAGGGTGCTGCCGCGCTCGTCTTTGAGGGGATTGCCGACCCCATCCACCGGCGTGGCGGTGACGCGATAGGCTCGTCCGGCATTCAGTTGGCGTGTGACCAACCGGATTTGCTGGGTGATCCAGGGGCTGTTTTGGGGGAAGGTGTTGATTTGTACGTTGTTTTCAACGTCTGTTACGTCAATTTGGAGATGGTTGACGTTTTCGTAGCCGGTGAGAGCGACATCGAACAGGTAGAGATCGGCCGTTTCGTCATAAGTAAAATTGCGAATCTCCACCGTTACCGGGTCGGGCTGGGTGCGGTAGTCGCGGCTGGAAAAGAAGCTGACGGGAGCTGACGGCAAGGGGTTTTGGGCAGAATCGGTAAGGAGGAGGATGCCCCGCTGGTAGCCTTGCGTGGGCAGCAGTTGGGCACGCGCCAGCCATTGTTGGCGCACATCGGTCATGATTTCGTTGAAAAGCTGCGCCAATGTTTCGGAACCGCCCACGGCCGATCGCGCCCCAGTTGCCCTGGCCAGGTTGCTCAAATCGGCCGAGTTCAGACGAACATCGCTTTCGGCCAGGCCAACTGTGTGAATGGGAACGGGCACCCGGCGATTGCTGGCGAGGTTGACGAGTTGATCGTAGGTGTTGCGGCTGCACGTGCCGCTGCCCCCGCCGCGCCGCAGTTCGTCGCGGCCATCGCTAAACAGCACCAGAGCACGGCGCGGCGTGTTACGGGCAATTTGGTCGAGGGATTGAACGGCCGTTATCGCCACATCATACAAACAAGTGCCGCTGTCATCTATCTCCACCTGGTTAATCGCCTGGATAACCTGACTTTGGTCATTGGTGAAGGGCTGAATGAGATCAATGCTTTCGGTGAAGCGCATGACGGCAAATTGGGCTTCCAGGGGAGCCAGGGAAACCAGGTCAATGGCCGCCTGACGGATGTCATCAATGACTGGAGCCATACTGCCGCTGGCATCGAGCACCAGCACAATGTAGAAAGGGGCTTTCTCGATCTGGGCCTGGTAGCGGCTGCCATCTTCCAGCAAAATGGCGGCGGTGCTGTCGGGCTGTAAGCCAGTGGGGTCGCTGACGCTGAAGTAAACGTTGAGGTTGACAGCTTCTGGGCCTTCAATGACTTGAGCATCACTGACGGTAACGGCCGTTCCCGCTTGCGCTCGCACATCTACGGCCATAAGCAGCAGCAGGAAAATGAGGAGGAGGGGTAAACGGCCGTTTTGCTTCATACGTAACCTGTTAACACACATTCGGGCCATCATCCAACAGGGTGATAACACCAATACCATCAATAATCACACCATTAATGGGCAGACTCAAAATCACATTAAACGTTTCTGGTGGGTTCTCCGGGCTGCCATTGCAAATCAAATTAACCTGCACAAACCCCGTCAACGAACCAGCCGTAATGGTGAGCGTGCCATTGACAATGGGATTGTAATCAGCGGCGGAGTTCGTGCCTGGTGTAGCCGTGCCGCCGCCGGTGTTGACGGTGACAGTGACCATTTGTACACTGGCAATAGAGAGCGTGACCGGCACCATCACAAACGGCTCTGTCTCCGTGATGGTGACATCGCCTATGGAAATCAGCGGCCCATCGTTGTCTACGATTGTGCCCACACCCTGATTATCACCAATCGTGCCGTTGACCACGCCGCTTAGATTGACATTAAAGGTCTCATTCAATTCATCGGTGGCATCATCATTGATGGTGACGGTAATGACCCCAGTGGTGGCCCCGGCTGGTATCACCAATGTGCCGCTGGTGGCTGTGTAATCACCAGGGCTGTTGGCCGAGCCATTGGCGGTGGCAAAGTTGACGCTGGTATTGAAACTGCTAACGGTGGCCTGCGTGACGGTGAAGGTGGCTGTGCCGATGGACTCATCCATGGTGACATCCACGATGGTGAGATCGGGAACGGCTTCGTCGTTGACGATGGTGACAACGCCCTGGTTATCGGTGATGGTGGCGTTGGTGGCGTTGAAGATATTGGCGAAGAAGGTCTCGTCCAATTCGTAAATGGCATCGGGACTGAGGGTGACGTTGAAGGTTTTGGCTGTGCCATCGCCGCCGGCCCAGTTGAGGGTGTTGGTGGCAACGGCCGTATAATCCACCCCAGCCGTCGCCGTATCATCGGCTGTGTTGTATTGCACGGATACCGGTGAGGCACTAACGCCCGTCATGGCGACAGAGACAACGGCCGTTGTCGTGCCACCCGTCCCTTCATTAATCAACACATCCTGCACCGCCAGCGTGGGAATATCATCATTGGTAATGGTGATGGTGGCTGGGCTGCCACTGGTGGTCGCGTTGGCTGGGTTGGTCAGATTCAAAAACAGTGTCTCATCCAATTCGCTGATGCTGTCGGTGGTGATAGGGATGTTGATCACCCGGCTGGTGGTGTCGCCAGAAGTCCAGGTGAAGAGACCGCTCTGGGCCGTGTAGTCGGAACCTGCATTGGCGGTGTCGTCGGCGGTGGCGTAATTGACCGTAACGGGTGAACTATTGATGCCGGTGATGGTGACGAAGAGAACGGCCGTTGTCGTACCCCCCGTGCCTTCCACAATCGTCGTATCGGTAATGGTAACGGTGGGCAGATCATCATCCACAATCGTCACCGTCGCCTGATTATCAAGAATGTTGGCGTTGGTAGGGTTGAAGATGTTGGCGAAGAATGTCTCATCATATTCGTTGACCCCATCGCTGCTGATAGGCACATTGATGAAGCGGGCAGTGGTGTCACCGGAGTTCCAGGTGAAGGTGGCAGTGGTCACAGCGGTGTAATCTACACCAGCAACGGCCGTATCATCGGCCGTCGCATACTGCACCGTGATGGGCGAACTGCTGACACCGGCAACCGTCACCGTTACGGCCACCGTGCCGCTGCCCTCATCCACCACCGCAGCCTCCACACCCAACGAAGGCAAATCATCATCCACAATTGTCACCACGCCCTGATTATTGGTAAGGGTGGCGTTGCCCGGATTGGTCAAATTAACAAAGAAAGTCTCGTCCAGTTCGTTTACATTGTCGGTGTTGATGGGAATGCTGATGACCCGATCCGAGACATCGCCAGAATTCCAGGTGAGCAGGCCGCTGGTGTTGGTATAGTCGGAGCCAGCCGTCGCCACATCATTGGCGGTGGCATAGTTGACGGTGACGGGGGAACTGTTGACCCCGGTGATGGTGACGGTGATTACGGCCGTTGTCGCCCCCCCCGTGCCTTCCACAATAGAAGCATCCGCAATGGCCAGCGTGGGGAAATCATCATCCACAATCGTTACCGTAGATTGGGCAGTGCCAATGGTAGCATTGACCGCATTGGACAAATCTACGAGGAAGGTTTCGTCGAATTCGTTCAGACTGTCGGTGGCCACAGAGATGTTGATGAATTTGGGCGAACTATCACCAGCAGCCCAGTTGAGGGTGTTGGTGGCAGCCGTGTAGTCGAGACCGGCAACGGCCGTTCCGTCCGTAGTGGCATAGTCCACCGAGATGGGCAAGCCGCTGGAACCGGTCATGGTAACAGTGATAACGGCCGTTGAGTTGCCCCCCGTCTCCTCCAACACCGAGGCATCGGCAATAAAGAGTGCCGGGGCATCATCATCATCCAAAATCGTGATCTGCGCTTGCGGGTTAGGCATCGTCGCGCCCCCCGTTACCCCCGAGAAATTCACAAAGAAGTCCTCCGACAAACCCTCATCTATCACATCACCATTCACGGTGAGATTAATCGTTCGTGGGCCGGATGTACCTGCCAGCCAGGTTACAGTTTGGGCGGGATTGATGCCGATATAGTCGTTCAATGTACCACTGGTGGCTGTGCCATCGGCCGTTAGATAATTGACCGAAATATCTTGGAAACTCAAACCAGTCATCGTCACGGTGAGCGTCGCCAGGACGGTGCCGCTGTCGCCTTCGGTAACGCTGATATCTCCTGTCGTCAACACGGGCGGGCTGTCATTATCTACAATGCTGGCCACGACGCTGCTGACGGGAATGTTGTTGTAGTTGGCATCGCTGCTGCTGGCCGTGTGCAGGATGGTGCCGCTGTGGGGGTTTACTTCGTCAATGGCATCGTCAACGGCCGTTACCGTAATCGTCTGCGGAATATTCCAGGTTGTGGTCTGGAAGGTAATCGTGATGGGCGCACCCGTCCCCGCTCCCAAATCCAGTTCATTATCCGGGTCGGCCACAATAATCACATTGGCGGTAGGCAAACTGGTTAATACCAGTTCGTATGTATCCGTAGCCCCATCTTCCGACACATTGGTGCTGCCACCCGATTCCGTCACAATAACCCCGGCCGTGTCATTGTCCGTCACCGTCACCGAGACTGTGTTAATGGCAATGCTGGCGTAATTGGGGTCTAAGCTGGTGGCCGAATGCCCCACCACACTGGTTTCGCTGGTTTCTACACTAAAATCATCAATAGCCGCCACCGTTACAGACTGCGGGGTGTCCCAGTCGCTGCTAGTAAAGGTCAGTTGGGTGGAATTGCCCGCGCCAGCGCCGTTTAATTGGATATCGTTGACATTGGTTGTGGCCTGGATGGTTAAGATGACATTGGCTGTCGGTTCTGAGTCCAAAACAATGGTATAGGAATCAGTGGCTCCGCCTTCGGCAACGGCCGTTCCGCCCGATTCTGTCACCGTTACCCCCGCCGTATCATCATCGGCCACTGTCACCGTCACATCATCCGCGTCCAGGTTGTTGTAGTTGGGGTCAAGACTGGTGGCCGGTTTGGTCTGCACGATACAGGTTTGGTTGCCATCGTCAATGTCATCATCAACGGCCGTTACCGTCAAATTCACCCCTGTATTCCAGTTCGATGGCGTCAGCGTGGCCGGCCCACCGCTCACCGTACAAATCGCCGCATTATTGCTGTCTACGGCAATGGAAACATTGGCTATGGGCTGGCTGTTGAGCGTGATGGAGAAAACGGCCGTGCTGTTGGGTTCCGTAACAGTCAGCGAAAGCGGACTGACCAAAATATCGGCACTATCATCATCCTCAACCGTCACCGCCACATCATCCACATCCTCCGCATCCAGAGCATTATAAGTGGTGTCACTGCTGGTGGGATTGCCCGTCACCGCCGGGCAAGATTGGTCGCCGTCGGCAATGGCATCGTCAACGGCCGTTACCGTCACATTCACTCCCGTATTCCAATTCACACTGGTCAAAACCACCGAAGCAGCCGACAGCGTACATTGAGAGTTCGCCGAGAGCGGCACAGTTACATCAGCCGTGGGCTGGCTCGTCAACTTCACATTAAAGCTGTCAGAACCATTCGGCTCGCTAATTGTTAACGATAGCGGTGACACCGTAAAACCAGCCACATCATCATCCAAAACGGTTACAGTGACATTATCCACATCATTGCCCGTCAGCGCGTCATAAATCGCATCGGTGCTGGTGGGGTCGCCCGTTGTCACCGTACAGGTCTGTGTCCCATCGGCAACGGCATCGTTAACGGCCGTTACCGTCACATCCACCCCTGCGCTCCAGTCATTCACATTAATCGTCACCGACGCTGGCACCGAGCAGTTCGTGCCGCTAGACAGCGGTATAGTCACATCATCTGTCGGCTGCGTCAGCAAACTGATGTTAAACATATCGTTGCCATTTGGCTCACTAATCGAAAGCGTAAGCGGACTCACTGCAAAACCAGACGTATCGTTATCCGAAATCGTAACCGTTGCATTGCCCGTCTGAATAGAAGAATTGCTGGAATTATTCGACAAAGCCACCGAGAAATTCTCGTTATTCTCATCAATTTGGTCATCGTTGATGGTAATCTCAATGGTCTTAACCACATCCACCTGCCCGGCAGACCAGGCCAGGGTCGAAGGTGACAACACTTGATCATAATCACCACTGCCGGCTGTACCATCCACGGTCACGTAATCTACAGTCACAACCTCGCTGCTGCCCCCATTCATCCGCACCGACAATTCCACAGAACCCGCATCCTCACTTACCGTCTTGTTGCCCAACAGTTCAATGGTGGGGGTGTCATCGTCATCGGTAATGGTGTAAACGGCCGTATCATCCGTAATCGTCGCATTCGTCGCATTCGACAACGTAATAATAAACGTCTCATCCGGCTCATCAATCACATCACTCAACATCGGCACCGTAATCAACTGCGCCCCCGTGCTGCCCGCCGCCCAAGTCAGCGTCCCACTCGAAGCCGTATAATCACTGCCCGCCGTCGCCGTGTCATTGCTCGTAGCATAATTCACCGTCACACTCGCACTGCTCAGCCCCGTCATAATAACCGTAATAGACGCATCCCCCGTCTCCTGCACCGGCCCCACATCTTGAATCGCCAACGTCGGCGCCGCATCATTATCCGTAATCGTCACCGTGCCAATGCCATCTTCCAGCGTGGCATTGGCCGGGCCAGACAAAACCACACTCAACGTCTCATTCTGTTCATCAATGGCATCATCCGTCACACTCAACGTCAGCGTCTTATCCCCCGTTTCGCCAGCGGCCCAGGTCAGCGTGCCACTGAGTGCCGTGTAATCCGTACCACTTGTCGCCGAAACATCAGCACTGGCATAACTCACAGTCACATCCGCGCTGCTCAACCCTTCCATCGTCACCAAAATCGTGCTGGAAGTGGCTCCTTCAGCAATGGTCACATCAGCAATAGTAAGCGTAGGCGTGGCATCATCATCCACAATGCTCACCAAAGCTGTCCCGTCAGCAATCACCCCAATTTCGGCATTGCTCAAGGTCACATTGAAGGTTTCATTTGGCTCGTCTACTTCATCATTCAGCAGAGTGATACTAAAGCTCTTTTCACCCGTTTCCCCAGGCGCCCAGGTCAAAGAACCGTTTGCGCCTGTGTAATCTGTGCCGGCCACAGCCGTGCTGTCGGAGGTGGTGTAGTCAACCGAAACGGCCGATAAACTATCATTCGTCATCTCCACCACCATCACCACCGTACCCGCATTCTCATTCGCCGTCACATCACTAATAGACAGAGCCGGTGTATCATTCTCATCATCAATCAAAATCGTAAACTGCTTGGCAAACGTGCCGCCCAAGCCATTATCAGCTTCCACCCGAATGCTGTACGTGGCCTTCGTTTCATAATCCATGGCAACGGCCGTTTTCAGCGTCACCCCATCCACAAAAAAGGCATCATTATCATCATCCCCCGTCCCCGAAACCAGATCATACGTATACCGAATACTCGACTGCGCCAGTTGCACCTCTTGAGCAGACTTAGCCAACCCCTGCGGCTTGGCCCCACTCAAAAACAGACCAGCCACCTCCGGCCCGCCATCCAACAAACCAGACGAACTGGCCGCAAACGACCCCACCGTCGTACCAATATCACTATTCTCCTCCACACTCAAATTATCCAGCGTAATATCCGTCGGCGGCGGCACGGGCGTGGGTGTTACTACCTCCTGGGCCGCTGCCAACTCCTCCTGGGCCGCCGCCAGATCCTCCTGCGCCGAAGCAATATCCGCCGCCGACTGATCCGCAATCGCTTGCAGCGCATCGGCAGTGGCTTGCAGCGCATCGGCGGTGGCCTGGGCCGCCGCCGCTTCTTCCGACTGACCAGCCGCCGCCAACGCTTCGGCCGTCAGGCGGATAGCCGATGCCTCACCCTGCGCCGCACTCGCCGCCGACTGAGCGGCCGTTGCCGTCGCCCCCACCGCATCGGCCGTCGCCTGAATCGCCGCCGCCGTCGCCTGGGCAGCATCAAGCTGCTGCTTATTCTCCGCCTCAATTTGCAGATAAAGCCAATATCCCAACAGCCCCAATATCAACAGCAGCAAAATAAAGAAAATGATCGCCCCCCGTGAAATACGAGGCTTCACCTCAAGCTGGCCTTCAAGCGTTTGCCAATCTCTCGTTTCAGTACGAACCCGTACTTTATAGGGGAAAGGGCTGGTTGGGGTACGGAACCAGGGGCGCTTCTTTGGTTTTACACGAAAACCCAACGTGCCTTGCGTACCAGCAGGCACAGTAATCATCCGGTGTATCTCATCAAAATCTGCCAGGGTGGCCCCACGCGGTTCATCAAATTCAAACAGCAGGGCATCACTGTCGTCAATGCCTGCCACCGTATATTTATTATCGAAGTTACTGTGATCGGCGATAGTGAGACGACTGGTGACTTTTTCCTGCAAATTACGGGGGTGCATGTCCAGGGCAAAGTCTTCAAACGGCGCAACCGCAATGGAGCCATCAATCACTTCCTGTACACCTCTGGAAGTGGTGGCAATAACGTGATAGGTATGGGGACCAGCTACGACTGTGTGATTTTGGGGGGCAACGGCCGTCATCGTTGTGGTGTGCGTCTCATTCGGCAGCAGCTTGGCTTGGGGAGTCAGCACCGTTATCCAGCTAACCGGCAGCCCACTCTCCTCCACCCGAATAAAAATATCCTCCACCGTCGTCCCCACATTCTGCACCGACACTTCCAGGAAAACCTCAGCACCAGGTGTCACCTCCATGTGCGCCGGTGTAATCGTAATGCTTAAGATGTCCCCCTCAGTCGTCAGCACGGGTGCGCCAGCAAAGTCGGGAATAGCTACGGCCGCCGCTGCGGGAACCGCTACCACAGCCGCCGCAGCCCCAACCCCATTTTTAGGCGAACCATTTTGAGAACGGCCGTCTCCCTTCGGCCCATTAGACGACGGAGCAGGTGCTGGCTTATCTTGCCAATTAATGCGTGGCATTCGGTGCTGCGTCTTGGCAAAAGATTGCCAACGCAGAGAGAAAGAGCCAATTTGCAGCGTCTGGTCATCCAACCATTCACGAGGCTTATTAAACTCCACCGGCACACTATCCAAAAACGTGCCATTGGTGCTGCCCAAATCAGACACCTGCCAGCCGCTTTCCGTGCGCTCCAAACGCACATGCTGCCCCGACACAGCATTGTCATCCAGCACAATGTCATTCCCCGGCTGACGGCCGATTGTCAGGCTAGTTTTCGTCACCCCCACAATCCGCGACTCTTCCCAGGGGTGGGCAATAAGCAGGCGGTAATTACCCTCCGTAATCCAGGTTTTGTTCACATCAATGCGATTGGGTACATCCACCCCAATGAGCCAACGCTTCTCAATCCACTGCGTCACAACCCCATCATTTACAGTGGTCGCGGCCGCCACAGCCCCCGCGCTCAAATCAATCTGCCGCAAAGCGTGGGCCAGTTCCGCACCCGTTTGGTAACGGTCTCCCGGCTTCTTCGCCAGGGTTTTGAGGATGATATTCTCAATAGAATTAGGTAAATCGGGGTTAACCAGGCGCGGCGGCAGGGGCGCATCTTGCAAATGCTTGACAATATCGGCTGGGGCTTCGATTTTGAAGGGCAGTTGGCCGGTAGAAAGTTGGTAAAGGACAATGCCGAGAGAGTAAATGTCGGAACGGCCGTCTAGCGGCATATTGGCACACTGCTCCGGCGACATATACGGCAGCGACCCCATAAACGGATTCGTCGCCATCTCCTGCGCATCCTTAATCAGCATCGCCAGCCCAAAATCACAGATAACCGCTTGCTTAACCCCCGTGCCGCTGCCATTATTTTGGTTAAGCTTCAACAAAATATTGTCAGGCTTAACATCCCGGTGAATCAGGCCACGCTGGTGGGCATAAGACAGCCCTTCCGCCACCTGCGTTCCCACCGTCACCACCTGGTGCAGGGCAATGCGCTTGCCCGTCCACTGCAACTGCTTCAGATAACCCGTAAGGCTGCCCCCCGGCAGATACTCCATCACCAAATAAGGCACACCCTCAAACGCACCTTGCTGGAAAATTTTAATAATGGCGGGGCTGTTAAAATTGGTAACAGCCCGCGATTCTTGAGCGAAACGTTCTTGGAATTGGGCCTGATGGGCCAGATGCGCGTGCATGATTTTGAAGGCCACCGACTGATTCTTGCTCAAATCATAGGCGCGATAGACTGAGGCCATGCCCCCTTCCCCCAGCAGGGCCTCAATTTGGTAATGGTCTATCTGTTTTCCAATTAAGTAGCTCATAGTGTCATCCTGTCCGCTTTAGGGGATCGTGTAAGTCACAATCAATTGTGGGTGGAAAGATGAATCGGTCTCATCTGCGGCATAGAAGCTCAGCCAATCCTCATTACCATTATTATTGCTGGACAGTGTAAAGTAAAGGCGGAATTGGGTCACGCCCTGCCGATTAATTGTGTCAAGCGTGGAAGGAGGCAAAAAGCCATCGGCCCAATCGTCGCTAAAGGCAAGGGTAGCGGCATTGATAACGGCCGTATCCGCCGCAAAATCGCCCAACTCCAAAACCAAATTGCCACCAAACCCCTGCAACGGCGCAATATCCACATGCACCTGCCCCAACGAAAACGGCTGGCCCGTATCTGTGTTTCGCCGCAAATGCAGTTGCACATTGTCAATCACCGCCCCGTCAGGAATAGTGGATGTATCAAAACTCAAAATCGTTTTGAACTGCTGTGTATTGTCAAAACTATCACCCACTCGCAAATCGGTGCTGTCGCTCACCACAATCACCCCCATCAACCCATCTTGACCAGCGATAAAGCCATCTTCAGCCGCGAGGCTGGTAAAGCTTTCTTGCCGGGTCACAGGGCTGGGGGTGGGCGTAAGGGTGGGACGAGGTGTAGGTGTGGGCAAGGCCGTGGGCGTGGGAACGGCCGTTGGCGCATACCACACCACCGCCTCATTCGCCACCAGCGGATCAGTCAGCAGCGTGCGCACCTCCAACCCATCAGACAACTCATCCCCGTCCGTATCCGCCACCAATACATCCGTGCCTAACTCTTTTTCGCGCCCATCCGTCAAATCATCCTCATCCGTATCAGCCACATGCGGATTCGACTTTAACTCAATCTCTTCTCCATCTACCAGACCATCATTGTCCTCATCCGGCTCATTAGGGTCCGTGCCATAGCGATACACTTCCGCCAAATTGCTCAGACCATCCCCATCCATATCACGCGGCGCAGTCAGTATCGCCGCCAGGGTGGGATTAAGGTAACGGGCATACAGATACCCGCCAATGAACAACAGAATTACAATGGCTATTAGAGACAGGGTAGCCGAACGGCGCACACGAATGCGGGGGCGCACATGCACCTGCCCATTAACCATTTGATGTTTGCTGCTGGGCGTAAAAACCCGAAACTCAAAGGGGAGGGATTGATCGTTGCGGCCAAATAACGGCCGTCTCTTCGCCGCCACACTCAAGACAACCACGGCCTCCTGCCCCGCCGGAACCATCACCTGAGTTTGCAGCTCATGAGCAAAAGTCACATGCTCCTTGCCCTCGCGGGAGAACGCAGGCAGTTTGGGGGCTGTAATTTTGGGTGTAGACGGCCGTTTCCCCCCCACACTCGGAAACCGAACCGCACTGCCCAAACCAGGCAAAACCGAATTTAGCCATTGGCGCGGCGTATTCACCGCCCGCGAAGCCACCGTGCGCGGTATAGATTGCAAACGCCGCACAAAAGGCAGCCGGCCCCAAAAGCCGCCCACTTTCGGGGCCGAAGGCAGCCGCGCCGACACAGCCTGCCCCCGGCTGGCAGCCGCCGCCCGGTTACGCCACTCCCCAAAGCGCACCGCATCCTCCGCATTTTGCCCCAAAATCGTATACGTCCGATCATCAATGCCTTCATTGCGAATGGTCAGCCGCGTCACACCCTGCAACTGAATCTCCTTCGTCTCCAAATCAATCGAAAAAATATCAGCAGCAGGCTGCACATTCACCGTACCCGGCACAACCACCTGCTCCCGGTTCGCCGTCGTCGGTTGAATCGTCAGCAAATAACGCATCTTGCCCGGAATCACATCCCGCGACAACGGCGGGTGAATCATAATCGGCATCGTCGTCTGAGCACCCGGCTGCAACGTCACATGACCATTGGGCAGCGTCACCCACGCTGTTGGCAGCCGATCCACCCGCACCTGAAACTCCTCAGGGTTCTTGCCCTGATTAAGCACCGCCAACTGGATCATCTGCTGCTTACCGGGCAGCACCTCAATCTCGTCGGGCGAAGCTTCGGCCACCAGAGGGTGCGCATTAAAAGCAAAACCCTTGCCTGGCTGAATTTGCAAAAAATAAGGGCCAATACGCAAGGTCTGATAGCTGTTCCACTCCGCCGGAATATCGGGCAGCAAAGCCGTGCCATCCAAAAAAGTGCCATTTTTACTGCCCAAATCGCGCACCTGCCAGCCCGTTGCCGTCCGTTCCAATTGGGCATGGCGGCGAGTGACACTGTCGCCTTGCAGCACAATGTCGTTGTTCTCATCCCGGCCAATCGTCACAATCTGCCGACTGAGGCTGTAAGGCACATCTTGGGTGATGGTCAGTTTGTCGTCATGGCTAAACCATTGGCTGGCACTGGCGGCAATGGATTCGGCTGACTCGAAATGGGTGTCTACACGCTCGATCTCTTCTTCGCGGGTGGGTACAGCCAATGTGTCGGGCAGTTCCAGGGCGCATTGGCGCAGGGCTTCGGCAAAGTCACTGCCCGTCTGGTAACGGTCGCTGCGCCGTTTGGCAATGGCTTTGAGAATGACGCTGACGACGGAGGCTGGCAGTTCGGGGCACAGTTCTTGCGGCGAGGGGGGGTCTTCGTAGGGATGGATGCGGCGGGCTTCGTCGAGGGTGGTGATGTTGAACGGCCGTTGACCCACCACCAACTCATACAACAAAATACCCAACGAGTAGATGTCGGAACGGCCGTCTAAATCCTGCCCCAAACATTGTTCCGGCGACATATACGGCAGCGACGGCTGAAACGGCTCCTTCTCCGCCTGAATCAACGTTTGCAAACCAAAATCACTAATCGCCGCTCGCCGAATTGGCTCACCCTCCTCATCCTCCTCCTGCTTAAACAAAATCACATTGGGGCGAATATCCCGATGAATAACCCCCCGCTGGTGGGCATAATCCAGCGCATCAGCCACCTGCGACACCAGCAGCAGCGTATCACCCAGCAGCAATGTCTGATTATTCCACTTTAACTGCTGCAAATAAGCCGTCAGACTACGCCCCACCACGTAATCCATCGTCATATACAAAATATCTTGGGCCGTATCTACCCCAGCCTCAGTTACCTTAATAATAGAAGGATGTTCCAGGCGCGGCAGTGCCTGCACTTCTTGCAGAAAACGCTGGCGAAAGCCTGGCTGCTGCGCCAAATGCAAAGAAACCACCTTCAACGCAACCGGCCGCTGATCGTCCAGGTCTAGGGCCTGATAAACCATGCCAATTCGCCCCTGCCCCAGCAAGGCCGTAATTTGATAATTTGCGATGCGTTGTCCTACCAGGTTCGTCGTCATATTCAAGTAAGCGTTTGTTTTTGACTTAACGGGTTTGGAGATGGGAGATTAGAGACAGGCTAACTTCCCATCTCCAATCTCCTGTATGTTATTGAACTCTCACTCCTAAGCATTCAAAATCAAAGTATAGGTTGTGTGCGCGGGCTTGCTTATGTTGATGATATGTTCCAACATGGTACGGTTCACTTCGCGCTCGGAGAGGGGCAGCCGCACAGTGAAGGTGAACGGCTCTAAATTGCGGTTCTTGTCATCAATCTGCGGGCGCACGCCCGTGTAAATCTCTAACACGCGCTGTAAAGCCCAGCCTGTGCCCCGCCGCCGATAAATGTCATGGGCTTCAACCAATAATTGCCGCTGGCTTTCTAAACTCCAACTATCGTCAAAGATAATCTCATACCAGTTGGCCAACCAGGGCAAAAATGAAGCCGGTGAGGTTTTGGGATCGAGGTAGAGGTAGAAATGATCTACGTTCCATTCGATGGGGGCCAGGATGGATTCGAGCAGGGCCAGGAAGCGGGCAATGAAGTCGGTTCCATTCAGGTAATAGATGTCAGGCAGGTACCTGAGGTAGCTACTGTCGTTGAAGGAGAGGCCGGGGGGGAGTTCAAAACGGCCGTTCGCCGTTGGTGGCGGTGGCGGCGGCATACGCGGCGTAAAAGTGATGGGCGTAAACTCCGTCGTATCCCAGCCATCTAATTGACTTTGTGTGGATGTGGGAACGGCCGTTGCCTGCGGCGGCGTTGCTACCGTCGCCCGCACCGGTTCAGCCGCAGGCGGCTCCCCCATTGGCTCCTCAACCTCCGGCGTATCCGACATGGTTGGCTGCGTAGAAATCAGCTCATACTCCATGCGGAATGCGCCAATTTCCACCACATCACCTTGCTTCAGCAGCACCGGCGTTTGCGCCGCAATCCGCTCACGGTTTACCGTCGTACCGTGCGTACTGCCCAAATCTGTAAGCTGGCACGTCTCCTCCGTACATGTAAGGCGAGCATGGTAACGCGACACCAACGGATGCACAAAAACCAGATCATTATCTGGCTGACGGCCGATCCGCGTCGTCCCCACCGGCGCAACAAACGTCAGCGCCAGTTGCGGTCCCGAAATTTTGAATTGATGTGTAGCCATCGTCACAATCGTGAATTATGAAGTATGAAGTATGAAGGGAGATACTCGTTCATAATTCATCCTTCCTAATTCCTAAACAAAAATCACCTCATGAATACCCGAAGCGACCACACCATGCCCCACCACTTCCACCGTTTCCACCGAATCACCACGCGGCCCTTCCCCAGCGGCTGTCATAAACAACTGCACTTCACGAATATATTGTATCCCTGCTACTCCCTGTAAGCATTGATAAATATCCGAAATCACCAAATCACGACCAAACGGCCAGCCCTCCCCTTTGACACCACCCATCAGCGGATTCAGAAAATGGTAAAGGCGATATAACACCTCATCCTCCACACGGGCATGGTTTGTGCCAGGTACAGCATGAATAGACACCCGCGCCGAAACCCAATGATAGGCGGGGGCACGAATATCTAAACGAGTCGTAAGCAGCCGACGCTCATCCAGATAATTCAGCAAATCCTCGTACACTTCACTTTCCACATCCAGCTCCAAATACTCTGGCTTGGGGCGCAAACGATGCTCAGGGTCTTGCACATGAGGAATAATCAACACATAAATCTGACCAGGAATGACCCGGCTTTCACGAGCGGGACGCGGCTGCAAACATTTCACCCGATATTGCCCCCAGCCCGTGTCGCGCAACACCTCTTTTGCCAAAAATTCAAAATCCGCCTCCGTCACCGCCCGGTCGCGGGAGCGCAGCAAGGCAGGCGCACGCATCATGGCCGCTTCCAGCGTCTCAGCATCCAGCCCGCCTTCGGCATCCTCGCGGTTGATGATGCGGGCAATAAAGGGGATGCTAGTTTTGAGGGTATTGAGAACACCTGCCTGAATATTGCCTTTCAAGCCACCCCCATAGCGGTAGCGCTGGAAAATCAGGCTGGAACCGCGTGGTGGAATGCGCCCAAAGCGTTTAATGGTGCCATCAGGCTGGCGAATAGCTGGGCCTAAGCGCAACTCGCCTGTCACTCCATCCAGCACATAATGGGAATCTTGGACATCGGAACTGGCGAAATTGGGGACTTCTGTCCAGTAGACAAGCTGGCCGTTCTCCTGTGTTATCAGGGTTTCGTCGGGCCGCCGCTGGAGAACGGGGGCTACTTGCATTTGGAATATCTGTCCGGCGGAACCATCGCTAACACCTAGCACCTCTTTTTCTATCTTTTGCGAATGGGTGGCGGTGGTTGTGCCGCCCCAGGCGAGAGGCAGCACGCGCTGCAAACGGGGCGTGGAGCGGTAGGGGCGCATCCGGCTGCTATGTTCGCTGCGGTGAAGCACACGCACACGAATCCAAAATTGCACGTCGTTGTGAACGGCCGTTCTCCCCATCTCCGGCACATGAATCCGAATACGTCCAGAAGTGTTCATTCCCTTCGTCGTATCATCGCCGGGGTCAATCTGACAGCGTACCCAGGGTTCATCCAACGAGCCAGTCGAGGCTTCCCACACATACGGCGGCAGTGTGGGGTCAATACCCGCCCCGCCACTGGGGTCACATTCCAACTCAAAACCCAGCAGATAATGGCTCATATCATTTTCAAAGCCAAAATAGAGCGCATCGTTTTCGTGGGGAACGGCCGTAAACGCCGCGATATTATCCTGACCACGCAGCAGATCATCCGCATCATGCACCACAAAAACCCGCTCCTCCTGCTCATCCACCATATGCGACTTCACCCCCACCAACCGCGGCAGTTGAATCCCAAAATCCTCATCCGTTGTAAAAATAATCGAAGGCTCCGTCTCCGTCTGCGTGCTAGCCACCTCCGTACCTGCCGGAATAATCACCTTCGTCTCTTGAGGAGCCGACAGCCAAAAAGTCACCGCCGCCTTCGCTGGCACAGGCTCACGCATCTGCATCCCCAGCATCTCCATAAACTTAACATAATGCAAGTCTGGCACACGATTCAGCCGATACAAAATCATATCCGTCATCCAGGCAAACAGCTCAATCATGGTCACGCCCGGATCACTCACATTATGGTCAGTCCACTCTTTTACGTAATAGGGAATGCGTTTCTTGGCTTCGTCTACAATATCCTGAAAATGACGATCATCCAATTTTGGGGCAGCTAGAGGCATTGATGCACTCCTTGATTACGTAATTACGCATTACGTAATTACATAGATTCTTAATTTAGGGGCTATTTCAACAACAAACTCTCTTCTACAACAGGGTCTTCGCCAATCATATAAAAGGGGAAAACCAGACTGCGGGTATCACTTGTCGCCTTGATAGTATACTGAATTTCAATCAGCAGGCGATTTCCCTGATGGGGGTCGGGGCCGGCGATAATATCCACAATATCAATGCGGGGTTCCCACATATTGAGGGCTTCTTGCACAAAGCGACGGGCCTGAGCGGCCGTATTCACATTGTTCGGTGCAAACACCAACTCATGAATACGGCAGCCAAATCTGGGGCGCATCACCCGCTGCCCGGGAGCCGTCAGCAGAATGATCTTAATAGCCTGTTCAATTTCACTTCGCTCATCTGTCAGCATCAACCCACCCTGCACCCCAATTTCGGGGGGAAATGCCCAACCACGTCCAACAATATCTGCTTTCATCTATCTGCTTCCTTCAAAATCAACCACCAATTAAAACAGTAGGGCAGCCAACCACAATGGTGCCGCCATGTGCTGTACTATCACCCAGCCTGGCAGCAGGTTTACCGCCAATAAGCACCGTCGCCGAACCCGTAACAACTGAATCGGGCGGGCCAACACAGGTAGCCATATTGCCGATGGTAGCAGCAGGCATATTGGCGATTAAAACAGTCGGTACACCAGGCGGCAGCAGCGGCCCGCCCACATGAGGGATGGGTGGCGTACCTGGGGTTTGCATCGGGCAAGTGTGCATGTCGCCAACTCTGGCAGCGGGTTTGCTCATTAGGGTTCTCCTTTAATTTATCTTCACCAGCGAACCTTTCAAGGTCAGAATACCGCCAGCCTGAACATCCAGATTCATGCTAGATTGGAGCTTCAAATTCATGCCTGCCTTTACTTCCATATCTCCTGTAGAGGAGACGGTTAGTTTACGGCCGTTATCATCCATCGTCACCTTATGCCCCCCAGAACTCGCTAATTCCAACTTCTTACCCTGATCATCCATCGTCACCTTATGACCGCCACTGGTCAAAATCTCCACCTTCTTATTGGCATCATCCATCAAGATGGTATGACCACTCACAGTAATAATTTCCACCTTATTATCGGTGTTATCATACATCGCCATATAGTGCCCTGTGCGCGAGTGCCAAGAGCGGACCAGCGGTTTTTCCCCTGATGATGCCCCTTTTCCTTCTGGTGGTATGGCATTCTGCCCATTCCACAAACCACCCAGCACAAACGGCCGATTAAAATCCCCATGCTCAAAAGCCACCAACACCTCATCACCCACCTCTGGCACCATAAATAAGCCAGCTTCTGGGCCAGCCCCCGGACTAGCAACCCGTGCCCAAAACGTTTCCGCATCATCCGTCATCCAGGGAAATTTCACCTTCACCCGCCCCCAGTCATTGGGGTCATCAGTGTTGGTAACAACGGCCGTTACCACCCCCGGCCACCGCTGCACCGAATCCTGAGAATTCAACTGCTCCTGCACCATCCCCGTGCGGCTGCCCCGCACCGTAAACGTCGTCCAATAGCCATTCTTATCAAACCGATGCCTGGCCTGCGTCACCAAATAACTGCCACTAAAACGACTACCCAACTTCTCCAACTTAACCAACTTGCCCGCCTGAATATCTGGCGACCGATACGCCTCCCCCTCCGCCTCAATAAACGCCCCACTCAGCTCATCAAGACGAGCCTGCGCCAACAAATTCGCCTCCGCCTGACTAACAACAGGATGATTCACCAGAACCATCTTGCCCGTTCCAAACGTGCCAGCCCAACTTCCCCCATTTTTCGCCTCCCCATTTTGAGGATAGAGATTCCCTCGGCTCGCCTGCCCTACAATCGCTTGCTGCCTCTCAACATCCCACCCCTTCACCGTCACCTCATCCACCTGTTCAGCCAATGTCATACGAGGCAAAAAAGAAACCAGCGTCTCCCCCCACCTCAAAGTAGAGCCACTGCCACTATTAAGCGGCTTACGAAAATACAGCTTACCCTCACTAACAAAACATTCATACCCAATCCGCCAGGCCCGCTGCATCAAAAAAGCCAGATCACTTTGATTATCCTGATAAATATGATCATACACAGTGGTCGTTGCCTCCACTTGCGCACTCAAGCCCGCACTACCAGCAAATTGAGAAGCCAGGTCACTATCCTTCACATTAAGAAAAGATTGGCTCCGCGTTTCACGGAACAAGCGGTGCGATTTATCGTAACCACGCACAACCAAATGCGCTATCATCCCTTCCGAAAATTCCGGCTCCAACGAAGTAATCTCCCCTTTAATCCAACTGTACATCGTATTCGATTCAGGGTGCTTAGCCTTAATTTCCACCTCTTTAGTCAGATCAAACGGGCCACCATCAAGCAACTCCAAACTGGGATCAAACAGTCTAATAGTAAACATCCCCGGCAGATGCGAATGTTGGTCTACTTCCACATACTCCAACATCTCCATCACATTTGCTTGAAGCGGAGAGCCATTTACCACAATCACAATTGAGCTGGCAAATACGTTAGACATCCATCAGTCTCCTAAAGGGGCGGAATGGTAATGATTTGACCCGGCCGCAGTTGGCGAGGGTTATTGATTTGATTGTAATCCGCAATCACCCGCCACTTCGTCGCATCCCCATAAACATCCGCCGCAATCAAATCGAGCCGATCCCCCGTAATAACTTTACGCACCTCTTGAATAGGGCCGCCGCCCGAGGTAGGGTTTTGATGGGGATAATTGGTAGGGTCTTCACTTTGCATGAAGGTAATTTTAACTTCAGCACGAATCGGCTTACCCGTCATATCAAAGAGGGTAAATTCCATTGTCATATCGGTGATAACGGCCGTAAACGAAAAATTCCCCCAGGCAAACGTCACCTCCGGCGGCTTAGGCTTGTCCGCATTGGCATCCTCCGGCAGCATCAAATCCCACAACTTATTGGTAATCGCCGTCAAATCCTCACCCGTCTCATACGTATCAAAATACAGCGTACTCAACGTCAGCGTCGAACGCTCAAACCGCTGAAACTCAGGTTTAGGCGGCTTCACCAAAGCCTCACCAGGGTTATAGCTGTTCTTCTTAGTAATCGTATACTTTTCGGGGTTAAACATACAGTGGACAGTAATATTATTGGTAGAAGTCAACGATGCTGCCACTAAATTCCCACGTGTTGTTGCCATAGTCTCACCTTAGCGCTTGCCGCGTCCTCGTTCCCATTCCAGAGCCAGGCGGCGTTTCAATTGGGCATACACTTTACGGGCCAAAATATCTATATCAATATCCGAATCATCCTCAGAGCTATCCGACGCACTGCTCTCTACCAACGACTCCTCCACAGAGCTTGTCGTCTCCCCCGTCAGGGCGCGTTGCAGGATAGGCGTAGTGAAGGTCGTAGCATCTTGGCTGCCCGGCGATTCGGCCATCGCTCGCATAATATCGGCCGTTGTTGTTGTCTGGCTGCTCTCAGCCGACGGCCGTTCCGCAATCCGCCACACATTCCCAGCCACCCCCTCCAAACGGGGCCTCGTTGGTGCGGGCGCTTCCGCCGCCGCAATCGCCCGCTGCAACCGCGCCTGATCAGTCACTGCCCCCACCGGTGACGACGAAGGCACAGTCGGGGATAAATACGGCCGTTTTTCCATTGTACCCTCTGCCGCCGCCGCCGCACGTTGAATCGCCTCCGGGCTGGCCGCCACCGGCTGCATCCCCGAGTGGGCCAGTGGCCCCACAGTCGGCTGGTTCACCACCTCAGCCTGGGGCGGCTCCACTTTAGCCGCAGTGCGCTGCACCCCAGGCAAAACCGCCGCAGTCGGCACAGTGGTACGAGCCGAACCTTTCACCACAGGCCATGCCGCCTGGCCTGCCACAGGTCGCCCAGTCGGCGCGGCCTCAGCCGCCGCAATCGCCCGCTGCACCGCCTCTGGCGACGCGGGCGTAGAGACATCCGTCACGGGTTCCGCCGGCTGTGCGGCTGTGGGCCGCGTAGATTCTGGCGGCTGCGGCTCACGAGGAAAAGCCGACGGCCGTTCCGCCACCCCTTTCGCCTGAACCATATCCCCTGGCCCCTTGTGCGGACGAGTCGTTGAACCTGGCGGCTGTACTTGAGTCCTTTCCGGTGCAGTTGATGGCGTTCCATCAGCCGACTGTTTAGTCGGTGACATCATCTGCGTCACCGGCGTAGTTTTCTCAGCATCGGGCTGGATTTGAGGCGGCTCTCCCGGCCATTGAGCAGGTGCTTCCGCCGCCGCAATCGCTCGCTGCACCGCTTCCGGCGTGGCTGGCGTAGGCACTGCCTCGGCGGCTGACTCCTCAGACCGCGACTCAGTAGGCACGGCAGCGGCCGTTTCTCTCATAATGGGTTTGGCTTGCAGCGTAGAGGGGGCTTCTACGGCAGCAATCGCTCGCTGCCCTGCCGCCACCGTCCGCTGCCCCCCTTCCTCTGCGCTGGCAGGAGACGGGGATCGTGCCTCATCAGGAACGGCTCTTGGCGGTTCATCTACGGGCATAGCTGGCGATACGGCCGTTGCGCCCGATGGCTTTTCAGCCGCTGCAATGGCCCGTTGGACGGCCTCCCCGCTGGCGGGAGACGGGTGTGGTGTCTCATCAAGAACGGCCGTTGGCGGCACATCTGCGGCCGTTGGCGGCACGTTTGCTACAGCAGGCGGCTCATCTACAGGCATCGTTGGCGATACGGCCGCTGCGCCAGATGGCTTTTCGGCGGCTGCAATGGCCCGTTGGATGGCCTCCCCGCTGGCAGGAGACGGGTGTGATGTCTCATCAGGAACGGCCGTTGGCGGCACATTTGCAGCGGCGGGTGACTCATCTGCGGGCATCGTTGGCGATACGGCCGTTGCGCCCGATGGCTTTTCGGCGGCTGCAATGGCCCGTTGGACGGCCTTCCCGCTGGCGGGAGACGGGTGTGTCGCTTCATCAGGAACGGCCGTTGGCGGCACGCTTGCTACAGCAGGCGGCACATCTACAGGCATCGTTGGCGATACGGCCGTTGCGCCCGATGGCTTTTCGGCGGCAGCAATGGCGCGTTGGACGGCCTCCCCGCTGGCAGGAGACGGGCGTGATGCCTCATCAGGAACGGCCGTTGGCGGCATCTCTACAGTGGCAGGCGACGGGCCAACCGCCGAGGCCAACGGCTCAACATGGCGTTGGATCGGTGATGGGGCTGCTGGTGTTTCTGTTGGCGAGATTTCCGCCCGGACGGCAGCGGCCGCATTCTCGGCTGGCACATCCCCCGAAACGGTAGACCGCTGTACGCTTCCAGAAGTGGTCACGGGTTCAGCCGAAGCCTCGCTCTGAACCACAGCTTGCGCCGGTGGGGGGGCAGTCTCCTGTGGTGGGGGTATTTTTGCGGCTGCTGGCGCAGCGGCTTCTGTCGGGTGAGCCACAGTCCGCTGTATGACAGGTTGCGCGGCTGCTGACGTTTCATGTGCCGATGGGGGGGCAGCGGGTGGCCGTTGATGAGGAACGGCCGTTTCACCACCAGACCTCGTGTTTGGCGCGGTGGCCTGCTCCACAGTCGGCGATTCGGCATAAGCAATGGCCCGCTGTATGGCCTCTGGCGCAGCGGGCCGAACTTCATCACCGGATGGCCCATCGCCAGCGGCAGGTACTTCCTGGGATTGGCTGGTGGTGACAGGAACGGCCGTTTCTGTTACCGGGTTTTCCGATGTTGAAGGCAGGGTTGGTCGCACATCAGCGGCGGCGCGGGGCGGTGAACTGGGGGCTTCCGCTGCCGCAATTGCTCGCTGTACCGCCTCACCGGGACCAACACCTGCATCCATGTGCAGTGAGGCGGTAGGTTCATTTCCCTCGTCTTCCTCTTCACTCCGGGCAACCACCTCTGAGCCGCCTGGCTCGGAAATGGTTGGCACCGGTTCGCCCAAAAGCTCCCACATATCCGCAGGCAAAGGGCCAATCTCAGTGGGAACCATCTGCGAGGAAGGGGCGGGTGGTGGCACTGCCGGAGATTCCTGGCGCTGCACCGGTGCCGGAGATGCAGGCGACGGCGCAGCAGGGCGTGGCCGCCGCGGTAAATGGACTTCAATTGACGAATCTGTCGGTTGGCCGGCGTTAATGCCGCTCAATTTAGCCCGAATTTGCGCCTCTTGCTGCGGTGTGGGCGCGGGCGGCGGTGGGGCCGAAACGGTTTTGGGTTTGCCCAGAGCTTCTGGTTTTTTACGGATAATAGGCCAGCCAGTGGACTCCTGCAATGGGGGCTGCGGGGCTGGCGAAGGCTGCCCAGAGCCGGACTCGGCAGCGGAAATGGCCCGTTGAATGGCTGCATCGGAAGCTGTTGGCGGGCTGTCTCCTGCTTGTGTTTGTTTGGCCTCATGCCCGCGCATAATACGTTTCATGCGCTGCCACTGCCCGCCCCAATCTTCATCGCTTTTTTCTGGGGCTGCCTGCACCACAGGTTCTGTGGGGGTGGGTGCGGGTTGTGGTGGCGGTGGTGTAGGTGGTTGTTGTACCACTGGTTGTAGAGGCTGGGTTGGGAGGCTCAGGGCGGGGGCCGGTGCTTCGAGAGGAGGTGTGGGCGAGACGGCCGTTTCCCCCACTGGCAAATTAGACGGAGCCGCCTGCAAATATCCCCGCACCACCACCGCCGAATCATCCGGCGCAACAGGTTCAGCTGCCTCAACCTTGCGAAACAAAGACGAGCTGTTTGCATATCGCCGCACTCGCCTCAATAAAGCGTTCTGTGAACCAAATCTTCGTGATCCCATCTTACCTAAATACTTGCACCCGGTACAGTGACAATCTCACCGCACGACAATTCCAGAGTTTGAATAGCCACACTATTTTGATCCGTCTTAAGCTGCGGCCCACTCCACTTAATTGGCATCGCATCACTCACATTCCAGGTCATGGCCGGAATCTTAAGCGAGTTCAGCAGCACAACCGTCACATTCCGCCGCAAGCCCGCCCCTGGCACATCAAAGACCTCATTCATCACCATCATATACCAGGCCAACATCAAACCCGTTCCCACCCCATTCTTAAAAACCATCGTCGCCTTCTCTCGGCGACCTGGCAAAATATGCGTATAGCTATTCAGCCCTCCCTCCTTAATTTCCTGAGTCGCCCAAGAAATCGTTGGCAATTGGCATTCGCTAAACACACCATACGGCGCACCATTCACTAACACAATAAAGCGGAAGGCGGGCGTACTATTTGTAAGAGCACGTAAAACAACATCAATTTTACTCATCGCCGCTTACTCCAATTTTGCCTAGACCCAAAAGAGTGCCGCCGTTCTCGCTCAATTTGCAAATCCTTCAACCACAAAGCGTAAACTTTCTCGGCGACCTTCTGCACAAATTCGGGTGAATTTGCTTTCTCCTGCTTCGCAGAATCCCCACTGCTGCTTGTTCCAGTCATAAGACCCCCTAACCTAATGGTGCAACCTGTACCTGAAATTGGCTATTGCAATGCGGACAAACAGCCCCAACCAAAATCACTTCCGTCCCATTCAAGCGCAAATACATATCTTGCAAATAAGCCATGTCAGAGGCAAACAGGCTGGCAATCACACGTGGCGTGATTTTGTCGAGCGTGCCCAACTGCGTCACCACACGGCTTAACAATAGGACGGGCAGGTAAGATTCTTTGGCTCGCACACCAGGGTGCTCTACTGCTTCAATTTCATCCATTGCCGTTGCCAAACGCATCCTGCCCGTGTGATGCACCTGACCCATTTCATCCACATAGCCTCTTGGTAAGGTAAATTCAAATTCAGTTTGAATTGTCATCACACCTTTGGTCAAAAATGGGGCAAGTGGCAGGTTTGAGCCTGCCACTTACGCACCATATTTCCGCTAATTCACACGAACAATATATTCGTGGGCAATGGTTAACTCTTCAACGCCAATTTCATTCCCGTCCGACTTAACGGATGGGCCTGTGACCTTTACCGGCCAGGCATTTTGGAAATTCCACCGCGCCACCTCGGTCAAAGTTTGGTCATACATGACGATGGAGCCATCACTGCGTGCGCCGTTCACATCGCCATTTTCAACCATCTGCCGCCATGTCCAGATTTGCATATCGCTGGTAATGCCGCGCTTTAGGACAATGTTTTCCCACTTGAGGCGACCAGGGATTTTCATGACGACTTCTACGCCACCTTCGTTTACGACTTTATGCTCAATAACTTCTTGTTCTGAACCGAGACCAGAACATTCTGTAAAGTAGCCTGTTACTTGCCCTTGTATATCTACGGCGAAATGAAAACCAACAAGGGGATCTTCACGTGCGGTATCAACGACTGTTGTCATTTTGTATCTCCTTTATAGTAATTATTCAGCATTTGGCCCGGCCCATTGGCTCAAGCGGAAGATGACGAATTCGGCTGGTTTCACTGGGGCCATGCCGATTTCTACGATCAGTTGGCCCAGGTCCCGAATTTCCGGCGGATTGAGTTCATCGTCACATTTTACATAGAAGGCTTCATCACGCGATGAACCAAACAAAGCACCGCTCATCCAGATGGTGCTGAGGAAGGCGTTCACATCGCGGCGGACTTTGGCCCACAGGGTACGGTCGTTGGGTTCAAAGACGACCCATTGCATACCAGCGTCGAGGGATGCGCCGACGACGATGAACAAACGGCGTACGTTGATGTAGCGCCAGGAGCCATCGCTGCTGAGGGTGCGTGCGCCCCAAACGCGGATGCCACGACCGGGGAAGCTGCGGATGCAGTTGACACCGATGGGGTTGAGGACACCTTGTTCACCTTTGGTGAGGTTGAGTTCGATGTCGAGGGCACCGGCGACAACTTCGTTAGCGGGGGCTTTGTGGAAGCCAACACGGCCGTCTACACGATTGTAAACGCCTACCATGTGTCCACTGGGGGGGACAAAGTGGGTCGTCTGAGGACTATCACTCAGGTCGGCGACCGAAATCCAGGGGTAATACATGGCGGCGTAGGAGGAATCGAAGTTGACCCACATGCGCCATTCTTTGGCCTGTTGGGCATTGAGTCCCGGCGGAGTGTCGAGGATGGCGAAGCGATAGCGCAGACGTTCGCAGTCGGCAATCACGGCAGTTTGGACGGCCTTGATTTTGTCTTTGAAGTCGTTGGAGCCATCGTAGCCCATCATTAGATCGGGGCACAGAACGAGGCGTACATCTTCCAGGGCTTCCAGGCCAGCCAAACCGGTGCGAGCGACGACATCGCCAATGAAGTCGGCAGCGGTGGGCAGACGGGTGCCGCCACCCTCGAGGGCAAATGTGCCTTCAGCAGGGTTGGCTGTGCCTACGTCGGTGATCTCGACGGTGCTGAATTGGGCATTGGCAACGTTGTTGTCGCCTTTCTTCATGGTGAGACCAGAGGCGCTTTCGCTGCCAACGGTGAGGGTAAAGGTTTCGCCTTTTTCGTCATCGTTTTTGACGGTGACGCTGAAGTTGTTGCCACCAGCGCCAGCTTGTTTGGCAGTGACGGTAAAGGTTTTGGCTTTGCCGCTGGAGGCGGGAACGGCTACGGAAGCAGTGGTTGCATCTTTGTCTGATAGTTGATCGAGAGCCATGATGCTGGTGATGTAACAAGCACCGCCACCGTTGTTGAAGTAGCCGTAGACAGCGTCGGGGGTGTAGGCCCCTGTCACAAAACTACCAAAGATGTTCTGGTATTGTGTCCAGTTGGTGACGAGGATGGCCTTGTTGAGAACGGATTCGACGGGGATGCGAGCACCGGTGTCGGGGTCTATTCTTTTGACGCTGGCCTCGGCGGTGATGCCGACGAAGGCGGCCATAGATGCGCCGGCGGCTTCTATGGGCTTACTACCCTTGTCAACTTCTTCGATATATACACCTGGGGTTACGTATGTTGCAGGCATAATTTTTTGTTTCTCCTTGAAAAAATGATTACGTAATTGCGTGATTGCGTAATTGGGTAATTGGGTAATTGGGTAACGATGATTATGGGGTGTTGTGGGGTGGGTCGCGGTTGTTGTTGTCGTTTGCGCCTTTCATGATTTTCTCCTTTGACTATAGGTCAATGTTGTATTCTGGGGCGGGAACGGATATGGTTTTTTCTTGGGGCTGGCCTGAGGCCGGCCAAATAACGAGGGTGTGGTCGCCCGCTTCAAGGGGTGAGAGGGCGAATTGTCCTTCTTCGTTGGTGGTGGTGAAGAGGCCAGTACCTTTGATAGCTACCTGGATGTCGGGTTGGGGCTGGCTGTTTTGGGTGACGGTGCCGCGAATGGTAACGGCCGTTTCCTTTGTCCCATCTACCAATACCTTCTGCTCTTCTGGTTTTTCCACCTGCCCCATATCCATCGTGAGGGTGGAAACCAGTGGTGTGGTGAGCGTTTGCCAGGGGTCTATGGCCAGGGTGACGATGTAGGAGACAGACGGCCGTATTTCATTGTCCAACGATCCCCATACCTCAGCGGGGTTGGTCAACCGGTCGTGGCTGGCAAGCCAGGCTTGCAGTTTGAAGGGTTGATCTTTTAGATCACCGACAAGAACCTCTTGAGGCAGGATGGGGTGGCGGAACAGGGCCATGAGACAGCGGGACATGAGGCGGTGTTCATCTTGCGGTTCGGTGGCCCAGGCGGTGAGCATGTAGTGGCAGTCTATACGAAAGGGGGTGCGTTTTTGTTGGACTTCGGTGTGGGGGAGACGGCCGTTTTGCATGGCTACCTTTTGCCACTGGTGTTGGCGCAGCACATTGTTTTCGCGCACATCATAGAGAAACAAATTGACGGTAGGCCGGGCTAAACGCGCACTCCATTCTCGTTTTGGCTGCTCAAACTTGATGTCTATTTCGCCATTTTTGATAGGGAGTTCGCGGGTTAATAGTTCTTCAATTGTGCGATCCAAATCAGCAATCATGATTTCCTCTAATCATCTTTGGGGGAACGGGAGCGGAACCACCAGCTACGCCAGTCGGGCCTCGGTTTTGATGGCAATTTAACTTCTTTGAGGTGCGATTTAAGAAACCCTTCCATCTTCTCCCATTGGGTAAAAAGATAATGCGTCCCTGTGGACACATGGGTAATCTCACCTTGCCAAGATTGTTTACCATCTTTTGCCGGTGTCTCCTCGATACTTATCTTCACTACAAACGAGTGGGTGCTATCCTCAAAGAGGTCCATCTTGTACTCCTGGTTCTTTGGGGGAAAGATTGGACGATTGGGGCAAATCTTCCGACCAAAGCTGAGCATGGTACTTCGATTGGATGTCAGGTGCATCGGCTAGATTCAAGTGAGTTGCCAAGAACTCGGCGATATTGTTGATGTCATTAAAGTATTGCTTTTCTCCCGTCACCGCATGTTGAATCATACCCCTGAAGCGTGGAGCCTCTCCCTCAATCTCACGGTATTCGCGCCATATACGAACCACAAAAACATGTTCTTTCATTCTTGTCGTCCTGGTATACATTACCAAACACCCAAACCTGTGTGCAGGAATGATGTGTACGCCACAGTCAATGTTCAACAAGCAGGTTTTTAGCACATCGGTAACACGATACTATCACCGTATTATCACCGCCCTCTCACCGTTTATTGTTGGTATAATCGGCCGTTTGAGGTACAGCAATGCAAAAAGACGCAAAAATCGAACTATGGCAGCTCAAAGTAGCGCTTTTCACTCTATTGGGGCAGCTTAACAGCGAGGTGAAACATCTTGATGAACTCACCTGCAAGACCATCGCTCGCGTGTTGGGGGAAATCATGCAAGAGACGGTTTCCCTGGCTAATAACACCACCCAAGAAGATATAGTAGCCTGGATTGGTGACATTCTGGTAGATACAGATGAAATGAAGGAAGAGCTGGCTCGCAAGTGGTATGAAGAGCTGCAACCAGTGATGCAGCGTGCCGAAGAAAGGGCCGAAGAGCTGGAACACAGCCTGGGCGATTTCACCTGCCTCTCTGTAAATGGGGAACAGTGGGGGGCCATCTGTCTGATCTGCCTGGAATGGGTCATCATCGAGCCAGGCGAGACGCGGGGGAACCCCCTGCTTAGAAAATGTCGCGGCTTAGGGTTAGACAGCAGCCGTTTCCCACCCCCTGATTTTTTTTGATTGTAACTCTTCACCCTCCCGGAGGTTTTCCTTCGAGAGGGCCTCCGTAAAAGAAACCTCCGGGAGGATTTTTCACCTGAGGGACTGAATACTTACTTTTGATTTATCCAATTTATTGACAAATATGACGCTCTGCGTCACAATATGAGCCATCACTCATTTTTTGAGGGCTGACTCATTTGACAACTGAACCCACTCCCACATTTGTTAATGACCGCCGCGAACGGCGTATTGCTGCCCGCAAGCAGCAAATCTTGGACGCGGCCGCCCACGTTTTTAGCCAGAAAGGTTACGAACGAGCCACCACACGCGAAATTGCGGAAACGGCCGATCTCGCCGAAGGCACCCTCTACAACTACTTCCCCAGCAAACGCGACCTCCTCATAGGTGTTGCCCAACATTACGCCGAAGAAGTCATCGCCGACATAGACAATGCCCAGGCCGAGACCTTTGAAGGCATGTTGACGCAGATCATGGCTAACCGCTTTCGGCGCGGGCAGGAGCGGCGGCTGTTCATGCTGTTCCTGCATGAGGCCCGCCACAACGAAGATGTGCATGAACATTACATGCAAGGTGCCTTGCAGCGCATCATCACCGAAACAGAAAAACGACTCCAAAAATTGATTGAAACAGGTTTAATTCGCCCCGTTGATCCCGTGGTGGCAGCCCGGACTTTGAGTGCCACGATTATGGGTTTTGCGGCTTTATTTGAGCTGGGCGGCTCGGTGGGGCATTCCTCACCAGAGCAGTTGGGCGCAGAAGTGACGGATATTTTTATCAATGGTTTGAAACAACAAACGTAATCGTTCAGTCCTTCGGGTAAAAAATCCTCCCGAAGGCTTCTTTTACGGAGGTTATCTTGAGGGAAAACCTCCGGGAGGGTGAACAGTTACCAACAAACAAAGTCGGGTGGTTGAAACCGCAGCCACAACGACGAAGTCGGCGCAGGCCGACTTAGCCCACACAGGTGGGCTTTGCAGTCGTAGCTGCGAATTTATTCGCCGAGATGATAGGAGTATAGAATGCTGAATTTCCAATTAGATGAAGAGCAGAAGATGTTGACGGAGGCCATCGGCCGTTATGCGGAGGAGCGGATGCGTAAGGTATTCCGTGACGCCGATGAGGAAGGCAAGATTCCGGCCGAAGTGGTGCAGGCCGGTTGGGAGTTGGGCGTGCTGCCTACGAGCATTCCTGAGCAGTACGGCGGCTTTGGTGAGTATTCGGCCGTTACTGGGGCCATTGCTGCGGAAGCGATGGCTTTTGGTGATTTGGCGATTACGCTTCAGGTAATGGCTCCCAATTCGGTGGCTGTGCCGGTGATGTTGTTTGGCACGGAAGCCCAGAAGGAGGCCCATTTGCCGCTGTTTTGTGAGGAGCAGATGCCCAAAGTGGCGGCGGCGTTAACAGAACCCCGTATTCAGTTTGACCCACGTCATTTGGGGACAACGGCCGTTCTCGACAACGACAGCTACATCCTTAACGGCCGTAAAGCGATGGTTCCTCTGGCGGCCACGGCCGAAACATTTCTCATCTATGCCCATGAGGACGGCAAGACACAAGCCTTTTTTGTGCCAGCAGGCACAGATGGCCTTGTGGTGGAGGAGCGGGAAAAGCTGATGGGTATCCGCGCTTTGCCCACCTATCGCCTGAAATTAGAAAACTGCCGCATTCCGGCCGAGAACAAACTGGGCGGCAGTGCGGGGATTGAGTTTGGCACGATTTTGAATCACAGTCGGGTGGCATTGGCAGCAACGGCCGTTGGCGTAGCCAAAGCGGGTTATGAATATGCCCGCGAATACGCCAAGCAGCGCGTCCAATTTGGCGAACCCATCGCCCATCGCCAATCCATCGCCTTTATGCTGGCGGAGATGGCGATTGACGTGGATGCGGCCCGCATGATGGTATGGGAGGCGGCATGGAAGCTGGATCGTGGTGAAGATGTGACGCAGGCGGCCACTGTTATGAAACATTTTGTAGACGATATGGCCGTGCGCGTGGCCGATCAGGCCCTGCAAATACTCGGTGGCTACGGCTACATCCGTGAATATCCGGTGGAGTTGTGGCTGCGCAATGCGCGAGGGTTTGCCGCGGCCGATGGGCTAACAATGGTATAAATTTACGATTTACGATTTACGATTTACGAAAGGATCCAAATCGTAAATCGTAAATCGGCAATCGTAAATCGGAGTTGCGATGATTGATTTTCAAATTCCCGAAAAACTGCTGAACGAATTAAAGATGACAGAGATGGTGGCGGCCCAGGTGATGCGGCCCCATGCCCGTTATTATGATGAGCATGAACACGAACGGCCGAAAGAGTTCATCAACATGATGTGGCCGGTGATGCGCGAGCAGAACAAGGCACAGTTGGAACGCCGCCGCGCCAATGGCTCGGCCCCCAAGCGCGAAGGGCCAAATCTGACGCTGCTGCGCATGGTGCTGCTGATTGAGATGCTGAGTTGGGGTGATGCAGGGCAATATTTGTGTTTGCCTGGTGGTGGTCTGGGTGGTTTTGCGGTGGAAGCGGCGGGCACACCGGAGCAGAAGGTCAAGTTTATGACTCGATTTGCCGAGGGCAGTGCGCCGGTGTGGGGTTCGATGGCGATTACGGAGCCGGACGCTGGCTCGGATAACAGTTCGATGCGGACAACGGCCGTTCTCGACTCCGACACCAACGAGTGGATTCTCAATGGTGAGAAAATCTTCATCACCAATGGCGCGTTATCGCTGGCCGAATCGGAAGGTTTTTGCGTGGTGTGGGCGACGGTTGATCCCACAGCAGGGCGCAAGGGCATTAAGTCCTTCGTGGTGGATGCCCATACGCCGGGCGTGAGTGTCAGCCCTGGCTTGGACAAGTTGGGCATTCGGGCCAGCGACACGGTGGTTATCTCCTTCCAGGATGCGCGAGTGCCGTTTGAGCATATGTTGGGCGGCGTGGAGACGCAGGATAAGGCCAGCAGCAAAGGCTTTCAGGGTGCGATGCAGACGTTTGATGCCAGTCGGCCAGCGGTGGCAGCCAGTGCGGTGGGCATTGCCCGCGCCGCGCTGGAGTTTACCAAGCAGACGTTGGCAGAGGATGGCATTGTGGTTGATTACACGAAGCCACGCCACCAGATGACGGCCGTTGAGCGTGATCTCATCGAAATGGAGGCCCAATACAAAACCGCCTGGCTGCTGACGCTGAAGGCTTCGGAGGCGTTGATGTATGGTCGGGGCAATCGGTTGGAGGCGAGTATGTGTAAGGCTCATGCGGGAACGGCCGTTACCCGCATCACCCAAAAGTCAGTCGAACTGCTCGGCCCGCTCGGTTACTCCCGCGAAATGCTGGCGGAGAAGTTCATGCGCGATGCCAAGATTAACGACATCTACGAAGGCACCCGCCAAATCAACCTGCTTATCGTGGCCCGTGCTATACTTGGCTACAGCCGTAAAGAATTGAAGTAATCATCTAGACCTCCGAGGTTTTGTTGCAGATTAAAAAATAAATCGGGTAATGAGTGTAGGACGATTTTGTAAATCGTCCGAGCGATTTGCAAAATCGCTCTACTTTGTTACCCGATCAATTATTTAAAGACCAAGAAAACCTCGAAGGTTTGTTCAAGCAAGTTCCCCCATGACCCATCAGACCGAACGATTGGCACAAGAAGCAGAACAACCACCGCATCATCCTGACACCATCCCCCTTTTGCATAACTTTTTAGAATTCCAGGCGAATCCGCTGCAATTTTGGCTGGATGTGGGGCGTGAGGGGCCAGTGGTGCGGGTACAGTTGGGGCCATTTCGGCCGTTTTGGGTGGTGACGGATGCCGACTTTTTGGAGTATATCTTGCACAAAAAGTCGCGCAATTTTCCCCGCGACCATCAACTGCGGCAGCGCAATGGGCTGGACAATATGCAGACCGTTTTTAACGCGCCGACGTGGGAGGAGTGGTTGTGGCGGCGGCGGCTGTTGCAGCCAGCCTTCCATGCCAAAGAGTTGGCGAAGTTTGGTGAGACGATGGTGGGCGAGGCTGTGGCGCTGATTGACAGTGTGGAGACCAGTGAGCCGTTGGAGTTGGTGTCGTTTATGAAGGCCATGACGATGCGGATTATTTGTAAGGCGATGTTTAGTGCGTCGTTGGGGGATACGGCCGTTTTGCAACACGCCTTCGAGCAAGTGACCGAATTCAGCTACAAGCGGCTGTCCAGTGTCTTCAATTTGCCCTTGTGGGTTCCCACGCCAGACGTGGTGAAAACCCGCCGCGCCGTGAACGCCCGCCTGGAGATTATCGAGCGCATTGTGCAAGATAGGCTCAGTTCGGGCAAAGCGAAGGGCGATCTGCTGGATATGCTGATTAGTGCCCATTTGGACGAAGCGCATATCAGTGCGGACGGCCGTCGCTTCACGGGTTATGATCTGGTCAGCGAGATGATCAGCATTGTATTTGCCGGGCACGAGACGACGGCGATGACGTTGATGTGGCTCTTTTATAAGGTGGCGCAAGATGCGGAGATTGAGCGGAAATTGTGGGCAGAGGTGGATGGGGTGTTAAACGGCCGTCTCCCCACCCTGGCCGATTTAGACAACATGCCCTACACCCACTGGCTCATCCAAGAAACATTGCGTTACTATCCCTCCGTCTACGTAACCTTGCGTGAAGCGGAAGAGGATGATGCGTTTGACGGCTACCACATTCCGGCCGGGACACAGTTTGTGGTCAACATCCGCGCCTTGCACCGCGACCCGCGTTATTGGGATGAGCCGGAGCGGTTTTGGCCGGAGCGATTTGGCAGTGACGAGCTTGTGCCCAGCCACAAATTCGCCTACATGCCCTTCCTGGCTGGCCCCAAAAAGTGCATCGGTGACAATTTTGCCATGATGGAGATGCGGCTGGTTGTGCCGACGATTATGCAGCGTTTGCGTTTTCACTATGAAGCAGATGAACCCGTGCAGGAAAAAGCTGGCTTTGTCATGGAAACCAAGCAGCCTGTTATGATGCGCGTAGAAAAACGAGCAGGATAATTTGTGTTACAATTTTGCCCATGATTGTTGATGACTTTATCTGGCTGCCCCAAATTGTTGATAAGCTAGATAGCAAGCACGCTGTCTATCCCGAAGAAGTTGAAGAACTGTTTTTCAACCAACCCCAATTTCGTTTTCATGAAAAAGGCAACGTCCAAGGGGAAAACATGTATACAGCGTTGGGGCAAACTGATGGGGGTCGTTATTTGATTGTGTTTTTCATCTTCAAATCACCTAATCGTGCTTTGATCATTAGCGCACGAGATATGAATCGAACGGAGCGCAGATATTATGGACGAAAATAAAGCTAAAGATTTATTGCCAGAAGAGTTTGCAAGTATTGAAGAAGCTGCCGAATTTTGGGACTCACATAGCTTGGCAGACTATTGGGACGAAACGAAAGAAGTACAGATTGAAGTTCGTGCTGTCCGCAAGAAACGGGTTGCCTTAGCCTCAGAATTAGCCAAACAGGTTGCTGACGTTGCTAGACGAGAAGGTGTTTCTGTGGAGACATTGGTAAATTTGTGGGTATCAGAAAGGTTACAAACGGCCTAGCGAAATGAATGTTACGCAAGCTATACAAAATCCTTTGGGAGTGACGGTGTTTGGATCGGCCGTTTTGCGTGTTGAACCAGACGTTGCTTCCTTAAACTTTACTGTTTCACGCCTGGAGCAGCATCCCAAAGATGCCTTTGCCGCTACCCGCAAAGCGGTGCAAAAAGTGCGCGATTATCTGACGCAGGCAGGCATCGAAGATGTTGGCTCCTCGCGCATCAACTTGTCGCAATCCTTCCGTTATGTGGGGGGTGAGAATACCTTTTTGGGCTACCAGGCAGAGATAAGTTTTCATCTGCTTTTGAGCGATTTGGAGCGGATGGAAGAGATTTTGTCCGGGGTGGTGGATGCTGGCGTGAATAAGATCAACGCAGTGGCTTTCCAAACCACGCGTTTGAAAGAGCTGCGGGCTGAGGCACGCCGCCGGGCGGTAGCTGCAGCACAGGAGAAAGCAGAGATTTATTGTGCGGCGGCTGGGGTGACGTTGGGTAATGTGATTCATATCGAGGATGTGAACCCGGAGCAATTGCGTGGCCGTGAAGGGCATATGGCGCGTGAAGCAATAAAACCTGACGATGATGGGCCACTAAAAGCGTTTGACCCTGGCAGTATTGTTGTTGGCGGGGCGGTGATGGTGACGTTTGCGTTGGCAGAGTGAGATATGCTGGAATATATAGATAGTACTACCCACCCACTCACAGAAGAGCAAGCTACAAAATTCAGGAACTTGCACAATACCTTACGAGAAATCCATAGAGAAGGTAATTTGTTGTTACTTTATCGTGGTGAAAAATACGATAACTTAACCAGAAAGCTCTTCAAAAATCAGGATGATTCAGACGCAGAAGAATTGTACAGACGTATATTTTTCTATGGTGATAAAGCAAAGCATTTTTTCTTGAATCCACCAAACACATCTGAGGCAAGAGATTATCTCCGACATGTCAATGATATTTCAGTAAACACCTTCAGATATATATTTGAACGCATTAATCAAGTGATAAATGCTCCAAGACGGAATTTAAGGAACAATACAAATGAGTATAGCTCTACAAGATTTAGAGATTATTTTCAAAATAATCACAATCAACTCATTTTTCTAGATACAATCTCAGATAAAGATGAATCAATAAAGCTAAAGGTTAGAGATTACTATCTGTTCTTTTTACATGTTGCTGGCTATACAGGTTTGGAAAATGATTCGCTTTTTGTATCTACCTCCACTGAGCGAAGAATAGCTAGGGATTTCACTAGACGAGTTCAAGATAGTGGTAGGTTGATTTATCATTATTATATTCCTCGTCCATATAACAAACACGCAGTTGCTCCATAGCTGGTGCAAGAGCATCATGAAATAGTTAGTGAACTCAAACTCCCAACTTATCAACCAACTGGCTTATTCCCTAAACAAAATGAGGTCGCAATCAAAGCTGCCCTTTTTCCACACTTTTTGATTGGTCTAGAACTTTGCGATGAACGAAAAATGGTTATTAACCATAATTTACTAAAGCTTGAACCAAGTTCTCTGTATCAAATATATGACGAAGGAATACCTACAGATCAAGAAGGGTTTAAGGATTCAATATTTACAACAGGGTACATACGATGGGCAAGCAGAGATGATGAAGGACAATTTGAAGAATTTACTTCTATACAACCTATAATAACAACTGAAACTTCCAAATAATGCAGGAGAAAAACATGACATTTGATATTCGTAAAGTCGCCGTCTTGGGCGCAGGCACGATGGGAGGCGGCATCGCCGCTCATCTGGCTAATATTGGTATTCCGGTGGTGCTGTTGGATATGGTGCCACCGAATTTGAGCGAGGCGGAGCAGAGCGACCCCAAAGCCCGTAACCGCATTGTGCAGTCGCTGTATGATCGTATGGCGAAAGCGCGGCCTGCCAATCTGGCACGGGAAGATCGGGGCGATTTGATTACGCTGGGCAATTTTGAGGACGATCTGGACAAGATTGCCGATTGTGACTGGATTGTGGAGGTCATTGTAGAACAGCTTGCGCCCAAACAAGAGCTGATGACCAAGGTGGAAGCCCTGCGCAAACCGGGCAGCATCGTCAGCAGCAACACCTCGGGCATTCCCATCCACCAGATTGCCGAAGGGCGCAGCGACGAATTCAAGGCTCATTTTCTAGGCACACATTTCTTCAACCCGCCGCGCTACTTGAAACTGCTAGAAGTGATTCCTACGCCAGACACCAGCAGTGAAGTGCTGGATTATATGGTGCAGTTTGGGCGAGAGGTGTTGGGCAAAGGTGTAGTCGTTTGCAAAGACACGCCCAACTTCATCGCCAATCGCTTCATCGCCATTGCTGGCTCTTACGTGCAGGAGTATGCCTTTGAACATGGCTACACGGTGGCCGAGATTGATGCCATCACCGGGCCGCTGATTGGGCATCCTAAGACGGCCACGTTCCGCTTGATGGATTTGGTGGGCATTGATGTGATGCTGCATGTGAATAACAATCTCTATCCGGCGATTCCCGAGGACAAGTACCGCGAGGTGCTGCGCGGGGAGAAGAGCCAGGGTGTATACGGCCGTTTCCAGGAAAACAAATGGTTCGGCAACAAATCAGGGCAGGGCTTCTACAAGCAGGTGCGCGGCGCCAGTGGGCGTGAATTCCACACCCTCGATCCCGAAACCTTCGAATACGCCAATCCCCCCAGCGTCCGTTTTGATTCGGTCGGGGCAGTGCGTAAGATTGAGGATTTGGGCGAGCGGCTCAAGGCACTGCTGGCGCATGAGGATCGGGCGGCGCAGTTTGTACGCGATACCACCTACTTCACCCTGGCCTACGCCGCTTACATCTCGCCGGAGATTGCCCACAATATTGTGGATGTAGACAATGCCAATCGCTGGGGCTTTGCCCACGAAGCCGGGCCGTTTGAGATGTGGGATATGTTGGGTGTGGCCGAAACGGCCGAAAAAATGCAAGCCGCCGGTTTTGAAATCGCCGATTGGGTGCAAGAGATGCTGGCGAGTGGCGGTGAGAGCTTCTACAAGAATGGCAGCTATTACGACTACAACACAAAATCCTACCAACCCATCGCCGAGGATAAGAACATCATTCTGGTGAAGGATTTGTACGCCCAGGATAAAGAAGTGGCCCGCAACGCCAGTGCCAGCCTGCTGGACATGGGAGATGGGGTGATGCTGCTCGAGTTCCACGCCAAGATGAACGCCATTGATACCGATATGGTAGCGATGGCTTACGAGGGTTTATCCCGCCTGGACAGCGATTTTGCGGCGATGGTTATTGGCAACAACGGCCCTGACTTCTGCGTGGGTGCGAATATCGCCATGATCGGCATTGCCGCCGCGCAAGGGATGTGGGATCAGATTGATGCGCAGATTAAGGCACTGCAAGATGTTACCTTCAAGCTGCGCCATGCTCCCAAGCCGGTGGTAACGGCACCGCATCAGCGGGTGCTGGGTGGTGGTGTGGAGTGGACGATGGCGGGCTGGACGGCCGTTGCCGACCACGAAACCTACATGGGGCTGGTAGAAGTCGGCGTGGGGCTTATCCCCGCCGGTGGTGGCGTGAAGGAGATGATTCGCCGCCACATCAACCCCGTGATGAAAACCGAACATGCCGACATTCTGCCCATCATGCAAAAGGTCTTCCAGCAAGTGGCTACGGCCCAGGTAGCAGCCAGCGCCTGGGAAGCCCGCAGCATGGGCTACTTGCTGCCCACCGATACGATTGTGATGAACAGTGATCATCGGTTGGCGAAGGCCAAACAAGTGGCGTTGCAATTGGTCGCCAG
>JACKBT010000030.1 GCA_020634415.1 Ardenticatenaceae bacterium
AGATTGCTGAACAGATAGTCGAGCAAGGTGGCGATTATCTATTAGCTGTCAAGAAGAACCAAAAACATCTCTATGAGGATATTGAACACCTTTTCAAGCATGCTGTACCAGAAAACTTCAACGCTGAAGGCTTTGATGAGGCTCGCACAGTAGACAAGCAACATGGTCGTCTGGAGATTCGGTATTGTCAGTCTGTTTCAGATTCGGAATGGCTAGACTATTTGCGTTCTCGCCACAACTGGAAAAAGTTACGTAGTGTCGTCAAAATCTGGACAGAACGTCAAATTGGTCGTAAGAAGATATGTGAATCACGCTATTACATATGTAGCCGAGTTGCCACCGCTGCTGATTTACTAGATGGGACTCGTGCCCATTGGGGTGTTGAAAATAATGTACACTGGGTATTGGATGTTGTGTTTGACGAAGATTCAAGCCGAGTCCGAACAGGCTATGCTCAAGAAAATCTGGCGACTATGCGTCGTATCGCTATCAATATGCTCAACCAGGAACAGACATGTAAAGATAGTCTTAAAGGCAAGCGGCAATTGGCTGGTTGGGATGAATCTTATATGGAACGCATCATTTTCAATTAGAAAGCGATTGCCCTGTTATCCACAATCTTTGACAACCTTGCTCCCCTAAACTATCATATTATTCGTAATCTCGGCTGCAAGGTCGAGTTTGCCACAAACAATGTTCAACAGGTCCTGAATCGGCCGTTTGTCATTATCAATCTGGTCAGGAGGCGCGTTTTCAGCCTATGGCTCCAACTCAACTACCGCTCCGCACCTCGGGCATCCGTGACAATCTCAGTCGTGGCTCTGTCGGCGATTTCCTTCGTGAAAAAATCCAGCCGGGATCATCTCTTTCCATCGTTTCTGCCTACTTCACCATTTATGCTTACGCTGCCTTAAAAGAGGAATTAGACAGTATAGAAGAACTCCGCTTTCTGTTTGGTGAACCCCGCTTTCTCAAATCCTTAGACCCCGACAAAACAGATGCCCAAGCCTTTGCCATTGTTGATACGGGCCTGAAACTCAGCAATCAGTTGCAGCAAAAACAAGTTGCCAAAGAATGTGCGGCCTGGATTGAAGACAAAGTACAAATCCGCTCCATCAAACAGACCAGCTTGTTACATGGCAAGCTCTACCATATGACTGGCTCTCACGGCCGTAATGATGCCATCGTTGGCAGTTCCAATTTTACGGTGCGTGGTTTAGGGCTTGGGGCAAGAGATACCAACAACATCGAACTCAATCTGGAAGTTGACAGCCGCCGTGATCGTGCCGATTTGCAACGCTGGTTTGATGAACTCTGGCATGATGAAAAACTCGTTGAAGATGTCAAAGCCGAAGTTCTTCTCTATCTGGAAAAGCTATACCGCGACAATACGCCTCAATTTATTTACTATAAAACCCTGTTCCATATCTTTGAACGATTCCTGGCCGATCAAGCGCGTGGTGGCCTTCTCGATGAAGACATACGCCTCACCGATACGGCTATCTGGCAAACTTTATTTGAGTTCCAGAAAGATGGTGTCAAAGGGGCTATCAACAAAATATTGACCCACAATGGCTGCATCATCGCCGATAGCGTTGGTTTGGGCAAGACCTATGAAGCTCTGGCTATCATCAAATACTTCGAGTTGATGAACCAGCGTGTACTGGTCTTGTGCCCCAAAAAGCTGCGGGAAAATTGGACTGTTTACCGGGCAGCGAACAATAGCCCCCTCAATCCCTTTCTGCAAGACCGTTTCGATTATACGGTTTTATCCCATACCGATCTCAGCCGAGAAAAGGGGATGTCTGGCGATGTCAATTTAGAATCATTCCACTGGGACAATTACAACCTGGTTGTCATAGATGAGTCGCACAACTTCCGCAACAATACGCGGGGTCAAAGGGACGAAGAGGGCAATCGTATTCGCAAGAGCCGTTATGAGCGGCTCATGGAGGACATTTTACAAAGTGGTGTCAAAACAAAGGTGCTGCTTCTCTCGGCCACACCCGTTAACAACGATCTCAAAGATTTACGCAATCAACTTTATTTCATGACTGAAGGCGAAGATGATGCTTTCACCCATACATTGGGTATATCCAGCCTCAAAGACACTTTGGCTAATGCCCAACGCCGCTTCACCGAATGGGCCAGAAGCAGCCAGCGGGATACACGTAAGCTGTTGGAAGCCTTGGATTCGGCCTTTTTCAAATTGCTTGATGAGTTAACCATTGCCCGTTCGCGCAAGCACATCTACACCTACTACCCTGATACGATTGCTGAACTAGGGGGCTTTCCCACTCGTTCTACGCCTCTATCTATCTATGCCGATATTGATACCAAAAAGCGGTTCCTTTCTTATGATCGGCTCAATGATGAGATTTCTAACTACCGCCTATCATTATTCAATCCATCTGCCTATGTACTGCCTGAATTTTCACATATGTATGAGATAGACGAAATTGCCCAGTTTACCCAGCAAAAACGGGAACATTATCTCATCGGCATGATGAAGGTGAATTTCCTCAAGCGTTTGGAAAGTTCCGTTCACTCCTTTGCCATCACCATGAACCGCACCATTGCCAAGATTGAAAATCTGGAAGTGCGCATTAAGCAATTCAGGGCATTCCAAGAAAGTAATCCAGAGCTTGACATTGAAGAGTTACAAATTGAAGCCCTGGAAGATGAAGAGTTGCAAGAAGCCTTGCAGGTGGGCAAGAAATTGAAATTCAATTTTGCTCATTTGGACATTGATAGCTGGTCAACTGACTTGCAAGAAGACAAACAACAGTTAAACATCCTGGCGGCCAGTGCTCAATTTGTCACACCAGAACAAGATGCCAAGTTGGCCGAGTTGAAAAAGCTCATTCGGGCCAAAATCGAAAATCCCACAGTTAATCGAGATGGGCTATCTAATCGCAAAGTTCTGGTCTTTACTGCTTTTGCCGACACCGCTGCTTACTTGTTTGAAAATTTACGTGACTGGGCGCAGCAAAGTTTGGGAATTCATATCGCCCTGGTTACGGGAGGCTCTGGCGCAGACAAAACGACGCTGGGCCGTGCCGATTTTAACCACATCCTGACCAACTTTTCGCCTATTTCTAAAAAACGGGCCAAAGTTGCCAATATGCCTCAAGATGAAGCCATTGATCTGCTCATTGCTACTGACTGCATCTCTGAAGGGCAGAACCTACAGGATTGTGACTATCTCATTAACTACGATATTCATTGGAATCCCGTGCGTATCATTCAACGGTTCGGCCGTATTGACCGTATTGGCAGTCGTAACGAGACGGTTCAACTGGTCAATTTCTGGCCTACCCCTGATTTGAATAAATACATCAAGCTCAAAAATCGGGTGGAAGCGCGTATGGCCCTGGTGGATATTGCGGCTACGGCCGAGGACAATCTATTGCGTCCCGAAGATGTACAGGATTTGATTGAAGATGAGTTGAAATATCGGGACAAGCAGTTGCTTAGGCTTAAAGATGAAGTCTTGGATTTGGAGGATTTTACGGAAAGCGTGGCCCTGAACGAGTTTACCCTTGATGATTTCCGTATTGAGTTAGCCAAATATATTGAGAGCAACCGCCGTTTATTGGAAGACGCACCTTTAGGACTTTATGCTGTTGTCCCTACCGATCCCACCATCCCCCAAATTCAACCTGGTGTCATTTACTGTTTACGCCAGCAAGGTCCCGGTCAAGATTTAGAAACCATCAATCCGCTACAGCCTTACTTTCTTGTCTATGTTCAGGATGACAAAAACGTGCGTTATTCTTTTGCTCAGCCCAAACAGATTTTGGACATTTACCGCCTGCTATGTGCTGACCGCAGCCGTGTTCAAGAAGCTTTATGCAATCTTTTTGACCAGGACACACACAATGGCCAAGATTTGACGCACTATAACGATTTGCTGCTGAGTGCTGTCAAATCCATTGAACGCACCTTTAAGCGGCGAGCGATTGCCCAATTGCAAACGAGCCGCAGTGCGTTGCTTCCCACTCGCCAGCAGCAGGTCAGTGAGCAAACTGATTTTGAACTCATTACATGGTTGGTGATTAAATGACAACCCAAGCTAAACAACGTATTCAGCAGGCCATTCAGCAATTTCACAAAGGAAGTCTGCGTCACAACAGTCTACATCTCCTGGAAGCCCTTGGCTATCCAACAGATCGTCAAATAGAGTCAGAGAATGTGCCAGAACTTTTTCTGGAGATGTATCCGTCTAACACGTTTCGTCGTGATAAGGCTTTGGTAGAGCAGTGGCGTACTACCGATATTTTATGCCAGATTAGTGATGCTGAGATTCACCAATCGAATCAGATGATTTTGCTGGATAGCAAGGGCAAGACAATAGACAACAGTATTATTGAATCTTATCTTTTCCTGGCGATTGATTTGCGTGATGAACAGTATACCCGTACTGAGTTGGCTCAAATCACCCGCGAAGTCAATAAGCTGTTTCCTATGCCGGTCATGCTTATTTTTCGGCATGGGCAGACCTTGACTATTTCTATTATCAATCGCCGTTTGCACAAACGGGATAGTGGTAAAGATGTGCTGGAAAAGGTGACGCTTATTAAAGATATTCGCCTTGCCAATCCGCACCGAGCGCATGTGGAGATTTTGTTTGACCTTTCCCTGGATGAACTGCATCGGGTACATGATTTTAGCAACTTTGTGGAATTGCACCGTGCCTGGCAAAAGACGCTGGATAGCTCCGAACTGAACAAGAAATTCTTCAAGGAGATTGCTGATTGGTATTTCTGGGCGGTTAATGAAGTCACCTTTCCTTCCGAGGCGGGGCCAGATGAGACGCGCAATGCAACCAGTGTTATTCGCCTGATTACGCGCCTTATTTTTGTCTGGTTCATTAAAGAGAAGGGCTTGATTCCAGATGAGTTGTTTAATCGCCCGAAGTTGGATGAGCTGCTTGTGTGGGACGATTTTAACGATAGCACTTATTACAAAGCCATTCTGCAAAATCTCTTTTTTGCGACGTTGAACCAGGAGATGAACACAGAAGCCAAGCCTGATAACCGCAAATTTCGGGGGACGCGACAAGGCGGTCAGGATCAGCATCATATGATCCACAATGTTTATCGGTATGAGCGTTATTTTCAGGATCCGCAAAGTGCCATCGCCCTTTTTGCTGATGTGCCTTTTTTGAATGGTGGTTTGTTTGAATGTTTGGATAAGCGGATTGAGGGGCAAGCCGTCCGTGTAGATGGCTTTTCGGATCGGGCTGACAATCCTTTGCGTGTGCCTGATGCGCTCTTTTTTGGGGCAGAACGCACGATTGACCTCAATGAAACCTATGGCACTTCGGGCAAGGTTTACAAGGTGCGGGGGTTAATTGAAACCCTGAGCCGCTATAAGTTCACGATTGCTGAAAATACACCGATTGAAGAAGAAATCGCCCTTGACCCGGAACTGTTGGGTAAGGTGTTTGAGAATTTATTGGCTGCCTACAATCCAGAGACAGGCACGACGGCGCGGAAGCAGACGGGTTCTTTTTATACGCCGCGTGAAATTGTTAACTACATGGTGGATAAATCGCTGCTGGCTTATTTGCAGACGAAGCTTACGACCCAAAAAACCTCCGAGGTCTTGAAGACCTCGGAGGTTTCGCGTGATTTGGAAGGCCGTCTGCGCCATCTCTTTGCTTATAATGAGGAACCTCACCAGTTCAGCCCTGCGGAAACGAAGGCACTGATTAGGGCTATTGATACGGTTAATATTCTAGACCCCGCCTGTGGGTCGGGCGCGTTCCCGATGGGTATTTTGCACAAGCTGGTCTTTATTTTGGGCAAGCTTGACCCGCACAATGAGCAGTGGAAAGAGCGACAGATTGAGCCGCTGCGTCAGGCTATTCGGGCGGCACTGGCTATTCCTGACAGCCGTATCCGCAACCAGACAGTGCAGGAGTTAGAAGAACAGGTCGTCACAATTGAACTGGCTTTTAGTCGTAATGAACTGGATTATGGGCGAAAGTTGTATCTTATTGAAAATTGCATTTATGGCGTAGACATCCAGCCTGTGGCGGTGCAGATTGCCAAGCTGCGCTTTTTTATCTCGCTGGTGGTAGACCAACGGCTGGATGATGGGGCGGACAATCGGGGTATTTTGCCTTTGCCCAATCTGGAGACAAAGTTTGTGGCGGCTAACACCCTGCTGGGGATTGCCAAACCAGCGCAGATGGCTTTGCGCAACCCAGAGATTACGGCCAAAGAGCAAGAGTTGGCCGAAGTCCGCAGCAAACATTTCCGCGCGCGTACCCCACGTACCAAAGAAAAATGGCGAGGTGAAGATAAACGTCTACGTGCTGAGATAAGTGACTTACTCAAAGAAGAGGGAAATTTACGGAACAAAGATGTTCAACTGCTTGCGACTTGGGATCCCTACAACCAGAATATCTATGCCAACTTTTTCGACCCAGAGTGGATGTTTGGTCTTGAAAATGGCTTTGACATCGTGGTTGGTAACCCACCTTATATTGATTCGGAAGGAATGGTAAATAGTGGTCAAAAAGAATTGCGCGACTATCTTTCAGCAAATTTTCAGTTTACCAAAGGTAATTGGGACATATATATAGCTTTTTTTGAAGTTGGATTTAAGCTCTTAAATGAAAACGGCCATTTAGCTTATATCACTCCTGATAAATGGCTCAGCAAGCCATTTGGGAATACGCTTCGTAAAAACAAACTAGGAAATCTTCAGGCGATCCTGGTTTCTGGCAGAGATATTTTTGCAACAGTCAACGTTGACTCAGTTGTTACTTTTTTTTCAAACGACAAAACTCCTCAAATTGAGGTTTTTCAATACGAAAATGACGAGCCTATATTTTTCAATAAGGTTGACAAAAGAATAATTAAACCTCCCTATGCACTAGATTTTTTGTTCTCAGACAATCTTGGATTTTTATTGAAACTTGAAGCCTATCCAAATAGGCTTTCCGATTTAGCCAAATGTGAAAATGCTTGTGCAACTTCTGATGCTTACAAATTAAAGCCGCTACTTCAGAATCTTAGATTTGCTAATGAATTTGATCCAAAAGACTTTTATCAAGTTATTAATACTGGCACGATAGATAAATTTATATCTAAATGGGGATATCGTGAGATGGTTTACTTGAAAGATAAATATTTATATCCCGTAGTAGAGAGGAAAAGTTTCACCCATAATTTCAAAAACACATATGCAATTAAAACAAAACAACAAAAAATTATTATGAAAGGACTTACTCTGCTAGATGCCTGTATTGATTACAATGGGAATGTCATACCTGGAAAGTCAACACTCATAATTTGCCATAAAGATGAAAGGGTATTGAAATTTTTGTTAGGATTGATAAATAGCAAATTACCCATTTTCTACATAAAAAATAAATATCCTGCTTCAAGTTATAACACTGGCATAAATTTCACAAAGGACATGATAAATGACCTGCCTCTTCCTCAAGTGTCGGATCAAATAAAAGAGTCAATAATCAAAAATGTCAACAATATAATCAGTGAGAAATCCAAAGACTTTAATGCCGATGTATCGCCCATAGAGGGCAAAATTGATGAACTTGTCTATGCCCTCTATGGACTCACTCCTGCCGAAATTGCGCTTGTCGAAGGCCGCGAACTCTCAGATGAAGAAGAAGCCCACTTGCAAGCTTCAGCCGTTGTCGCCGCCCCTGCCAAGCGTCCTAACAACACCATCACCAGCATTCCGCCACTCCTTTTCACAGGTCAACCCCCTCAAGGCAGCTTCTCGCAACGCCTCAATCGTGTGCAAGCTCTGGCTAAACAAGCCACCCCTGCCGCCATTCAGGAACTCACCGCCGCGCTCACCGATGATCGTGATGCCGTCATCTGGGTCGCCAAATCTGCCCTGCGCCAAATGGCAACGGCCGAGCCTACCACCGCCCAACAGGTTATCGGCGTCCTCCAAGCCTTCATCGCCCAAACCGACCACCCCGCCGCGAAAGCGGAAGCCGAAAAAATTCTGAGTCTCATTCAGCCATAGTGGTATTATTATTGTCCTAGAACAAACCTCTATTGAAGCATTGCGATAGGGGTAACAGGAGTCAAACAATGCCTTTTACAGTAAATGATTTAATCGCCGAAAACTCACCCATCGTTAAAAGCAGCCCCAACGAATCAGTTCAGCAGACCTTGCGCCGCATGATTGAACACAATTACAGTCAGTTACCTGTCGTGAATGAAGAAAATAAAGTCTTGGGGATGATCACCTATGAGTCGATTGTGCAGGCCATCAGTAACTTCAATGTGTCCTTATCCGATCTGCGGGTTGTGGATGCTATGGATGAGCGGGTAGAGAAATTTCGTAGAGATGCAGACCTATTTGAGATTCTAGACAAAGTAGAGGATAAAGCAGCTGCTTTGATCGTGGATCGTGATCAAAAGCTATTAGGCATTGTCACCAGTTACGACACAACCCACTATTTTCGCCAGCGTGCTGAAGATATTATGTTGGTACAAGACATTGAAACAACGCTTAAGGATTTCATCTTGCTAGGGTTTAATAACATCGCTGCACCAGTGGATGAAGCCGCCCTCAACCAGACGATTGAGGAAATGACAGACAGTGGCAAAGCTCTGCAAAAGAAATTTCATAGCGCTTTAAACCATTATCTAGCCAAAACGACTCGCCAACGGGCCGATGAATCTATTGCTAATGAGGTGTTTGCTAACCATTTGCACGACAATCGGCCTCCTTCACAATTTAGTGATTTGACTTTGTATGATTACATCGAACTTTTCTTGCACAAAGATCGCTGGTCGAAATATCAGCCAGTTTTCCATTTAAACCGAGAGCAGATTGGCAAGCTGTTGCATAATGTGCGTATCACACGCAACGATCTGGCTCATTTTCGCGACGACATCAGTGATGAACAACGACGACAACTCCATTTTTGCGCTAAATGGTTATCCCGCCACCAGGAAACTTTATTACAAGTTTTGATCCCGGAAGAAGTTGAAGAGCTAGTTGAAGAAGTGAATGAACCTGTCAACATCATTGATCCCGAAGCTGTCATTGATGCGTCCGATGAAGAAATAGAACCCATTGAAGATGAAATCAATCCGGCTGATAGTCGCTATGCTCCCTTGGCTATCTGGTTACAAAATCAGCCTGCTGCGAAGGATTCAGTCACACTTTCATTCGCCCAAATAAGTGAAATCATCGGCGATGAACTACCAGAATCTGCTTATCGCCATCGGGCTTGGTGGGCCAATGATACGGTTAGTCATGTGCAATCGCGTGAATGGCTAAGTGTTGATTGGCGAGTTGCTTCAGTTAATATGACCCAAGAACGGGTCAAATTCTCCCGTATCAAAGAACGTGAACGCGCTTATATTGCTTTTTACAGCAAGCTTTTAGCTGAGTTAGAGAATTCTCCAGTTTTCAAAGATATTGGCGGTTCGCCCAATGGTATGGGCTGGTTGCAAATTGCCCGGCTCCCCTATGAAGGAAGCGCAGTTGCCTCTCTTAACTTTTCTTTCGCTCGTAATAATCAATTCCGCGTCGAGTTATATATTGATTCAGGTGATCAGACAGAAAACAAGCGAATATTCGACATCTTGCTCAACCGACACAAAGAGGAAATTGAGACTAAAATGGAGCAGCCTTTAAGTTGGGAGCGATTGAATAGCCGCCGTGCCTCACGGGTGGCTCTTTATATTCAAGGCTCTATCGATGCAGATGAAGAAGAGCTGTCTCATTTGCGTCATGAAGCGGTTAAGGCCATGACAAAATTTGAAGAGAGCATCCAAGCGCCGTTGACGGATGCCGTTGAAGCTACCTCGACCTATGGCTTGCGTACCCCAGAGCAAGAATATCGTGTGCCTATTCTGAAATCTCTGGTTGATTTAGGTGGTCAAGCTCCTCTGCAAGCAGTTATTGATCGTGTAGGCGAATTCATGAACGATATTCTGAATGAATATGATCGGGCACCATTAAGTTCCACAAATCAGCCAAGATGGCGCAACACAACCCAGTGGGAGCGGGCTAATTTGGTAAAAGATGGGTTAATGGTAAAAGATTCACCACGTGGTATTTGGGGTATTTCGGATCAGGGAAGGGCATGGTTAGCGGAGCAGCAAGATGGTCAAGATTAAGAGAATTGCAGCTAGACAAGTGAGATCCGACTGCATTGAAAGCTCATCATGAAGATATGGTAACGAAATGTGCGCTAAACTTTAAAGAGTTTAAGGAGTAAATTGATGGGAAAGTATTATGGCTCTGTAGAGTATCATCTAGTCTATTGTGAACTCATTCGTGCTGCGCAATATGGTGGCCTCACGACTTATCAGGCAGTTGCCCAAATCATGGGTTTGCCTTTGCAAGGTAGCCATATGGGGCGCGAAGTGGGCATTATGCTGGGTGAGATTTCGGAAAATGAGTTGGCTCAAGAACGGCCGATGCTCAGTGCCATTGTGGTGGGTGTGAGTGGTGTGCCTGGGCCTGGGTTTGCCGCCATAGCACGCCAATTGGGCAAGTTGGATTCGGAAGATAAGGCGGATGAGATGGCGTTTTGGGAGAGGGAGAAAACGGCCGTGTACCAGACTTGGGCGCGGGAATTCTCAAGCTAACATATTCGCTTCCCCTGTATACGAACAAAGCTGATTTCCCATACTTAGTAGGGCGATTTTGCAAATCGCCCTGACGATTTACAAAATCGTCTTACAGAACACTCGTGATCTGTTTCGATCTACTAATCCTGCCAATTGCAACAGGCATCCTCCCCACTGCGTATAGGTTGACGTATTAACTCAGCAAGGAGGTTCACTATGTCTGATAAGGAAACAGTTCAAGCACGGCGACACGGCCGTTCGCTCTTTGGCCCCATCATCATGATCACTGTCGGGGTCTTTTTCTTGTTATCCAATCTGGGCATTTTGCCCACATTAAACTGGGTGGGCATCTTACAACTCTGGCCCCTCATTCTCATTTTCATTGGTGTTAACCTGCTGGCACGGCACGCGCCCGGCAACTTAGGCACATTGCTTAGTGGATTGGTTTCGCTAACGGCCGTTCTCGTATTCGGTTATATCCTGCTGGCAGGTGAAGATAACGCCCTGCTCAACCGCTTTGGCCTCGCCAATAACCTGGAAATCAAGCGCGAGGATGTGTCCTTCCCCGCTGCTGGTTTGCAAGAAGCCACCATCAACATTGACCTGGATGCCGTAGACAGCCACCTCTACGCCCTCAACGACAGTGCCAACCTCATAGAAGGCACAGTCAGCTACACAGGCGATCTCATTTTTGACACCAACACCTTCGGCGAACGGGCTGAAGTAACTCTGGATACGCGGGACAATCGGTTTCCGTTCATGGGCGTAAGTGGCCTGGGGTTCAGTGAAGAGGATGATTGGCAGCTTGGGCTGAATCCCAATGTCATCACCGATTTAACCATAGATGCCGGGTCGGGTCGGCTTATGCTCGATTTAGCTGGCCTATCCCTGAGTGAACTCAAAATTGATAACGGGTCAGGGCGGTCTGACTTGTTTCTGCCTGGTGGCGAATTTGATATAGAGGTGGACAGTGGTTCTGGGGCGACGGAGATTACCCTGGCGGGCAACGGCCGTTATCATCTCAACGTTGACAGCGGTTCCGGCAGCCTCACCATCTACCTGCCCCCCACAACGGCCGCTCGCCTAGACTTTGATGGTGGGTCGGGCCGTCTGCATGTGGATGAACGCTTCCAACAGATAAGCGGCGATGACAATGATGGCGTATGGGAAACGGCCGCTTTCGACACCGCCGACAGCTTCGCCGATATGACCATTGACGCTGGCTCCGGTTCCGTTTGGGTGAAACCCGTAGTCGGCCGCTAAATACACCGCAATTCCAGTGATCGATCTACTATAAAAGACTGGAGACTGGAGACTGCTCTCTCTAGTCCCCAGTCTCCAATCTCCAATTTCCCCAAACATTAATTTATACCCATTTCCCCTATAGATTATGCCGCAGCACCCCCACTCTTTTTTGTGAACCCCACGACAATGATAAAATGGAACGACAACATTCATTTTATATCTCTGTGGGAGATTCATGACACCTTTTCAGTACCAAAACGGCCGTCTTCACTGCGAAGCCGTCCCCCTCGAACAAATTGCCAACCAGATTGGCACACCCGTCTACATCTACAGCCAGGCTGAACTACTCAGCCGAGCCGCAGCCTACATAGATGCGGCCCAAGCCGCCGCCACCAATCCACTCGTCTGTTACGCCCTCAAAGCCAATGGCAATCCGCACATCATTCGGCTGCTGGCCCAAGCTGGCCTGGGTGCTGATGTCACCAGCGGCGGCGAACTGTTTCTGGCACTGGCAGCAGGCGTAGCCCCCAACAAAATCATCTTCTCCGGCGTGGGCAAGCGGCGCGATGAGATTGAGATGGCTTTACGGGCGGGCATCCGCGCCCTGCATGTAGAGTCAGAGATGGAATTGGGCGTGATCGGAGCCATAGCGGCGGAGATGGAGCAAGTAACGGCCGTTGGCGTGCGCGTCAACCCCAACATCAAAGCCGAAACCCATCCCTACATCAGCACCGGACAGCACGAGCATAAATTTGGGGTCCCGTTAGAGCAGGCAGTGGCCCTGCTGCATCAGGCCGCCGCTCATCCCTGGCTCAACCCCGTTGGCCTGGCCGCCCACATCGGCTCCCAAATTGAAGATGTAGAACCCTTCATCGAAGCGGCTGAATTTCTTGCCAAAACAGCCACCCAACTGGCCGCCACTGGCCTAAATCTGGCCTATGTGGATGTGGGCGGGGGCCTGGGCATTCGTTACGCAGATGATGGCGTGGATAGTGTGGAGCGGATCCGGTTATGGGCAACGGCCGTCGCCCAACCCATCACCACCGCCAACTTCAACCTCGTCCTGGAACCGGGCCGCTCATTGGTGGCTCCGGCGGGAGCTTTGCTCACTCAAGTTGTCTACACGAAGCAGCAGGGCCAAAAGCAGTTTCTCATCACCGATGCCGGCATGAATGATTTGATTCGTCCGACCTTGTACAAAGCCTATCATGCCATCTGGCCGCTGAACCAGAAGACAGGCACTGCGGTAGTGCCTGTCACCTATGATGTCGTCGGCCCCATTTGCGAATCGGGGGATTTTTTGGCGAAGGAACGGCCGTTGTCCCCCACCCAGGCTGGCGATTATGTGGCCGTTATGCAGGCAGGAGCCTATGGTTTTGCCATGAGCAGCAACTATAACGGCCGTCTCCGTCCCGCCGAAGTCTTGGTCACTGGCGATCAGTTCCATCTCATCCGCCAGCGGCAAACCTACCAACATCTACTCGATGGCTGCAACATCCCACCCGCCTAGATTCACCACCCGCCTCCTGCTGGCCCTGCTCGTCCTCGTCATCCTCACCGCCCTCAGCACCGGCATCCCTGCCTACTGGCTCACCCGCCGCCAACTGGAAGAGCAAGCCTGGAAAAACGTCCACAACGCCCAACAAGCCACCCGCTCCCTACTGCAAGCCGAAAGCACCCGCCTGGCCGACCTGGCCACGCTCTTCGCCGAACGGCCGACTTTGGAGCAGCTTGTGCAAACAGCCGCACAGCCAGACCTTGACCGCTATTTGCAGGATTTCCAGGCCCAGAGCGACCTGGACATTTTGGTTGTGTGCCAAAACGGCCGTCCCCTGGCTGGCAATTCACCCGATGACACTATGTGCAGCCAGGCCCTTGCCGATGGTGCTTATCTGCTAAACGGCCGTCCCGCCCTGCTCGTCACCCAAACCATCTTGCGCAGCAGCCAGGCCATTGGCACAACGGTGATCGGCCGTTGGCTGGATAACACCTTCTTGCAGCAGCTGGCCGCCGCCACAGGAGTCAGCCAAAGCATCTTACTCACCGATGGCACCCGCCTCGCCTCCAGCCTCTCCCTGCGCCAGCTAACGGCCGTTCCCCTCAGAACCGATCTGGCCGAACAAGAGCTACTTCTGGACGGCGAACCTTATTTTGCCGCCTATGCCCCCATTGGCGAGCCACCCGCTTTTGTCAGTGAAGTGGCCTTGCCCGTGCGCGATCTGGCGGCAACGGAGGACCAGGCACTGCTGCTGCTTATGACCAGCACCGGTCTGGTGGCGATTGCGGGCATGATCTTGGGTGGCCTGTATCTGCGCCAACTGGTGGCACCGCTGCAAAAATTGACCCAGGTGGCAGATGAGATCAGTGGTGGTGATTTAATGGCCCCTATTCCTCTTTTTTCGGGGCCAGCGGAGGTGAGTAAGCTGGCAACGGCTTTGCACCAGAGCCAGGCCAGCATGTTGCAGGCATTGGCCGAACGTTCACAGGCACGGGATCGGCTGAACACGCTCATCCAAACGATTGTGGAGGGGGTGGTGACGGTGACGGAAGACGGCCGTATTACCTTTTTTAGTCAGGGAGCCGAGACGTTAACAGGTTGGACGGCCGTTGAGGCCCTGGGGCTGTCCATCAACACTGTTTTTCTTATGGCCGAGAGTGGCGATGCCCCCTTTATGAGCCAACTGCCTACATTGGGCAGCAAACGGCAGATCGCCATTCGCGGTCGGGACGGCCAGCACATTGTTCTGGCCGTTACCGGGGCGCGGCTGGCCGCCAATGGCAACGCCGCCGAAATCGTCCTCGTCCTGCGCGATGTGACCCAAGAGGAGGCCCTGCGGCACCTGCGCTCGTACTTTTTAGCCAACATCTCCCACGAATTCCGCACGCCGCTCAGCACGCTCCAGGCATCTATGGAGCTGATGTTGGATGAGCAGGAAAATCTCTCGGCAGCGGAGATGCGGCAACTGCTGAAACCCTCCTATCTGAGCCTCTCTAGTTTGCAGGTGTTGATTGATAATCTGCTGGAAAGCGGCAGTGTAGAAGCGGGGCAGTTTGTGATTCAGCGACGGCCGTTTGCCATTACCACCGTCCTCAGCCATGCCCAACAGATTGTGCGCCCCCTGCTGGAGCGGCGGCAGCAAACCATCATCCAACAACTGCCCCCTGATCTGCCTGTTCTGGAAGCGGATCCCGTGCGTATTACCCAAGTGCTGGTAAATTTACTTACCAACGCCAGCAAATACAGCCCGCTGGGCACGGTCATTACGGTGCAAGTGGTGAACCTGGGCGCAGCTTTGCGGGTTATGGTGACGGATGAGGGGGTGGGTATTCCGCCGTCGGAAAGGGCCAATGTGTTTCACCAATTTGTGCGCCTGGATACGACGGACCGGGAGCAGGTGGGGATTGGCTTGGGTCTGTATATTGTGAAGGTGGTGGTGGAGGGGCATAACGGCCGTGTAGGGGTGGATGATGCCCCCGACAGCGGTTCAACTTTCTGGTTTGAACTGCCATTTACGGAAGATGAAACTTTTAATCGTTGAGGATGATCTGGCACTTTCGGATGTTCTGGCGTTTACCTTGCGTCGGGCTGGTTTTGAGACGCTGGTGGTGCATGATGGGGTAACGGCCGTTGCCACCTGGCAAAAACAGTCGCCCGATCTCGTCGTCCTCGACCTGAATCTGCCCAAACTAGATGGGCTGGGGGTTTGCCGCCACATCCGCGCCCACGCCCGCACACCCATCATCATCCTCAGCGTGCGCGGCGATGATGATACGGTGGTGGCCGCACTGGAACTGGGCGCAGATGATTACATCGTCAAGCCGTTTAGCCCCAGCCAGTTGGTGGCCCGGGTGCGGGCAGTGCTGCGCCGGGCTGGTTTGGTGGCGCAAACAGGCACCTTCACGGCCGCTGCTTTCACACTGGATGCCACGCGCAATGAGGTGCAGATTGCCGATCAGCCGCCCATCCGCCTGACACCGCTAGAGGCACGGCTGCTGGAGGTGCTGCTGCGCCATGCGGGGCAGGTGATGACGACGGAGGGTTTGATTACGGCCGTTTGGGGGGCCGATGGTGGAGATCGCACCATGCTCAAACAGCTTGTCTATCGTCTTCGTGCCAAAATTGAACCAGACACAGACTCAACCCGCTACATAGAAACCGTTGCCGGCATCGGCTACGCCTTCATCGCCACCGAGTAACCATCTCTGCATTTTGTTACCACCTTGTTACCTGCCTATAACCACATCTGTTACCACCATCCCCTATAGTAAGGGAATGTTCAAAATCAGCTTGGCAGAGATTGAGCCAATCTTGAAGATTGGCTCAATCTGAAAACTGCTAACTTATTGACGAACGGTTACTGAGCAAACATTTACAGGCAGATGATTTGGGTCTTCTGATAGCAGATGATTCTCATCAAATGGACGAAGCGAGGTGGTAGATGGTGCAGACAACAGAATATACCTTCCTGCATTTCACCAAGGCAAAAACGCTCACCTGGCCTGATTATGCTGCCTACCTTGAACGATTATTGGCTGGTGGTGTAACGGCCGTTCCCCACCCTTTGCTCTATTACGAATCCGAAATCAGCTCATGGCCGCAGCTATTTGCTCTCCGCCGTGTTCGCCAACTGGCCCCCCAGCCAGCACAATCTGTGCTGGTGGTGCAGCAGCCAAGCTGGCCGCTGCACCACATTTTGTTGGTAGTACGTGGTGAGGTGGGCGATGAAACGGCCGTAATCTGGGCCAAAATTCTGGCCCAAGCCAGCGGTGCCGACGTGACCATCCTACCCATCATTCCCCCCTACCCAGGCATGTACCAGATGGGCAACAAAGTGCAGGCTGATCTAAACATTTTGTTACAACCCAATACAACCAGCGGTCAGCGGCTGCTGCACTACGAGGATCAGCTGAGTGAAGCTAACGTAACCAACCACTTTTGCCAACAATCTGGCACACCTGACCGACAGGTATGGCAAGCAGTAAATCGGTTAGAACCAGACATGATTGTGGTGGGAAAGGAGAAATACGGCCGTTTATACCGGTGGCTTTTAGGCGAAATTGTAACCCCTCTTTTGCGATGGGTAGATCGCCCCCTGCTCATCGCCAAGTAACACATCCAACCAATTATCAACTTCTGCTACAGCGGATGACAACAGGCCTCACCCAACAATCACCCCAACCCCATCTGTTGCCACCGAAAAAGGAAGGAAAATGGTGCAAAATTCAGAGACAACAACCATAGAAACACAACTCAAACCTCAAGCCGAAGCGTCGTCCAGCCACATCAGCCACAAGCCCATCTGGCAGCGTATTGCCTGGGGCAAAGTCGGCATCTTCATGATCAGCCTCTTCTTATTTATTCTGGCAATCACCCTCATGAAGGAAGGGGCACGGGATTTAGCCCCTCTGGTGCGTGACCGCTTTTCAGTAACGAACCCGGCCAACAGCCTGGGTTTTGGCTGGCTCTTCGCCTACAGCATCATGAGCGGCTCACCAGTGGCCGCCGCTGCCCTCGCTTTCTTTGATGCAGGTGTAATTGATCTGTTAAGCACCTTCACCATGATCACAGGCAGCCGTTTGGGAGCCAGTTTTATTGTCCTTTTCATCGGCTTCATCTACATCCTGCGCGGCCGTAATCGCGCCAACAGTCTGGGCATGGGGCTGCTTTCGCTCATTGTAACGGGAACCACTTATCTGGCGGCTCTGGTTGTAGGCGTTCTCCTCCTCAATTCCGGTCTTATTAATAATGTCCCCCTCCGCTCTGGAGCTATCCTCAATTCCCTTACTGATTACGTTTTTGACCCCATCACGGCTTTTGCCCTGATGTATTTACCGACTTGGGCCTTATTTCTGGTCGGTTTGGGCATTATTATTGTCAGCTTTAATCTGTTTGATAAATGTCTGCCCCAAATGGCTTTGAAGGAAAGCCAGGTTGGCAAATTGTCACGGTTGGTATACCGTCCCTGGGTTATGTTTATTTTGGGCGCGTCCATCACCATGATTTCGATGTCTGTGAGTGTGTCGTTGAGCATTTTGGTGCCGTTGAGCCAACGGGGTTTTGTGCGGCGCGAAAATGTGATTCCCTACATTATGGGTGCGAATATTACAACTTTTATAGACACGCTGTTTGCGGCCGTTTTGCTCAAAAATTCTTCCGCTCCTACCATTATCCTGGCAGGGATGCTTAGTATAACTATTGTCTCATTGTTCATCTTGACCTTTATGTATCGTCCTTATGAGCGTGTGATTTTGGCTTGGGTGAATGGCATTGCGGCCAGCAATCGTAATCTGGCTTTGTTTATGTTTACTATTTTGGTTATTCCCATTATTCTTTTGTTTGTTTAGGAGGTTTTTATGCGAATCCTTGTCGCTACTGGTGGTGCTAATCATTCGGATACGGCCGTTCTGCACGGCGCACACATTGCCCAATACACACACAGCAGCCTCACCCTGCTCACAGTCATCCGCCATGAAGATGACAAACAGCAGGCCGCAGCCATCCTCACACGAGCGGCCAGCCTGGCGGCCCAACAGGCCATTACCGCCGAAAAGCGTGTTCGCGTGGGGCAGGTAGCAGCCGAAATTATTAAAGAGGCCAACAGTGGCAATTATGACCTGTTGGTGGTGGGCGAACGGCAAACGCACGGGTTCATGACTCGTTTTTTTGGGCCAACGGCCGATCGCATCATCGCCCATATGCCCTGCCCCATCATCATTGCCCACCAGGGCCATGCGGCCCCCAAACGGCTGTTGCTGTGTGAAGGCGGGCGTGACCCATCGCTGTTGGCACGAGTCATCGGCCGTTTAACCCCCTTACTCACCGCCAGCCAAGAACTCACCGTCCTCCATGTCATGTCCCAAATGGCCGCTGCTCCTGGCATTACCGGCTGGGAACTTCAAGCCGACGCGGGAACCCTAATGGCACAGCACACCCGCGAAGGCGAACTGCTAGAGCGGGATGCCCAAACCCTACAAATGCTGCCGGTACATCTGCAAACCAAAATCCGGCACGGCCTGGTTGTGGAGGAGATTCTGGCTGAGGCCAGCGGCGGTGACTACGATCTGGTCATTATTGGCGCACATCAAGGCAGCAAGTGGGAACGTTTTTTGCTGGATGATCTGGCACACCGTATTGTCACCAAGAGCAATACATCTATTCTGATTGTCTCTTAGCCGGTAAAGGGGTTGGGGGTTGGGGAACGGCCGTTTCCCCCTCCCCAACCCCTATGCGTCCAACCGAGTGGCAAAATCCACAAAATAATCCATCGCCTCTGGGTTGCGCATCGCACCAGGGTTAGCCGCCTTGCCCACCGCCATCCCCAACAAAATCTTGCGAATTGGCACTTCCATCTTCTTACCACTCAGCGTATACGGCACTTGCTCAATCTGGAAAATCTCATTTGGCACATGACGCGGCGACACATCGCTGCGCAATTTCTGTTTAATGCGCCCCTGCAAAGCCTCATCCAGTTCAACGCCTTCCCGCAGCACCACAAACAAGGGCATATAAGATTCCCGCCCCAGCAGTTCCAAATCTATAATGAGGCTGTCCAGCACTTCCTCGAAGGATTCAACGGCCGTATAAATCTCACTCGTCCCCATGCGGATGCCCTGGCGGTTGATGGTGGAATCGGAACGGCCGTAAATCACACAACCGCCCCGCTCGTTAAACAAAATCCAATCCCCATGCCGCCACACCCCAGGGAACATCTCAAAATAGCTCTCCGTATAACGCACCATCCCCGGATCATTCCAAAAATAAAGCGGCATCGAAGGCATCGGCTCCACAATCACCAACTCACCCACCTCATTCACCACCGGCTCACCATCTTCATTCCAGGCTTGCACCTTGGCTCCCAGCGATGGCCCTTGAATCTCGCCTGCGTAAATCGGCCGTATGCGGCAGCCCCCCACAAACGCCGTACACAAATCCGTGCCCCCACTCAGTGACTCCAACGCCAAATGCTCATTCACATTCTCGTAAATCCAGGCAAAACCGGGCAAACTCAGCGGCGATCCCGTCGAACCCACCGCCCGAATCCGCGACAAATCAAACTGCTCATTCGGCTTAATCTCCGCCTTCATACAAGCACTCACATACGCCGCCGACGTGCCAAAATAGGTCATTCCGCTCGCCTCCGCCAACTGCCACAACGCATTCATATCAGGATACCCCGGACTGCCATTGTACAAAATCACCGACGCGCCAGAGAGCAAACTGCCCACAATATAGTTCCACATCATCCAGCCCGTGCTGCTAAACCAAAAAAAGCGATCCGTCGGCTTCAAATCATTATGAAACACCGTATTCTTAAAATGTTCCAGCAAAATGCCGCCATGCCCCTGCACAATTGGCTTGGGCAGCCCCGTCGTCCCCGACGAATAAAGCACCCACAGGGGATGATCAAACGGCACTTGTTCAAATTCCACTTTGGCTGATGGGGTCACAGCGGCCAAAGCCTCCTCCCACAACACCGTATTCGCCAAACCCGCCGTAGTCGCCGCCAAATGGGGGATCAAAATGGTCTTTTCCAATGTGGGCAACGAGGCTTGCAACTCTGCCACCACACCCCGCCGGTCAAAGGCTTTACCGCCATAGTTATACCCATCTACTGCCAACAGCACCTTCGGCTCAATCTGCGTAAAGCGATCCAACACACTCCGTGCCCCAAAATCGGGCGAGCAGCTTGACCAGATTGCCCCCAAACTGGCGGCAGCAAAAAAGGCCACCAAGGTTTGCGGGATATTGGGCAGATAAGCCACGACGCGATCCCCACGCTGCACACCCATTGCTCGCAGGAATTGCGCTAGCCGGTTGGTCTGTTCGGCAACCTCAGCCCAACTCACAGCAACCAGCGGTTCATCTTCGGCCTTGTAGTGGAGAATCGGCCGTTCGTCCGTCGCCTTCGCAAAAATATTCTCCACATAATTAAGCCGCGCCCCCACAAACCACTCTGCTCCTGGCATCTCTCGCTTCGGCAAAATCGCCTCTGGCGGCTGCGAGGCTTTAATTTGAAAGTAATGCCACAAACTGTGCCAAAAATCAGCCACATTATCCACTGACCACTGCCACAAATCAGGATAGTTATCAAAATGCAGGTTTCTATGTTGGCCCAGCCAGCGCATGTAATGGGTTAAATTGGCCTTCTCAATCACTTCGGGGGTTGGCTGCCATAACAGATCGCCTTCTGTAATTTGGCTCATGGTTCACTCCGTTTGGTGGGTTTTGGGGTAATGATACAGGGGGGAACGGCCGTTGGCAAAGCTGGTACACAAGCCCTTTCTAGCTATACTACAAACACGTTTCAAGAGTTTAGTGGAGGTTATGATGGACAAGTACACGGGTCTGGAGAACACACGATTAACCTGTTTTTTATTCCCATTAATGATTACCCTTGCATTGGCAAACATCGGTTGCACAATAGACAAGGAAATTGTGGTGGTGACGCGCCCGACAATAGTAGCAACAACGGCCGTTTCCACCCCTATCCCACCCTCTCCATCTCAAGAATCAAGTCCCCCTACCCCTTCCGGCTTAAGCCTACCCAATCCTATGTCCTTGTTGCCAGGAATGCTCTATTGGGGAAGTGACGGCACAGGCACTTGGCTGGTAGATGCCAACAGCCAACAAAATAAACTTTCAGAGCTTGTGATAGTCCCCAAATTTTGGGTTGATGCCAACAAATTCATCTATCTTGATAACAAAGATTTATGGGAAATAGACAAAAATAGCAGCGAGCAAACTCACATATTCTCGTTTTCAAGCTTTGACTCTTGGTACTATTGGTCTGCGAAAACTGGCGTTGTTTGGTTTTTGGACACTACCAATCTAGACAACGAAGAATTACATATAGGCAAACTGAAGATGGTAGATAGGTTAGGGAATGTGCTTGACCTAAGCGATGGTTATTTGTCTCACGTTCCTGCAATTACCCCCGATGAAAAAGGCATTGCCTTTGACGAAGACCGCTCACCAACAATATACCGCCTAGAAAGTGGCATACAACGGTTCAATCTCATAGATTATGGCCTTGCTCCAGAATTAGATTTCTACAAGCCAGTCTGGTCTCCAAATGGACAGTTAATAGCATGGGGAGTTCATGACCCCACAAAAGATGTCTATAGTCTTGTAATCCTTGACGCAGCGGCAAAGACAGCTCAAAGTCTCCTGCTAGACGAGAATCCACATAGATATATTAATGAGATATATTGGAATCCGACCAGTGATAAATTACTCGCGTTACGCGCTAAAAACGAATCAGATATAACTCTATATGATAGTTGGATGATCGACTTAAAAACAGAGGAAATAACTTTTACTGGCCCAATTATCGAAGCTGCATGGTCCCCAAACGGTGAGTGGTTAGCCTATATCAATGAAGAGACAGTAGGAGAGCCTTACGATAGTGTGTGGGTGATGCAAGTAGCTGAGCATGAACAATATCATCTGGGTTATGGAGAAGGTTTGGTTTGGAGTCCTGACGGCCGTTACGTAACCTTTTGTAATCTGGAAGCATGGGAGGAAGAAAACTCTGCTGCGAACTGGATAGCTACCGCCGAAAACGATTGGCTGCCTGTCCCTATGGATTTTGGTTATCAAGAGGGTTGTGTCAATCTACAATGGCTAAACCTTGAGCAACCTGACATCGTCAATTATATTTTGCCACAACTGCCAGCCTCAACCACATTAATTACAACCCCTATTTTGCCTACAGCAACTGCTAATGGCCCGACTACCTGTAACTTATATCGGTCTGGCGGGCTAACACCGCCTCCTATGCTGCCACCTGTATGTAATGAAGTACTTCCCGTATACGAAGAGCAAGGATATTGCTCTTGTGGTATTTTCCAGGTCTCACCAGATGGCAAATGGTTCGCATTTTCGATGGGCGACGACTACATCACTGGCAATATTGCACAACTTGGTCTCATTAACCTGCAAACTGGGGAAGTCCAACAGAATATTGGCGGCACAGGCATTATGCGTTTTCTCCCCAATGACGAACGGCTTGTTTACAATTCCTGGGGTGAAGGTGGCGAAATATGGTGGGGAGATTCGTCAACTGGTGAAACTATGCGTCTAGGTAGTGATGGTCGTGTCGTTTGGAATGCCAACGAAACTGCATTTGCCGTAGAAGTTTCGCCGTATGTAGGTATGGCTGGTGCAGTTTGGGGATATAATCTCGCCAGTCACAACCTTTTCTTACCACAGAACTGGGCGGCCGATAGTCAGCCAACTTGGACACCAGATGGCACACATCTTTTGTACCAACATCAAGCCATTACAGTGACTCAAGAATATTCTACAACCCTTGGGCCAAAAGAAGTTCGTCTGGTAGACGCAGTGAGTGGCGCGACACAAACCATTTTAAGTGATCCTGGTTATCATTATCAGATTTGTGCCAGTGGGTGTCTTTGGGCTGAAGATTGGCTTCAGGTGCGTCGTTTTCAGTATACGCCCACTACGGTTCAATTTGAGGACTATAGCAATCTCGGTTATAGGTGCAGTTGGTATGGTGAAGACTGTGGTGGCATCCCTGAATGGCTAGCTCTAAACTGGCGTACCGGACAAATTCTTCCCTGGGAAGAGGTGGCCCCTTTGTCACCTTCATCTCTAAAACCGTAGGTTCGCACAATTACACCGTAAGCAGAATAAGGAGATTTGATAATGGAAGTACACGAAGCCATCCGCACCAAACGCGCCATCCGGCACTACACCGACGAACCCATCCCCACTGAACACATCCACACCATCCTCAACGCGGGCCGCCTCAGTCAATCCGCCAAAAACCTACAGCCCTGGCACTTCGTCGCCATTCAGAATCGTGAACGTTTGCGACAGTTGGCAGAAGTGGGCAAGTTCTCGTCGTTTTTGGGCGAAGCCGCGCTGGGGCTAGTCATTCTCACACCCGATCCCACCGAACGTTTCCAGATTTTGTTTGATGCGGGGCAAACGGCCGCTTACATGCAACTGGCCGCTTGGGAACTAGGCATCGGTTCCTGCCTCACCACATCCTACAATCGTGATGGGGTACGAGAACTGTTGGGCCACCCTGATGACATTCAGGTGCGAATTGCCATTGGCTTTGGCTATCCCCACCCAGATCGGCCGCGCTTTTCGGGGAGCAGCAGAGGCAGACGGCCGTTTGAAGATGTCGTACATTGGGAAACCTGGTAAACACACAAGGAGAGCAAAATGATTTGGAACGAAGCAATTGAACTCATGTCCCGCCCCCAGCTAGAAACATTGCAAAGCGAACGGCTAGCCAAACTCGCCGCTTACGTCTACGAGCGCGTCCCCTTCTATCGGCAAAAATTCGACCAGTCAGGCATCAGCCCCAACGACATCAAAGATTTACGCGACCTCACTAAACTGCCCTTCACCCGCAAAAGCGATTTGCGCGACAACTACCCCTTTGGCCTCTTTGCCGTGCCGCGTTCGGAAATCATCCGCATTCATGCCTCCTCCGGCACAACCGGCAAACCCACCGTTGTCGGTTACACCCGCCACGACATCGAGATTTGGGCCGAAGTGTGCGCCCGCTGCTTCGCCCTCAGCGGTGCCCAGCCAGGTGATATGTTCCAAAACGCCTATGGCTATGGCCTCTTCACCGGCGGTTTGGGCATGCACTACGGCGCGGAGAAGATGGGGCTGGCCGTTGTGCCTGTTTCCGGCGGCAACACGGCGCGGCAAATCATGCTCCTGCAAGATTTCCAAACCAATATCATGGCCTGCACCCCCTCCTACGCCCTCACCCTGGCCGATGCTCTGGAAGAAGCCGGGGTGAATCTCACCAATTTACCCGTGCGCTCCTTCATTTTGGGAGCAGAACCCTGGACCGACGAGATGCGGACAGAGATTGAGGCCAAGTTACACGCCCACGCCGTCAACATCTATGGACTCAGCGAAATCATCGGGCCGGGTGTTTCCAATGAATCCGTCAAGGCCAAAAATGGCTTGCATATTATGGAAGACCATTTCTTGCCCGAGATTGTAGACCCCAACAGTGGCGACCCGCTGCCGGATGGGCAGGTTGGCGAATTGACCTTCACCACATTGACCAAAGAGGCTATGCCAGTCATTCGTTACCGCACTGGCGATTTATGCTCCATCACGCGAGAGCCGTGCCAAAAGACAGGGCGTACTCTGGCCCGCATGAGCCGTATTCTGGGGCGCACAGATGATATGTTGATTATTCGGGGGGTGAATGTGTTCCCCTCACAAATTGAGGGGGTGTTGGTGGGGATGGAACATGTATCGCCGCATCATCGGGTGGTGGTCACGCGAGACGGCCGTCTCGACACCCTCGAAGTTCAAGTAGAAGTCACCGAACCCTTCTTCCGCCACATTGGCGAAGACGTATTTGCCGGCCACCCCGAAAGCGGCGTAGGCGATGTACGGGGCCTGGAAAGCAAAATCTATCATAAATTGAACGAGACCTTGGGACTGAGCGTAAAAGTCACCCTGTTAGCACCAGGGCAGGCTCCCCGCAGCGAGGGTGGCAAACTGCGCCGCGTAGACGACAGACGCAATCTGTAAAATCAATAGGCGCGGCCAGGGCGAATCTTTTTGCGGCGAATTTCCGCCTCCATTTCCCGATGCCAGCTCTCCACCTTAGGCTGATCTTGCAGCGCCAACAGTTTGGTCGCCGTGTCTTTGTGTATCTGGTTCTTTTTGCTAATCGCTACTCGTTTCAAAAGCGTCATCGTCAATCACCTCATCACTTGTGCTGACCACATAACGCCTTATACGCGGCAATGGTTCCCTTGTCGCAAAATTAGGGGCTGGGTTAAGCTTCAGCTAACGTTTTGGTGAAGGTTATTTACCCGCCAACACCGTGCGGCAAGAAACCACCAACTTATCCACCACCTCTTCCAACTCCGGCCCCGAAGCATTGTAAGGCGGGGCCAAAATCACCGCATCTCCGGCATAACCATCAATAATACCGCCAACCGGATAACAGATGAGGCCATTAGCCAGCGTTTGGGCGCGGATTTGGCCGAACAGGTTGAGAGCGGGGTCAAACGGCCGTTTACTCCCCCGATCCGCCACAAACTCCACCCCCACAAAAAAGCCCCGTCCCCGAATATCACCCACATGCGGATGATCGCCCAACTCGGCCCGCAGCGCGGCCAGCAGCCACTGCCCATCCTGCGCCGCCTTCTCCACCAACTTGTCCCGCTCGACGATTTTTTGCACCGCCACCCCTGCCGCACAAGCGGCCGTATGCCCGGAAAAGGTATGCCCTGTCAGGTACTGCCCCTGCTTTTCTATGATCGTGCGTCCAATATGCTCTTGAAAAACGGCCGCTCCCAACGGAATATAGCCCCCCGCCAACCCCTTAGCAATGGACATGATATCCGGCTCCACCCCATCAAACGCCAACGCCCGCCAGGTTCCTGTACGGCCACAGCCACACATCACCTCGTCGGCAATCATCAGCACGCCATATTGGTGGCAAACTTCCAGCATTCGCCGCGCATAGTTGGGTGGCGCAGGCACCACGCCGCCCGCCGCGCCCACCACCGGCTCAAAGATAAAGGCACTTACCGTCTCTGGCCCCAGCCGTAAAATCTCTTGCTCCAACTCAGCGGCACAGTAATCGGCAATGTCATCGGCCGTTAAGCCCGCCGGTGGCCGATAGGCATTGGCCGGCGACATGAAACTCACGTCGAGCAGACTGCCTTCAAACGGCCGTCTCCGCCCCACATGCCCCGACACCGACAACGCCCCCAACGTATTGCCATGCCAACTGCGCTGCCGCGCAATAAAATGCCGCCGCGACTTCTCGCCAAGAGCATCATGATATTGCAGCGCAATCTTCAAACAAGACTCCACCGCCTCCGAGCCACTCGTCACAAAAATCGTCTGGTTCAAGCCGCCACCACTGCGCTGCGCCACAATCGCTTGCAGCTCCTCCAGCGGCTCACTGGTGAAGTTATAACGATACCCATGCGCAATGCGATCCAACTGCGCTTTGATGGCCTCATTCACTTCCTCATGGCTGTGCCCCAGGCAGTACACCGCCGGGCCGCCCGACCCATCCAAATATTTCTTGCCGTCACGGTCAACCACATAACTGCCCTTGCCCCAGGCAACCGTGGGCAGGGCATTGGTGGAAAAAAGAGTAGATTCGTTGTTAGACATATTTCCCAGACATAACTACGCAATTACGTAGTTATGCAAACAGATATTTTTTCAGAAAATCCACAATAAATTGAAACTCAGCGGCAACGGCCGTTCCGTCAAACCGCGCCCGAATAAAACTGTGCGTCATCCGGTCGCCCATGCGGTAAGTCACATCGTTACCCGCCGCCGCCAGCCTGTCGGCATACAGCTTGCCCTCATCACGCAGCGGGTCAAATTCGGCCGTATGAACGAGCGCAGGCGGCAAGTTCGACAAATCATCAGCCAGCAGCGGCATAGCATAGGCATCCACCCGGCTCTTATCCGGCAAATAGGCATCCAGGTAAAAGATCATGCTCTCCCGCGTCAGGCCAAACCCTTCGGCATTGTCATGGTACGAGGGCAAATCCATATCCAGCCCCAACACAGGGAAAATCAGCCCTTGCGCGGCAATGGCCGGGCCACCGCGATCCCGCGCCGCCAGACTGATAGCCGCCGACAAATTGCCACCCGCACTATCACCGCAAACCGCCAGCCGCGAGCCGTCGCCGCCAAACGTGCTGGCATTAGCCGCCACCCATTCCACCAGGGCATAACAATCATCAAAAGCCGCCGGATAGGGGTGTTCGGGGGCCATACGGTAGTGGATGCTGACAACGGCCGTTCTCGTCCCCTCCGCCAAACCCCAGGCCACCGTATCATTCGTATCCAAATCCCCCACCACCCAGCCGCCGCCATGAATATACACCGTCACCGGCACAATCTGGTCCGTCACCGGCCGATAAATCCGAATGGGCAGCATCACACCATTCACCGCCACCTCACGGCTCTCCACCACCAGCGTCTCCGGCACAGGGCGATTAATGCCCAGGCAAAACTCTCGCCACACCGCCCGCTTCTCAGCAATCGTCGGCACATCGGGGATGGCCTCCTCGCTGCTCATAAACTTGTGCAAATCAGGGTGGTATCTGTAACTCATACGCATACTCCTTCATTCAAAAATGGCGCAATTTTTGCCCTTGCGCGGGGCAAAATGGATTGTAACCCTGCCCCTCACAACAAGCCATAAGAAACAAAAAAGCCCTGCCAGGCAGAGCTAGAAGTCATCCACAAATAACTTGGTTGAGCAAGAGACCGGAGACTGGAGATTGATCAGTCTCCAATCTCCAGTCTCCAAATTTTACAAAAGTCACTTACGTTACCGTTTAACCAGCAGAACCGAGAGACCCATATCCGCCCCTTACGATTTAGAAAAGCGTGTCGCCAGGTTGGTTTTGAGTACCGTCAGCAGCATGTCGGGGCGCATGAGGGTGGTGGGCGGGGCTACCATGTGCTGCACCCGATAGAAGGCATCGGTGACTTTGGCACTGTGGGGCATAGCCTGCATCACCTGCCCAAAGTAGCCATTAACCATACGCATTGCCATGCCGAGGTCTTGTTTGCCTTGCGTTTCCGGCCAGCGCATATCCTCATTCGTGGCCTGCTGCCAGGGCATGATCAACTCCTTGCCCAACTGCTTTTGGAAGCGGCTGGCGAGTCCGGTGAAATCGGCCGTTTCTCCCTTCAACTCATGCGCTACCAAACAGTCATGCAGCAGTTGGCTGGCAATCGAAGCCAGCGTCATACCCTGCCCATAAACCGGGTTAAGCGCATAAACCGCATCACCCATCGCCAAAAAACCTTCCAGGTACGCGGACAGTTGGTCAAACTGGCGCAGCCGATTTTCGGCACGGCGGTAGCCATAGGGCGCAGTTAGCGGCTTCGCGTCCTTAATGGCTTCGTAGATTTGGGGCGATTTCAGCGAACGGGCAAACTCCAAAAAGCCAGCTTCGTCGGTGGGTGGATAATCCCGGCCAATGCCAATGAGTGTCACCTGCCAGCCGCCATTTTCCATCGGCAAAATCACACCGCCACGAGGCATATCGGGAGGAATGGGCATGATGTAGACAGACTTCCAGGCGCGGCTGCCTGTGTCTGGCTGGCGGTAGAGGCGGGTGGCATAACCGGCAAAGGCATTGACCGTCAGTTCGGCTGGCGGCTGGTAGCCCAGTTGGTGCAGCCATTCGGGCGCTTTGGAGGAACGGCCGCTGGCATCCACCACCAAATTCGCTGGCAGCTTCTCGATACGGCCGTTTTCCCGGCTGCTCACCTCCAACCCAACCACATGCCGTCCCGAACCATCCACACACAGCGACATCACATCACTTAGGGGCCGGAAAGTGATATTGGAGAACTGCGCCAGCCGCCCATAAACCACATAGTCCAACAAGCGGCGGCTGGCCCCAATAATCTCCATATCCGAGTCAAAAGCAGGCAGCCAGCCATTGGGTGAACAAAAAGCCAGGTCTGTGCCCACATTGATCGTTTCCGCGCCCGCTGCCAGCAGTTCAGCACTCAGACCGGGGAAAAGCTTCTCCAGAATTAGCTGGCCGCGCTGCAGCAAAATATGGGCGTGGCGGCCTTGCGGCACACCTTTGCGGAACTCTTGTCCATCGGGCATTTCGTCACGCTCAATCACGGTGACATGGGCAAAGTGGTCGCTGAGGACGCGAGCGGCCGTTAACCCTGCCATACTGCCACCAATCACAACGGCGTGTTGGTAATTGGCCTTCTCGGCGGTATTAAAAGCTATTTGGTTGTCGGTGGAAGAGATATTTTTAATCATGATACATTCCTTTTGTAACCGTTCACCCTCCCGGAGGTTTTTCCTCGAGAGAGCCTTCGTAAAAGAAGCCTCCGGGAGGATTTTTCGCTCGAGGAACTGAACGATTACTTCCTTTTGCTAATAATTTTTGATACAACCTCGTTTTTCTCTTCTCTTAAGACGGAAACAACCAGTCCGTTATTTCCATGAATCTACAAACTTATTGCTCGCCGTCCGCAGACGGCCGTTTCAACTCGGCCACAATCTGCTGCACCAACCGCTCTTCCTGCTGCGCCTGCACCTGCACCAGATAACGCAGCCCATACTTGGCAATCACCCCCGTCACCACCATCAAGGCCATCAGCGCCAACAGCCAGGCTGGCGGCGGCTGCCGCACCGAGGCCCCAAACGCCGAGAGTTCCTGAACGGCCGTTGGGCTGGGCGCATCTACCCCCAGCGTAAACTGCCCCAAACTGGTCAGCCCACTCACTGTAATCGTGTTGGTATTGGCATTGACTGTGCCCATAACGGCCGTCCACTCCCCACATGGCTCACCCGCCGGACGCACAAACACCCGCAAGCTGCCTTCCGCCATGCCCGCAATTTGGGCATCGGTATACTTGAAGGTGAGATCGGCCGTTGCTCCCGACCCCATTTTGGGCGAGTCAACCGTCCAAATCGGTGTTTGCAGCCGCTTACTCGTAGCACACGGATGGAACAGATGGCGCGTCACCGTCACATCGCCGCCAGCCAATGCCCCACCCGTAAAATCTACCCGCACATCGGGCGCGGCAAATTGAATAGCCGGCAAATTACCAGCACTATTTAACCGCTGTCGTTCCTGGTAGCTTTGGGCCATCGTTTCGCCCAAAATCAGATAAGAGCCGCCTGCATTGACCCCACCTTCATCACTACTCAAAGCATTGAGGGCTATATCCGCCAGCCCATCCCCATTGACATCACCATTTCCCCGCACCCCATTGCCCAACAAATCACCTGTGGCCGCCCCCGTCAGTTTGGGCAAACTGCTAAGGGTGGCGCTGGTCGGATTCGCCGAACCATAAGCAATGTAAACAGCACCCGTATTCGTCGTATCCGATTCAGAGCCAATGAGGACATCACCATACCCATCACCATTGATGTCACCCGCCTGCGCCAGGTATTTCAGCACAGCCAGGATATTGCTGCCATGCGTGCCAGAGTAGAAAACCGCGCCCCCTAATGTGCTGTTCACCGGCGTAGCTGACCCCAAAACCAGATAAACCCCCGGTGTTGTCCCCGGCGCACTAACCATCAGATCAGCATACCCATCCCCATTAAAATCGCCAGCGCCACTCACTTCTTGTCCGGCCGAATTGAAACTAATTGTTGACGAGTATCGAATTTTTGTGCCTAAACTACCGCTGGCAGGAGCCGCGCTACCCAGCACCACGTAGGCTGAACCACCCTGAGAAATACCGGCATCATTTTGGGCCGCACCCACCACAAAATCCATATAGCCATCCCCATTCATGTCGCCAATGCCATCGGCACTGCTGCCAGCATAATCATTGGCGGCTTCGCCTGTGTATTTGATATGGCTGCCCAAAGAAGCATTGCCAATTCCGGCACTGCCCAAAATCAAATACACCGCTCCGGCATTGGCTGCGGCCGCATCCTGAGTCATCACCCCCACCAGCATGTCTTGATAGCCATCGCCATTGGTATCCCCGGCTGGAGCCACATTACGCCCGGCTTCATCGCCCGCTACTTCGCCAATCATGATGGGAAATGAGCCTAAATTGGTGCTGGTAAGGGTGGCACTGCCTAAAACGACGTAAATGGCTCCAGCGTTGTTACCAGCCAGGTCATGGCCTGGTGCGCCTACCAACAGATCACCAAAGCCATCGCCATTGACATCACCCACACCAGCCACACCGTAACCAGCTAAATCACCGCCGTTGTCGCCTGTGTAGGTGATAACGGAGGGTGTTGTGCCTAAACGAAAATTCAGGCCCCAGCCGTCTGGCCCGCCCAGGACAACATAAACCCGGTTGGGGGCAGAGCCACCTATGGCAATTTCGTCGTAGCCATCGCCGTTCATGTCGGGGACAATGGCGACATCTGTGCCTACGGGCTGAGCTGCGCTGCCTGTAAAAAGAGCGTGGGCATAGCCATCTACACGGCCGTTTGCCAAAGCCCCCGCCCGGTTCACCACCAACAGTACCAACGCCGTCATCACCACGCCGCCAATCAACCTTGTTTTCATCATGTTCTATGCCCTTATGCGAATAGGATTTTTGTGTGCCGATCAGGAATCAACTAGGGGCATTTTAGAGAAACGGCCGTCCGAAAACCGTCCAAAAACCATCCGAATATGGACAGAGGCAAAACACTCAACTGTGCTGACCAGAGAACTTACCTAGTGGCTGGCTTCCCACTCCGCAAAAGTTAGAATCCCCAAAACCTGGTGCCAGGGTGGTTCAGGATATGGATTCACTTCGAGCCGCATCCCTAACTTACGCATCACCGCCTGCGAAGCAAGGTTGTCATGTTCTGTGGTGGCGATGAGGCGATGCAGGCGCATCTCGGTAAACGCATACGTAACCAACGCCTGGGCCGCTTCACTGCCATACCCTTGGCGCCAATACGCCGGGCTGATGGCCCACATCAGCCCCACTTCCGCCTGGGCCAGCCCGCCCTTATCGGTGCCGCCAAAGCTGGGAAAAACAGTGAAATCGCTGATGTAAGGCACAAGGCCACACATGCCCATAAGTTCGTCCGTCTCCCGCAGCGCGATGACCCGATCCCCATACGGCGGCTGGTGCAGCCGCGCCAGGGCCAGGTGGTTCAGGCTCAACCAGCGGGCGTAATGATAGGCCGCTTCACGCTGTTCGGCCTCAATTTGGCTCTCATTGACCCAGCCAATGGCACGATTGTGCTGGTAAATGGCCTCGGCCTCATCCTCCCGCACCGGGCGAATGAGCAGTCGTTCAGTAGTCAGATTGGGCATGGTACGCATGGAGAAGGTTATGGGTGTATTGGTATATTGGTGTATTGAGCCTATACCCATACACCAATACACCTCTTTACAAACGGCCGTATTTCCTCATCACTCGCTGTAGTTCAGCCAGAGGCAGGGCGTGGGCAGTACGGCCGTTCCAGCCCACCATCGTCTCAGCGGCCGTTAGCGCATTCAAAATCGCCTCCTCCACCGCTTCCGCCTCGGCTTCAAACAGGTCATTCATCAAATAGCCAGGCAATGTTGTTACCGAAAATGGCTCCTTAGCTTCCGCCGGGATGGCGTTACCGACACTAAAAGCCAGAAAAAGATCACCGCTGCCGTTATGGCCCACACAGCCCACCCGCGCTGCGCCAATAGTAGCCCGCTGCGCCAGACGGCGGCATTGGTCGGGCAGCAGGGGCGCGTCGGTAGCCACAATGATGATGATGGAGTTGTTATCCATCGGCTGGGCAAACGGTGTGGGCGTATGTTCGGCCGTAATTTCCCGGCCAACTGGTACACCATCTACACGCAGAAGGGAACGGCCGTAATGGGCATAATTCGTCTGCACAAAGGCCGCCACCGTGTACTGCGCCTCGCCCACCGTCACCAGCCGCGAAGCCGTGCCGTTGCCCCCCTTAAAATCATGGCAAATCATACCCGTGCCGCCACCCACATTACCCTCCGCCACCGGGCCAGATTGGGCACTGTCCAGTGCCGCAAACACATGCTCATGGGTCACATGAAAGGCATCGGCATCATTCAGCCAGCCATCCCACGTCTCGGCCACCACCGAGAGATGAAACGTGCCTGCCTTGTAATTTTTCAGGCTGTACTGGATGAGGGCATCATGCACCGTGCCCACCTGATGGGTGTTGGTGAGGGCGATGGGCGAAGTCAGCAGGCCCGATTCGTTGATCCAGGCCACGCCTGTCATCTCACCACAGCCGTTTAGTTGATGATAACCGGCATAAAAATATTCTTGCTGCAAATTGCCAGGCACAATCACCGTCACGCCCGTGCGGGCCACACGCGGTTCATCATAAATGAGCGTCGTCTGCCCCACGCGGATGCCGGGGACATCGGTGATGGCGTTGTAAGAGCCAGTGGGATATGTGCCAATGGTTATGCCGAGGTCGCGTAAGCGGGAACGGGTCATAGGTCTCCTTAGGAGAGACTGGAGACTGGAGACTATTAATCTCCAGTCTCCAGTCTCTAGTCTCCAAATTTCTTTTCATAGGCCAAGTCGGCCGTTTTGGGACGAAAGCCCAACTTGACGTTGATCTGATACATGGGGTTGTTTTCTTCGTTGCCCGTGAGGATGGCTGTGGCTCCCTTTTGTTGGGCATACTCGATGGCAATGGCTTTGAGAGCGGTGGCAATGCCGCGCCGCCGGTAGTCGCGCAATGTGCCCGTGAAGCCTGTCTCGAAGCCGTTGGGGTTGTGCTGATCTCGGTTAAGCTGGGTCATGCCAATGTAACGGCCGTTATGCAGCGCCACCCACCACGCCTCCATAATCACAGTGTGCGCCTCGATAAAGTCATGCACATATTGCTCAAACGGCAGCCGCGTGGGTGGCTGCGGCGACGGTTCATCCAGCGTCAACTGCCAATCAAGATCATAAATCTCGCGCTGCCAATGGGGGTCCATCTCTATCTGCTCCGGCAAGACCCGGATGACAATGCCCTCATCGGCCAACTTCTGACGCAGCCCGGCAAAGCGGGCTGGCTCAAACTGGCTCACATCCAACTCCGACACCAGCCAGCGCATGGTGGACTGGTAGCCCCGTTTTTCCAAAAAGCGCATACTCTGCGGTTTATCCTCCCGTGTGCCTGTGACAAGGAGCGTGGGAGCCGGTTCCTGCTGCTGTAAGACTTGTTGGATGTGCTCATAAACGGCCGATCCAATCCCCCGCCGCTCGTGATCAGGATGCACGGCAATGCCCCATTGATATTTACCGGGCAGATAAGACCAGGGGGTTTGATTGTAATTGGCCACAGCCAGGAGACGGCCGTTTTCCTCCACTACCAGCCGCTGAAACAGATAGTTGGCATCCCAACCTGCATCACGGTGTTTATAATCCGCCGCCGTCGGCGAATCATAAACCCACACAGCCTTAGCCAGCGCGGCGATGGCCTCATACTCAGCATCCGTCGGGTTAAAAGGTCGAATGGTAAACATTTAGTCGGTAAACCTCTTTTGGAAAGCCAATTCGGCCGTTAAATCCTTAAAACCTAACTGCACGTTTAACTGGTACATGGGGTTTTTCTCTTCATTACCCGTGCGGATGGTTTGGATACCTTGCTGTTGGGCATATTCAGCCGAATAAGATTTTAAGGCTTTGGCAATGCCGCGCCGCCGATGGCTGCGCACGACACCGGTGAAGCCTGAACCATACTCAGTGGGCTTGTCAGTTTTGCGGTAAAGTTGGGTCATGCCCAGATAACGGCCGTCCCCGTCCAAAGCCACAAACCAGGCATCCTGAATCAAATCAGGATCATCAATAAAGGTCTTCACATACTGCTCGATGGGCTGCTTGGTGGGCGGACTAGGCTGCGGCTCATCAAGGGTTAACTCCCAATCAAGCTCATACACGTTATTGAGCCAGTCGGGATCGAGCAGCTTTTGTTGGGTTAACGGCCGTATCACCACCCCCTCACGCGCCACTTTTTGCCGCAAACCTGCATATTGACTCACATCAAACTGCGTCACATCCAACACCGACACAATCCAGCGCATGACGGCTTGAAAGCCGCGCTTCTCCAAAAAGCGGATGCTCTGCGGCTTGTCGCCGCGAGCATGGGTATTAAGCTGCGCCAGAGGATGTTTTTGCTGCTGCACTTCTTGGAGGATGAGGTCGTAAACGGCCGATCCAATCCCCCGCCGCTCATAATCAGGATGCACCGTAATATTAAAGCCATATTTCCCCGGCGCATATGACCAGGGACGCTCGTTGTAAATGGCAAAAGCCACAATCTTGTCATCGGCTTCCACCACAAACGGCCGTCGCACATAGTTCCCATCCCAATTCTCGTCATACCGCTTAAAATTAGCCGCCGTATCCGCATTATCAGGATAAACGGCTTTCTCCACCACCGCCATCGCCTCGTACTCGGTATCAATTGGGTTAAATTCTCGAATAACAAACATCTTCACATCTACCAATAATGACGTAATTACGTAATTGCGTCATTGCGTAATTGCGTCACTACAATCCTCCCCGCGAACGAACAATCTGTCCCGTAATCCAGCCCGCTTCCGGCGAAGCCAAAAAGCGCACCAACCGCGCCGCATCTTCCGGCTGCCCCACCCGCCCGAAGGGCGACTGCGCCGACCATTTTGCCTTCATCTCCGGCGGAATCCAACCTGTGTCCGTAATACCGGGATCAACAGCGTTGACCGTAATCCCCCGTGCCGCCACCTCCGCACTCAGCGTCACTGTAAAGGCATCTACCGCGCCTTTGGTGGCCACATAAGGCAGTTCACCAGGCATCGGCCCCACGCCCTGCCCGGAGGTAATGTTGATGATACGGCCGTTCTCCCCCTCAAACCGCCTCACAAACTCGGCACACAACAAAGCCATCCCCCGCACATTCACGGCATAATGTTGGTCAAAGGCAACGGCCGTTAAATCCTCAATCCCCACATTCACCGAATGCGTCGCATTATTCACCAAAATCGTCACCATTCCCAACTGCGCTTCCACCGCATCAAACAGCCGCGCTGGCGCAGTCACATCCGCCAAATCTACTTCCACCCCTGCCGCCCGCACCTCCAACGCCCGCACCTCTGCCAGCACCGCCTCCGCCTCCGTCGGTTCACTGCCCCAAGCCATCGTCGTATCATACGGCCGATAATACGTGGTAAACAGATCCACCCCATCCGCCGCCAAGGCTCTGGCAATCGCCGCGCCAATACCAATCTTCCGGCTCACCCCTGTTACTAAAGCTACCATTTTTTCCATAAAATCTGGGCGAACAAATTCGCAGCCACAACTACGAAATCGGCCTTCGCCGACTTTTAGCCCGCGAAGGCGGGCTTTGTAGTCGTCGCTGCGGTTTCAACCGCCGGAACTTACCCCACAACCCAATCACTACTCACCAAAACACCCGGCTCATACGTCGCCACAATGATTAAATATTGGGGTGCAATCGCCAGAAAATGCTCCCAACTGCCTGGTTCCGCCATAATATCACGCTTCATCCCCTCCCAATCTTCCCAAACACCGCGAATCACAAAACCTTCGCCAATCAAGGTGTTCATAACCGTACCCAAAGCATGATTAAATTCCCGAGGACCAGACACACGCTGCTCGCCCACAGTCCAATCAGGATCGTCAAAAACGAGTTCAGCACCATCAATATACGGCCGTTTCAACAAATACCCCTCTCCCGTCCAATCTCTCTCATCCACACCGCTCAGAAACGGGTTAGCCCATTGAAAATAATACAAACCCCCAGGCCGCATCACCCGCGCCACTTCCTGCAAAACCGTCTTCGCATCCGGCACAAAATTAACGCTGTAAGCGTGCCATACCAGGTCAAACGAATCATCCGCAAAGCGCGACAAATCCCGCATATCACCCTGCTCAATGCGAATCGTCAAGCCATGATGCGCCGCCGCAATCCTATCCTGCTCCAATTGAGCATCGGACATATCAATCACGGTCACATTCGCGCCCAGCAGACCGAAAGCGGCCGTTTGCTGCCCACCCCCATTCGCCAGACACAACACATCCTTGCCCGTCACCTCCCCCGACACATAATGCGCCTGCAGCCACCGCCGCGCCCCAGCAGCATCCAAATCCAGCCACGCCTGCCCGTACTGAATCTTCGCCGCCACCAGCTCATTCCACCGCTCTCGATTAAATTGTGCTACTTCATCCATGATTGTTGGGGGACTAGAGACTAGAGACTGGAGATTATTTAGTCTCCAATCTCTAGTCTCTAATCCCCTTCTTATACAACGCCATAATCTCCCGATACACCCTCACCTCCGTCAACAACTGTTCGCGCAAATCCTCGTCGCCCATCTTGTCCGCCCGCTCTTTGAGGCGGGTATAGGCTTGGGTTAAAACAGTGTTAGCCATTTCCAGATCGGCCGTTTGCGCCAAAATATGATAACAGGTTAGGTACACCCGAAACAACTCCTGAATAAACTCAGGATTGTGATCCGTCATGTACATCACCGCTTTTTGCGCCAGATCGTGGGCTTCGGTGGAACGGCCGTCTTCCCAGGCAATCTGCGCCAAACCCGCCCAGGCATAAATCCGAAACGCCAACTCATCCATCTCCTCACACACAGCCAACAGCGCCCCATACTTTGCCGCCGCCGCCTCATACTCACCCAACCCCAACAACGCCCGCCCCCACTCAATCAAAATCGTCAACTCAAAATCCCGCGCCCCCAACGCCTCATTCACCACCCACGCCTCCCTGCACCGCTCCCCCGCCGCCCCAAAATCACCCCGATTACTCAAAATATTCGCCAGCGTCATCAGCGCAAAAATCTCATTCGAGCGGTCCCCAATCTCCCGCATAATCTGCAAAGCCGCCTCACCATTCGCCTGCGCCGCCGCATACTCACCCAAATCATTACGCACCATCCCCAGCGTAATCAAATTCGAACCTTCCCCACCCCGGTCACCAATCTGCTGATCAATGCCAATCGCCCGCTCATAATACGCCTCCGCCCACTCATAATCACCATAATCCGCATACACATTGCCCAAATTAGAATACACCGTAGACTGCCCGCGCCGGTCGCCAATATCCGTATACGTCACCAACGCCTGCTCATACTGCCGAATCGCCCGCGTAAACTGATCCGACTCATAATAAGCCAGCCCCAACAAATTCAAACAACGCGCCTGCCCCAACCGATCCGCATACTTATCAAACAAGGCAATCGCCTGCTCCGCAAAAGCCTGCAACGCATCAAACTTGCCCCAATAAAAATAAAGCGTAGCAATATTGGCTAACGTTTGCGCTTCACGGCGTTCATCACGGCCGTTTCGGTTAATCACCAACGCCCGATTATACAAATCCAACGCCTGCTCATAATACCCCTGCCGCACCAACGCATACGCCCACTGATTCAACGCCTCCCCCTCACTCACCACATCACCCGCCGCCTGCGCCCACCCCACCGCCCGCTGCGCCGACGTCGCCGCCACCGCATAATTACCAATCTGCTCCGCATAACGCGCCCCCCGCCAGGCCGCCACCGCCCGCGCCTGATCATCGTCCAGCATATCGGCCAACTGCGCCAAATCAATCAAATCAAACGCCCGCACCTCCTGCTCTGCATAATAAAAATTCACCTGCTCCCGCGCCAACAGCAGTTCAAACCGCTCCCGCAATTCCCCATCCGGCGTCAGTTCCAACGCCCGATTAAAATAAGACAACGCCTCCTCATTGGCATACTGCGCCGCCGCCCGCAGCCCCGCCAGCCGCGCATAATACCCCTCCCGCACCTCATCCCCCGCCTGATGCCAGTGATAAACCAACATGGCATAAAAAGGCGAAAGATCACTGCCCTGCTGCTCATACCAACGCGCCACGCCCCGGTGCAACTGCCGCCGCTGCGTAAACAACAGCGTCTCATAAGCCACATCCCGCGTGATGATATGCTTAAACACATAGGTCAAATCCGGCTCCGGCAGTTCCATCACCGTCAGGTCGCGCTCCGCCAAATCCGTCAGGTAATTTTGCAAATGCTGATCATGAATCTGCGTGTGTTCCAGCAGCAAACTGCGCAGAGTGGCATAACCAAAACTGCGGCCAATAACCGAAGCCACTTTCAACGTCAACTGCTGCTCCGGTGTCAGGCGATCAATACGAGACAAGACAATGCCGTGCAGTGTATCGGGCAAATTGCGCACAATATCTTGGGGATCGCCCACCAATTCGCAGCACAGTTCACCGCCCCCATTGGACAAGAGCAAAATGCCATTGTCACGCAAAGCGTAGATGATTTCTTGGGCAAAGAAGGGGTTGCCCGCCGCCCGTGTTTGAATGAGTTCGGTGATGGTGGGTGGCAGTTGATCGGCCGTTATGCCCAACCGCGCCGCCGCCAAAGCCGTCGTATCACGAGCCGGCAGCGGCTCCAGGCTCAAACTGCGCGTCAGCCCCAAGCCACGAATGGCCTGCAAAGCCGCCAGCTTCTCCTTCGTCTGTGCCGCCAACGGCCGCATCGCCAATATCAAAAAGAAGGCCCGGTTCTCCAACGTAAACGTCCGCGCTATTTGCAGAGCCAAATCCCACGAAAGCGAATCGCACCAGTGAGCATCTTCTAAGACAAGGATCAACGGCCGTTCCCGCAGCCACTTCTTAAACAACTCCAACACAAACAGCACCAGACTGTTGTGCCGCGCCTGCCCGCTCAAAGCCGAAGCCAGCGGCGTATCCGGCAGCCCCAAATTCAACACATCATTCAGCAGCGGCAGCCGCTCCATATAATCAGGAGCAACCTCCAACACCTGCTGCCGCACCTGCTGCCGACGCACCCCCACATCATCACTGTCATCCAGGCCAAAATAGTCGGCGATAATGTCGCGCCAGGCACGGTAGGCCGCCTGCTGCTCAATACTTTGCGCCGCCCCCACCAGCCCCGTCAGCCCCCGCTCGCCCGTCAGATAAAGCAGTTCCTCTACCAGCCGCGACTTGCCAATGCCCGCCTCACCCTCAATGATGAGAATACGGCCGTTTCCCCTTCTCAGCCCATCCAAATACGCCGTCAACTGCGCCAACTCCGTCTGCCGCCCCACCAACGGCTGCCGCGCCGCCGCCTGCTCCGCCACCTGCGTCGAATCCGCCAGCCGATACACCCGAATCACCCCGGCCTTGCCCTTCACCGCCACCGGCGGCAGCGATTCCAGCGGCGTTTGCGTGCGCGTAAAGCGGTACGTATCATAATCGCAATAAATATCCCCCGTCGGGGCCAGACTCATCAGCCGCGCCGCCACATTCACCCGGTCGCCCATCACCGTATATTCTCGCCGCGCCGTGCCGCCAATTGGCCCTGCAAACACACGCCCCGTAGTAATGCCCACCGACAGCCCCAGGCCAACATGCTGGCTCAAGCGCAGCAGTTCCCGGCTGCAGCGCAAACTGCGCAAAGGGTCATCCTCATGGGCATAAGGGGGCGCACCAAACAGCACCAGCAGGGAAGTACCTTTATCATCTACAGTCAGTTTGTTGATGCTGCCTTCGTAACGGTAAATGGTGTCTTGGGCCTCGCGCAAAAAATGATGTAGTTGTTGGGGATCGGCCACGCCTTTAATGCCCACAAACAGCACCGTCATCGGCCGAAACACGCCAATCCAATCATGCAGCCCCTCGGCCAGCCAGCTATGCACAGCACTGGGGATGAATAGATGCAGGGCTGATTCGGCGGCGGCCAGGTTATAGGCCCAATCTAACGGCCGTAACGCCACCGCGTCCACCGCCTCTGCCAGCATCATCGCCCCCGCCTCCGGGCTTAGCACAATCTGGCCCCGTTCCGCCACATCCTCCGCCACCGCAATCTGCCGCAAAGGATCACCCATCACCACATAATGCCAGCGATCCGAGATACCACCAGCAATAACGGCCGTCACATCCCCCGCCCCAATCACCACCTTCATACCCAACGTCACCGCCCCCACGCTGGTGTGCAGCGAACCGATGGCCTCCATCGTCGCCTGCACCGCCATCCCCGCCTGGTAAGCCCGTCGCACAGCGATGGGCAGGGCCTCTTTGTCGGCGGCAAAAACGGCCGTAATCCCATCCCCGCTAAACTGCACCACATCACCCCCCTCCGCCTCAATCCGGCCCATAATCTGGCTAAACGATTGGTTCAACAGCCGCGTCAACTCCTCCAACCCCTCACTGCCCGTCTGCGCCAGCAGTTCCGTCAGAGAGGTGAACCCCGACAAATCGGCAAACAGGACGGCAGCCGCAAAAGTTTCACTGTCACTGCGGGTGGGTGGGGCAACGGCCGTTAACAGTTGGCGGGCCAGACGGCGGGGAACATAAGCGGCAATAGTGCGGATACGTTCAGACATGATGCGTGTGCGCGAAAGAGGCGATTTCCCAAGAATCTTGGTGTATGCGTATAGTTGAGTATAGGTGCATTGAGGCAATCACTACACCACGCTACCGTTACACCACTACACCCCTATACCCCATCTTCCACCTCCCCCACTCTATCGGATTAAACCACAAAGCCCCGCAATAAAAAAGACAAATTTACGCCTTTTTGGGGCTGTTTGGCAGTTATGCGACAATGAGGGCATGTCTACCCGGATTGAACTGCGCCTGCGGCTGCCGCTGCTTTGGGTGGCGGTGCTGCTGGTAACGGCCGTTTTCCTACCCAACCGCATCTGGAACACCCTCCTCATCGGCTTGGGGGGACTCTTTGTAGTCGCCTACTGGTGGGTACGCACCCTCAAACAAGGGCTAACGGCCCAGCGCCGCCTGCGTTTTGGCTGGGTGGCCGTCGGCGACCAGTTGGAAGAGCTGTTTGAGATTACCAACAAGAGCCTGCTGCCCGCCCTGTGGGTGCAGGTCATGGATCAGGCCAATGTACCAGGCTACCGCACGGCCGTTGTGCGCAGTGTGGGCGGCGGGCAGGTAGATCGGTGGCGGCAAACGGCCGTTTGCCAACAGCGCGGTCAATTCCACCTCGGCCCCTGGCAGCTCCGCACCAGCGACCCCTTCGGCATTTTTCGGCTCATTCAAGACTATCCCATCGCCAACGAGATTATCATCCATCCACCCATACACGGCCGTTTGCCCGTGCAGCTTCCCGCTGGCGAAAGCAGCGGGCGGCAGCAGGTGCGGCAGCGCACCTGGCAAGCCACGCTCAACGCCGCCACCGTGCGCCCCTACCAGCCCCAAGACCCCCACAAATGGATTCACTGGCCCATCTCCGCCCATCGCGGCGAGCTATTTGTGCGCCAATTTGATGAAGATGCGTCGGGTGATGTGTGGTTGGTATTGGATTTGCAAAAGGATGTCCAACTAGGCAGCGGCGCGGACAGCACCGAGGAACAGGCGGTGCTTTTGGCGGCATCCCTTTCGGCGCGGGCTTTGCGCCAAAACCGGGCGGTGGGTCTGGCAGGGTATGGGCAGCAGCCGCAAATCGTGCCACCGGCACGCGGGCACGGCCAGCAGTGGCAAATCCTGCGCACGTTGGCCCTGATGAAGGCCAATGGCCCAACGAACATAGACCTGGCTTTGCGTGATTTGGGGCGATTGGCGCAGCGGGGAACAACGGCCGTTCTCATCACCCCCAACCTCGCCCCCGACTGGCTGCCCAGTCTGCTGCCCCTGGCCCAACAAGGCATCCAAAGCAGCGTCATCCTCCTCGACCGCACCAGCTACGGCGGCACAGGCAGCAGCACCGCCCTGCAACAAGCCATCCGCCAACTCGGCTTCCCCTGCGACATCCTCCGCCGGGGCCAGGTCGGCATCCCCCTGCAACCCCAGCAGCGGCGCGGCTTCTGGGAATTCCGCGTCACCGCCTCTGGCCGCGCGGTGGCTGTGCAGCAGCCCAGCAATCAGCCGTAGGGCAGTCGTGGGTTGCCCCGCCCACACCCCCTCGTTAAAATCCCCTCGCAAAACATTTCTTGTAGGGGCAGTGCCTTGTGCCTGCCCTCTGGGGCGACCACAAGGGTGCGCCCCTACGACATAACCAAACCTCAACACAAGGAAGCCCAACCATGAGCAAATTCATCATCGAAGGCGGCCACCGCCTCCAGGGAACCATTACCGCCAGTGGCAACAAAAACGCCGCCCTCAAACTGCTGCCCGCCTGCCTCCTCACCGACGAACCCGTTACCCTGCACAATATCCCCGACATTCAGGATGTGCGTACTACCCTGGCTATCTTGCAAGATTTAGGGGTGGCAGTTACGCCGTTGGGCAGTGGCAGTTGGCATGTTCATGCCCAAAATGTCAACAAAACAGAGCTAAATCGTGACCTGGCAGCGCGTACCCGTGCCTCGTTTGTCTTTTCTGGCCCCATGCTGGCGCGGATGGGGCATGTGGAACTGCCTGTGCCGGGGGGCGATGTGATTGGCGGACGGCCGTTAGACACCCACATCCAATCCCTGGCCGCCCTGGGCGTGCAGGTAGATACCAGCCAACGCGGCCTCTTCCGCATGAACGCCGATCCCATTAAAGCCGGTGGCTATGTGCTGCTGGCCGAGGCCAGTGTAACGGCGACGGAAAATGTGATTATGACGGCCGTTCTCGCACCCGGCCAAACCGTCATAGACAATGCCGCCAGCGAACCCCATGTGCGCGATCTGTGCTACTTCCTCAGCCAAATGGGGGCCAAAATAGAAGGCATCGGCAGCAACCATCTCACCATTGAGGGCGTGGCGCGGTTGGGCGGCACAGAATACACCATCGGCGCGGACTTTATGGAAGTGGGCAGCTTTATTGGCGCAGCGGCCGTCACTGGCGGCGAAATTCGCATCAAACATGCCGATCCCCAATACCTGGGCATGATCCGCCTGGTGTACCAAAAGCTGGGTGTGCATTGGCTGGTAGAAGGGCAGGATGTCATCGTCCCCGCCGGGCAGGAGATGTGCATTCAAAAGGCCCTCGGTGGCCGCGTCCCCGAAATCAAACCCATGCCCTGGCCCGGTTTCCCCCCCGACCTGATGAGCATTCTTGTGGTTATTGCCACCCAGGCGCAAGGTACGGTGCTGTTACACGACTGGATGTATGAGAGCCGCTTTTTCTTTGTGGATCATCTCAGTTTTATGGGAGCCAGTATTGTGTTGTGTGATCCGCATCGGGTGCTGATAAACGGCCGTTCGCCCCTATTCGCCAATTCCCACGGAGTCCCCAGCCCCGACATCCGTGCGGGCATGGCCATGCTCCTGGCTGCCCTCTGCGCCGAAGGCACAACCACCATCAACAATATCCAGCAAATTGATCGCGGCTACGAAAATATCGAACACAAATTGCGTTCACTGGGAGCAAATATTAAACGACAGAACGGTAAACCATCAGAATAATGCCGTCATTATTCATCCCCATCGCCAAACAGATCCCGCAGTTCCCGTTCCCAAAAATCGTCGAGGGGCATAAACGGCCGTTCCACAAACGCCTCGGCCACCTGGTCTAAATAATCACGCGCCTTCAACTGCGGATACTTCTCCTCCAACTCCCCGATCTTGTCATCCATCGTCTCGATCAGTTCAAAACTGCGCTGCTCCAGGTCATTCAAATTCAAATCCAAGTGCAGCATGTGATTACAACGGCGCATCACCTCATGCCAGGCTTTATAATCGTTCTCAATGCGCACACCCTGCGGCAAAACATTCGACTGCCCAAAATCATAGGCAGGCACAAAGCTGTAAAACGCCAAAAACTCCATCTGCGCCCGCTCCGCATGATAGGCCAAATACGTGCCAATACTCGAGCCGCCTTCATAATTGGAAAAACGCACCGCATACTTCTCCAGCTCCGCCTTCATTTGGGGCAAACTGTACAGACAGCCCATCTCCCGCTCCAAATCATAAGGCACTGGCCCATACACCCCGCCAAAAGCAATCACCCGGCGCACCCCGAACTCCTGCACCACCTTGAAAAAGGTCTCCGCATATTGATCAATATTCATATGCGGCTCTTCGCCCAAGAAAATGACCAGCCCCTTATCATCTTTTTCCCAATAGAAAAACTCATTTTTGCGGGTTTCCAGCGAATCAATGTGGCCCTCCTCCATCTTCACTACTGGCCGCAGCAAATGATGCGTACCGGGAATCTGGAAAATATAAAACCCATCATCATTAATTTCGGCGATTTTCTCGGCCTCGGTGAGGTGGACTAAATATTCGGGCAAACCGGACGAGATGGAGCCAGCATCCGCCCATTGATGCCAGCCAGCCAACATATAAATCTCACTCGCCGTCGGTTTTTTCAGGATTCGGATACGTTCAGCCATGATGTTCACCCCTGGCAGCCAAAGTCCTACAGTGTTGTGAGCAGGAATTTACTCTGCCGCTATTCGCTGGGTACATTGTATAGCCAACTGACCTTTTCCAGCAATAAGCCATAGGCTGAATAGTGAGATTGGAAACTAGAGACTGGTAGAGTCTCCAGTCTCCAGTCTCTAGTCTCCAGAGTTTTTTAATCCGTGTTTCCAATATTGCTGTACACTATGTTGCCATCATTGGTTTCTGCCTTACAATTTAGCCTCTGATGAGCGAACAGCAGTTAACACACTCTTTTTTTGCCCGCCCCGCCTGTGCGGTAGCGGCCGATTTGCTGGGCAAACGGCTGGTGCGGCAGTGGCAGGGGCATCGCCTCAGCGGCCTCATCGTGGAAACAGAAGCCTACTGCGACAGCGATGAGCCAGATTTGGCCTGTCATGGGGATCGGGCGAATAAGGGGCAGCCTACGGCGCGAACGGCCGTCATGTTTGGCCCTGCTGGTTTTGCTTACGTCTACTTTACCTATGGCATGCACTGGATGTTCAACATCGTCACCGGGCAGCCCGGCCAGGCCAATGCCGTTCTCATCCGCGCCTTGCAGCCCGATAGGGGTGAAGAAGTGATGCGGGTGCTGCGAAACGGCCGTTCCCCCCACCAACTCACCAACGGCCCCGCCAAACTCGCCCAGGCCCTCGCCATAGACAAATCACTCAACGGCACAAACCTTTGTCAGCCCGACGGGGTTATATGGCTAGAAACAGGCATGACGGTTGCCCCCACAGCCATCAGCACCGGCCCCCGCATCGGCTTGGGCCAAACACCCGAACCCTGGCTGTCCATACCCTGGCGCTACTGGCTGACAAATAATTCGTTTGTCTCAAAATAATATTTGTTGAAGGGAGACTGGAGATTGGAGACTGGAGATTATTAAGTCTCCAGTCTCTGGTCTCCTCTCAACTTTCAAACCAATTTACTTTTTTAAGGAGAGGACATGAAATTATTAGAAGGAAAAAAAGCACTCATCTTTGGCATCGCCAACAAAAACTCCATCGCCTGGGGCATTGCCCAGGCTCTGCATGAACATGGCGCGGAGCTAGGGTTTAGCTACGGCCTAGATAAATTAGACCGCCGCGTCATCCCTTTAGCCGAAGAGTTGGGTGTCACCTTTGTCGAAAAGTGCGATGTCACCATTGACGAGGAAATAGATACGGTGATGGACAAAGCGGGCAATTACTTCGGCAACATAGACATTCTGGTACACGCCATAGCCTACGCCACCCGGGAAGATTTAGCTGGCCGCTTTGTAGACACCAGCCGTGCTGGCTTCGCTACAGCTATGGATGTCAGTGCCTTCAGTCTGGTAGCTTTGTCCAAAGCCGCCATCCCCCTCATGCCCAATGGCGGCAGCATCATGAGCCTCACCTATTACGGGGCCGAAAAAGTTGTGCCTCATTACAATGTGATGGGTGTGGCTAAAGCGGCTTTGGAGGCCAGCAACCGCTATCTGGCGGCCGAATTAGGCCCCCTAAATATCCGTGTCAATGCCATTTCGGCTGGCCCCATTAAAACGCTTTCGGCAGCGGGCATTGCTGGCTTCCGCAAGATGTTGAGCTACACCGAAGAACGTGCGCCGCTGCGCCGCAATGTGGACCAGGCGGAAGTGGGGCAAACGGCTCTATGGCTTGCCAGTGACTTGAGCAGCGGTGTCACCGGTGAAGTGATTTATGTGGACGCGGGTTACAATATTTTGGGTATGCCGGAGCCGCCCGAAACGTGGGATGCGCCAGCGGGTGAGTAGTGGGCGTTGGCCGCTTACTTAATTACCATTGGGTTGGTTTGACAAACGGCCGTTCCCCCATGTATACTCACGCAGCTTACAAACTTAATAAATAAATTATCCTTTATCAAGAGCAGCTGAGGGACCGGCCCAAAGAAGCTGCAGCAACCCCTCCCATAATAGGAAGGTGCTAACTCCGACAGCGCAAGCTGGTAGATAAGGGGCAAATGTGACTTTGCCAGCCTCTTGATAAACATCAAGAGGCTTTTTGTTATTAAAGATTAAACAGGTATGAAGACCCTCATTCAAAATATAAAATGTAAGGTCTCGCTGTTAAATTTCAAAAAGTTTAGACGAAATTTTTGGAGGTATACCAATACATGACAACATTTATGAAAGCTCCCAGCCTTCTTTTCACCTCAGAATCGGTGACGGAAGGCCATCCCGATAAAATCTGCGATCAAGTTAGTGACGCTATCTTAGACGCGCTGATGGAACAAGACCCCTATGCCCGCGTGGCCTGCGAAACGGCCGTAAAAACCGGCTTTGTCATGCTCCTCGGCGAAATTACCACCACAGGCTTTGTAGACTTCGACAAACTGGTACGCCAGGTCGTCAACGACATTGGCTTTGATGACAGCAGCAAAGGCTTCGACGGCAATACCTGCGCCGTACAGGTTGCCATTGCCAGCCAAAGCCCCGACATTGCCCAGGGTGTAGATGTGGCGTTAGAGTATCGTGATGACGATGACGAAGAAGCGGCCTTAGAAGAAGTTGGTGCTGGTGATCAGGGTATGATGTTCGGCTTTGCTTGCAATGAAACCGATGCCTTGATGCCCATGCCCATCTATCTGGCCCACAACCTCACCCGCCGCCTGTCGCAAGTGCGGCGCGATGGCACGCTGCCCTGGGTGCGCCCCGATGGCAAGTCGCAAGTGACGGTTGAATATCGCTATGGCAAGCCCGCCCGTATTCACACCGTTCTCATCAGCACCCAACACGCGCCAGAGGTCAGCAATGAGCAAATTCGCCAGGCCATTATTGAGCATGTGATTAAGCCTGTGCTGCCAGCAGACATGGTGGATGATACACTGCGTATTTTTGTGAATCCAACCGGCCGTTTTGTGGTCGGCGGGCCTATGGGTGATGCTGGGGTGACGGGTCGCAAGATTATTGTGGACACCTATGGCGGTATGGGACGGCATGGTGGTGGTGCATTTAGTGGGAAGGATTGCACCAAAGTAGACCGCAGTGCCGCTTACGCTGCTCGTTGGGTGGCTAAGAACATCGTCGCCGCTGGTCTGGCCGAACGGTGTGAGGTGCAAGTAGCCTATGCTATTGGTGTGGCTCGCCCTCTTAGCATCAATGTAGAAACCTTCGACACCAGCGAACTCTCCTCTGAGCAGTTGGTGGAACTCATTGAAGAGCATTTTGACCTTCGCCCCGGTGCGATTATCCGCGACCTGGATTTGCGACGGCCGATTTACCGCAAAACGGCCGCTTACGGTCACTTTGGCCGCCATGATATTGATGCCCCCTGGGAAAATACCAGCAAGGCGGAAGCCCTGCGTGATGCAGCCGCCCGCTTTTTAGAGCCAGTCCTGGCCTAACAGGCAATCTGGTAATTGGGTAATTGCAGAAGTAAAGTTTCTCAATTACCCAATTACCAGCTACTCCATTACTCTCGTGCAGCCAACCTTTTTTGTACGCGACATCCCCGTTTATGGGGATGTCATTTTAGCCCCGATGGCCGGGTATTCCGATGTACCTTATCGGGCTTTGTGCCGCGCCTACGGGTCGGCCATGCACTATACTGAGTTTGTACCGGTGGAGGCGCTGCTCGGTCGGCAGCGCGACAATCGCTTTTGGCAGCGGTTAGACAAGCAGCCCGGCGAACGGCCGATGGTGTTCCAAATCTTCGGCAATGATGCCCAAAAATTTTTACAAGCGGCGCAAAATATCGAGGCGCTGGAGCCAGACATTATTGACATCAACATGGGCTGCTCCACGCGCAAAGTGAGCGGACGCGGTGCGGGTGTGGGCATGATGCCGCAGCCCGAACTAGTGGCGGAGACGTTCCGCCTGCTGACGAAGCATCTATCTGTGCCGGTGACGGGCAAAGTGCGGCTGGGCTGGGATGCGGATGAGCAGAACTTTTTGGAGATCGGCCGTATTATGGAGGAGAACGGAGCGTCGCTGATTGCCATGCACGCCCGTACCAAGGTGCAAAAATATGGGGGTGAGGCCGATTGGGATGCCATTGGGGAGTTGTGCCAGACTGTTTCGGTTCCTGTCATTGGTAATGGCGATGTGCAAACACCAGAGGATATTGATGAGATGATCGCTCACACGGGCTGTCAGGCGGTCATGATTGGTCGAGGGGCTATTGGCAACCCCTGGATTTTTGCCCGTATTGACCGCTCGGCACTGACACCAGCAGAAATTGTGCAGGCTATTCGTATTCATAGTCAAGAGATGATGGATTATTATGGCGAACGGTCTGGTCTGATCCAATTCCGTAAACATTTGAAGCGGTATTTGGAGGATGTGTCGTCTGTAGAGGATGTTCTGGATAAGCTGCTGCAAGTGGAAACGGCCGTTACTTTTGCTGATTTATTAACGGGGCTGGAAACGGCCGTTCGGTCCACCCTCTAACGCAGCTAAGAAGTTTATCTCCAGAGTAAAGGTCTCGACTAAAACCTCCCGAAGGGTTAGTAGTTACCGTTGTTCAATCATACTGGCTGGTATAACTCTACTTATACCACTATAATGCTCATAGTTTTACAACTCGTTTCTACATTGGAGAGAGAATAATGGTACGGTTGCTGCAAAAGCACTTCAGTACATATGAATGGCTTTTGATTTTCATCTCGATAACCATCTTGTCTGTATATATTTACTATGTAGCAGCGTTTGTATTTTTTACGCCATACCCAGGGATTGTATTTACGGCCGTTCAAGACGGTTGGCAAATAAACGACTCCTCCCAACCCAAACTCCCCATCGGCACCAAATTAACCCAAATTGGCGACCTCACCTTCCTTGAATACCAGCACAACAGAAACAAAGAACCCTTCGCCGGCTATCAGCCCGGCCAAACCGTTGTCATCACAACCATTGATAATACCCAGCCAATCCAGATCCAAATCCCTGCACCATCCTTCACAGATCGCCTGAAACGAACAGTTTTCACCGGCTGGTTCATTATCTTCTGGCTGCCCGGCACCCTCATATTGCTCTTCTTACGACCCCGCGACAGACGATGGCAGCTCCTCGTTACCTTCATGTATCTCATCGCCATCTGGGTACTGGTAGGCATCGTTTCACCCTGGCGCATCGGTGCTTCTCGCTTAATATTAGGAGCAGTCACCTGGTTTATGCTGCCCATCTTCCTGCATCTCCACATCAACGTCCCCAGCCAACTTTTCCCCAAAACCTCCCCTGCCATCATAACCCTTCTCTATATATCAGCCGCCATCCTGGCCGCCCTAGAAATATTCCAAATACCCCCTACCAATGCCCCTCCCCTCGGAGCCATCATCGCCATACTAGGCAGCGTCAGCCTCCTCATTTATCGTCTGCTAAAATCCCCACGGCACTCCTCCGATCTCGTGGCCGCACGCCTCATGTTAGCTGGCATTGCCCTGGCCTTTTTACCCGGCCTTCTCTTCCAATTATTACCCCAGATTTTGAGCATCCCAGCATCCAGCATCCTCAGTCTCAGCTTCATCTATCTCGCTATCCCTGCCCTACCTTTGTTCTACACCTATGCCATCTACAAACGCCAGCTTGGGATCGTCGAGTTTAGGGTCAATCGCTTCCTCAGCCTCTACAGCTTTCTGCTTGTCTATCCCCCCGCATTTCTCATACTGGTTCTCTTGGGTGATCAATGGATCACATCCAGCAGCGCACGCACGATCTACTTATTATTCACCTCCTTTGCCTTTGTTATTCTCACCCCCCCTTTGCTCGATAGATTTCAAAAAGGGATCAATCGCCTCGCTTACGGCACAGAATTCAACCCAGATGAAGTCATTAGAGTGCTCGCTAATCAGGCCCCGCCAGTGTTAAGCCAACAAACCCTCGTTAATGTCATCCTCAATAAGATATTACCCAGCATGTTGATTCGTCAATCATCCCTGCTGTTGTATGAAGGAGCCAACAAAAGCACTTCTCTCTATACCCAAAACATACCAGAAAGTGATCAGCAACCATCCCGCCAACAAATCCTCAAATTAGCAGGAATGGCCCGTTTTTACCTTTCGCCCTTTTCTGAGGATGCAGACGACCCCTATACCTGGCTTCGTCTGGTTATTCCGCTGACCTTAAGAGACAAAACCATAGGCGTTTGGCTGTTTGGACGGCGCGATCCCGATGATTTTTATGCCCAAACTGATATTGAACTCCTGCAAACAGTTGCCAATCAGGTAGCAACTGCCCTCGAAAACATCCGGCTTTACCAAACATTAAAGGGGCAGGCGGATCAATTAGCGGCTCAAGTGACGGAGCGAACATCGGAATTGCAGGCCGAAAGAGATCGGACCCAAGCTATTCTCGACAGTGCAGGCGAAGGCATATTTTTCATGGATCCACGGGGGACGATTCTGTATACCAACCCCACGATGACTAACTTAACAGGATACCCGCCGACTGAAATATTGGGCCAAACACCACATCATTGGGAAGATGGAACCGATTCTCAGAGCAAGTACGGTGAATTATGGCACGCCATTGAATCGGGTGTGAAGTGGCAGGGGGAGTTGGTGCAGCGGCGCAAAGATGGTACACCCTACCATGCCAGAGTGATCGTGACTCCTTTGCAAACAGGACAGAATGGCATTGATGGCTTTGTGGGCGTGTTGTCAGATATAAGCAAATTCAAAGAGGTGGATCGACTCAAATCTAATATTATTGCCAATGTTTCTCATGAGTTGAAAACGCCTTTGACCAATATCCGTATGTACATCAATTTAATGGAGAGGGGAAATCCTGAAAAGTATGCCAAATATTTGGCTGTCCTGAACCGCGAGTCGGAGCGCCTGACTCGCTTGATTCTTGAATTGCTTGATTTGTCCCGATTGGAATCGGGTGAGGTTAAAACGCAGCTTACGCCAACAAATATCTCTGAGTATATTGAAAGGGTTGTAGATGCCAGTGCGGCACAAGCACAAAGAAAACAGATCATGGTACAGGCTGAAATGCCAATAGATTTGCCATTAGTTTTGGTTGATGAGAGCCAAATTGAGCAGGTTTTTACGAATTTATTGACCAATGCGCTTAATTATACGTTTGAGGGGGGGCAGGTGGGCGTGTGGGCTGAGACGTTTGCCGATGATGAAGGGTCTTGGGTGGTTGTTCAGATTAGCGACAATGGGCCAGGTATTGCGGAAGAAGATTTGCCACATCTTTTTGAGCGATTTTACCGAGGACATGTGGGACGAGAAAGTCAAATGCCTGGTACGGGTTTGGGATTAGCCATTTGTAAGGAGATTATTGATCAGCACCAGGGACGGATAGAGGTTGACAGCCAGGTTGGCTCTGGCAGTGTTTTTCGTGTTTGGCTGAAGGCGGCGGCGTAGATACTTAATATGGTTTGTAAGGCTATGGGCTTAGGCTGTTTTTAGTGGTGCTGCTTGCCTCTTTTACTGAATCATGGGCTGGTACAGTAATTTGGTTTCAAGTAGTAACAATTAAGTGGCACCACACTTCACTTTTTGGATAAACGGCCGTTCCCCTCTCCACCCCTACAATCCCCCACTACATAAAAAAGGGTGTGAGGCTTTCACCTCACACCCCATTAACCATTAAGGCTTTACCACAAAGGGCAAGTAAAGCTCATGAATCGGCCACAGCGCAACATTGTGATGCACTGGCGCATCCACAACTGTTAGCACAGGGCTTTCATACTCTCCATAACCATCAGCCGAAACCACAACTTTATAGTCGCCGGGTAAGGTGAAAAAGGCATAATAGCCATCAGCGGCCGTTGTCTGGGCGTTAGACTGTCCCCAGATAGCCCCATTCCACACCAGCCATTCCCCCTCTACCCATTCATAACAGGTCACAACAGCACCGGCTAAACGATAATCTGCACCCAAACTGGCATCATACACATACCCGTCGGGGTCAATGAGACCAGTCAGAATGTTGATGGTTTGGGTTGTACCGGTGTAGAGCTTGAGATCAAGCGAGTAGGCTCCAGTGGTCGGTGGGGTATAGCTGCCCAAATAGACATCATTGCCGCTGTTGATGAGGGCCGAGTCGAAGACACCGCCGACATACAGTTCGGCCGATATGACCCCGGTGGCACTGATGGGAATGGAGATAGCCACCGAGTCACCGGTACGTGTCCACACACGCCCACCCAAATTGGCATAGCCGTTGGCATCACGCAAATGCTGTTTACGGCCGTTAGCTGTTACCAAAATATTTACAGGGTCAACGGGCAGGGTGGGATCAACGGCCAGGTGCAGTGTATTGGAGGCAGGGCCAGCGGTGCCGCTGACAGCAGCCACTGCGTAGAATTCATAGCTGCCTGGGTTGAGGGGCGTGGTGAGGTTGAAGGTGACACGGCCGTTTGCATCGGCCGTTTTCGTCATCACCGCCACATCGTTCCCATCGTACAGAGTCACAAAGGCGTTGGGTGGCGCAACCGCTCTAATTTCCGGTGTGGTGTCATTGGTTGTGCCGCTGACGGGAGCGTAAATGGTAGTCGCTGTCGTACCATCCACCGTGATGGTGTGTTCGGTACTTTCCCACACCAGTTGTCCATCTACCCGAGCGGCCGTTTTGAAGTAGATAGTGCCACCCGCTGGCGCATAGAGAACAACAATATTAGGCCCAATCGCGCCGCTGGCTCCAGCGTGGAGGGAGGCATAATCATTATCCGCCGCGTGGGATACGGTGTCCCAGTAGACGTACACAGTTTGCACATGCTGCCCGTTGCTGATAGTGGTTTCGATGGGAACAGAGGCGTAGGGCTGAACGGCCGTTGGGTACTCCGTCGTGGCAATCGTGGGATTGGTCGTGTAGAAATGAGCCTGATAATGGGTGTCCATCTCATCAATGAAGAACAACCCCATATAATCCCCAGCCGTCAAATCCACATAGCCGCTAAAGTTGGCACTAAACGCCCCGCTGCCATTGCTGCTGGCAAACTGGCTCAGAGTGCCTGCGCCCACATATTGACTATACGATGTCCCATTCCAGTGGTAAGCCTCCACGCCAATAGGCTTATTGGGCAAACTGGTGCCGCTAACCGTATCTGTATTCAAATTGAGGGAGCCGCTGAGAGGGATAACATCACTGGTTTGCACCAATTCACCAATATTTACCTCGACGGAATCACCAGGCACAATATTGACATCAGGCCAATAGTTCACATTAGCAGAGGTATTTTGGGCGGTAATGGTGGCACTGGCTTTGATGGCATTGCTGCTGTCACGAATCGTTATGGTACCCACTGCATCTAACGTGCCAGCATACAGATAGACATTATCTGTGACATGGTTGATAAACAGGCCAGGAGTATTACGGCCCATACTGACACGATCATAATGACCGCCTTCCCAGTAGATGACTTGTAACGAGTCGCCGCCATACACTTCGGCAAAGGCGGCGGTGTAGTTGCCCAGCCCATCGGCACTGAAGTATTTGTAGTTATACAGCGCGTAGGGGCCAAAGGAATTTTCATCGAATACATTCAACCAGGCATTGGGCGGCGCCGTGCCGTAGACAATATTGTTGGTGGTGTCGGCATCGAGCGTCAGGGCAACGATGTCTTGGCTGAAATGGAGCGGGCCAGTATCTACTTCGATGATATCGGTTAAGGAGATGGGGCCATCTAGATAAAGCCAATACCAACCATCACGGGATGTGGTGGTGTTAGCCGTGCTTTTGATGTTCCCGTTGTAATCTTTGAGGGTGGCGACGACTATGTTGTCGCCTACCCCATAGCCGTAGATGTTATTGTTTTCATAAACGGCCGTAAACTGCGGCACGCGCCCCCAGGTGTACAAATCATCACCAGCCCCATTACGGTAGGTAATGTCGAAGTTGTAATTGCCATTCAGCACACCGCCAAAGGTGTAGGTAAAGTCGCCGTTGCCATCGGTAGGCACATCGGCCGTTTGGGTACCCCAATCATAAACCAGGCGCAGCATACTGTTGGCGGGGCCAGTGCCGTAGACAGTTTTGTTATTTCGGTCAATGACAAAATCAATATCAACGGCCGTTACCGTCCGCGTAAACACACCACCCGCCTGTAAGGCAGAATCCCCATACACCACATCCACCACATCATTGGGCAGCACATCCACATGATTGCCAATGGAATCGTAAAAGCTGAATGAACTATAACCATTGACCCCCGTTGTGGCGCTGGCCGTTGCCTTAATAGCCCCCAACGCATTCCGCAAAGTCGCCTCAATCGGCTGATGGGGATCACCAACCACATTGAGATCGGTATAGGAGTTGAAATAGGCTTTCACATACGGGCCAGCATACAAGCCCGCATTGGCCACTTCATTGTCTTGAGCATCATGGTAAATGGGGCTGCCATAACCCCCTGGCAGTATGTCATAGATGCCAGAGAAATCGGCCGTAAACATGCCCGCAGCAGTTGCGGTCGCCACTAACCCGGCATTGTCCCCAATAAAATCATCATATACATACAGTTCAACTTTGCTGTTGGCCGGGGCCATACCCGTCAAACTGTCCATATCGGGAGCAATGTTGGTCAAATACACATCAACTACCTCAACGGTCTGGTTATACCCCCCGTCTGAATCTACCTCTACCATGTCACCAGGTTCAAT
>JACKBT010000031.1 GCA_020634415.1 Ardenticatenaceae bacterium
ATCTCATGACAACCCTTAGACTAGCTAGTTATCAAGAGCAGCGCCTGCGTTGGCCGACAAACGGCCGTCACATCATGGCGCAGTACGACGAGCAGACCATCGTCGTCTACCAGGCTTATCGCCCTGCCATCGGACACTTTGCTGCCCGCAACAATTATTTTGGCGGTGACTTTAGTTACTCGAGGATGAGTTGGATAAAGCCAAACTTTCTGTGGATGATGTATCGTTCTGGCTGGGGAACAAAACCCAATCAAGAAGTGACCCTGGCGATCCATTTGAAGCGCACGTATTTTGATGTTCTGCTTCGTGAGGCTGTCGCGTCTAGTTATAGCGGAACACAATTCGCAACGCGTGAGGAGTGGCAGCGGGCGGTAGCGAACTCGGACGTGCGCTCGCAGTGGGATCCAGATCACAATCCATCTGGGGGACGTGAAGAGCGTCGCGCTGTACAGTTAGGATTACGTGGGCAGATGCTGCAGGGATTCAAGGGTGAGGCAATTATCTCAATCGAGGACATTAGCGGTCTAGTGGCAGAACAACAGGTCAACGCTAGGAACGAGAAGTATGCGGACTTAGTTACGCCGTTTGAAAGTGTCTATCCGGTCACAAATTCAAGCGTCCGCAATCGACTAGGTATGAATATATATCCTTGAGATTGACAACCTTGTGCGTCATTCATAAAGCGAGCCTAAGAACTAATGGAATCAATAAATACGGATGATATTGAAGAACTGATCAAAATTAGCCGCGAGAACTCGCCCGAGCTGCCGCCTGAGAAGTTTCTGGATCTCATTCGGTATGTTCCGGTGCCAGATGAACGAAATACTTGGTCTGGAATTAGCGACGTGAATGAGGGCTTTCGCGCGAAAGTGAGTGAAACGCTGTATCTCGACTTCACGTCGCGCGACATTTCGTTAATTCGATTCATAGTAGAGCAGGATACGCTCAGCCGCTCCAGTTACGCTGGAGGAGACATCGTGCTATCGTCATATATGCTATTTAGACTTGGGGAGGTGGAAGATGTGTTCCGCCTTTTCAAAGCAAAGTCGAGTGGAGGTATGGATACATGGATTGCTATGGATCCTTATCTGCTATTTGGCGCCGGAATAGAACAGACGCGACGGTATTTGCAAGACGTAGATGACGAAGAATCGAGGAAGATACTCCGTTTCTTGGAGGAGGACTTCCTGCCATATTACGATCCAGATCTGGATCGCTACAGAAAAGGCATGGAGGAATACTACGCACCATTGAAAAAGTGAGCGATATTGTCACTTTGGCAGGCGAGGCAGTATCGTGTTGCCAGGGCTAACAACGCTTGCACTTGACCGCGAGATCAGGGATCATTCACGATTTGAGATGGTGGTGACCGAATGCCCTCCGCGCTTTTTTCGACTTGCGGCCTCGCGGCAAGTGAAGCAGGCGTTAGGCTTTTATCATCCAGAGGCATCGTCCTCAGCCACAATGCGATTTCAACAACTTAATCCAAATGTGCCTTCACCGCCTGAGCTACTTCGTAAGGAATGCCAGGCACAGAGGCCATTTCTTCTACAGTCGCGCTGCGTAGATCATCGAGGGAGCCAAAATGGCCTAAGAGGGCTTTGCGCCGTTTGGGGCCTACGCCGGGGATGCTGTCCAAAATCGAGGCGACACCGGCTTTAGAGCGGCGTTTGCGGTGGCCTTCGTTGGCAAAGCGGTGGGCTTCGTCGCGCACCCGCTGCACCAGATAGAGCGCTTCGGAGCGGCGCGGCAGCCAGACGGATTGGGATTGGTGAGGCAAAAACAGCTCTTCCTCTTGCTTGGCCAGACCAGTAATAGGCACGTCATCAGTCAGGCCAAATTCAGCCAGCACCTCCATCGCCATGCTCAACTGGCCTTTGCCGCCATCCACAATGAGCAGATCGGGCAGGATGGCCCAGGCTGTTTCTTTTTTGATTTTGCCAATTTGAGATGGGTCGTGCAGTTCACCAGCTACTGCTTCTTTGTAGCGATGGAAGCGGCGCGTAAGCACCTCTTTCATCGCGCCGTAATCATCGTTGCCCACAGTTTGGATATTGAAGCGGCGGTAATCACTTTTACGTGGTGCCCCTTGCACAAAAACAACCATGGAGGCCACAGTTTGCGCCCCCTGCGTATGGCTGATGTCGTAACATTCGATGCGGGCGGGGGGATTGGGTAAGGACAAGGCTTCTTGCAGTTCGGCCATAGCCGTGACGTGTTTGGAGCGATCGGCCGTCCACTGCTGCCTTAACGTGTTCAAGGTATCGTTGGCATTGCGGGCCGCCATCTCCACCAACTCCTTCTTCTGACCGCGACGCGGCACTTGCAGCGTGACTTTGGTGCTGCGTTTTTGCCGCAGCCACTCCTCAATCACCATTGCTTCAGACACCTCGTGGGGCAGCAGCACCTCTTTGGGAATATGGGCAGCTTCGTCGTAGAACTGGGTGAGGAACTCTTGCAGGATGTTTTCGTCGGTTTCATCCTCGGTGCCATCGAGTAGGAAATATTCTCGCCCGATCAATTTGCCATGCCGAATGAAGAAGATTTGCACACAGGCATCGCCCTGTTCGCGGGCGAAGGCAATGACATCCTGGTCGGTGTTGGCGTTGGCAACAACTTTTTGTTTGGTGACGATCTGGTTGATGGCTTTGAGCTGGTCACGGTAATCGGCCGCTTTTTCAAATTGCAGGTTTTCGGCAGCAGCAGCCATCTTTCGCTCGATATCCTTGACAATATGCTCCGATTTGCCGTTGAGGAAGTCCATGAGCTTTTGGATCATGGCGCGGTATTGGGCCTGGTTGACGGCACCGATGCAGGGGCCGTTGCATAGTTTGATGTCGTAGTAGAGACACGGCCGTTCATCCTGCCCCGTTATCACCCGATCACACGTCAAATAGGGGAAAATCTTGCGCAGGGTGTCCAGCGTTTGGTGGACGGCCCAGGCCGACATGTACGGCCCAAAATAACGCGAGCCATCCCGCTCCATGCGCCGCGTCACCGTCACTTTGGGGTAAGGGTCGGCCCAATGTACTTTGATGTAGGGGTAACGTTTGTCATCTTTGAGGCGGATGTTGTAATGGGGCTGGTGCTTTTTGATGAGGGTGTTTTCTAGCAGCAGTGCCTCTAATTCGCTGTCGGTGGTGATGATTTCAATGTCTTGGATGTCGCGGCGCAGGCGTTGAGTTTTAATGCTGTCCACATTGCTGTGGAAGTAGGAACGTACCCGGTTGCGCAGGTTGATGGCTTTGCCGACGTAGATGATACGGCCGTTTTTATCCTTGTGTATATAAACGCCCGCCGTCGTCGGCAGCTTCTTCAATATCTCTTGAATATTCTCAGGTGGTGTAAAACTCATGTTCTAAATTATAACAAACAGCCCCCATTTTTGCCTGCACCTTTTGGCACAGGGCAGCAGATGAGTATTGGCCGTGACTTTGCCACGAAAGAATTAAAAGAAAGGCCAAAAAAGCCTTTGCGTCCTTTGCTCCTTTGCGTTCTTTGCGTTGAAAATGTTACTTTTTTAGTAACTGTTCACCCTCCCGGAGGTTTTCCCTCGAGAGAGCCTCCGTATAAGAAGCCTCCGGGAGGATTTTTCACTCGAGGGGCTGAATAATTACCTTTTTTAATCTACTGAGTTTGTAACCGACGCATTTTGTTTCTCCAGGTCAATTACTGATCATCGGAGCCTTACGCAGCCAGCTATCTTGCGTCAACTGGTCCAGCATAAAACGAGCGTAGTCGGCGCGAGCAAGCTGTGTCCCTGGCCCCTGCCCCGCATAACCCACTTTCACCTGCCCCGTGCCCGGCTGGTTTGTCAATCGCGGCGCACGGGCAATTGTCCAGTCAAGATCACTGTTACGCACCACAGCCACCATGCCCTGACTGTCCGCCAGGACGTGTTTAGCAAACAAGCGCAAAGCCAGACCAAATAGACGGCCGATCAACTGCGGTTTGTCCTGTGGGTCAGCCACCCCCGCCCCTGTGGTCACAATCAGGCGCGACACACCCTGGGCCTTCATCGCGGCGACAATATGCATCATGCCTTCGGTCAACGGCCGTTCCGGTCTATTACTCGTCGGCCCCAACGCGCTCAGCACCGCCTCGGCACCGGCTACAGCCCGGCTAATTTTGTCGGCCTCACTCATCTGGCCCTGCACCACCGTAAGCCGCTCATGCGTCATAGCCAACTTGGCCGGTGTCCGCACATAGGCCGTTACCTCGTGCCCATCCGCCAAAGCCTGCTTTACCAACTCCTGTCCTGTGCCACCTGTGGCTCCAAAGATTGTTAACTTCATGATTCTTATCCTCCAAAATTAAGTAGTTTGCCAGACGGCCGCATAATCCTCAACAAACTGTTCAAACAAAATCGGGCTTCTGCCCAACAACCCCATCACCTCGGGCGTTACCCGCTCCGCCAAACCCCAACGAGTCGTCAAATAGATGCCCGTCACCACACTGACATAGGCCAGCGGATACCCACGCCGCCACAAACGCCAGGCAAAACGAAACAGAGATGGGCGGCTGTAATGAATCGGCCGTTGCAGCACCTTCTGCATTCTCGCCGCCACTTCATAATAGTCCAATGCCTCGCTCCCCGTCAGCACATAGGCTTGCTGTTCATGCCCCGCCTCGGTCAAGACCTTTGCCGCCACCGCCGCAATATCACGCACATCAATAAAGGCCGTCTTGCCCCCGCCCGCCGGAATAAAAATGTCATGATTATCCCGAATATCTTGTTGATGGGTGGTACTGAGATTTTGCATGAAGAAACCACAGCGCAGCAGCGTATAGGGTACGCCCCCAGCCATCAGCAGCTTTTCAACTTTGGCGTGGGGTACAACCTTGTTTTTCTCTGCGCCCACCAACGAAAGAAAGACAATCTGTTTTACACCAACTTTTGCCGCATAATCCAACACGGGTTTCATGTCTCGCTGAATGTTGGCGATATGGGGCGGACGCATGAGAAACAGCTTTTCTACACCGGCAAAAGCGGCTTCATACGTAGCCGGATTCGTAAAGTCAAAAATCTCCCAGGGGACCGGCACAGGTAATTTTGGCACATCTTGCCTGGAAACGACGGCCGCACGAACGGCCGTTCCCTCAGCAAACAACAGTTTCACTATCTCTCTACCCACATTGCCTGTGGCTCCAGTCACTAAAATCATCATTAACCTCTTTAGACCAGTCTATATATTTCGCACAAAAAAAATTTGCTTACTGCAACAAAATTTCCAATTCGGCCGCCGCCGCCAGCAAAGGAGCGGTAGAACGATCACTCCGGCTCAAAATAATGGCCCCTTCGATGAGGGCAATCACCATCATCGCCAGCCGTTTGGCCCGCCCAGCCTCACAGCCATCGGCCAGCAGCTTCTGCTCGATGATGGCCCGCCAGCTTTGGTAAGCCTGGTTACAGGCTGCATTAAGGCGCTCATTGGTAGAGGCTGCTTCCAGGGCAACGGCCGTTATCGGCCCACCCGTCTGAAACCCCGAAAGCTCAACATAATGTGCCAGATCACGTAAAAATGCGGGAATCGCCTCCTGCGCAGTGGCAAAAGCAGCCATCCCCGCCTGCAACCGTGCCGCAATGATTCCGCTTGTATGGTTAACAGCCTCTTCAACCAGCTCATCCTTGCCATCCGGGAAATAGTGGTAGAGCGAACCTTTGGGCGCCCCGCTTTCGGCCAAAATCTGGTTCAACCCGGTGGCATGATAGCCTTGCAGCTCTATCAATTGGCAAGTTGTTTCAATAATTTGGTCTCGTTTTGAACTCATTTGCTGCCTCAAAGTTTCAGAAATTATACAGACTGGTCTACTATTATGCAAGTGGGATTTTGTGTGCTTCCTCTCTTTCTTTCACTGGGTGCGCTTATTTTTTGTGTATGGACTCGAAAGACTGGAGCAGTTTTAAAAACTGCTCCAGTCTAGCCTGACAACAAATCTTGTCGCACCTCTTTCACTGTTGACCGTTTCCTAATGTGCAACTGTTCGCTACAATGGCGGTATAACTTAACCTATTCCTTTAGAGAGAGGCTGCCATGTACGACTGTGTAATCAAAAACGGGACAATCATAACGGCCGATTCCACCACCCAGGCCGACGTTGCCATTCAAGGCGAACGCATCGCCGCCATTGGTGAAAATTTATCCGGCCAGCGAGAAATTGAGGCTGCGGGCAAGCTGGTCATTCCCGGCGCAGTGGACATTCATGTCCATTTGCAAATGCCCGTGGGCAACTTTAGATCGGCCGATGACTTTTTTACAGGCACACGAGCGGCTGCTTTTGGCGGCACAACGGCGATTGTGGACTTTGTGGAGCGGCAGCCGCACGAGACAATGGTGGAGGCCATTGCCGCCCGCCGCGCCCTGGCCGACCCCCTGGTGACAATTGATTATGCTCTGCACATGACGCTTAGCCCACACGAGATTGACAAACTGGATCAGGTGCCAGCGGCGTATGCGGCGGGCTGCACCAGCTTCAAGATGTATATGGCTTACGGCCACAATCTCCGCGATGGGCAGATGATGCAGGCGTTGGAGGCGGTGCGCGATGTGGGCGGCTTTCCGGTGATCCATGCGGAGAATTGGGAGGTGATTACGACCCTGGTGCGGCGCAATTTGGCCAACGGCCGTATCACCCCCCACTACCACCCCCGCAGCCGCCCGGCCATCATGGAAGGGGAAGCCACAGGGCGGGTGATTGACATTGCCACCATGGTGGGCACACCCGTCCACATTTTCCATGTTTCTTGTGATGAAACGGTGCAGCGCATTGCCGCCGCCCGGCAGCGGGGTTTGCCCGTAACGGGCGAAACTTGCCCCCAATATCTCTTTTTGACGCAAGAGGTGTACGATGCGCCCGGTGTTGCTGGCACCCTGCCCATCTGTTCGCCGCCTATTCGGGATGAGGCCGCCCAAGCTGCTTTGTGGCGGGCGTTGGCGGCTGGCAATTTACAAATCGTCACCACCGACCACTGCCCCTTTACCCAGGCCGATAAAGCCACAGGGCTGTCCGATTACAGCCAGATTCCGGGTGGGGTGCCGGGAATTGAGATGCGCTTGTCGGCGCTGTATAGCGGTGGGGTGCGTAACGGCCGTATCACCCCCAACCAATGGGTAGACTTGTGCTGTACCACACCTGCCCGCCTGGTAGGGCTGACCCACAAAGGCCACATCGGCATTGGCTACGATGCGGACATCGTGATTTTTGACCCCCACCAACAAAAAACGCTGTCTACGGCGACTTTGCATGAACAGGTTGATTGGACACCCTACGAAGGGTTGAGCGTGCAAGGTTGGCCCCAGTTGACCATGAGCCGGGGGCGTGTGCTGGTGGCAGATGAGGCCTTTGTGGGCGAACCGGGATGCGGGCGGTTTGTGCAGCGTGGCTAAGGCGTAAACAGAACGTGGTGAGCAGGTGGAGATGGCGTAAAAAACGGCCGTTTCCCCTCCCCCATCCCTCTGCTTTAGGCCACAATACCCTTATGAAACGACAAATCTCCCTTCTGGCCCTCCTTTTTTTGCTAAGTTTATGGATTAGCCGCCTCACTGCGGCGGCCAATGGCAGTGAGCCACAAGCCTATTTACCCTTTCTCACCAAAAGCGAGGCACCGCCAGAGCCAATGGTCGAGTTCCGCGCCTTGTGGGTAACACGTTTTGAATGGACGGCCGATCCCACCCCCGCCAAAATAGACGAGATCGTCAACAACGCCGCCTACGCTGGCTTCAACGTCATCCTCTTCCAGGTGCGCGGCGAAGCCGATGCCCTCTACCAGTCTGACCTTGAACCCTGGTCACGCTATCTGACAGGCACATTAGGCCAAGACCCCGGTTGGGATCCTTTAGCCTACATGATTGACAAAGCCCATGCCCAGGACATACAGGTTCATGCCTATTTCAACGTCTACCCCGTCTGGCTGGGCTGCGACCCACCGCCCGCAGACACCACACCCCAACACTTCTATTACCAACTTATTCAGGCTCATGGCACAAGCGGTGGGCAAAACAACGGCCTGCAATGGACAACCTCCTACCAAACAGATTGTGGCAGCTACCAGCGAGCCACCCCCGCCTCCATCTTTGGCGATGATCATTATCTGGCTGTCGCGGCTGATTTGGTGACGCGGTACGACATAGATGGGCTGCATCTCGACCATATTCGCTACGGGGGCGCGGCCAATTCCTGCGATCCTGTCAGTGAGTTGGCCTATGGCACAAACTGCTTTGGTGATAACGGCCAGATGAACTACACTGACTGGCAGCGGGCGCAGGTGAATGGCACGGTGTATAAATTCTTCAACGAAATTGTGCCGATGAAGGAGAATTTTTGGCTGTCAGCGGCCGTTTGGCCCATTTACATCAATAAACCAGAATGGGGCTGGCCCAGTACCACCGAAGGCTATTATGATTATTATCAGGACTCGAAAGCCTGGGTGCGTGATGGGTACATTCACGCCATTTCGCCGATGATTTACCCGGTGCAGTTCAACTGCCCCTATGATGGTTTTTGGACACAGGCCAGATGGGAGACGTTGGTGATGGATTTTCAGGCGGGGGCCAACGGCCGTTACATCTTCCCAGGCATTGGTGCTGGCTACTGTGACTTTGCCGAAATCGAAGCCCGCATCAACATGGCCCGCGCCATCGGCACGGGCGGGCAGGCCATATTTTCCTACAGCAGTTTGTTGAGCAATGGTTATTTTGATGATTTAGCCGAGGGGCCGTACCGGGAAACGGCCGTTGTCCCCCCACTCCCCACCATGCCCGCCACCTTTGAAAGCATCCAACCCCATAAGTAAACCCATTTGCCATCAATCCTGTGAAATTTCAGTAACAAACCCACCCTCAGATCCCTTATGATGGTCGTACCGCTTGACAAACAAGAGACGTTTGCCGATGATATATCTGTTTCATCCCTTGGAACACCGAGCGACACATGAAATATCTGAGCATTCGCTGGAAACTAACAGTCCCCTTTGTACTCATTATCCTGCTCGTCATTGCAGTCCTATTACCTGTCACCAGCCGCCTCGTCAGTCGGCGCATCGAAGCCGAAGCCGACCGTCGCCTGAGCCAAAATGCCAATTCCACCGCCGCCCTCCTGGAAAACTACGAAGACCAGGCCCTGCTAAGTGCCCAATTTGTTGCCAACCTTCCCGAAGTCATCCTCGCCAACAATGATTTAGCTGCTGTCGGGCAAATTTTGGATACCCGCAAAACAGCCCTCAATCTGCAAGAACTGAGCTACTTTACGGCCGATTTCCGTCCCGGCGGTCTGCCCGCCCACTATGGCGGCCCCATCATCACCCGCCGCCTGCAAGTAAGCGAACACACCACCCAGATTCGTGATCAGCTCGTTCAAGAAGCCATCAGCACAGGCCAGCCCACACACGGCATCGCCATCGCTCCCCAATCATCCCAAATTATCGGCGTAGCCCCCGTCATTCAAATGTATGAAGGCGGCAGCGACGACCTGATCGGTCTGGTCATGGCCGTCATTTATGTTGATGAGGGGTTCATCACCGATGTCAGCGAAATTTTGGGAGCCGATGTCGGCCTTGTCACCGAAAACGCCATCATCGCCTCCACCATTGATCCTGAAAGTGGGTACGAACTCATGCTGCAAGACAATTTCATCAGCCCCGATGGCAGCATTTCCGCCGAGAACATCACCTACGGCAACGATACTCGGATGCGACTCCTGGCCCATCCACTCGTGTTAGATGATGAACTTCAAGGCACAATTTTGGTGGCCCAGCCCATTCAAGACCTGTTTCAGGTGCAGCGTGATGTGCAAAATATTTTAATCGGCTTTGCCGTCCTCATCGCCATCACCAGTTTGGCTTTTGGCGTGGCTGTTTTCACCAGTTTTGCCCAACCCATCGTGCGCCTCATGCGAGCCACGCATCAGGTCAGTCATGGTGACCTCCATCAGCGTGTGCCTACCGAGACGCACATTTTGTTTGAAGATGAAGTCAGCGAATTGGGTGTCAATTTCAACTTGATGACCGATAACTTGCGTGACCTGTACAACAATCTTGAGGATCGGGTGCAGGCACGGACGCGGGAGTTGGAGTTGACCTTGCGCGAATTGGGCATTGCGCGAGACCAGGCTTTGGAAGCCAATCAGGCCAAGAGCCGCTTTTTGGCTAATATGAGCCACGAATTGCGCACGCCGCTGAATGCCATCATCGGCTACAGCGAAATGCTGCAAGAGGATGCGGAAGATTTGGGTTATGATGATTTTGTGCCGGATTTGGACAAGATTTTAAGTGCCGCCCGCCATTTATTGCAGCTTATCAATGATATTCTGGACATCTCGAAGATTGAAGCGGGCAAGATGAAGTTATATTACGAGACCTTTGCCGTGAAGGGGATGATTGATGATGTCTTGAATACGATTACGCCGATGGTGGCTAAGAATGACAATGAACTGCGGGTTAATTTGGACGAAGCAGGTGACATGCACGCCGATATTACGAAGGTACGGCAGGTGCTGTTTAATTTGCTGAGTAATGCTTCTAAATTTACGCAGGCGGGAACGATTGCGCTGGATATTACGCGCACGCAGGAAAGTGGGCGCGATTGGCTGAAGTTTGAGGTGGCGGATACGGGCATTGGCATGTCGGACGAGCAGATGGAGGGTTTGTTTCAGGCGTTTAATCAGGCGGATGATTCGACGACGCGCAAGTATGGTGGTACGGGTTTGGGGCTGGTGATTAGTAAGCGTTTCTGCCAGATGATGGGGGGGGATATTACGGTGCGCAGTGAGGTGGGGGTGGGGTCTACGTTTACGGCCGTTCTCCCCGCCACGGCCATAACCACCACCGAAAGCAGTGCCAGTCTACCCAGGCCCTTGATTCCAGGCCATACTGTGCCGGTGGAACGGCCGTTAAATGTGGCGGGTGTCGTCCTCATCATTGACGACGAACCCGTCGTCCACGATCTCGTCAAATCTGTTTTAGACAAAGAAGGCTTCTTCGCCGTCTCCGCTTACACTGGCGAAGAGGGCCTTAAATTGGCCCGTGACCTCCAGCCCGATGTCATTACCCTGGACGTGATGCTGCCCGATATGGACGGCTGGGCCGTTTTGTCCCACTTAAAAGCCGATGCCCGTTTGAGCGAGATACCCGTCGTGGTCATCAGCATGATGAGCGACCAAAATACGGGTTTTGCCCTGGGGGCGGCCGAGTATATGGTCAAACCTATTGACCGCGAGCAACTGCTGCTGGTTTTGCACCGCTATCGCTGTGCTCAGATGCCTTGTAATGTGTTGGTGGTGGAGGATGATACGAGTACGCGAGAATTGTTACATTCTACGCTGGCAAAACATGGCTGGCAGGTGATGGAGGCGGAAAACGGCCGTATCGCCCTGAACCGAGTTGCCGAACAAAAACCAGCCCTCATCATCCTCGACCTCATGATGCCCGAAATGGACGGCTTCGAGTTCGTCGTGCGCCTGCGCGAGCGTGAAGAGTGGCGCACTATCCCCATCATCGTCGTCACCGCCAAAGACATCACCGACGAAGACCGACTGCGACTCAACGGCCATGTCGAGAAAACCCTGCAGAAAAGCCAATATTCACGTGACGAACTGCTGCGCGACATCCGCGAGACCATCATCAAACGTATCCAACAGACCGCGTAATTGTTATTTCAGGAGAAGGAAATGAAAAAAGCCGCCATCTTATTCACATTCATTTTTACACTTGTTTTGCTGCCAACGGCCAATCTTGAGGCCAAAAAGGCTGGGCAGTATGATGACCCGATTCAACAGGGCGAATATATTGCCTATATTGCCGGCTGCGTAAGCTGCCATTCCCGCGAAAACCCCGAAACAGGCGAGTTTATCCCCGAAACCCTGTTCGCGGGTGGCAATCCGTTTGATTTGGGGCCACTTGGCATTGTCTTCTCCAAAAACCTGACTTCAGACCCAGAAACGGGTCTGGGCAATTGGAGCGACGAGGAGATTAAAACGGCCGTTCGCACCGGCATCAGTCCCGATGGCCTCCACCTCTTCCCCGTCATGCCCTACCCCCTTTACAACGGTATGGCCGAGTCCGATTTGGATGCCCTGGTCGCCTTTTTGCGCACCCTGCCTCCTGTCAACAACCCCCTGCCCCGCGATCAGATTTTGCCACCCGAAGCCCTGCCCCAACTACCCATCCGCGCCGACATCATCGCCCCCGAGCCAGCAGACACAGCCGCCCGCGCCAACTATCTCTTTGCTGGTGTCCTGCCCTGTGCCGACTGCCACACACCCATTGATCAGGAAACGGGCGCACCAATCCCCAGCCTCTACCTGAGCGGCGGACAACCATTTGAAGGCCCTTGGGGCATTATCTACGGAGGCAACATCACCCCAGACGACGAAACAGGCATTGGCACATGGTCAGATGAAGACATCAAGCGCATTTTTCACTCAGGTGTGCGGCCAGACGGCCGTCAAGTCGTCCTCATGCCCTGGCGCGATTTCCAGCCCCTTACCGATGAGGATTTGGATGCCGTTGTCTACTACCTGCGCAACATCGTCCCCGCCGTCAACCGCGAAGTATCCGCCCCCGCCCTCAACGAAAGCTTCATCAACTACGTCGAGGTGCCCTCAAACACGCCGGCAATCGAACCAGCCAATAATGTTGTCCCAATCATCATGGTTGTGGTAGCTTTAGGGCTAATGGCGGCAGGTGCTGTTTTTGTAAGACGATAGGAAAGACAAAAGTCTGTTACAAATCAAAGCCCTCTGGAAGTTCAGAGGGCTTTTTTTATGGAGAAGGAAAACATGAAAAAAGTATTCATCTTGCTGATTAGTTTGCTGCTAATGACTGCCTGTGCTGCTGCCGACAGCGGTGATCCCGCCGCCACCGTCGAAGCCTATTTGCAGGCCAAAGTAGATGGCGATGCCGACACCGTGCGCCGCCTGCTCTGCACCGAAATGGAAGCGGTGTGGGAACGAGAAGCAAGAACCTTTGAAAGTGTCAGCGGCACACGCACCGAAGACATGGCCTGCACAGCCACCGGGGATGACAAAGTGAGTTGTGACGGTAAAATTGTCGCCGTTTACGGCACGGAGGAGACAGAATTTCCCCTCGTTTCTTACCGTGTGGTACAGGAAGATGGCGAATGGAAATGGTGCGGCGAGACGCAGTAAGGCGGTAATCGGTGAACGGATTACCGCTTACGGATTACCGCTTACGGAAATATGTGGCGCAAACTTTGGACGAAGGAAAATATCGCGGCGTTGGTATTGTGTATGGTGGTCATTTTGCTGCTCATCGTTACCACCAGCGACGCGCCAACGTGGATTTATCAAGGATTTTAAGTATGAAGCTGATCCCAGAAAAAAAGAATTTCTCCCCCAACAAATATTTAGGGATTGGCTTGATGTGGCTAACGGCCGTTCTCCTCCTCCTCACCGCCTGCCAACCCGCCCTCAGTTCACCCCCCTTACCCACCCTGGCGGCAACGGCCGTTAGCCAGGTAACTCCCCCTACAGCCACAGCCACCATTGAAAATTCGCCCACACGCGAAGCGACCCCCACCCCTCCCCCTCCACCCCCGTCCCCTACTTCATTGACCATTTAAAATTCGCCCACAAGCGAAGCGACCCCCTCTCCCCTACCCCCCCTCCCCACTGCCCCTCCGCCCACCCCCACCCCCCGTGCCGTCATCAACGGCATCCCCATCGAAGACATCGTCATCATCCCCCCCAACGTCCTCACCCACATGCAGCAAATCTTCGCCGAAGGGCAAGCCCTCGGCCGCAACCCCCACAACTTCTCCAAACTCGGCGACAGCGTCATCGCCAACGGCGACTTCCTCACCCGCTTCGATGTGCGCGGCAGTTACACCCTGGGGCCTTACGAGTCGCTCCAGCCCGTCATAGACCACTTTCGCGGCTCTTGGGAGCGGTACGGCGTGGGCATGCACATCGGCCTTCGTGCCTGGGGCGTGTTCGACCCGCTTTGGGCCAACAAAGATTGGTGCGAAGCCAACGAGCATATGCTCGACTGCGAAATCCGCCTCAACAACCCCAGCGTTCTCCTCATCCACCTCGGCTCCAATGATCTCGACCCTTCCTTCGACAAGTTCATGCGCGATGTGGTGCAGCACACGCTGGATAACAAAATCATCCCCATCATCCTCACCAAAGCCGACCGCTACGAAGGCGAAGACAACCGCAACAACATCGCCCTGCGCCAAATCGCCGCCGACTTTGAAGTGCCGCTTCTAGACTTCGATGTGGTAGCGGCCACCCTGCCCAATCGCGGCATCAAAGAAGGCGACAATGTGCATCTCAGCGGCTCCAACCAATTAGACTACAGCCTGCCCGAAGTGTATGAAAAAGGGCACTCGGTTCACAACCTCACCGTCCTGTTCATGTTGGAGCGCATTTTGTACGAAGTGATTGAACCAGGAAGCAGTAATCCGTAATCGGTAATCGGTAATCGGTAAACCGATTACGAATCATCCAGCAGTTTGACTTTCAACCTCACCACCATCCTCATCCTCATCACGGCCGCTGTGCTGTATAACCTGCTGCCCCCACGCGGGCGGGAATGGTTTTTGTTCAGCGGCAGCATCATTGCCGTTTATGGGCTGCAGCCCTTTTTGCCCATTCGTTTTAGCGGCTTCATTCTGCCGACTGTGACGCTGTTGTTGGTAACGGCCGTCTGGCACATCACCCAAGCCCCCGCATACAAATTCACCCGTGAAGACAAACTCACAGTGGGGCTGATGGCTGCCCTCGTCATCACCCTCTCCCTGTTCCGCTACATTCCCCCCAGCCTCAACCCCTTCGCCAATCGGCCGCCTAATCCCCTGTTTATTGTCGCTTTTGTGGGAGTCATTCTTTTACTCTGGCGGTTAAAACCACAGCAACGACTACGAAGTCGGCCTGCGCCGACTAAAGACCAGCCCGCGCAGGCGGGCTTTGTAGTCGTTGCTGCGAATTCCGATTCGCGCCGAATTCTATTCGCCCAGAATGCAGCCATTTTGCTGATTGTCTTATTGTTTATCGCTCTCAAAAGCGAACCAATGGCAGTGGGGATCGGCCGTTTCTGGCGCACCCTCACCGCCCAAGACCCCACCATCGCCAGCCACCTCGACCTCACCTGGCTGGGCTTCTCCTACATCGCCTTCCGCCTCATCCACACCCTGCGCGATGCCCAAACCGGGCTGCTGCCCACCCTCAGCTTGCGCGAATTCACCAGCTACGTCCTCTTCTTCCCCGCCCTCATCGCTGGCCCCATTGACCGCGCCGAACGCTTTATCCAAGATTTCCGCGCCCTGCCCACCTTCACACGCTTCGATGCCGCCCGCTTTTATCAGGCATTCACCCGCATCACCCTCGGCCTCCTCAAAAAATTCATCATCGCCGACAGTCTGGCGCAAGGGCTTGCCCTTACGCCCCTCAGTGCAGAGCAGGCCACATCCACACCTGGTTTGTGGCTGCTGCTCTATGGCTATGCGCTGCGCCTCTACTTCGATTTTAGCGGCTACACCGACATTGCCATCGGCATTGGCCTGCTCTTTGGCATTGAACTGCCGGAGAATTTTAGACGGCCGTATTTCCAAACCTCCCTCACCGCCTTCTGGCAAAGCTGGCACATCACCCTCAGCAGTTGGGTACGCTTCTACGTCTTTTCGCCACTGTCGCGCCACCTGCTGCGCCGCAAGCCACGCCCGTCACCCATCCTCATCGTCCTCATCAGCCAAAGCATCACCATGATCGTCATCGGCCTGTGGCACGGCCTCAGCCTCAACTTTTTCATCTGGGGGCTGTGGCATGGGCTGGGGCTGTTTGTGCATAAACAGTGGTCAGACAAAACGCGCCACTGGTATCGCCATATACAAAACACAACCTGGCCGCGCCGCTTGTGGACGGTAACGGCCTGGTTCCTCACCTTCCATTACGTCGTTCTCGGCTGGGTCTGGTTCCTCCTCCCCGATTTCACCCTCGCCCTCCAAACCTTCGCCAAACTCTTCGCCCTATGACCCCCTCGCCCCTCGCCCCTCCCCCCTCGCCTCCTACATGGCACACCCTGTTCCGCATCCTGCTCAAAGCCGCCCTCCTGTTCACCCTTTGCAATTTGCTGTTTGCCGCCGCACGGCCGTTATCGTGGATCGGCCGTTTCTCCCTCTACAACAGCCTGTTACCCGGCCGCCAACGGCTGCCCTACGGCGAAAACGCCGCCGACTCCTACAACCTCAGCCTCAACAACGTACCCGCCATGCTCCACAGCCACAGCCTCACCCAGCCCCAAGCTGAAGATGAATTCCGCGTCGTTTTGCTGGGCGATTCGGCCACCTGGGGCTGGTTTTTGGAAAATGAAGACACCTTGGCGGGGCAAATAAACGCGGCGGGCTACCAAACGGCCGATCACCACCCCATCACCGCCTACAACCTCGGCTACCCTATCATGTCCCTCAGCAAAGATGTGCTGCTGCTGCAAGAAGCCCTGGCCCACGACCCCGACCTCATCATCTGGCTCGTCACCTTGCAATCCTTCCCCCGTGAACAGCAGCTATTCCCCCCCCTCGTGCAAAACAATCCGCAGCTCATACGGCCGATCATCACCACCTACCAACTCCGACTCAACTCTGATGATCCTCGCTTCGTCGTCCCCAATTTCTGGCAAAACAGCCTCATCGGCCAGCGCCGCGCCCTGGCCGACCTGCTGCGCCTGCAACTGCTCGGCTTCTCCTGGGCGGCCACCGGCATAGATCAGGCCATCCCCCCTGAAATTCCCCTGCGCCAGTCTGATTTTGAGGAAGACATTAGCTGGCAGAATTTTAGCGAACCAACCCCGCTAACGGCCGATTCCCTCTCCTTCGATGTCCTCACCGCTGGCATAGAAATGGCGGGTGATGTGCCTGTGCTGCTGGTCAATGAGCCGATGTTTATCAGCAACGGCCGTCACAGCGACCTGCGTTACAACAGCTTCTACCCCCGTTGGGCCTACGATGCGTATCGTGAATTGTTGGCCGAAACAGCCCAAACCAACAACTGGCACTACCTCGACCTGTGGGACACCATCCCCTCCGCCGAATTCACCGACAGCCCCGTCCACCTTACCCCCGCTGGCAATGCCCTGCTGGCGGAGACCATTATGAACGCCATCGAAGAGTAGACAGGCCATGACGGGCCACTACGCCCCTATTCCCTTGCCGCCTCGTCCACATCCAGCCAATACACCCATTCACCCCAACGCTCCTCACCCGTGCGGCGAAACCCCACTCCCTCATACAGTCGCTGCGCCGTCAAATTTTCGGGATGAACAACCAGTTCTATACCCGTAACCTGGTGCTGAACTTGCCGGATAAGCGGCAGAACTGCCAGCATGGCCGGTTTGCTGTAACCTCTTCCCTGGTACCGATAATCAATGAAGAAGTGGTAAATGGTGCAAGGCGAACGGCCGTTCGCCGCAAATGCGATCTCCACAAAACCGACCATCCGCTCCCCATTGTAAATGGCGTAAGGCAGCCAGGTGAGACCACCAGGGCGAATATAGGCTTTGGACAATGCCACGGCCACAATGGGCAGATTGTCGGCGATGAACCGCTGCTGTTCAGGGCGTACCGCCAGCCCCATTGCCTCCCGCCAATTGCTGGCATCAACCAGTTGTAAATGAATCATCCTGTATCCCCATAAAAGACGTCCGTTTCCCAATCAAACAATCAAAGCCTTCAGGCGTAAAGCCATGTCAACCTAGCAGTTCCAATTGAAAACAATCGGGGCACATGCCATGCGACAACTGCGGCAGTTCATCCGCCGCAAACAGGCCCATAGCCTGTATGGCTTGTTCCACTTCCACCCACGTAGACGCTTCCTGCTTCACCCGATTACACCAACTGCACATTATCAAGAAATCATCCGAACGCTTCTGCCCTAACGAGAGGAGGGGAACAGGCTCCCGCTTTTCCTCACGCAGCAGCCAGTTGCAAAACCAAATCTCCTCACCAACGGCCGAAATCGTCATCAACAAAAAGCGTCTGGCATCCGGCGCATCGCAGCGGTAAGGAATCTCCATGGCCTTACCCGATTGGCGCACCTCTTGCAGCAGCAGACGGTAAATATAAAGCACTTCTCGGCCGCTAATAAAATCCCAAATGGGTTGGTACAAAACAGCGTCACCAACTAATTCAGGGGCCTCATTACTGTCGGCGAATTCATCCCAGTTTTTGTCCACATAGATCAGGCGATCTTTGTTATCAATGTGATATTCTGTCGAAAGTTTCTGAATTTGTTGCGTCATCTCCATCACCTACACCCTACTGTACCAATTTTGCCCGTCAAAACAAAAAAGCCCACCTTTTTAGGTGGGCTTTCCATGAGATTTTATCCTGCTACTTGATGACGAGCGGCAGGAATAACTGTGTGGCTCTTTCACCCAAGAGGGCAAACTCACCAACGGCCGTTCCCCGCACCACCAACACATTATTCACCACATCATGCACACAACCCGCGCACGGCAGCAAGGGCACCCAGCCACTCTCCGTCAGCCGATACAAGTTCAGCGACGACTCCGACAAAATCCCTCCACTCTGCCACTGCCAATCCTCATAATGGATGGTCATCTCATACGCTTCGGGCAGTTCCATTACCGGATCACCATTCTCATCCGTTGCCTCAATCAGGAAGTTGCGCCCGCCATAATACAACTGCACATCATTCCCTGGCTGCAAACGGTAGCCCACCTGGCTGTTCTCACCAGAGAAACTGCCGGCTGCGGCCACCGTCAGCCCCAAATCGGGCGCACTTATCTTGGTGAAGTTCAGCGTGAATTGATCCAGAGGCACAGGCCCAAAATCGAACTGTGCCCAGACCAAATCCAGCAGCCCATTTTGCGGCACGAGAATAATAGGTTCATAGATAATGCCATCGCCCTGAGCAAAGGCATTCACATTCCCCGCCCGATCCAGGAAGCGCACGTAGACAAAGGCCGCGCCTGTCAGCGGATCGGGGTCTAACACCCAACCCAGGTTCATTTGGTAAGGCTGCCAAACGGCCGTCTCGAAACCCGGCGTGTTACTCACCTGCATCAAAATCACCTCCGGCACACCCAGATCACGCATAATGGGGCCTTGAATTGTCAACTGCACCGCCAACTGGTTTGTTACCTGAGCATCATTGTTGATGAGCACAACCCCTTCGGGCGCAAAGGGATCGAGTGCCGGTTCGGCGTAACGGATCATCGTGGGACGGCCGTTACTGCCCGAAGCCCCACGCGGCTGCATGTAGTAGAAATAATCCGTATCATTCACCACATCCTCATCCACAATCCGCCCCTCAGCCGGGTCAAAACTGCCCACCATCGTCCAGGGGCCAACCAGCCCCTTGCGCCGATACACCGCCATACTCAGATATTCCGGGCGCGGGTCAAAGTGCAGCGCCACCGCCCCTGGCAGATTCTCAATCCAGAAGTCTGTCACCGCCGGAATCGTATCATCCTCCGGCCACAGCGGGTCTTGCCCCTTCGCCACCTCACTGCCATCCATCTCACCGCCAAAGTCGGTGTCGGGATTATCGGGATTCGTGCCTAGTTCAAACTCTTCTTTGTTCGTCAGGCCATCACCATCGGGGTCAAGTGTGCCGTCCGCCACCAGATGATTCGTCGCCGCAAAACGAGCTTCCCACAAGTCCAGCATCGCATCACCTTCACCGTCCAGAATCATGGGGTCAATACGCATATCGGGCGTGTAGGCCAACTGCTCATAACGGGTGAATTCACGGCCGTTACTGTCCACACCCGTCGCTTCAATGTCAAAAACCCAGGTATGCCCCGACAGCACATCAAAGTCCAACGGCCGATTCACCCGGTCATACACATAACCATACACCCCATCCCCAGCCACATCATCATAAATGCCGCCATCGTCCATAAACCGCACTGTCTGCAAATCGCCATCAGGGTGACGGACAACGGCCGTTACCACCGCATCCTTAATAAAATGCACCGAACCATCCCCCAAAGCCACCTGCACCGACAACGGCTTGCCCGGCTTCCGCAGCGACTCCGGCGTGGCGATAAACACATTCATCTCCACCCCCGCAATCACCCGCCCCGACAAACTGCCAATCCAGGTCGAGGCCGTCGTGCTGCCAAAATGGTCGCGCCACACTTGATAATCCCCGGCGGGCAGCACATCCGCATGGAACACCACATGCGACTGCCCATCGGTCAGCTTCTCAAACGAACCTGGCCCCGACACATGCAGTTCAGCCGGGTCAACCGTGCCATCAAAATGAAAGCTCAAAGACACATCACGCATCTCGTTGGGCAGGTGGATGGTGTACTCAAAGCCATCGGCCGTTACCTCGCCCGCCTCCTGCCACACCCGTTGATGCCCATTCACCGCCTCCTTAATCTGCAAAAAGAGGTCCGCCAGCGCATTGTCCAGATTCCCGGCCATGTTGCGCCCCGCCATTTGGAAGGCCACCCCACTCTCATCCAGGTAGTGGTAACATTTCTCCTGCCAATTCGAGCCGCACGTCGCCTGCGCAATCTCGCGCATCTGGTCTTCATCCGCATCCTGCCCCAGCGCAATGGCGTGTACTTCCGTGCCCGCATTCACAATATTGGCCTTCACATCAATCCAATACAGCGGCTCATTTTCCATACCATCACTCAGCAGCACCATCGCCCAGGGATGATCGGGATCGCCATCCACATTCAGCATGTTTTGGCCCAATTGCAGGCCATCACCAATCGAGGTCGCACCGCCAGCCGTCATCAGGTCAATGGCCGCCATCGCCCCGGCCCGCACACCGGCGTTATCATCATCGTCGGGAATAAAGGCCAGGCCGTACTCCTCATTGGCATCGGTGTTGAAGCTGACCACGCCCAGCCGTTCGTTTTCCTGGGCCACATCGCTGAAGAGGCGAGCGGCCGTTTGCGCCGCAGCCAATTTACCGTTGTCACCCATACTGCCACTGTTATCCAGCACCAATACCTGGTCCGTCAGCAGCACATCATACACAATCGCGTCAGTTTCCGTGTCCACCTTCCCCATGCCCTGCGGCCCTAATGTCACCGTCAGGTCAAAGGCATCGCCCACGCTGGCCCCTGGCTTATCGGGTGCTTGCACCTCCAGCCAGTAGCCGTTGTTCACGTAGCTGCCATTCAAAATGGTGGCCTCATCGCCGCCCACTTCCACCGTGAAATCCCGATCCCATTGCAGCCCTTCCACAAAATTGCTCGTACCCGCACTGCCTGTAATCTCCAACCAGACCAGAAAGCGGCCGGGGTCGGTGGGTGTGCCCACAAATTCGGGGTTGCTGTTGGTGGGGTTTTGGATGTTGAGGTTGACCAATGTACAGCCGACTTCGTAGTCGTAGCCATAGGGATTGTTGCCTGTCGCCACAATGCCCACCATGCGGGTGTAAGCGTTGGGCTGATCAAAGGTCCAACCAGCACGGGCAAAGTTCTGCCCCTGACTGCGTGACAGCACCACTACTTCCTCCACCCCATCCCCATTGCTGTCGGGCTGGATGAGCATAAAGCTGTTCATCAACACCGCACCAGGATCGCCCAGCACGCGCCAGTAGACCAGTTCACAACTGCTGGGCGGCACAAAGGCTTCATAGGTCTTCACGCCATAGGCGGGCATGGCCTCCGCATCGCTCACTTCGCTGTCGAAGGCGGCCACGCTGCCGCTGTCACCCCCGCCCAACATCGTCCCCACATCAAACACCGTGCGCACGGTCGGCCCGTAGATGAGTATGTCTGGTGCGTCGCGCTTTTCATCGCTGTAAGTCAGCACCACTTCGGGGTCGCGGCCACCCAGGCTGCTGTGGCTTAGTTCGCTCAAGTCAAAATCTTTGGCGTAATTGGCAATGCTGAAATCCCAGAAGGTGGCTTCCATGCCCTGGCCGAGGGCGGCTTGCAGGGCGGCATCGGTACCGTCTACACCGAGACGGCCGTTTTCATCCGCCTGCTCCAACACCTCAATCAAAAAGTCCACGCCCTCACCGGCCGTACCCACAAAATCAGTGCCAGCTTGATCGGCCGTATACTTCCACCACAGCGAAGCATCATAACTGGCCCCCAGCAGCCCCGTCGCCTGGTCAAACTCCGGCGAGCCATCATCATCGCGGTCTTCTGGCAGCACATAGTTGGGATTATCCAAATAATAATTGACCGATTTGTGATAGCGGCTGGTAACACGGTTATCCAGGTCGTCAAACACCATATCCTGCATCATCCGCGCCTGCCCTTCAATGAGCCAGTTGCCGCCGCCCGCGCCATAGGCAAACTGAGTGTTGTGCCACAGCTCATGCAGCACCGTGCCGCGTGGCTCCGGTGCTTCCGTCAGCATGACGGCCGCATCTAAATTTTCACCATCTACATTAGCCAGCCCCCGATAATTAATGTCAAACACGTAAATGTCACGATTTTCGTCTAAATCCCATTCGGGGTCTTTCATGCCCCAGTTATTAACGTAGCGGTTGAGGGTGTTTTGGACAACACGCGGCACGCTCTCCACCAGGCCAGAGCCATCACCACCACCAGCCCAATCCCGATCCACCACATTGGGAATGCCATCGAGATCGGCATCTTCAAAGCTGTCGGGCACATTGTCAAAATCGCTGTCGAAAGTCGCCACGCAGTCGTTGGGCGAATCGGTGTCAGCGACATCATCGTCGTCGCTGTCTAAATCGGGCAGATCATCACATTCGCAATCTTCGCCGCCGTTGCAATCAATGGTGTAAAAAACTTCATAAGTGTGGTTGCCGCCGGGAATGTCCGGCGTGCTGGAATCTAAAAAGCCAGGGGTTTCGATGGCAAAGATGACCGTGACCAGAGCCACTGTCAGGGCTGCTGCCAGCAAAACGGTTGTGCCAATACGTTTTTTCATTCGTCTCATGTTGAACCTCCATTACAGGTTGTGGATTTACGGCCGTTTCCGGCCCATACAGTAAAAGGACGGCATTCACCCCCGTTACCTTTCCTCCCAAAAAAACATCGCCGCGATTAAAAATCGCGGCGATGAAGCTATTTTTGGATGAAGGGTAAGTAGATTTGGTAAGGGCCGCTCTCGGCCCCAGCCCAAAAACCAGCTTGAATATCGTAGTTGTCCTGGCCGCTAACGGCCGTATCCACCTGCCCCATCGTCCCTTTCAACTCAAAACTTCCGCCGGTGGCCGCCATCGTGCCGCCGCTGTCCATCGAGTACCAGTTGATGAGGTAGTGACCACCGCTGCTGGCCTTGATTGTCCAGGTCGTAGCCATCAAAAAGCAGGCTATCAGCAAAACGGCCGTTACCAGTCTGCGTTTATCTCCTTGCATCATGGCCTCCTTAATTCACCGGCTGGAAGGTGAGCGAAATCTCGCCCAATTCCAGCGGCACCAGGTCATTGGCCTGCACCTCAAAGCGCACCCACACCGAACCCGTCACCAGCGTTGGCGAATCCGCCTCCACCGTGACACAACTGTTTTCATCCGTCAGCACCGGGTTGTAAGAGTCGCCCACCAGGTTGACGGCCGCATTCATATCGCTAATCTGGCGCACGGTGGCGATAGAGATGCCGGAGACAACCCCAAAGCCATTGTTAAAGCCGCTGTAACAAAAGCGCATATTGTCCAACGTCAGCCCATGCCCAGTTACCAGTTGCGAGGGGACATCTACCGGAATGTAGACGTAGCCGTTGCCTTGTGAGGTGCGCGAGATTTCGAGACGGCCATTGCCCATCGCCGCAAAACTCAACGAGGCTAAACCATCCGACTGAATCGCGTCGAAGGGGCTAACCTGCACCACCACCGGCTGCGGAGCAGCCAACTGTCCAGCATACTCAGCGTAGATGGCCTGGGGGACGGGCTGAATCTCCTGGCGCGGGTTTAGTGTCGTCCAGGTGTTCGCGCCTGCCGGGGACACCCAAATTTCCAGCCAACGGCGGCCACCGCTGTTGAAGATGTTGGGGTCTACTTCGATGTCTAGCTGGAACAGGCCCGCGTCAACGGCCGTTCCCAAACCCGAATACTGCTCCAACAAAGCACCCCCGTCCGCCTCCGTGAAAATGTAAACCTGAAAATCATACGTGCCATCGGCTGGCTGCCCGTTGTCGCTCAAGCGGCCCTGATAGGTAAACACATTGTTGACAAAACTCGATTCCGCCATCGTGCTGCTCAAGCGCGTGTCGGCGTAGGTGTTTTGGCGCGTCACTGCCGCCGCCGCCAAAGCCAGTACAATCAATCCCAATACCAATAAATTCTTTCTATTCATGTCTATGAACCTCCACTACAGTTGATTTTGTGCAGCCCCCTGTGGGCCGCATCCGGTATTAAGACGGATGGGCTTTGCCCTACCTTTCCCCCAATTTGCCGAAATAGTTCCCCTAAGTTCCCCAATTGGCATTCTGAAAAAGGAGATTGGAGACTAGAGACTAGAGATTGACCAGTCTCCAGTCTCTAGTCTCTAATCTCCAAGGAAATGTCAGTTTATGGCCTTAAGCAGTATATCTGGCCACCTCTAAGTCGCCGTTTTAAGGGGAAACGGACATAATGGCAGGTGAAACGATGATATTTGGAGGTTATGATGTTTGGTTTGGCCCCACGATGGGTGAAGCAGGTACAGGAGAAGGGGGTGGCGGCAACGGCCGTTCTCCTCACCAACCCCCAGGACAAGCTCAAAAAATACCAACAAGGCTACCAGGGCCGCGACAAATGGCTGGCACTGCCCGTGCGCGTCCAGGCCCAGGACGGCACCACCTACACCAGCGACATGCAGTGCCAAATGTCACAAATCCTCTTCGGCCTCATGAAAGCCGAGATGCAGGTCAACGTAAAATACGACCCGCAAAACAAAGAGCGGGTCGTATTGGTAGATGATGTGCAGAAGTTGCTGAGCTATCGAGTGAAGGGGTAATGGGGTAATTGAGTAATTACCCAATTACCCAATTACCCAATTACCTACCCATCCACCCGCGCCCAGGCCAAAACCGTTACCCCGCCCCGGCTCACCTGCCCGGTGACGAGGTTGAGGTTGGGGTCAATCTCCACCACGGGGATGGGCTGCCAGATTTGCAAATGACGATTAAATTGCAGCATGTACAGTTCCTGCCGCTCATCGTCTATGTTCAGGCGGTCAATGTCGCGCTGGCTGTAGGCCATCGTCACATAGACGGGGTTGAGCAGCGGGCCATCACCGGGCGCGGGCGGCGGGCAGTCGCCCGCCTGGTTGGGCAGAATGATGTCCAAATCGAGCGGTGTGCCAATTACGCCTTCGACCACGGTGACGGGATTGATGGTGACGTAACCCAGGCTGGTGGTGAGAGCGTCGTGGTCGGCGGCTTGCATGGCGATGACGTGGTTGCAGCCCCGTTCACCGTCAATGGCAACGGCCGTATTGACCGCCACCGCGCCATCAGCCAGAGGCGCATCACCAAAGATGTGGCCGGGGCCAACGCCGCCGCTTACCTGCACCCAGCGCGTTAGCTGCCCCACCCCAGGCGCAGCCACATGTACATAGCTAAACAAGGGCAGTTCGGCCTGGCCGGCCAATGGCTTGAAGAAGCCGCTCCATTTGCCCACACCCATCGCTGCCATTTCCAGGCGCCATTCTGCGGCACAGCCAACGGCCGTATCTGGCACACACAACTGCAAAACGGGTGGATCGAGAGCCAGTTCGGGCAGATAGTTGAGGCTGGTCAACTGCACGCGCATACCCGTAAGCAGCGTATCGGTGAAATAGTAGGTCGCGTCCAGGCTCATTTGCCAATCCTGGGCAACGGCCGTTGCCACTTGCCCCTCAAAAATAGGCGGCACAATCTGGTTGGGCGCGGGGTAGATATAACGGCCACTGGGGAAATCGGCCCCGTCCACCGTCTCATACTGCTCCACAATCACCCGCAGCCGGTCGTTGGGCAAAACACCCAACAGATCAAGATCACCAGGGAATTGGGGCGCGGCGGGGTCGCCGAAGACACGCCCTTGCCGCAAGATGAAGCCCTCACGCTGCACATACACATCAGACGGCATCACATCGGTGATGGCGACGGGGACAGTGAGCTGTACGCCCACTGTTGGTTCGATGGGGTCTGCCGCAGCTTCACCCCCCACCGCAATTTGGGGCAGGTACAGGGTATGGCCGGGGGTGCGGTTGAAGAGGAAGTCGGCCAGACCAGGGCCATTGCCGGGGTCGGGCAGGCCATTGGGCACAGCCAGGGCAAAAGCCGAGTTCAGGTTTTGGATGGTGCCCCACTTGCCCAATGTCTCCCAATCAGACAGGCCATGCCCCACCGCCTGCCAGGTCACATCACAGCCATCTACTGGCGGCGTGAGATGATCGGGGTGCCACAGTTCGCTGCTGCTGTAGTGCCAATCCATGATGCTGGCATTGCTGCTGTCTGTGGCCGGGTTCTGGTTGCTGTCGTCGGTGCAGTCGGTGGGCTGGCCTTCTTTGCCCTGGTAGGCATCAAACAGGAAGAGGGCGTAATGTGCCCATTCGTGTACGAGGGTGCGATAGGCATCGGCGGTGGCCCAATTGTTGGTGGGGTCGGCGGCATCACCAAAGCGATCCCAACCGCGCCCCAGCAGGATGTGGGCAGGGGTGAAGTGGTGCTGCAAGCCTGTGGCGGAGGTGTAATCGGTGGGCTTGTCAACGATGCCGCCGACGTAGGCCGACGGCCGATAATCGTTGGCGGCTAAAAATTGCATGTCGGCGCTGTTCCAGTAATCGCCGCCGGTGTGGAGGGTGACGGGGCCAAAAGCCATCTGCCCGTCGGTGATGTCGTAGAGGTAAGCGGAGGCTTGTTTGAGGCCAAATTGGAGGCGGCGTAGGTAGGTGCTGTCGGGGGCAGGTTCCCAGGCGAGGCTGGCGACGAGGTTGTAAAGGACGAGTTCCCACTCTTCATTGATGAAGATGTTGCCGCTGGTGGAGACGGGTGTGGTGCTGCCGGGCTGCCAACTGGTGTTGTAAATCCAGTAGGCGGGGCCGTGATCGGCTTTGCCGGAGGGCTGTTCGTGGCGCAGGTGCAGGGCGGCGGCGTAGAGGCAGTCGGCGGGGAGGATGGTGGTGGAACGGCCGTCTGCGTCTGTTTCTACCAGCAAGTCATGGTTGGGTGGTGTATCCGGTGTATTGCTGTTGAAGCAGAGGACGCGCACGGTTGCGCCAGCGGGCAGGGGATTGGCCCCGGCCATGTCATGGACAAAGCGGGGCTGGATGGCACCGGCCGCCACGGTGGCGGGCGCGGCGGCAAGGGTGAAGAGCAAGAGGAGGATGGTGCTCATGAGCAGAGCAAGGGTGATGGTTTTTTTGAACATGGGGTTCTCCTTGATGGATGTGTACAACAGATTGCAGTATAGACCAGATTTTACAAAATGGGGCAACCACATCCATTTGTCGTTTTATATAGGCGTGTTTGCCTTGTTTACGCTACAGTTTAAGGACGTATGCGCTGCCCAAAACCTTTCCCTCGGGCGCAGCGTTGAACGGGGTTTGGGGCGCAAATTGGCATGGATAGATTAAGGAAAATAGAGATGACGACTTTACGTATTCCTGGCTTGTGTTTGATGGATCATTTTTTTGAACTGCCGTTGGATTATGCTCGCCCACTAGGTGAGCAGGTTACGGTTTATGCGCGGGAGGTGGTGGCGGTGGGTAAGGAAACGGCCGATCTGCCCACGCTGCTCTTCCTCCAGGGCGGGCCAGGCGGCCCATCACCGCGCCCCTTTAACCGTTCTGGCTGGCTGGGGCGGGTGCTGCAAGAGTACCGGGTGATTTTGTTGGATCAGCGGGGGACGGGGTTGAGCAGCCCGGTGCATTACCAGACGCTGGCCCGCTTTGCCACGCCTCAGGCGCAGGCTGACTATTTGCGCCATTTTCGCGCCGATAACATTGTGCGCGATGCGGAGCGTATTCGGCGGCAGTTGTTGGGGGATGAAAGATGGTCGGTTTTGGGGCAAAGTTATGGTGGTTTTTGCATTGCCACTTATCTCTCGTTGGCGCCGGAGGGGTTGAAGGAGGCGATGTTTACGGGGGGGCTGCCGCCCATTGGTGTGCCGATTGATGAGGTGTACCGGGCGACATATAAACGGGTGCGCACGCAAAACGGCCGTTTCTACGAACGATACCCCGGTGATGAGCAGCGGGTGCGGGATGTGGTGGATTTTTTGCAGGAGCGGCCGACAACTTTGCCCGGTGGCGGCATCCTCTCGCCGCGCCGTTTGCAGCAGTTGGGGCAGGGCTTTGGCTCGGCGACGGGGTTGGAGACGGTTCATTTTTTGTTGGAGGAGGCGTTTGTAAACGGCCGTTCCGGGCCGGAACTCAATTACACTTTTCTGCACGATGTGGAGGCCATGCAGCCGTTTGAACTGCGCCCCATTTATGCCCTGCTGCACGAGGCGATTTACTGTGAAGGCCGTGCCTCGTGCTGGTCGGCGGAGCGGGTGCGGGCGGAGTACCCTGAGTTTGCTGTGCGCGATGACCAGCCTGTTTACTTCACGGGCGAGATGATTTATCCCTGGATGTTTGAGGAGTATCCGCATTTACGGCCGTTGCAAGAAACGGCCGAAATCCTGGCGAATATCAGCGATTGGCCGGCGTTGTATGATGTGGCCCAGTTGCAGCAGAATGAAGTGCCGTGTGCAGCGGCCGTGTATTATGATGATATGTATGTGGAGCGGGAGTTTTCGGAGCAAACGGCCGATCTCATCAAAGGCACACGCATCTGGGTCACCAATGAGTACGACCACAGCGGCCTGCGCATGAATGGCGAAGTCATCATAGACAGGCTGCTCAAAATGCTAAAAGGGGAAATCTAAAGAAAAAGGACTGAGCTGTTTTGCTCAGTCCTTTCTGCTGTGGTGGTAGGATTCGAACCTACGAATGGCGGATTCAAAGTCCGCTGCCTTACCACTTGGCGACACCACAAGGCGACGGAAATAGTAGCACAAGCCCTCCTAACTCGCAAACAAAATCTTAAACATTTAGCGAAGCCCGTTTGACAGGCCATTGGTCATTGATACACTCCTCATACTTGGAATTCTATTCACATATAGGAGGTGCAAATGGGCACCGTTTTGTTTGTACATGTACGTTTGTCGAATACGATTTGGCTGTACTTTTTGGCAGTGGGTGTGTGGGGTTTGTGGCGGGCCATTCGCGGCCAGGGCATTGAGGCCAGCTATTTGGGTGCGTTGGTAATTGGGGAGGTGCTGTATGCGCTGCAAGGTGTGTTGGGTATTGTTTTGTGGGCGGGGGGATTACTGACGGTGGCACGGCCGTTTATGCACGTTTTGTATGGCGCATTTGCCCTGGTTTTTATGCCCTTTGTCTATTTTGTCTGGCTGCAAAGTGATGATACGAATCGGGGGCAGTGGGTGATGGCTTTGGTGACGCTGTTTCTGTTCGGCATTGCGCTGCGGGCCATCGGCACGGGTGTATGATTTAACAATCATTTGGCAACCCTGCCCGAATGGGTAGAATGGATTACGTAATCCACCCAATTATTTATTTTTAGTACAAGGAGATGTTATGACAGTAAAAGCACGAGGAGCGATTGCCCGAATTCCCGATGCCCCAGTGGTCATTGAGGAGTTTACTTTAGACGATCCCGGCCCCCACGATGTGGTGGTGAAGATTTTGGCCTCTGGCGTGTGCCACACTGATTTAGGCTTGAAGACAGGCACCTATGGCACGGATGGTTTTCCTTTTTTGCTGGGCCATGAGGGGGCCGGGGTGGTACAGGAGGTGGGAACGGCCGTTACCCGCGTCCAGGTTGGCGATCATGTCATGCTCAACTGGCGCGCCCCCTGCGGCGAATGCCGCTTCTGCCTCAAAGGGCAGCACAACTACTGCGCCTCCAGCCTCAACGCCCAAAACAAAATGCGCGACAAAGACGGCAATCCCTTCAACGCCGCCCTCGGCATTGGCACCTTCTGCACCCACACCCTCGTCCACGAAGTGCAATGCGTCAAATACGATCCGTCCCTGTCTGCCCCGGCCATGTCTCTCATCGGCTGCGGCGTGATGACCGGTGTCGGGGCTGCCCTTTATTCGGCCGATGTGCAGCAAGGCACCAGTGTGGCCGTCTTCGGCTGCGGCGGCGTGGGCGACAGCGTCATTCAAGGAGCCAAAATCGCCGGCGCTACCACCATCATCGCCGTAGATATTGATCCACAAAAACTGGAGTGGGCCAAAGGGTTTGGGGCCACCCATACCGTCAACGCTAGTGAGGGCGATCCTGTGGCGGCCATTAAAGAGATAACCAATGGTCATGGTGTCAATTACTCCTTTGAAGCCGTTGGCATTACTAAGACATTGGAGCAAGCCCTCTTCTGCCGCGATTTGGCGGGTACGTGCGTGCTTATTGGTGTGCCGGGGCCAGGGCCGCGCCTGGATATGGAGATTCAACGCTTCTTTGACTTGGGTGGCAGCTTAACCGTCTCCTGGTATGGTAACTGCATCCCTGCCCGCGATTTCCCCATTTTGGCTGATTGGTATCGCCAGGGCAAACTTGATTTGGATGGCTTGGTTAGTCGCACCATCAGTCTGGAAGAGACAGAAGAAGCCTTTAATGCCATGAAACGCGGCGAAACATTGCGTTCAGTCATCGTCTTTAACGACTAAGTTGACAAAATTCCTGATGATTAATGAATGGCGTAACCTATCTTGTTACGCCATTTTCTTTTGAGTGTGACTATGTTCCCTCTGATTAAAAGGTTGACCGAACTGAGTGGGCCGGTTGGGCAAGAGGCAGCGGTTCTGGATGTCATTGAACAGTTGTGGCGGGAGTATGGGGCCGAGGTAGAGCGTACCCGCATTGGCAATATTGTGGCGCGAGTGGGAGGGAGTGGCCCCAAGGTGGCCCTTGTTGCTCATGCCGATGAGTTGTGCTATCTGGTGCGGGCCATTGATGCGGATGGTTTTTTATATCTGGCGAATGGGCAAGGCTGGGATCGTACCATTAGCCTGCGCGACACGTTTACGCTGGGGCAGCGGGTGCGTATATTAGCCCGTTCCGGTGTCATTCCAGGTGTCATTAGCACGGTGACAGGCCATTTAGCCACCATGGCCCTGCCGGAGCCGAGGGAGTTGACCTGGAATGATTTTTGGGTGGACACGGGCTTGTCCCGCGAGGAGCTTTTGGCGCGGGGGGTGACACCGGGGACGAGGGTGGTTTGGGAGGCCACGACTGAGCAGTTTGGCAATCATGTGGTGGGCAAGGCGCTGGATGATCGGGTGCCGTTGGCGGTGTTGACTGAGGTTTTGCGGCGGGTAACGGCCGTTGAACTAGGCTGTGAATTAACGTTGGTTTGCACCGTGCAGGAGGAGGTGGGCACAGTGGGCGCGGCCGCTTTAATGGCGCGGGAGCAGTTTGAGGCCATGATCGCGGTGGAGATTGGTCTAGCAAGTGACATTCCTGGTGTCAATGATCATGTTGTGCCTCTGCGGTTGGGGGCTGGCCCTGTGCTGGTGCATAAGGATTCGCTGGTGCATTATGATTATGCCCTGACGGCTCGTTTGGAACAGGTGGCGGACGAAGCACACATTCCCATTCAACATGCGGTGTTTAGCTCGTTTGGCAGCGATGGAAATGCCTTTATGCGGGCCGATGTGCCGGCGGCGTTGGTGGCTTTCCCCACTCGTTACACGCATTCACCTTTTGAGATGGGGCATTTAGGCGATATTGAGCAGTTGGTGGCCTGGTTGTGCGCTTTTTGTAAAAGAGGTGCATAACAAGACGTACCATTTTCTGGAGGTATACCATGCAACAATGGGAATATTTAACACGATTTTTGGAGGCTGATGTCAATAATCAGCCAGTGGATTCGATTTATAGTGAGTTGGTGGATGGGGAGAGTCTGCCGCGTTATTCGCCTTTAGCCATGATTCCTGAACTCAACCAATTGGGGGAGAAGGGGTGGGAGCTGGTGCATATGCAGCCGGTGGTGATTGGGCGGAATCATGATGTGCTGATGCTTGAGGGGGGCGGGATGAAGCGGTGGGCGATGACTTATTTTTGTGTGTTTAAGCGGCCGGCCTAAGGAGGCTGGATGGCTGCCACAATTTGGCGCACAAGGGAGGCGGAGACCTGACGGATGGTATTGTCGTCGTCGGTTGTGCCCATGTGAACGGCCGTTTCCCCCCGCATCCCTCTCCCCTTTACCACTTCCGTACAGGCGGAACCCACGTGGATTTCGTGAATGCCAGTGGCGGCTAACAACGCGGCGGCATTGCTGGCGTTGACCCCGCTGCCGGTCATGATGTGGAGACGGCCGTTTGCCCTAGCCTGCAACTCCCTAATCAACCCCCGCCCTTCCCAGGCCGTGGCCCGTTGGCCCGAAGTCAGCAGCCGGTCTACACCAAGAGCCAGCAAATCATCTAGAGCCGCCAGCGGATCAACAGCCACGTCGAAGGCGCGGTGGAAGGTAACGGATAGGGGTCGAGCCAACTTAATGAGTTCTCTGGTACGTTCCATATCTACATGACCTTGTGGCGTGAGCAGGCCGAAAACGACACCATTGGCTTGCAGGGAAACAGCCCCAGCCACATCCCGCCGCATTACCTCAAATTCCAAATCTGAATAGCAAAAATCGCCGCCACGTGGGCGAATCATCACGTGAATAGGAATGGACAGCTTTTCCCGCACCAGCGCAATGGTTCCCCAACTGGGGGTTGTGCCCCCTTCACCCAGGTTTTCACACAGCTCAATACGACTCGCACCGCCAGCTTGGGCGGAAACGGCCGATTCAACACCAGCCAAACAAACTTCAACAACCATAACAATTGACAATGGTCAATAGGCCATTGACCATTGATTATTTGCTGCACCTCCATTTCACCCACCAACCCCAACTATATCGGGCTTCCCGATTTGTGACGATTGTCATATTGATCTAGTTGTTTTCAGCAGGGTTGTACAGTTGCCCATGCTTTAGGGCTGTTGTATGATCACCCGTCATACCCACTATTATCCTCATCGTCTTGGCAAGAGGCATTTATGAATCGCACAGCGCTTATTGCTATCGGTGGCAACTCCCTAATCACCGACAAAAATCATCCCGATATTCCCCACCAATGGGATGCCGTTCGGGAAACATGCAAACATTTAGCCTATATGGTTCAGGAAGGCTGGAATCTGGTGATTACGCATGGCAATGGGCCACAGGTTGGCTACATTTTGCGGCGCAATGAACTGGCAGCCGAGCAGGTTCACATGACCCCGCTAGATTTGATCGTGGCTGATACGCAAGGTTCCATTGGTTACATGCTGCAACAAGCATTGAGTAATGAACTGCACAGCCGAGGCATCAAAAAACCTGTGGTTTCCATTGTGACCCAGGTTTTGGTGAAACGAAAAGACCCGGCTTTTGAGAACCCCACCAAGCCGATTGGCGGCTTTATGAGCGAGGCAGAGGCGCGGCTGTTTGAGGCGCAGGGCTGGCGTGTGGTGGAAGATGCGGGGCGGGGCTGGCGGCGCGTGGTGGCTTCACCCAAACCGCGGCGCATCATTGAAAGGGAAGCCATTCGCCACTTAATTAAGGCAGGGTCTATTGTTATTGCTGTTGGGGGCGGTGGCATTCCTGTGGTGCAAAATCCGCATGGCGAACTGCGTGAGCTGCAGGGTGTGTATGCGGTGATTGACAAGGATTTGGCGAGCGGTTTGTTGGCCGCTGAGTTAGGGGTGGATTTGCTGTTGATTTCGACAGGGGTGGAGAGGGTGTCGCTGAATTTTAATACGCCGCAGCAGCAAGATTTGGCACACGTTACACCGAATCAATTGGCACAATTTGTGGAGGAAGGGCATTTTGCCCCAGGCAGTATGCTGCCCAAGGTGCAAGCTGTGCTGGATTTTGTGCAGAAAACGGGTCATCAGGCTCTTATTACGCATCCGGCGTATATTGATCGGGCTTTGCATGGTGAGACGGGAACTTGGATTGGGCCAGCCAGTAAACAGGTGAGAGCGTAGGTTGGCAAACCATTATGGGTTGTTTTAATTTTCAGGGCAGTTCTCTTGAGTATATTTTTTATCTCTTATCGCTGTGGCAAGCTTATCAGGCTGTGCAATTGGCGGGACTGCTGCGACGGGAATGGGGGAGTCTTAAACAAGAGCCGTTGACGAGCCGCAAGCTGCACCTGGCGGAGCAGGCGGCTTTTTATTTGGCGGTGCCACCGGCCGTTTTGGTTCATGAGATTAGTCATGCGATTCCCATTTATGTGTGGGGTGGCCGCGTGGTGAATTGTGGTTATGGGTTTTACTGGGGATATGTGCAGCCCGACCGATTTTTTCCGGCTGGACAGGAGTGGTTTATTGCTCTGGCGGGGACTTTGGGGTCGTTGGCAGTGGGGCTGCTTTATTGGTTGTGGGCGATGCGCCAGCAGAATCGAACGCTGCAGTTTTTTGGGCTGCGGGCGTTCCGGTTTCAGATTTACTTTTCGTTGTTGATTTACCCGATTTTTACGGCCGTTACCTTCATTGGCGATTGGCGCACAATTTATGATTTTGCCACCACGCCGTTGTTGAGTGGGGCAACGGCCGTTGTCCATCTGGGTCTGCTGGGCTGGTATTTTTGGGCGGATAGAAGCGGCCGTTTTGAGATGGTGGCGCACGACAGTGTGGCCGCCCAGCAGCAGTTTGCCCAACTCGAAGCCCAAGCGCAGATGAATCCGCAAGATGCCAAAATCCAGTTGCAATACATTGAAGCGCTGCGGCGCGGGCGGGCGGCCAATCGGGCCAAACGACAGTTGCAGCAGTTTTTGCAGCGCAATACCAGTTCGGGCGAAGCCTATTTGCTGCAAGCTTTGTTGGCTTTGGAAAATAAGCGGACGGTGACGAAAACGGCCGTTACCCACATCCAACGCGCTTTGGAACTGGGCCTGCCAGAAACACAACAGCAAACGGTTGCCCACCACCTCTTAGGCCAATATTACCTTGAACGAGAAGCATACACCGAAGCTGCCCAGGCGTTTAGCCAAGTCATAGCCCTTAGCCAACCGGCAGACAATCCCGTGCGTTTGGCTGAAGCCTATCGTGGCCGCAGTGTGGCCTATCGCCGCCAGAAGCAATATGATCTGGCGTATCAGGATGTGCAGCAGGCGATTAGCCTGGCTCAAAGCCGAGGGCAGGAGGAGCAGGTGAAGAGCTTGCGTAATGAGTTACAAATTATTGAGCAGCACGCGGGACGGCCGTTAGGCACATCCCCCAGCAAACAGGAAGGAGGTGAAAACTAGAAAAAAGAGAATACCCTTTCCCCAAAATGTTAAATTACCCTACCAAATTACGTAATTACGTAATTTCGTAATTACGCAACAATTAGTCTTGAGGAGGACGCAAGAAGTGAAAACATTAAAAATTCTCTCGTTATTGGTAATTACCCTGTTATTGGTAGCCGCCTGCGGTGGTGGTGGTGGTGAGGAAGAAACCGCCAGCGACTGTTCTGCTGCTGGTGAAGCCGAAGAAGAAGGCAGCTACCAAATTCCGGCAACCATTGAAGGTTGTTTCAACGTCGCCTTTGTCTACATTGGCCCCCACAATGATGGTGGCTGGACACAAGCACACGAAGTCGGCCGTCAATACGTTCAAGAAAACGTAGAAGATGTGCACACTGCCTATGTGGAACTGGTTCCCGAAGGAGCCGATGCGGAACAGGTAATCCGTTCCCTGGCCCGTAAAGGTTTTAGTGTCATCTTTACCACTTCATTTGGTTATATGGATGCCTCCGAAATCGTGGCCGGCGAATTCCCCGATGTCAACATCATCCACATCAGTGGCTTCAAATCGAACGAAGAAAACTTTGGCAATCTGTTTGGGGCGATGGAAACGATGAAATACCTGAACGGCATGATCGCCGGAGCGCGGGCTAAGATGGATGGCAATCCTAAACTTGGCTACATGCCCACCTTCCCCATCCCCGAAGAACTGCGTTTGGGCAATGCCTTTGCGCTGGGTGCCCAGCAGACATGCCCCGAATGTACGATTGATGTGCGCTGGATTGGTACGTGGCACGATCCCATTTTGGAACAAGAAGCAGCCAAATCGCTGTTTGATGCGGGCGCACAGGTCGTTATGAATGGTGCAGATACCCCAGCCGCAGCCCAGGCTGCCCCCGACGGCAAATGGGGTATTACCTACAACTATGAAGGCAGCTGCTCTAGCGACAAATGTTTGACGGCCGGTTACTGGAACTGGGGTATCGTTTATTCCGACATCGTAGAAAAATCGAAGGCTGGCACGTGGAAAGGTGGCTGGGAATATTTTGATGCTGATTCTGGTGCGATGGGGCTGTATGGCTTCATGGAGGGCCAGGAACTGCAGCCTGGTGTGGCGGAACTGCCCGAAGAAGATTTGGCGATGATCCGCGACGTGTTTGAGCGAGCCATTAGCGGTGATTTTGATCGCTTTGATGTGTTTGCTGGCCCCATCACCGACAACCAGGGCAATGTGGTTGTGCCTGAGGGTCAATCGCTGGAGCAGATTGATCTGGATGGGTTTAAGCAGTTCGACAGCCCATGCAATGTCTGCATGTATTGGTGGAACCAGAACTTTAACGCTGAGTTACCTGAGCTTTAAGTTTATGAGATAAGAAATGGCAGTCCTAAGAAGGGCTGCCATTTCTCAATGAATATCATGCTACACGATCCTGTTTTAATTAACGATTGGCACGCTGTGGCCGAGGTGAAGGATTTGGAGGGCCAAAACCCGCTGTCGGCGCGGCTGTTGGGTGAAGATATTGTTATTTGGCAGGTGGATGGACAGGTTTTTGCCTGGCAGGATTTGTGTATTCACCGAGGGGCGAAGTTGTCTCTGGGGAAGGTGGCGGATGGCTGTCTGGTTTGTCCGTATCATGGCTGGACGTATGGGGCAGACGGCCGTTGTGTTCGCATCCCCGCCCACCCTGACCAGACACCCCCGGCCAAAGCCCAGGTCAAAACCTATCGTGCCCAGATGAAGTATGGCCTCATTTGGGTCACGTTGGGCGAACCAACGCACGATATTCCGACCTTCCCTGAATGGGAAGATGACAGTTACCGCAACTTGCCCGCTGGTCCTTATTACTTCCAGGCCGCCGCCCCCCGCGTTATTGAAAACTTTTTGGATGTGGCCCATTTCCCCTTTGTCCACGCAGGCTCTTTGGGTGATCCGCGTTATCCTGAGATTAGCGACTATGAGGCGCAAATTACCGATGAGGGGATTGTGAGTGAGAACATTCGGGTGTGGCAGCCCAACCCCGATGGCACGGGGGTGGGCGGTGAAGTGGCTTATACGTATCGCGTTTTTCGGCCGTTGGTGGCCTATTTTGTGAAGATCAAAGGCCCCAGTTTCGCTGCCATGTATCCCGTCTGCCCCATAGATGAGTTGCAGTCGAAGGGGTGGGTGTTGATGTCTATGAATTACGGCTTTGATCAATCGGCCGAATCTATCATTGCCTTTCAGGATGTGGTGACAGGTGAAGACATTCCGATTGTCGAATCGCAGCGACCGGAAAAGCTGCCTTTAGATTTGCAAGCGGAGCTGCATTTGCGCAGTGACCGCACGGCCATTGCCTACCGCAAATGGCTGCGCCAATTGGGTTTGACGTTTGGGACGGCTTAGGAGTAATGGGGTAGTGTAGTGACCAATTACCCAATTACTATTATTACAAGGATGGCACAGTGACCATGAACGATGCGCCTTTTGTAGTTGAAATGCAGGATATTGTGATTCGTTTTCCTGGTGTGTTGGCGAATGATCATGTGAATTTTACGCTGAAGAAGGGGGAGATTCACGCGCTGTTGGGGGAGAATGGAGCAGGGAAAAGTACGCTGATGAATGCTTTGGCTGGTTTGTACAGACCGAGTGAGGGCAGCATCAAAATTTATGGCTCACCTGTTTCGTTTTATTCGCCCAAAGATGCCATTGCCGCGGGAATTGGCATGGTGCATCAACATTTTATGCTTGTGCCTACACAGTCGGTGACGGAGAATATTTTGCTGGGGCTGGATGAGCCGAAATTTTTTATGCGGTTGGCGGAGTATGATAAGAAGGTGTTGGCTTTGCAGGAGCAGTTTGGTTTGCGGGTGAATCCGATGGCCAAGATTTGGCAGCTTTCGGTGGGGGAGCAGCAGCGGGTGGAGATTTTGAAGACGCTGTATCGGGGGGCTAATATTTTGATTATGGATGAGCCAACGGCCGTTCTTGCACCGCAAGAGATTGATGATTTGATGGAAACGATGCGCTCCATGACGCAGCAAGGCAAATCTATCATTTTTATCAGCCACAAACTGCATGAGGTAACGGCCGTTGCCGACCGGGTCACCGTGCTGCGCAAGGGCAAAGTGACCGCCGAAGGCATCGCCGCGGCGGGCCTGACCAAAGAAAAGCTGGCCCAGTTGATGGTGGGGCGTGATGTCGTCTTTCGGGTGGAAAAGACCAAACAAAAAGCGGGCAATGTGGTCTTATCTATGGAAAACGTGACCGCCGAAAACAACAAAGGCGTGCCCGCCCTGCGTGGTGTTTCGTTGGAAGTGCGCAGCGGCGAAATCTTGGGGATTGCCGGCGTGGCGGGCAATGGCCAAAGTGAATTGGCAGAGGTCATTACGGGTATGCGCCCTTGTGGCGGCCGCATCCTCATCAATGGCGAGGATGTGAGCAACCAACCGCCCATTGTCGCTATTCGCCAGGGTGTGTCGCATGTGCCAGAAGACCGCAATCATGTGGGCAGTGCGCCCAATTTGACCATCACCGAAAACACTATCATGAAAAATTATCGGCAGGAGCCGATTGGCAATGGCTGGAGTATTAACTTTACGGAGGCGCGAGAGCGTGCTCGTGCCCTGAAGCAAAAGTATGATATTTTGGCTCCCAGTGTGCGGGTGATGGCGCGGAAGTTGTCGGGTGGGAATTTGCAGAAGGTGATTTTGGCGCGGGAGATTTCGGCCAATCCCCGGCTGATGGTGGCGGTGCAGCCCACGCGGGGGCTGGATGTGGGGGCAATTGAGGCGATTCAGACTTTGTTGTTGGAGCAGCGGGAGGGGGGAACGGCCGTTCTCCTCATTTCCGAAGAGCTAGACGAGCTGCGCTCACTCAGTGACCGCATTGCCGTTATTTATGATGGCAAGATCATGGGCGTGGTGGATGCCGATGAGGCTGATATTGATGAAATTGGCCTGATGATGACGGGCACGAAGAAGGAATAAACGGTAAACAGTGGTCGGTAGTCGGATGCCCCGTTACCGCTCACGGATTACCCCATAAAGGAGGAAAGATGGCAGCAGCAACAGGGAGTGGACAACGGGGGTTGCCGTTTACTGTGACGTTTGAAAAGCGAGTGGAGGAAATTCCGCGCTGGCTGCCAGTGGCAACGGCCGTTGGCTCAGTCCTCATCGCCTTTGTTATCAGCGGCATTGTTCTCAAAATTATTGGTGGTCAGCCGCTGCGTGTGGCCCAGTTCTTCTTCCGTGCCACCTTTGGCAGTTGGGCCGTCTTTTCCGACACCCTCGTCAAAGCAACGCCCCTCATTATGGTGGGGTTGGCCTGCGCTATCGCCTTCAAAATGAAGTTGTGGAATATCGGGGCCGAAGGCCAGTTCTACATGGGGGCTTTTGCCGCCAGTCTGGTCATCCTCATCCCCATTGTGCCGCCCGACAGCCCCAAAATTGTGGTGCTTACCCTCATGGCTATCTTTGGCATGATTGGCGGGGCCATATGGGGCTTCATTCCTGGCTATCTTAAAGCTCGCTTCCAGGTCAACGAGATCATCACCACGCTGATGCTCAATTACATTGCCGTCTTCTGGAACAATTATTGGATTTTCGATAAATGGAGCGATGCGGGTTTCCAGATGACGCCCACGTTTGAGAAGAATGCCTGGCTGCCACGTCTGGCGGATTATGCGCGGGAAGTACGCGCCTTTTCGGGGATTACGCTGCATTTGGGGGTGGTGTTTGGCTTGATAACGGCCGTTATCGTCTGGTGGATTCTCAATCGCAGCCGCTGGGGCTACGAAATCAAACTCATAGGCGACAACCCCGAAGCCGCCCGGTACGCCGGCATCAACATCATCCGCAACATCGTGTTGGTCATGATGGTCTCCGGGGCCATTGCGGGGCTGGCAGGCATGTCCGAGATCACAGGCGTTGTGCATCGGCTGCAAGAGCGCATCTCCCCCGGCTATGGCTTCACAGGCATCATCGTCGCCTGGTTAGCCAAGCTCAACCCCTTCGCCGTCATCATCGTCGCCATCCTCTTTGGCGCCCTCATCGTCGCCGGACGCGAGATACAGCCAGCGGGCCTATCCAACTTGCTGCAAGGCATCGTCCTATTCATGGTCATCAGCAGCGATGTGCTGCTGCGTTACAAGATTCGTTTTCAAAGAAAAAGCTGAGGTTGGCGTAATCATGGATCCTATAATCATCTTACATGCGGGTTTAGCTACTGGAACAATTCTCCTTTTTGCCGCCATTGGCGAGATTTTTGCCGAACGGGCTGGTATTCTCAACTTAGGCGTGGAAGGTATGATGCTCATCGGGGCGATGGCTGGTTTCAGCACCTCCTACTCCACAGGCAGTGCCTGGTTAGGGCTGGTCGTCGCCATGATCGCCGCTGGCATCCTCAGTCTGGCACATGGCCTCGTCACCATCCACTTCCAGGCCGATCAGGTGGTGAGCGGCCTATCTTTGACCTTTTTAGGGACGGGGCTGGCTTTGGTTTTGGGTGAAGGGCTGACAGGGCTGAACCCGGCTCTCATTCCGGCGTTTGATATTCCTGGTCTGGCAGCCATTCCCTTTATTGGCCCTATCTTTTTTGAAAATCACAGCTTGCTGGTTTATTTTGGCTACTTTTTTGCGCCGCTTACCTGGTACTTCATCAACAAAACGCGGCCTGGTATGCACTTGCGGGCCATTGGCGAAAAGCCGGAAGCGGCCGACACCATGGGCATCAATGTCTATCGCCTGCGCTATCTTTATGTGTTTGTCGGCGGCTGTCTGGCAGGGCTGGCGGGGGCTACCATTAGCTTGTCGGTTTCGCCCGGCTGGTACAGCGAGTTGACGACTTCGGGGCAAGGCTGGATTGCCGTCGGTTTGGTGATTTTTGCGCGATGGGACCCGCTGCGGGCGGCTTTGGGCGGCTATCTTTTTGGTGCTTTACGCCGAGGCATTTTAGATTTGCAGGGGCCAGCTACCTTGTTCGGTCTGACCAATCCCTTGTATGTAAATCGCAATTTGAACTTCTTTTTGCAGATGATTCCCTTTATTTTGACGATTTTGGCTTTGGTTTGGGGATCGCGTGCGGCCATACGTCAACGCCTGGGCGCACCAGCGGCACTGGGGGTGCCCTATATTCGCGGTGAGCGGGGTTTGTAGGCAGGGGGGCGTAATGGTGTCTGTAAGCTGCAACCTTAATCATTACTAATAACCTATTTCAGAATGAACTGATTCGGGGAAAATGTGTATAATGGTTAGCACTCATTCAGTAATGGATTAATAAGCGAGGTTAAAAAATGATTTCTCTATTCACAATTACATTATTGGGCTTGATGATGATTTGGCTGGTGCAGAAACGGCGACAGGCAATGCAGTTACAAGTGATGCGTGTGCGGGCGCAGCGCCGGCAAGTGGATAGAGGGCGGTAATCTGTATTTAGTTATCAGTAAAGAGAAATGTGGAGAGGACAGGAAAATGAATTTCCTGTCCTTTTTTGTTTTCTAGGGGATGGAGTTAGTTGTCGCGGCGACGGCCGAATACCCAGACGAGGATGAGTCCCAGGGCAATGCCTATGGCGAGCAAGGCGATTTGTTTGTCTGGTGAGGCTGGTTTTTCGGCTTCGGTTTGGGCAATCCATTGCAGGGTTTCTAACATGCCGGTTTGTAACGGCCGTGTTTCCCAACCTAACTCACGACGGGCCTTGTCGGAGCGGGCCATGTAGGTGGCTCCCAGCATCGCTGTGGCTTCGCCGGTGAAGGCACCGGGCAAAGGGAGGACGTTACCAATGGTCTCCATGAGGGGGGCAAACGGCCGTAATCCCCCCGCCGGAATGCGTACCTTTGGGGCCGATTTGCCCAAGAGATAAGCCCAAAAATCAAACATCTCGCCCAGAGAAATAGCTGGGCCAGCCAAAATATAGCTTTCGCCTATGTTGCCCCGCTCCGCCGCCAGAATATGACCTTCGGCCACATCTTCTACATGGGCATAGGTAAGCGTTGTGTCTGGGCCAGGAACAGCAGGCAGGCCGCGATAAGCCATACGCATGAGATCGGCGATGGAGCTTTGGTCGCCGGGGCCATAGACCCCGCCGGGCATCACGATGATGATGGGAGCGCCTTTCTCGATGAGGGGCAGGGCGACTTTATAATGAGCCAGCCATTTGGTGCGATCATATTCGGAGAGAAAAGGGCCGCCTTGATAGAATGTTTCGTCCACCAGTTGGCCCTGGGTGTCGCCAAAGACGGCGACGGTACTGGTGTAAACAATTTTGGGTACACCTAGTTGGTGAGCCAACCGCAGCACCTTGCGCGTGCCGCTGACGTTAATCACTTCGGCCTCAGACCAATCCTGTGCGCCAATTTTATACCAGGCAGCAATATGGAAGACGACATCGCTGCCTGTCATCCCACTGCGCATGGATTCAACGTCGGTGATGTCACCGGATACAACTGTGGCTCCCAATGCCGCGACAATATTGGCACTGGCCTGGGAACGTGCCAGGGCATAGACATCGTATCCCCGATCTACTAATTTACGGATGACATGCTGCCCGATAAAACCAGAACCACCTGTTACAAATGCTTTCATAATATAACCTTCAAGTTTGAGTTTAAGTAATTTTACCTAGACCCAAAGGGTTTTTGCCATGAGTTTTAAGGACGAAACTCTTTAGGTCTGCCATAGGCTTGTTGCTGACTACTGAGGGCATTATACCCAACAGTGGGCTGAAAGCCATTTGGTTCTTTTGTTGTTAGCCAAAATCACATACTCAGGGTATCTTTTGCCCACTAATTCCCAACTTGAAGAAGGAGAAATTTCATGTCTAAGTACGATTTGAACCGACTGTTACAATTCCGCAGCATTGGGCCGTTTCGCGGCGGGCGCGTGGTGGCGGTAGCGGGTGATCCGGTTGATCCGGCCACCTTTTATTTTGGTGCTTGCGCGGGTGGCGTGTGGAAGACGGAAGACGGTGGTATTTATTGGCAGAATGTGTCTGATGGGTATTTCAAAACGGCCGCTGTTGGTGCGTTAGAAGTTGCGCCCTCTGACCCCAATGTGATTTATGCGGGAACGGGCGAGACGACGATTCGCATTGACGTGTCGCATGGGGATGGGGTGTACAAATCTACTGACAAAGGCAAAAGCTGGCAGCACATGGGGTTGAGTGATACCCGGTTCATTGGCAAAATTCGAGTGCATCCGCACAATCCCGATGTGGTGTTTGTGGCGGCGCTGGGCCATGCCTTTGGGCCAAACGAGGAGCGCGGTGTGTTCCGTTCGCAGGATGGAGGCAAGACGTGGGAGAATGTGCTGTTTCGCAGTGAGAAGGCGGGCGCGGTAGATTTGTCTTTTGACGCGCAGAACCCGCGCATTGTTTATGCCACCATTTGGGAAGGGTACCGCAGCTTCTGGCAGATTTCTAGCGGTGGGCCGGACAGCAGTTTGTACCGCTCAATGGATGGCGGCGATACATGGGAGGAGATTCGTAATAACAAGGGGCTGCCACCAGGGCTGCTGGGCAAGATGGCGGTGGCGGCTTCGCCAGCCAAGAGCGGCCGGGTATGGGCCTTGATTGAGTCGGAAAACAAACCCGGTTTGTATCGCTCGGATGATTATGGGGATACGTGGGAGCGGGTGAGTGATAAGGGAGAGTTATACGGCCGTTCCTGGTATTACATGCACCTCACCGCCTGCCCGCAGGATGAGAACACGGTGTATGTGAATGACTTCAAACTGTGGAAGTCGGTGGATGGCGGGCACAATTTTGAGGAAATTACCACGCCGCATGGGGACTGCCATGATTTGTGGATTGACCCCAAGAATGCACGGCGCATGGTGCAGGGTAATGACGGCGGGGCCAATGTGTCGTTTAATGGCGGTGAGAGCTGGTCTTCGATTTTCAATCAGCCGACGGCACAGTTTTACCATGTGGCGGTGGACAACCAATATCCCTACCATGTGTATGGCACGCAGCAGGATAATTCCAGCATTGCTGTGCCCAGTATGGGTACACGCGGGGCCATTCCCTGGGCCGACTGTTATCCGGCGGGGTCGGGGGAGAGTGGTTATATTGCGGTGCGGCCTGATGACCACAATATTGTTTATGTGGGTGCGATTGGTAGTTCGCCGGGCGGCGGCAATTCGCTGCAACGGTATGACCACCGCACGAAGCAGATTCGGCTGATTACCACATGGCCGGAGACAATGGCGGGATATGGCGCGATTGAGCATAAGTATCGCTTTTTCTGGACGTACCCGATTGTGATTTCGCCGCATGACCCCAATGTGCTGTATGTGACGGGTAATTATGTGTTCCGCACGACGGATGAGGGTCAGACGTGGGAGATTTTGAGTCCTGATTTGACGCGAGCCGAGCCGGAGACGATGCAGAAGACGGGTGGCCCCATCAACCTGGATTCGATTGGGGCGGAGACGTATGCCACAATTTTCTCGTTTGTGGAGTCGCAGCATGAGCAGGGGGTGTTCTGGGCTGGCTCGGATGATGGCTTGATTCATCTCTCTAAAGATGGTGGCGCGAGTTGGCAGAATGTGTCGCCGGATTGGCCGGAGTGGATGATGGTGAGCATGATTGAGCAGTCGCCCCATGATGCGGGGACGGTGTATGTGGCGGGGACGCGCTATAAGCTGGATGATTATCGGCCGTATCTGTACAAGACGACGGATTATGGGCAGACCTGGACGCAGATTGATGAGGGCATCCGCGAGGATGATTTTACGCGGGTGATTCGGGAGGACCCGAAGCGGCAAGGACTACTGTATGTGGGGACGGAGACGGGGCTGTATGTGTCGTTTGATGGTGGTGGTTCGTGGCAGTCGTTGCAGTTGAATTTGCCGGTGTGCCCGGTGCATGATTTGGTGTTGAAGGATGATGATTTGGTGGTGGCGACACACGGCCGTTCTTTCTGGATTTTGGACGATGTGACCCCCTTACACCAGATGAGCGATGCGGTGGTGGCGGACAGTTATCTGTTTAAGCCGCGCCGGGCGGTGCGCCATGCGCCCAATCTGTTTGAGGATTGGAGCGGCGGCAGTCCGGGCAAGAATTATGTGGCCGCTTTTACCAATATCACGACCTTTGTGGAGCATAAGACGGATGAGGGTGTGGTGAATAAGCAGTTCCTGGATGCGGGTGTGAATCCGCCGGATGGGGTGATTGTGACGTACCATTTGCCGGAGAAGGTGGAGGGAGCGGTGTCGCTCACTTTTCTGGATGGGGCGGGCAATGTGTTGAAGTCGTTTGGCACGAAGCCGCCACAAGACCCGAAGAAGGAGAAGAGTGAGGCGGAGAAGCAGGCTGAGGAGGGAAAGGTGTATATGGCCGCAGCGGCGGGGATGAATCGCTTTGTCTGGGATATGAAGGTGGAAGATTGTGTGAAGTTGAAGGGCAAGGACATTTCGGCCAGCAAGGTGAGTGGGCCGCGAGTGGTGCCGGGGACGTATCAGGTGCGGCTGGCGGTGGGCGATTGGTCGCAAACGCAGTCGTTTGAGGTGGTGCGTGATCCGCGTGTGACGACTTCGATTGCGGATTTGCAGGCGCAGTTTGATTTGCTGATACAGATTCGGGATAAGGTGTCGGCGGGGAATACGGCCGTTAACCAGATCCGCGATTTGCAGAAGCAGGTGGAGGGCTGGCTGGCGAGAGGGAAGGAGGATGAGGCCCTCACAAGTGTGGGGCAGCAGCTTAAAGAGAAGCTGGCGGCCATCGAGAAGCCGCTGATCATGCCGGGGTTAAAGACGGGGTCGGAGATGTTGAATCATGGGACGCGGCTGATTGCCAAGATGGCGGCGCTGGCGCCGGTGGTGTTTAGTGCGGACTTTAAGCCGACGCAGGCGGCGCAGGATGTGTATGCCAAGCTGGCGGATGAGATTGATGAGCAGTTGGCGCAGCTGCATGAGCTGATTGAGGTGGATGTGGCGGCGTTTAATGGGATGGTGCAGGAGAAGGGAATGGGGGCGTTGGGGGTGTAGGTAGTGGTTTGAGTTTTTGAGGAACGGCCGTTCTTTTGCTTTCTTGCTGTGAGGTGAGAGGGGAGGGGAACGGCCGTTTCTGTTTCAATCTCAGATGGAGAGGACGAATAGATTAAATATCCGGTCTAATTCAAATTTGCTTTGGACATAAAATATAGATAATATGTTCTGATGGATCACTTTAATCTGAATAATTATGAAGTGCAAGATGCTGGTAAGAATATTGTAGTATTGGCAATCGGTAGTCGGGAATATAAGTAGATATTGGGAAAGATTAGCAAGAAACAACAGGTAGGTCAGCTTCGTTGATACCGATGAGAGAACAGAAGCGAGAAAAAGGGGTAGTTACATTGGAAATGATGGATAAATCATGTCTTCTCCAACCAATAGCACTTGGGCTGAAAAATGAAGGCTGATTCGGTAAAATCTCAACTTCATTATCGAGATAATACTGGATCAGCCCATGAAGTTCAACCTCACTTTCCTCGAGTTTCTCGTTTTCCTACTTTTTTACATCCTTCTTTTTCTCTGGTTCCAATTCGGCCGTAGACTTCGCCGCTGGTGGCATGACTATTTTCGGCAGCGGCATAAGCCCCGTTCCCTCAAACCCAAGGCTCCTGATGACTGTCCTGCCTGTAACCAACTACTCTCGCTACTGCCATCTCGCCCTAAACCTGAGGTTGTGCCCTGGTCAGAACGTAAAAGCCCTCGTGGCCGACGCAAAACAATCGATTCCAATGGTTTTGCCTGTCTTAACCCTGTCTGCGCTTACTTTGCCATCGCTGATGCCCAGATTCATGCTTTAGTCAGCAACGGCCGTCGTGGTAATCAAAAGATTCGCTACTGGAAATGTCAGGCCTGCGGTGGCTGTCGCACCAGTAGATATGGTACTCCTCTCTACTACCTCAAAACACCACTGGCTCATGTCACCATGGTTATGACCGCTCTGTCTGAAGGGGTAGACATCTCCGCCTGTGTGCGCATCTTTGAAAATCACCACCCCACTATTAGCCGCTGGTTGATGCGCTGCGGTCAGCACAGTCAACGGTTGCATCAGCAACTGTTCCATCAAGCTGTCCAAGTAGGCCATCTTCAGTTGGATGAACTGGTCACCAAAGTCAAACTTGAGGCTGAACGCATCTGGCTTTGGACGGCGGTGGCGGCCAAGAGCAAGCTTTTCTTGGCTTTCCATCTGGGTCGTCGCTCGACCGCCGATGCTCAGCACCTACTCCATCAAGTCTGGCAGCGATTAATCCCAGACTGTTTGCCTATCTTTACCAGTGATGGCCTCAACCAATACTTCTACGCTATCACGGCTCATTTCGGCACCTGGCATAAACCACTTCGTGCCAGAAAGTATCATTGGCTGCCTGATGTTCGTTTGCTTTATGCTCAATTGCGTAAACGCCGCCAGGGTCGCCAGGTTTCCTTTCTCTATAGCATCATTCGTCTGGGTAGTCGCTACTTGATTCGCACTGGCTTGCAAGCTCTGGCTTTCACGGGCAAAGTACAAACCGCTTTTGTAGAACGGGCGAATTTGACCTTGCGTGAGTTAATTGCCCCTCTCTCCCGTCGTACCTGGTCGATGGCCTATGACAAATATCATCTTACGCTTCATATTCACTGGGGTTTGGCCTACTATCATTTCTGCCGACCGCATCAATCCCTGACTATCCCTATCCGCGGCCCTAGTAAACGCCGTTACCGCACCCCAGCTATGGCGGCTAACTTGGTCAACCGTCGCTGGTCGGTGCGGGACCTCCTACAACTGCCTGTGCCGGAAGGGGTGTGGTTAGACCCCTTCCCGGCTATGAAGGGTTGCCGATAGCTCAGATTTGAGCAGAAATTAGGGCTATCTCTGCGTCTGAGCTGGCTGAAAATTGAGAAACCACGCTGATTGCACTTGATCTGAGTCGTTTTGAATTATCCATCATTTCGGTTTGAACCACCGGTAAGCAGCAGGTGTTGGATGTTGGTCAAAGCGTGACCATTCCGCCCGGTACACCCCACACCTTTTGGAATGCGGGTAAAGGCGAGATGCACTTCATCACCGAGGTGCGCCCGCCGGGCGACTTGCAAACCTACTGGGAAACGGTCTTTGGCCTGGCGCAGGACGGCAAGGTGAACGCCAACGGCCTGCCCAACCTGCTGCAGCTTGCCGTCGTCGCGCCGCTGGCCGACAGCTACGATCCGCGCCTGCCGGTGGCGGTGACGAAGGGTCTGGTAGCGGTGTTAGGCGGGATCGGCCGGTGGCTAGGCTACAAAGCACGATACCCAAAGTACAGTACGTAAATGGCAACGACTACGGTAACGGAGCTAAACAAATCAGAGCGAATAACCTGGCTTATCCGCTTATTATGGATTGCAGTTGCTTTGTTTGCCTTGTTTTTGATCAGTATAGCTGTACCGTACCGCTATGCTATGTTAGCAGCGGATGTCTATGGTTACGGGACGGCTCTCACTGCCCAAGGTCTCTCCTATCGCGGATTTGCAAGCTATTTTACCATCATTGAGACAGCTATCGGCCTGAGTTTTCTTGTCGTGGCAACAATCATTGCCTGGCGTAAGACGGGGGAATGGTTGGCATTAATGGTGGCCGCTACGCTGGCCTATCTTGGTGTGTTATTGCCGCTAACAGATGGCTTAATGGCTATAGATACCAACTGGCGGTGGGCTATCATAATTTTGAGAATACTCGTCTATTCAGGGATGATTGCTATGTTTTGTCTCTTTCCAGACGGCCGTTTCACACCTAGGTGGAGCCGTTGGCTTTTCTCCGCCTGGCTTTTCTTTGTCGTGGCTGGCAGACATCTGCTTACTGATGCTTTGTCTAACATGGCTGTCATTCCAGCAATTCATACCCAACAGGACAGCCTGGTTTTGCTGATGTTTAGTGGTTGGATGGGTATGGGCATCTTGTTGCAGTTGATTCGTTATCGGTACTATGCTTCAAATGAACAACGTCAGCAAACCAAGTGGGTTTTGTATGGTTTTTTGCTGATTTTTCTGGTCAGCCTGACAAACGCTGTTTTGCTCGTTGTGTTCCCTGATTTACGGCAGAATCCGTATCACAATTTCCTTTACGTCATGAGTGGGGGCACAGTCATTCTGTTAGCGACGTTTTGTCTGGCAGTAACGATAGCCTTTGCTATTTTACGGTACCACCTATGGGATATTGATGTCCTTATCAATCGCACGCTGGTATATAGTGGGTTGACGGCTATCACTATAGGCATTTACGTACTGCTGGTTGGCGGGGTGGGCTCGCTGCTGCAAGCGCAGGGCAGTACTGCCATTGCTTTTGTGGCCACGGGTGTGGTGGCTGTTTTGTTTCAACCGCTGCGGCTGCGCCTACAAACGGCCGTGGACCACCTCATGTACGGTCAGCGGGACGATCCAGTAGGGATGCTTACCCATTTGGCGCAGCGGCTGGAAACGGTGGACAGCCCGGAACGCATCCTGCCCACGCTGGTAGAAACCATCGCTACTGCCTTGAAGTTACCTTACGTTGCCCTCTGGCTGCCGCAAACAGACATGCAATGGAAACCGGTGGCTGTTTTTGGAAAACAGACTGATGATTTACTTATGGTTCCCTTACTTCATCAAAACCAGGAAGTGGGCCATCTATTTGTGGCACCGCGTGGACCAGGCGAACGTTTTTCGCGTGAAGATGAGCGGCTGTTAGCAACGATTGCTCAACTATCGGCAACGATGGTACAGGCGGTCCAGTTGACCTTTGCATTGCAGCAGTCGCGGCAACAAATTGTGACCAGCCAGGAGGAGGAGCGCCGCCGCCTGCGCCGTGACCTGCACGACGGGCTGGGGCCGGTTCTGGCTTCGGTAGCCTTACAGGCCGACACCGCCCGCGACCTGGTTAATTCGGATCCAGCTGAAACAAAAGTGATTCTCAACAGCATTATGAATCAGGCGCAAACGGCCGTTTCTGATGTGCGCCGCCTTGTTTACGATTTGCGTCCGCCCACATTGGATGAATTGGGGTTGATAGGGACACTGCGCCAGTCGGTTCGACCCTGGCAGCATCAACTATCCATTCAATTTGAGGCTGCTGACTTGCTACCCTTGCCAGCAGCGGTCGAAGTCGCTGCCTATCGGATCGCCCAAGAAGCAATCAACAATGTGGTGAAACATGCCCAGGCGAAGTGTTGTACTATCGCCATCACCGCCAATGGCGCCCTCCAGTTGGTCATTGAGGATGATGGTGTGGGTGTACCGGAAACGGCCGTTTCTGGTGTTGGTCTCATCTCCATGAAAGAGCGGGCTGCTGAATTGGGTGGGAACTGCACAATTCAACGCTTATCAACTGGAGGAACGCGGGTAACGGCCGTTTTGCCTTTGCCCTCTGAGGAATAAATCTGATGGACAGCGAGATTCACTTACTCATAGTAGACGACTCTGAACCATTTCGTATTGGCTTGCGTGCCTTGATTAAGGCCACAGCCGATATGAAATTAGCTGGAGAGGCAACAAACGGCCGTGAAGCCATCACTTTCGCCGAACGCTTGCAGCCAGATGTCATTTTGATGGATTTGCACATGACGGATGTTAACGGCATCGAAGCGACTCGCCAGATTGTGCATACCAGTCCTCATATTGCCATCCTTGTCCTGACCATGGTAGATAATGACGAATCCCTGTTTGCGGCCATGCAAGCTGGAGCGCGAGGTTACTTGCTCAAGGGAGCCTCTAAAAGCGAGATATTGCGAGCAATTCGGGATGTGGCTGCTGGCGCGGCTATCTTTAGTCCAGCCATAGCCAACCGTATGATGACCTACTTCAGCCAAATACAGGAACAACAGTCCGTGTATGCTTTTCCCGAACTAACAGAACGGGAGCGGGAGATTTTGAAGTTAGTAGCCCACCACCAAACGAACCAAGAGATTGCCCAACAATTACACCTCAGCCCCAAAACGGTCCGTAACTATACGTCCAATGTCTTTGCCAAATTGCAGGTGGCTGACCGTGCTGAGGCAATCATCCGGGCACGCGATGCAGGGCTTGGTAAAGATGCCCGTTGACACCTGAGAACTAGAGACAAAAATTTTTACTTAAGGTTAATCAGATCGCAACAGATGCCATTATGACCTGTCCACGCAGAAATAGGCTATCAAAATTGATGAAGTCACGTATAAGTCTTCCACAAGGATAGCAATTCGGTATCTTGCATGACGAAATAGCGATAGGCAGTGTAACTTAATGGTTTTGTCAGTTATCAACTCAGTTCCGCAACCAGAAGCATGTCTCCAGTTGGCAGCTCAGTGACACGCTGGCGATTCCCTTTGTGGTGCTGGCTGTTGAACAAGCGTTGGTTCAAGCTACACCAGCCATCTTTAACAGCGACCAGGGGAGTCATTTCACAAGCCCCCAATATATTGACCAACTCAAGACGGCGAACACGAAGATCAGTATGGACGGCAAAGGGCGAGCCATTGACAACATCCGTACCGAGCGGCTTTGGCGCGCAGTTAAATATGAAGAGGTCTACCTCAACGAGTACACCAATCCACGAGAAGCCCGTCGTGGTCTGACCCGCTACTGGCACTTCTACAATTATGAACGTCTGCATCAATCCCTGGATTATGCGACGCCGGCCGAGATGGACTACGGCCGTTTATTACCCATCACACCCAATGGAGGAAAAGAGAGCTTAACTTTGCCCCATATTTTGTCTTGACATTTGGGGGCACTTTACTTTCACGAAACGGGTGAAACGATACAGGTGAAACTGACGAAAAACAGAAAAGTTGCCGCTGTTTATCTCTCACGAAGGCAGTGATAAAGGCAGCTTGATTTTGACTAAAAAGCTTGTAGACTGAAACGAGTCGTGAGGCTTAGCTCATCCGCTCCACCGCTCCCATTCCCATTGTTGTTTTGTAACCAACACCACAAAATGTGGCCAAAGTGCTAAGGGCTTGCCAGGTGCGAAGGTGGTATTCATCTCCTTGATGAGCCTCAAACCACACTTCGCCGACGAAGCCCGTAAATCGTTCGCGCTGACTGATGTTAATTTGGACAGTCTCGATGTTATGTTGGGTGACAAAGACATTTTGAGCACACCAGTCGCGCCAATCGGGGGGGATGACCATCATGGGTGGGGCGAAAGCTTCCCATACACGAATGGGACTGCCAAACACATTGGCCGGTAGGGGTAAGGGCATCACACGAGGTCCCTGTTTGAAGCCGCAAGGAGAGAGAAAACGCAGGCCAATTTGTCTGGTGGGTTCGCTGAGGGCAAGCTGCTGCCAACTGATGCTGGGGGTGGTGCGTGATTCGCGGATGATGAATTCGTGGCCGCCGAGGTGACACGGCCGTTCGGTTTTGCTGAACCATTCACCGGTGCGTTGGAAGAGGCTGGTGGCACGGTCGGTGAGGGTGGAGAGGCGGATGCCAGCCAGACAGGAATCATCGCCATACAAGGGGACTAGGGTGAACGGCCGTGGGGTTTCATGATGGTGCAGCCAGTCTGACTCTTGGCGGTCGGCCTGGCCGGTAATGTTGAAGAGGAAGCCGTGCAGTCCTTTGGCGTGGATGTAACGGCCGTTGAGGGGTTCATCTAAAGGTTCAAAGAGGTAGGTGATGGTGTGCATAAGATTAACGGTAAGGGCTGGTTAAATCATCAAGTGATTCGTCCAGTGCATAATAGCCTAAATCAGTGCCGATTTTCTGGATTTTCTGGATGCGGCGTTTGTAGGTGGGCAGAAGCTGTTCATAGTCTTGAAAATGGTTGGTGCACCTGTCAGCTAATTCGGTGATACCGTTGTCGAAGTCGTCGTCTTGTAAGTTGAAGTTATCGGCGAATTTGACGGCCGTTTCCAAAGCTGCCACGAATAATTCGGCCATCCCGACTTCATCACCCCGACTGCTTTGGGCATAATCGTCTATGGCTTTCTGTACGCCAGCGAAGTTCCAGGAAATGGTGTTGTTCCAATCGGAGATGACAAATTGTTCTTGGATGACCTGGCGGTAGGGGGCGATTTGATCGGCCGTTGTGCCTTTCAGATAACGTGTTTGCAGGTAGCGTTGGGCTTCAGGGGAAACGGCCGTGAGTTCTTGGATGAGTTGTATTAATCCTGCTTTTGACTCTTGTTGGAGTTTTTTACTAATCGCTTCCCAATTAGGTATCGCGTTCATATGGCAATCCTTGGGGGGATCAGGCATCAAACCAATTTTCGATTCTCAAATTAGCAAAATCAGCAAAGTCTTGGACATTGCGGGTAACAAGCGTCAAATTATTTACCGCTGCAATTGCTGCAATTTGCCCATCTGCGTAGGCTGGTGGGCGACCCAAGCGGCTTAGGCGAGCACGCTCTGTAGCAAACCACTCAGCCGCTGCTGCATCATATGGCAAGATGGGTATATTCGGCTCTAATGTATTCTCTATAAAAAACCGAACACGCTGTTTCCGCTTTGATGTGGGTAGGCAATGATATCCATATAGAATCTCATGCCAACTGATGGCAGACAATGCTAACTCATCCCAATGTTCTTGCAGCTTAACTGTAACGTTTTTATCAGCTGCTTGCAGGTTTTCTGTTTCGGAAATGATATTGGTATCAACCAAATAGCCTAAAGCCATGGGTTTACCTCTGACGGGGGTGTTCTATCGCGAACGTCTTCCCAAATATCATCATCAATATCCATCAACACATCTTGCCACTGTTCTTTGTAAGCAAGGTATGCCTCCCAGAAATTTTGTTTTGGCTGTTGCGACAACAAACGGTCATACTCTTCTACGGAAAGGATAACTGCTACAGTTTGACCGCGCCGGGTGACTTGAACAGGCTGTTTGGTCTCTTCGGCATCACGCACAAGTGCCGCAAAGCGATCGCGGGCTTCAGCAATGGAATAGGTTGTGATCATCATTCACCTCCAAGATGGCTATCTTTATGGCTATTTTAGTGCGAAGAAACGGCCGTTGTCAACAATGAACCGCTATCAGCGCTGCGCTCGTGCCTGATCCCGAATGGCTTGCAAATTAATAATTTCAGCAAATTCAAACTGAGGCGGCAGGCTGCCAAGGATAGGCTTGAGGCGAATGATGGCGGGAAAGTAGCCCATGCGGCCGTGTAATTCGGCCAACAATGTCACAGCAATGGCGTTGTGAGCCGGTGGGTTGATGAGGATGGGGTGGGTTTGCCAGGTTTGGGAGTCTATATTGAGGCTGTTGATGAGTTCAGTGAGTTGATCAGAGAACGGCCGTTCGTGGTCGAAGTGGGTTCTGATATGGTGAACATCGAAGTCGGTATGCCCTGTTTGCACTTGAATTGCCTCAAGCTGGCCGTCTGTTAGGGGGTGGGCGAAATTAAGCAGAATCATAGACGTTGTTTATAAGGGCAGGGTAATGATGGGATGATAAGTGCCGCCCTGCCAATGATAGAGGGTACTATCACCAACTGTACTCCATATGCACCCCATGCTAAATAGCATAGCACCTGTACCTGCCAAGAAAAAATGGCCAACTTTTGTCCCAGTCTGGCTTAATGTATCGTCTATCACATCTCGAAAGACTTGGGGAAATTGCTGCCAATCTGCTTCTAATGGGATTATGCCGGAGGTAATGAACAGTAAAATATTGGCATCTTTACCCTGTTCATTGAGATAGTTAGCTACGTCCTGCAACACATTGCTACCATCACGTCTGTGAATCATACCTACAACAACTGCAAGGTTGTCTTTCTTTACGATGGTGGGCAAGGTTATCTGCTTTGCATCTGGCCAAACTGCGTTAGGGCGATGTTTTTTCAAGAGATCAAGAAGGTCTGGCAATCGGCCGTGTCGTCGCATCATGTCTGCTAAGGAGAGACATTTAGCCGATTTGGTTTGTCCCGCCATATTTTCTAATTCCTCTCCCAGCTCAAAACATACCGTTCTTAATTCTTCGCCGTCAAATAAGTCATCAATTTGATCCCGAAGGTCAATGATGGATTTGCCACGTTGGGCTGGCGGCATATCACTACCCGCCAGCAAATACACGGTTAAGATTTCGCTCTTGTGTAGTTGCTGAATGAGGATGGTGTTGTCTGGGGAAACGGCCGTTTTCCCACCTTCCATATTCTTGAATATTGCCACAACTTTCCCCAAAAAGTTATTGTTTTCCATTTAGTTAATTACCTTTATAGATCAAATTGTTCAAGTTCATCCTCTGATAAGGGAATCGTAATA
>JACKBT010000032.1 GCA_020634415.1 Ardenticatenaceae bacterium
ATGACGTTGGTTTCATTATCAAAACCATCCATCTCGACCAAAATCTGGTTAAGCGTCTGTTCACGCTCATCGTGCCCACCACCTAAACCAGCCCCACGCTGCCGACCGACGGCATCAATTTCGTCTACAAAGACGATGGCGGGGGCGCTTTGTTTGGCTTTGTCGAACAAGTCGCGCACGCGGCTGGCACCCACACCTACAAACATCTCCACAAATTCAGAGCCGGAGATGTGGAAGAAGGGCACGCCCGCTTCACCCGCGACGGCACGGGCCAGAAGGGTTTTACCCGTACCAGGCGGGCCAACCATGAGAACGCCTTTGGGGATACGGGCCCCAACCTGCACAAATTTTTCTGGTTCGCGCAGGAATTGTACCACTTCGGCCAGGTCTTCTTTGGCCTCCTCGACACCCGCCACATCGTCAAAAGTGACGGTGGGACGGTTGGCATCGTTGAGGTTTTTGGCTCGGCTGCGGCCAAAGCCAAAGATGCTGTTGCCACCACCGGACTGCATCTGCCGGAAACCCCGGCTGAATATCCAGATGATAAGGAGGATGGGGCCGATGGTGATGGCGATGCTGATGAAGGCATCACGGCTTGATTGATCGCGCACGGTGAGTTCCACACTGCTTAGATCTTCGGCGGTGATGCCATAGAATTGGAGGGTCTCGGCTAGGGTATCTCCTGTAGGCTTGAAGGTGGTGATTTTTTCGTCATTGGTTTTAGTTACTTCGAGTCTATCGCCTGTGACTATGATTTGTTTGACACGGCCGTCTTCTACGAGGGTCATGACTTCTTGTATGCCTACCTGGTCGGGGCCATCAAAACGGCCGGTGAACCAAAGCTGCAAAACTAAGATGACCCCGAAGACGACTAAAATCCAGACCCAGGCTGGTATGGGGGGGCGAGAATTGGGTTGTTCGTCCATGATTGTTTCCTTAAAACGTTAAAACGTTGGGTGGTTTCTGTACGTTATTATCTCCTGTCATTGTACGCGGAAATAGGAGAGCTTTCAACTGTACGGCCGTTCGTATTCCTCTGGGTAACGGGGCAAACGACGACGGCGGGGAATGGGAATGGGTACGGGTGTAGGTGCGGGTGTAACCACATCGAACATAGTTGCCAGAACGCCCCGCAGATGTTGGCGGGCATATTGCAGCCGTTTTTTGACAGTTGTTACGGGTATTTGCAGCAGTTTGGCGATTTCATTTTGCGAATAACCATTGAGATAGAAAAGTTTGGTCACAATTTGTTCTCGTTCGGGCAGGTCTTGCAGGGCCGTTAGCACCTTGTCTTTTAGCTCGAAGTCTTCCACGGCCAGGGCCGGGTCTGGTTCGTTGGAGATGAGATCGGCCGTTATTTCCAATGAATGGGTGGGCTGTTTGTGGCGAATGGCACGGTAACATTGGGAGATGACGATTTGTTTGAACCAGCCAGGGAAGGCTTGGGGATCGAGCAGTTGCGGCAGTTGTTTATATGCTGTAACAAAAGATTCTTGCACTGCGTCCTGCGCCAGATGAAAATCGTCTAAGATGCTGTTGGCGACACTGTAGGCCATATCCTGAAAGAGATGAACCAATTCACCAAATGCTTGGTGCCGTTCAGTTGTTGGTAGTTGATTATCGGCCGTTTTCCATACCCAGTTTACATAAGTTTCCATTTCTACTCTTCCAATCCCTATTTTCCGCTTATCACTTAATAAGAGCCAGTTTGGCGCAAAAAGGTGACAAATTGATCATACATTCGTTCTCTAGATACTTTTTATCATTGCCAGGCGGGCTTACCAACTGTTTCTCATGCTTAACTTACACTTTCAGATGGTTTTACCTTCATATTTATTACACGGTTGCTTGACTTTTAGGGTACAATATTCGACATAATGAATTATTATGACAACTCCGATTCCTCGTCATCTGTTGGTTATCAGCCGTCCCGCTATCTTCTCTGGCATCTGGCCCGTAATAATATTCCCACACTTGTCTTTTTAGGGTTGGCGCTGGCGGGTATGTTCCTGGTTTATTGGTATTTTAAGCCGACGTTTGGCGTAGCCGAAACGGCCGTTGCCGCCACCCTCCCCGAAAACGCCCTCTCCGCCCCCATCTACAAAGATGCCCCTTCCCAAGCCGTTATCCAACGGCTGCCGCAAAGCCCCGGCCCCATTCGCGTGGGCATTATTGCCGGGCACAAAGATAATGACAGCGGTGCCGTTTGTGATGATGGCCTGACAGAAGCAGCCATAAATGCCGACATTGCCAACCAGGTAGTTAACATCCTGCAAGAACATGGCGTAGCCGCCGAAATTTTAAGCGAATTCGACCCCCGGCTCACAAATTATTCAGCCACAGCCCTCGTTTCTATCCATGCCGACTCCTGTATCTATTACAACGACTTAGCCACAGGTTTTAAGATTGCTGGCTCCTCATACACCAACTCAGAAGCCCTTTCTATCTGTGTAGAACATGCCTACCGCGAGGCTACCCAACTTCCCTACCATGCCAACACCATCACCGAACATATGACGGATTATCACGCCTTCCGCAAAATTGGGGCGGGCACACCGGCCATCATCGTGGAAACAGGGTTTATGAATCTGGATCGGGAGATATTGACGACCAACTCCAACATTCCCGCCCTGGGAATTAGCAATGGCATTCTTTGTTTTTTGAACCAATAACGAAGTGGACTAATGGATAGTACAACATTGCTCAAGCAAGCGCACAACGCGATTAAGGCGGGGGACAAAAGTCATGCCCGGCAGCTATTGCAGGAGGCAGTGCGGCAAGATGCGCAGGATTATCGCGGCTGGTTATGGCTTGCCAGCCTCACGGCCTCGCCTCAGGCCAGTTTGGAGTATGTGAATCGGGCCGAAATGCTGAACCCAAATAACCCGCATGTGCAGAAGGCGCGGGCGTGGGCGGAGGCCCGGGTGCTGAAGGAGCAGCGGGAGCGGGAAGAGGAGAGAGGAGAGAGGAGAGAGGGGTTGGAAACGGCCGTTTCCCAACCATCCACCACCCCACCCCGTAACTGGCGCAAACTGGCTGTGCGCACGAGTGGGGCTTTGTTACTCATCCTGTTCGTTGTGACCGGCGTGTTCTTAATTTGGAACAGTTGGTTTAACCCCTTGCCAGCCGATGTGACCATCGCAGCGGATGTGACCGGGGGCGAGATGGCGGCGGTGATAGCCACAGCCACACCGGAAACGATTGTGCCAACGGTGACACCCACCCTAACGGCCGTTGCCCTTCAACCCAAAAACCTGGTCGCCAACAGTGACCATCCCCGCGCCACCTGGACATTAACCCCCACTCCCACCGATACCCCCATCCCCACCGACACACCTCCGCCCACCTACATCAGTGAATCTGGCGGCAATTCGGTGCGCGGACGGCCGTTAGGGGTTGGGCCTAACGAACGCTGGATTGACGTAGACCTGACCACACAGACATTGGTCGCCTACGAAGGCAACGAATCCATCTTCGAAACCTTAATCTCCAGCGGCACCTGGGAGCATCCCACCGTAACCGGCCAATTTCGCATCTGGCTCAAATACGAAGCCCAGACAATGGACGGCAGTTTACTCGGTTATGATTATTATCTGGAAAATGTTCCCTATGTGATGTATTTTTACAATGATTACGCCTTACATGGCACATTCTGGCACAGCAATTTTGGCACACCGATGAGTCATGGCTGCGTAAACATGGAAACATCAGATGCTCAATGGGTCTTCTCTTGGGCAGGCATCGGAACTGTGGTCAATGTGCATTATTAATGGCGGGAAAGCAACGTGGCAGTAGAACATCAACTGGAAGGGGATACGGCCGTTTACACCATCATTGGTCTATTTGACCGTGACACAGCCAAACAATACCTCTCCCTCAACACCCAAGACTACAATCAAATTGGTGATGCCTTAGGAGCCATCATAGATTACCGTCAGATGACCCGCTTCACCATCAGCGGCTTACGCATTGTCCAGGAAAACCTGCGCGGCGTTCAATTTGAAACCCCCGTCGCCTTCATCGGCAATCCCGACAGCATTCTCATCACCTTTCTCAAAGGCTTAGAGGCCCTCACCAGTCGGGGCAACAGCCGATTTTCCTTCTTCAAAGACCTGGATGAGGCCCAAAAATGGATTGATGCCTGGTATGTTACCAATCGCAAGGATCGCCAAGCCCTACGTGGGCAAGTCAGCACAACGTATCACTTTCCCAGGCAGCAGCAAACGGAGTAACCATCAACATATCAGCCAGGAAATAAGAGGACCTGGAAAAGGAGATATTTATTATGCCTTTAGACATCATCATTGGCGCACAATGGGGCGATGAAGGTAAAGGGCGCATTACGGATCTATTTGCCGCCCAGGCCGATATTGTGGCCCGCTACAGCGGTGGGGACAATGCCGGACACACCTTAACCGTACAGGGCGAGATTTTTAAGCTGCATCTCATCCCCTCAGGCATTGTTCACGAAGGCGTCGTTTGCCTCATCGGCAGCGGCGTGGTCATTAACCCGGCCGTTTTTCTGCGCGAATTGGATGCTTTGCAAAGCCGAGGCGTAGATGTCGGCCCTGACCGTCTGAAAATCAGCCACAATGCCCATCTCATTACGCCCGCCCACGTGGCCCTAGACAAGGCGATGGAGCAGCAGCGTGGCGATGAGGCGATTGGCACAACGCAGCGCGGCATTGGCCCCGCCTACACAGACAAAACCAGCCGTGTGGGCCTGCGGGCCGGCTCGCTAGCCGACTCAGAAGGGTTGGGTGATCTCATTCACGCTCATATTCGGGCTAAAAATGAGGTGCTGACGCAGATTTATGGGGCGGAACCGCTAGAGGCAACGGCCGTTGCCGCCCAATATGCCGACTACGCCCGCCGTATCGAACCCTATCTCGTCAATGGCCCTGCATTTTTGGATGAGGCCCTGCGCAACGGCCGTACCGTGCTGGCCGAAGGCGCCCAAGGCACATTCCTCGATCTCGACCATGGCACATACCCCTTTGTCACCAGCTCCTCCCCTTCCGCAGGCGGGGCCTTAATTGGTTTGGGCGTGGGGCCAAAGGTGGTGGGGCGCATTGTGGGCGTAACAAAGGCGTTTACCAGCCGCGTGGGCAGCGGGCCATTTGTAACCGAGTTGAGTGGGGAAACGGCCGTTCGTTTGCGGGGCACAGGCGACAAACCCTGGGACGAATTTGGCACCACCACCGGCCGACCGCGCCGCGTCGGCTGGCTCGATCTCGTCATGCTCGATCACGCCCGCCGCATCAACAGCTTCACCGAACTCGTCATCACCAAACTAGACATCCTCAGCGGCATCGAACAGATACCCGTTTGCGTCGCCTACGAACAAAACGGCAAACGGCTAGACGGCTTCCCCCCCGATCTCAAAACATTAGCTCTATGCCAACCTATCTATGAGACATTGCCCGGCTGGACAGAAGACATCATGTCCATCACAGAGTGGGCCAATTTGCCCCCCAACGCCCAAAATTACCTTCAATTCATCACCGAAACCACAGGCATACCTGTCACCTATGCGTCAGTAGGGCCAGGTCGGGAACAAGTAATCCAGTTATAAAAGAAACTCGGTAAGCTTTGCTGGTTGCCATATGAAATACAAACTCAAGGGTATTCGCTTCCTAGGGCGAATACCCTTACAGGCCATCCTCATCATTCCCTTCGTCATTCAAGTTGTCCTGATCGTGGGCATCACTGGCTATCTCTCGTTTCGGAATGGCGAGCAAGCCGTAAACAGTTTGGTGGTGGGACTGCAAGACGAGGTAGCCCATCGCATAGAAGAACGGCTGCATCAATATTTAACGCTGCCCCACTTACTAAATCAAGTAGAAGGGGCCGCCATTGAAACAGGCCAGCTAGATATAACCGATGAATCGGCCCTATTGACCTTTTTTTGGCAGAGTTTACGGTCGTTCCCCGAATTAAATGCCACCTTTTTAGGCACAGAAGAGGGAGTGATGGTGGGGGTACGTCACCCTACCGGGCGCGGACTAGAGGTCATATTAAGCAGTGCCACAACAGCCCACAGCCTTAACTATTACACGGCAGATGATAAAGGCCAGCCTGGTGAGCTGGTGGAGACGGCCCCCGACTATGACCCACGCCAGCGCAGTTGGTATGTTGACGCTCTGAAAATTGGACATTCCCACTGGAGTCCCATTTATCTGGATTTTGCCACGGAGATGCCGGTGATTACCGCCGGGATGCCTGTGCATAATGGCGGCGGGGAGTTGGTGGGGGTTGTGGGCAGTGCGTTTCAGTTTGAGCAGGTGAATGCTTTTTTGCGCGACCTAGATATTAGCGAACATGGGCAAACGTTTATTATGGAACGGAATGGGCTGCTGGTGAGCAGTTCGTCGGCAGCACCGATTTCTCGGCAGACGGAGGGGGGGGTGGTTCGGTTACAGGCGGTTGAAAGTGAGGATTTGGTGGAGCGGGAAACGGCCGTCTTCCTCCAAAACAAATTCAGCAGCCTCCACGCCATCCAAGAAAATCAAAACCTCATCATCCCCATTAACAACGTTGACTATTACGTCCATCTCACCCCCATCACCGATGCTCATGGCCTCGACTGGCTCGTCGCCATCATCATCCCCACCACCGATTTCATGGCGGAGATTCAGGCCAACAACCGCCTCACCCTTCAGGCCATCTTGCTGGCACTGCTTGCTTCTACGCTCATTGGAATGCTGACGGCGCGGTGGGTGATACGGCCGTTAATCATCCTGCGCAATTCCGCCCTTGCCTTTTCACGAGGGGATTGGCAGGTGCGCGTACCCGTTCACCGCGAAGGTGAACTAGGCCAATTAGCCCAAGCCTTCAACCAGATGGCCGAACAGTTACAAAACGCCTTCACCACCATGGAGCATCGTGTAACCGAACGCACCGAAGAGTTAGCCCAGGCCCGCGATGCCCTCGAGATGCGCGTACAGCAGCGCACCGCCGAACTCACCGCCGCCAACCAAGCCTTACAACAAAGCCAGGCCCGCTATGAAAGCATGTTCGATTACGTCCCCATCATGTTATGGGAAGAAGACTTCTCCCCCGTCAAACAGCTTATTACCGGTCTCCAGCAGCAAGGCATTACCGACTTCAACGCTTATTTCACCGCCCATCCCGAAATTGTCATCCAATGTGTCAGCTCCGTCAGAATAATTGCCGTTAACCAAACAACGGTTGACATTCTCAAAGCCGACAAAGAGACGATCATGGCCCACCTCGATCGTTTCTTTGGCGAGAGTGCCTATGATGCCTTTCAAAAAGAGCTGGTCGCTTTGTCTCAGGGTCACACCCACTTTCATTCAGAATCAGATGCCCTGGCGGCCGACGGCCGTCAATTCCGCATCCAACTACGGCTGGCCATCGTACCCGGACACGAACACGATTGGTCGCGGGTTCTCGTATCCGTCGAAGACATCTCCTATCGGCATGAAATTGAGGAAGCCCTGCGGCGCAGCGAAAAACGCCTTAAACAAGCCCAACGCATGGCCCAACTGGGAAATTGGGAAGTTGACCTGACCACCCAGACCACCTCCTGGTCTGAGGAAATCTACCACATTCTGGAAATTCCTCTGGGAACCCCTCCACCTGCATTAGCACAGCACATAGCCTATTATCTGCCAGAGGATCAGCCCAAGTTTCAGGCACTTATGCAATCGGTTATAGAAGCCAAACAAGAGATGGCCGATACCTACCGCGTCCAACTGCCATCAGGCAAAATTATTCATCTTGTTGTCACCATCTTCCCCATGTTTGATGAAAACGGCCGTATGACCAAACTCAGCGGCACCATCCAAGACATCACCGATCGCGTCCTCCTAGAAAAACAAGTCCAAGAACAAGAACGCCTGGCCGCTGTAGGGCAGCTAGCCGCAGGCATCGCCCACGACTTCAACAACATCCTATCCAGCATGACCCTCTACACCGACCTCCTGCTGCGCACCCTGCCCGACCTGTCCCCCCAAAACCGCAAACGCCTGGAAGTGCTGGCCCGGCAAGAAGAACGAGCCGCCCAACTCATTCAGCAAATCCTAGACTTCAGCCGCCGCTCCCCCCTGGTACGCAGACCCACCAACATCCTGCAATCCCTCCAAGAACTGGCCGAAATTCTGGAACGCACCCTGCCCGACAACATCCTCGTCGAATTCAACCACGATGCCTTAGCCTACATGGCCGATATTGACCCCACCCGCATTCAACAAGTCTTCATGAACCTGGCCGTCAACGCCCGCGATGCCATGCCCGCAGGCGGCAATTTAATCATCTCCGTCACCGACCGCTACTTCCACAACCACGATAAATTACCTATGGCCGATATGCCCGCTGGCGAGTGGATTGAAATTCAGGTCAGCGACAACGGCATCGGCATCCCCGAAGAGGATTTACCGCGCCTGTTTGAGCCATTTTTTACTACCAAAGAACCGGGCAAAGGCACAGGCTTGGGCCTGGCCCAGGTGTATGGCATTATCACCCAGCACAATGGCTTTATTTTAATAGAAAGTCAGGTGCAAGTAGGCACAACCTTTACCATCTACCTGCCCATGATTTCTGAGTGGGATGAGGCGCACCAAGCCTGGCAGGTGGAGGAGGCCGAAAAGGGGCATGGCGAAACCATTCTGGTGGTTGAGGATAATGAATCTACCCGCGAGGCGGTGGTGGCTGCTTTGGAGATGCTTAATTACCAGACCTTAACGGCCGTTAACGGCCGTCAAGCCCTCACCATCTTACAACAGCCCCCCGCCCCCATCCACATCGTCCTCAGCGACATGCTCATGCCCGAAATGAGCGGCCTGCAAATGGTAGCCGCCATGCAAAAACACAACATCCATTTGCCCGTCATCATCCTATCAGGCCACATCTTAGAAGAAGATTTAGAAAAGATGCACCAACTCAACATCTCCAGTTGGCTGCACAAACCCCCCAACCTCAAAGAGCTAGCCACCATGCTCAAGCAGATTTTGTAAATGGGGATGAACGGTTGTAGATCAAGAAATAAATCGGGGAAACAATGTTGGACGATTTTGTAAATCGTCCGAGCGATTTGCAAAATCGCTCTACAGTTATTACCCGATCAATTATTTAAAGACCAACCGTTCATCCCTCATTTTACTGCCCCCTAAATATTAAACTTAACGTTAATAATATCCCCATCCTGAACCAGATAAGTTTTACCTTCCTGGCGCAGTTTACCCGCCGCCCGCGCCTGTGGCAGCCCCCCCAAAGCAATCAGATCATCATAATGAATAGTTTCAGCACGGATAAAGCCTTTAGCCAGGTCAGAATGAATAGAACCAGCCGCATCAACGGCCGTTGCCCCCCGTTCAATCGTCCACGCCCGCACCTCATCTTCCCCCACCGTAAAGAACGATTGCAGCCCCATCAAATCATAACAAAGGTGCACCACCTTATCCAGGCTCAGCTCCGTCACCCCATACTCATCCATAAACATCGCCAGCGCGTCCTCATCATCCCCCAACTGCGACAGCTCCATCTCCAATTTACCCCGCAAATTCGTCATCACCGTCTGCTGATGGTCATAATCAAGCCACACCTCATCCTGGTCATCACCAATATTCATAATCACAACCGTGGGCTTGAGAGTCAACAGGCCAAAGCCGCGCAAGGTCTTCAGCTGCTCCTCGTCCAGAGCCAAGTCACGCAACGGCCGTTCCGCCGACACCGCCTCATACAACTGTTCAAACAAAGCCACTTCCGCCTGCGCCTCCGCCTTATTCTTCAGCGCCCCCTTGTTCAGCCCCTCCTTCAACTTCTCCAACCGCCGCTCCACAATCACCAAATCATTCAGCAAAAATTCGGTATCCATCGCCTCCAAATCACGCGCCGCATCCACACTGCCATCCGGGTGCGGAAAAAGCTCACTCTCAAACGCCCGCACCACATGCACAAACCCATCCAGCCCCGCCAGATGGTTCAGCAATTCGCCGCTCATACCCCCGCCCTGGCTGGCTCCCTTCTTCAAACCCGCCACATCAGTATAGGTAATGCGAGCATACATCGTCTTCTTCGGCTTAAACATCTCCGTCAGCACATCCACCCGATGATCACGCACATCAACAACGGCCGTCAACACATCAAAACGGCCCCCCATACTCTGCCCCGTCGGCGCATCACCCCGCGTCAACGCATTAAAAATCGTCGTCTTGCCACTACCCGGCAAGCCAATAACACCTAGTTTCATAATACCTCAAGCTACTATATAAAAATTCATCTACTGCTAGACTACCAGACTACCAGACCAATAGACTACCAGACTACCCAAGTATACCAACAGCCCGCCCATTTGCCCCAAAACGAGCATTGTCACGACGATCAACCATCGGTACAATACTTTACCATAAGAGGCACTTATCAAAATGAGTTTACCAGAAGCCAACACCCTCACCTCCCTCATTGCCACTGTTTGTTATACCCTGTTACTCATCATCACCTTCACCCGGCGCAGCCAACAGGAAAAACAGACCCGCTGGCTGCTCCTCTTTCTCGTCCTCTCCATCATCTGGGAATTCACCCGCTTCTTTGCTCCCCCAGAATCAGCCGCCATCTCCCTATCAGCCATCGCCTTAATCATCAACGTCATCACCCTGGGCATCGCCACGGCCGTTTACGCCAGTTGGCCCCATCAACGTCTATGGCTCGTCCTCAGCGGCACACTCCTCGCCGCCACCATCGCCAGCAGCCTCTTCCTCCCCAACCAAACCATCAACCTAAACACCCTGCAACTGCCCCCCATCACCCTCAGCTACCTCATCACCATCACCAGTTGGTTCATCCTCGCCCTCTACCTGCTGCTGCGCACCTGGAGCGGCTACCGCCACACCCAATTCCCCTGGCACGCCAACCGGCTCCTCTTCTGGGGCATCACCCTCCTCGTCACCTTCATCGGCGAGAGCCTGCTCTTCTTCAACTGGTCCGGCCTCATCATCGCCGGGCAAATCACTCGCTTCATCGGTGTCATCGGCCTCGTCTACGCCGTCTCCTCCTACCTCATCTTCGATGTCCGCACCCGCTTCCAACGCGGACTAGCCTTCATCTTCGTCACCTTCATCTCCGCCCTACCCCTCATCGCCGCCGTCGTCATCGTACAAAGCTTCGGCCAGCAGATGTCATGGGATGTAGCCACCGTTATACTGTTAACGGCCGTCGTCATCACCCTCGGCATCTTCCTCAACCAACCCTTCCAACGCCTCCTCGAACGCTTCGTCGCCCGCTACCTCCTCGGCGAAGCCATAGACACCAACAAAGTCGTCCGCAGCTACAGCCAGGCCATCTCCCGCACCCTCGACGTCCAACAACTCTCCATCGTCATCATCGGCACCCTCAACGAACTCCTCGGCACATCCCGCGGTGCCCTCATGCTCGTCACCCGCGAAGCCGACCAATACACCATCGCCCCCATCCCCGGCATGGGCGACACCCCCCGCCGCTCCCTCAACCTGGCCCTAGACAGCATCTTCATCCAGGCCCTCATCCAAAAACACCAACCCCTGCTGCAATACGAACTCGACTTCAACCCCAACTACACCAACCTCACCCCCGACGAAAAAGAGTGGCTGCAAGAACTCTCCATGGAAGCCTTCGTCCCCGTCATCACCGACCGCGACCTGGACGGCCTCATCACCATAGGCCCCAAACGCTCCGCCCTGCCCTACCAGCCCAGCGAACTCGAACTGCTGCAAGTCCTGGCCGACCAAACCGTCGTCGCCCTGCAAAACGCCCGCCTGTTCAGCGAACTAGGCACCCAAAACGAACAAATCCAACTGCTCAACACCGACCTCATCAGCCAAAACGAGCGGCTAGAAATCATGGATCGCGTCAAATCAGACTTCATCACCATCGCCTCCCACGAACTACGCACCCCCCTCACCCAGGTCAAAGGCTACTCCGACATTCTAGCCGCCATGAACGAAGAAAACGCCCTCACCCGCGAACAAACACGAGAGATCGTCGGCCACATCAACCGCGCCACCTTACAGCTAGAACGGCTGATTACAGCCATGCTCGATGCCAGCCAGCTAGATGTGGATGGGATGCAGTTAACCTTCGTGCAAACCAAGTTAGACATGATCGTCAAATTGGCAATGGAGCCGCTGGCCCAGGCCCTCAAAGAGCGGCGCATCACCATTGAAGTCTGCGATTTGGAAATTCTGCCTCCCATTTATGCCGACTTCAAACGATTGGTACAAGCCTTCCAAAACCTCATTGGCAACGCCGTCAAATACACACCAGATCACGGCAACATCACCATTGATGCCACCCTTTTGAACAACCCCAACGGCAGCAGCGACCATATTGAGATGGTGATTGCCGACACAGGCATTGGCATTGATCCCCAATTCCATGAGCTAATTTTCGAGAAATTTTTCCGCATTGGCGACCCCCAACTGCATTCAACAGGCAGCACCAAATTTAAGGGTGCTGGCCCCGGCCTGGGGCTGCCCATTGCCAAGGGCGTTATCGAGGCGCATGACGGCCGTATTTGGGTCGAATCCGAAGGCGAAGATGAAAAACGGCTTCCCGGCAGCCGCTTCTACATCATCCTGCCCGTACGGCCGTCTGGCGTACAAACCGCCACCTCCCAACCCGCCTCCCGCCCCTCCTACCTTGTCGGCTAATCGGTCATCAGCCATCGGCCATCCAAATACCGATGACCGATGACCGTTCACGGATAACAACTATGTATATGCTCATCATGGTCTTAGATGACACCAGCCATTTAAATGAAGTACTGCAAGCCTGGCGCGGGGCTGGCGTGCGCGGCGTGACCATCATGGAAAGCACAGGCATCAACCGCGTACTACCCCGCGAAGCCCCCAACCCCGGCTTCATGGGCTTTTCCCAATTATTAGGCAGCGGCCGTGTGGGCCACCAAACCCTGTTCGCAGTAATCGAAAGCATGACCCTAGCCGAAACGGCCGTCTCCGCCACCGAAGCCGTCCTCGGCGACCTCAACAATCCCCACACCGGCATCATCTTCGCCGTCCCCGTCGCCAAAACCTGGGGCATACCCGACATGTAATCAGCAGAAAATAACCAAGGAATGGAAATTTAATGACTTACAAGAGACTGGAGACTAGAGACTAGAGACTGGTTAGTCTCTAGTCTCCAGTCTCGGTTTCATAGGCCATTTAATCTGCATTCCTAAGAGCCACATAACCTATGGTCTGGATACAATTCATACTCAGCGCAGCCGTCGTCGTCTTCACCGCCAACAAACTAGCCGAATATGGCGACATCATCGCCGTGCGCACCAAACTGGGCGGCGTATTTGTCGGCACTATTTTTCTCGCCGGGGCCACCTCCCTGCCCGAAATGGTCGCCTCCATCAGTGCCTTCAAGGCCGGCGTACCCAATCTGGCCGCTGGCAACTTCTTCGGCAGCAACATGGTCAACGTCGTCCTCATCGCCCTCGTAGACCTCATCAACTTCCAGGTTCCCTTACTGCGCCGCGTAGCCGTCAACCACGCCCTAACCGCCGCTTTAACCAGCGTCCTCATGCTCGTCGCCATCATCGCCATCATGGGCCACGTCAACATCGCCATCGGCTGGGTAGGCATAGACAGCCTCCTGCTCATCATCCTCTACTTCGGTGGTGTCTGGCTCATTCAGCGAGAAGGGCGGGCACAAACGGCCGTTTCCGTCGCCGTCGAACCAGGCCCCGAATTCCCCAGCCTATGGCGCGGCATCATCGGCTTCGTCATCGCCGCCACAGTCCTGATCCTGATTGTGCCTCTGCTCGTCTCCGCCAGCACCGGCATCGCCACCATCACCGGCCTGGGCACAGGCTTCGTCGGCACAGCCCTCCTCAGCGTCGTCACCTCCCTGCCCGAACTCATCGCCGCCCTTGCCGCCATGCGCATGAACGCCTTCGACATGGCCGTAGGCAACCTCTTCGGCTCCAGCGTCTTCAACATGCTCGCCCTGGGATTATCCGATTTCTTCTTTGTAGACGGCCGTTTCCTCGAAGCCATAGACGAAAACTTCATCCTCGTCGGCCTCCTCGGCCTCCTCCTCACCAACATGGCCCTCGTCGGCAACCTCGCCCGCGTCGAACGCAAATTCCTCTTCATCGAACTAGATGCCGTCGCCATCATCATCGTCTACCTCCTCGGCATGTACCTCCTCTTCATACGCGGCATCGGCCTCTAACACAATTTCATCCCGCTTTACGTCCCTCCGACACAATGCTAGAATTACCAGCCAGGTTAAAGCCCGATCCTTAGAAGTAAGCACAAGGACAGCATCACCCATGAGTAATTTCGACGAGAAGCTATTTGTCAATTTCGAGAAGAAAGTCGGCGGATTCCAAAAACTCATTCGCCCCGACGTACCCAAATCTGTCATGGTCATCGAAGCCGCCAAAGACATGGGCAAAAGCTGGCTCGTCAGTTGGATGCAGCAATACTGCCAACGAGACGCTGGCGTACCCGTCGCCACCATCCATTTTGGCGATGCCCTAGAAATCTACCGCATAGAGGACGACCTCGACCTGGTACGGCTGCTGCGCGATCGGCTGGGACAACCCCAATACTTCAACCAACTCAATGCCATCATCAACCAATACACCGACCCCGATTTAAGCGGCAACACCAGCGCCCTAGCCATCTTGCGCCGCAACATCGAGGAATATTTCAACCTGGAAGAGCTGCAAGACCTCACCTTTGAAATCGGCATCCGTTACGAAAACATCGCCGGCGACACCCTCCGGGCCAAAACCCGCGAACTGGTCATCTACTGTGATCGCAACAGCTTGATAGAGCTGCTGCTAACAACATTGGAACGAGAACGGCCGTCCGTCCCCATCAAGTGGCGCGAAGGCTTCAACACCACCCCCACCACCCTCGCCGTCGTCACCATCACCACCGACACCCCCATCGAAGACAAACGCGGCCGCATCCAAGCCCTCAGCGACCGCGAGCGCGAATACGCCGAACAGCAAATCAACCAGGCCTTCTTCGACTGCCTCACCAAACTCGCCACCGACAAAGCCCCCCTCGTCTTCCTCCTCGATGCCACCGAAAAGGCCCCCACCAAAGCCACCCGCTGGATACAACACGAACTGCTGCAGCGCATCCGGCAGGGCCTTCTGCCCCAGGCCAACGTCATCATGACCGGCCGCAAAACCTTCGACCTCACCGACCTGGAAATCCGCCACCTGCTCGTAGAAACAAGCCTCACCCCCTTCGGCGACGACCACATCCGCGAATACATCTTCGACCGACGCGGCATCACCGGCTACGAACTCAGCTTTTTTGTAGATGCCAGTGGCGGCATACCCGGCCTTCTGGCCATCATGGCCGACAACGTAGCCCGCAAATATCAGGACGACGACGATGATTTTTTTAGCGACCTATAACAATTTACGATTGAAATCGTCAATCGTAAATCGTCAATCGTAAATTCCCATGGATCTTCCCCAAGACCCTGCTGCCCAACTCCTCTACCAAATGCTAGAGGACACCCACCCCAAGATGGTGGAAGCCCTCTACCAGGCATCCATTTCGCCCTGGTACGATTTGCCCTTCTTTACGGCCGTTCGTGCCGAAGACGACGGCCGTAACGAAGCCCTCCTCCCCCGCCTCACCCGCTACTCCTTCATCATCCCGCTGCAAAGCAACAACGGCCACACCATCTATAGCGTGCGCCCCGACGAACGCGACTGGCTGCAGCGCCACTGGATCGCCAGCAATCCCCAAGACTTCCAGGCCACCCACCAACGCGCCTACACCTACCGCCACACCCATCCCGACCCCGCCAACCCCGATGCCCACGCCCAAAACGAACTCTACCACCTCTTCTTCGCCGATTTCGCCGCCGCCGCCGACCGGCTCACCGACCTCTTCCGCATCTACTTCACCGACCGGCGGCTCACAGCAATGGAACGGCTGCTAACAACGGCCGATGAAGCCCGCACCTACCTCGAACTCCTGCAACACCCCGGCCTGCACGACCTGGACAACCTGCTCCTCCACCTCAACACCCGCCTTTCCCAACTGCGCGGCTACTGGCGCGAAAGCATCGAGCCACTGCGCCGCCTCCTCGAAGACCCCAAACTCTCCCACGACCTGGCCCCCTACGTCGTCCGCGCCTACGGTCTAGCCCTCTGCCAAATAGACCAACACGTAGAAGCCATCGAACAGCTAAAATTCGCCCTAACCGAATTTGAACAGCGCACCCAAACGGCCGATCACCCCCGCATCCTCCAGGCCGAACAAGGCTACACCATGATCGCCCTCGGCGATGCCTACATAGGGCTGGCCGCCCAGGCACGCGGCATCAGCCAAGACATGACCGTACCCACATTCGGCCGTTTCCACATCCTCAGCGACTTCTTCAACTTCTTCATCTCCCTCCCCCTCGTCTTCTACCTCACCTTCTACCTCGGCTACCGCGTCTGGCTGCCCCAATTCTGGCCCATCTACAAAGACCTCGACTGGATCATCGCCCGCCTCTTCGCCACCGCCGCCCGCTACTACAAAAAAGCCGACCCCCTGCTCGAAGCCGAATCAGCCCAAGCCCAACAAGCCAACCAGGCCGGCACAATCAACCTCGAATACCTCCCCCGCCAAGAAGGCGTCTTCGCCGACGAAAAACTAGCCTACCTCTACATGCAAATGGGCGCATACCGCGAAGCACGGCAGCTGTTCGACTACCTCCTCTCCGAACAAGAAGCACCCTTAGGCGAATATCGCCGCGCCTCCATTCGCGTCGGCCTGGCCCACACCCTCGTACAGCTAAACGAAAACAACCTGGCCCGCACCGAACTCGAGCGAGCCATGACCGTCCTAGAATTCTACGAAGAGCCAGAACTCCAGGCCATCGCCCGCGCCGTACTCGGCCAGGCCATGCTAGAAACAAGCAGCCAAACGGCCGATCCCGAAGCCACCACCACCGCCGCCATCTACCACCTCTACGAAGCCATGCAACTGCACCAGGCCCAAGGGCACTGGATCAAAGCCACCGAAGTCAGCGAATACCTCCTCGCCATCACCCACGACTCCGCCTACAGCCTAACCGCCGACCAAAAAGAAGATGCCCAACAAACGGCCGAAACCCTCAGCAAACGCCACTACCCCATGCCCTACCGCAACCGCGTCACCACCCTCTTCCGCCGCTTCGTCCTCGTCCTCCTGGCCGTCATCGTCTTCTTCCTCATGCCCATGAGCACCATCAAACTCGACATCGGCACCAGCACCGTCCCCCAAATCACCTTCCAGGCCAGCCCCCTGCTCGACCCCAGCAACGCCGACTTCACCCCCGACCTCATGCAAGGTGTCACCGCCCTCAACCTGGCCCAACCACCCAACCCCGACGTCTTAGTCACCTTAGGCATACAACTCGTCCTCGGCTACCTGCTCATCTCCACCAGCCTGGGCCTGCTGGCTATGAGCTTCACCCCCTTGCGCCAGGTGCAAAAAGCAGGCCAGGCCCAAGTCATGCGCCTGGACGCACAAGGCATTCGTGTCGGGCAGGGTTGGACACAAAGCAGCATCAACTGGAGCGATGCCACCCGCTACATTCAAGCCGATGTTCGCCTCTTACAAAACTGGCTGCCCGACAGCTCCTACTCCGTCCTGCAAGCCGGGCCACGCTCCATCTTCATCGGCGGCAGCACCGCCTGGTACGCCTCCCTGCGCAACCGCATTGCGCGGCAGTTACCACCCGCTACCGAGCAAATCCATCTCAGCCACACCCTCATCCGCAGCCGCATGGGGATCTGCATCCTCATCACCTCCCTCATCCTCTTCACCATTGCCCTCATGGGCACCTTCGCCCCGCAGATCGTGCCCCAAGATTGGCTCGGCCCCTACAGCCTGGCCGACCTCTACCCCTACGTCTACCTCGGCTTCTTCATCCCCATGATCTGGTGGTACATCTACCAGCCGCTTCACAAACGCTGGCGCATCGAGCCAGCCACCACACCCATCTATTGGGCTGGCGGCATCGGCCTGCTTCTGGCCATACTGCGCCTCAGCACCCGCTTCCGCCCCTGGTTCACCATCCCCGACATCTACCCCGATCTGCTCATTACCGGGCTGCTGCTGGCGACAGCCATCATCATCTGGAATGCTCGCGATTACCAGAAGGTTCTTGTGCGCCCCAACTGGCTGCGCCTGGGATCGGCCGTTTTCGCCGGCATCCTCTCACTCTTCATGGTCGCCCACCTCATCCAAGTCGTTCTCGCCTATCACCATCTCATTCGCGGCAACTATTACCAAACATTAGCCCTGGAAGAGCCAGAAACAGCGGCGCATGAAGCCGATTCTTTGGCCGCATACAAGCTTTCCCTCGACATTACCGAAACAAAACTGCTGGGCCTCCTCGACACCCATACCCCCAGCCGCACCGCTGTGGGCATCCCCAGGCCCAGCCAATTCATCTGGCAGCAAGCCAAAAACGGCCGTGCCGCCATGGCCTCCCAAGCCGGTGATTATGCCACTGCGGTCGCCGATTACACCGAACTCCTACAAGTCACCAACGATGCAGCCAGTGTGTACGTCAGCCGCGCCATTGCCTACCAGGGTTTAGCCGTGTCCAGCGAAACGGCCGTTCCCGACAACGGCAGCCTCAACACCCAAGAAGACTTCAACATCAAAGCACTGGCCGATTACAACAGCGCCATCCAACTCGACGACGAAAACGCCAACTACTACCTATGGCGCGGTGTCGCCTACCACAGCCTGGGCAATATTGACCAGGCCCAACTCGACTACGAAGCCGCCCTCGACATCACCGAGGCCACCGACACCACACCCCTCAACGAAACCGGCCAGTCCCAAGCCCTTACCGGTTTGGGCTGGATTGAGTACAGCAAGGGCAACTACGAACGCTCACTAGACTACTTTGAAGATGCCAGCAGCCTTGACCCCGACTCCGCCGCCGCCCCCGTGGGCCAAGGGTACGCCCACTACTCCTTACGGCAGTACGACGAAGCCTTAGACACCTGGCAAACGGCCGTCTCCCTCGACCCCAACAACCCCATCACCTACATCTCCCTGGGCACACTCTACTGGCGCGTCGGCACACTCGGCAGCAACTACAACAAACTCAGCGGCACAGACCGCTGCGCCCAAGACTTCCTCACCGACGAGCAAAAAACAGCCTCAGCCCAGCAGCTAGAAACCTCCATAGACAACTTCGAGCAGTCACTCGCCCAACCCAACCAAACCGACAACGAACGCGCTTTCACCTATCGCACCATCGCCCAGGTACAATCCCTCCTCAAAGACTGCCCCGGTTATGAAGCAGCGGCCGTTTTGCAAAACGTGGTCGCCAACTACCAAAACGCCATCCAACTCGACCCCGCCAACGCCGCCTACTGGCACAACAAAGCCCGCTTCGCCTACAGCGTCTGGCGCAGCCTGCCCCCCGACACTGGCCCCGCCGCCCGCGAATGGCTCTTCGCCGGCATGGCCGACAACGAAATGGCCCTCTCCCTCAACCCTGTAGACAATCCCAATCAGGGCTACATTCCCAACGAGTGGCAGGCGGCCTTCACCCGCGCCATCGGCAGCACCCTCACTCGCGGCGATGAGCGTTTTCGCAATGGCGAACACGATGTCGCTCTCGACTATTACGAACTAATGGCAACCAATCAGCCAGACAATGCCCTGGCCGCCTTCAAAGCCAGCCTCGCCGCACAAGCCCTCGGCAACCAAACCCTGTCCGATCAGTGGTATGAGCAAGGATATGAGCAGGCCACTGCCCAAAATCAGCCCGACCTGATTGCCGAATACCAGACCAGGCGGGCGATTTACCAGCGTTTTGCCGAGGCATTGGCGGTGATGGGCAACGGCCGTTGGCAAGAAGCCGCCACCTTATATGATGAAGCCATCTGGCAAGCCGCCCAGGCCCAAACCCCAGACCTGATAGATGCTGCCGCCAGCGACCTGCGCAACTACCTCATCGCCCACCCAGACATAGATGTGACCCAGGCTTATTGGCCGCTGCGCTACGAAGCCCCCAGCCGCAGCCTGGAAAGCCTGGCCCTGCCCGACCTCTACTGGCAGTACCGCTCCGATTTTGGCTACAAACTGGTTGAAGGGCTGTTTCTAGAGATGCCCGGGCGCGAAGCCGATTACGCCACCATTTTCAACAGCATCACAAACGATATTTACCAGGCGGCCGAACTGGCCGTAACCACCCACACCGAACAGGCCGAAACCCTCACCAACAGCAATATTGGCGTACTTTATTTGCAACGAGGCAATGGCTATTTTGAGGATGGCGACTATGCCCTGGCCCTGGCCGATTTTGAACAAGCCTTGAATCGCATTGTGCCTGTCAGCCCAGAAAGTTTGGCCGAGTATACCGAAGCGGCTTTTAAGGCTGGCCTAACGGCCGTTGCCCTCAATGATTACACCGCCGCCGTCACCTGGTATGACACCGCCACCCAACGCGCCGCCCAATTACGCGATCAAGGCATGGTGCAAACGGCCGCTGCCGCTTTGGGAACTTATCTGTTGGCACACGAGAACGAAGATATAACGGCCGTTTATTGGCCCCTGGCCTACAACTCACCCTCCCTCGCCGCCACCACCGAGCCTGACCTCTACTGGCGCTACCGAGCCGAGTTCGGCTGGCAGATCATCGCCACCCTGTTCAACGAACTGCCCGGCCAGGAAGCCGCCCTGGAACAGATTTTTGCCGCCGCCCAGGCCGACTTAGAACGAGCGGCCCAATTCGATGCCGTTCATGAATCCCGTCTTAACTACCTTGCCAACACCAACATGGGCAACTTTTACTTGCTGCGCGGCCAGCAGCGTTACCGCGCCGAGCAGTTTGCTCTAGCCCAGGCCGACTTTGAGGAAGCCCTTAGCCGCCTGCAAGCAGGCCAGCAGGCTGTAACCAATGATTTGATTCAGGCCAATTTGTGGGCGGGTCTGACGGCGTTGGTGCAGGGAGATTACGGCCGTTCTGCCGACTGGCACAATCGCGGCATTGAGTTAGCCGCCGCCAACAGCGATCTCGTCTCTGTAACAGATGCGGCCAACCGCATGGCTCAGGCTTTGCAGGAAAATCCCAATCTAGATTTGCTGGCCGCATATTGGCCGTTGAGTGAGGCTAGAGGAGATAGAGAAACGGCCGTTGCCAACCTCAACCGCGCCGATCTCTACTGGGCCTATCGCGCCGAATTCGGCTTCCGCCTCATCTTCCGCCTCTTCCAGGCCAGTTCCGGCAGCGAAAGCCAGTTAGAAACGATGTTCAACGAACTAATCGCCGACATCGAAACCGCCTACACCCTCAACCCCGCAGCTCACCAGGTAAAGCGCGACTTCTTCGTAGATGCCAACATTGGCTGGAACTATTTGCAGCGCGGCAAAGATCATCTGGCGGCTGGCCGCTACCAACCCGCCATGGCCGACCTGGAGCAGGCCATCCAGCGCATCCAGCCCACCAGCCTCAACGCCCGCAACGACTATCTCGATGCCCTTTTCAACGCCGGGCTGGCCGAACTGGCTTTGGGCGATTTTGCCCAGGCCCAAATCTGGTATCAGCAAGGTGTCTCCGCCGCTGGCGAGCAAGGCCGCGACAAGCTGACCGAAGCCGGACGGCAGTTGGAGCAGTTGTTATTCGGCCAGGCGTTGGATGGGTAAAATCACGACCGATAATCGTAAAAGCCAAGCCCCGCTTTACGGCCGTTTCGCCCACTCTCCACCATTCTCTTTTGAATGGGGTGGGGGCGGTACTTGGGGTCATGGAAATAGGCTTCGTAGACAGATTGGGTGACGGCAAAGTTGACATCACAGCCAATGAGGTCAATCAACTCAAACGGCCCCATGCGGAAGCCCAGCGATTTAAGCAGTTTGTCAATCGTGGCCACATCAGCCGCGCCTTCCCCCAACAAGCGCAAAGCTTCGCCGTAAAACGGCCGTGCCACCCGATTGACAATAAAAGCAGGCGTATCCTGGCAGAGAACGGCCGTCTTCTCCACCGCCGCCACATACGCCAGACACGCCGCCACCGTCGCCTCACTCGTAAAATCAGCCCGCACCACCTCCACCAGCTTCATAATATGGGCCGGGTTAAAAAAGTGCAGCCCAATCACACGGTCAGCGCGGTTGGTCGCCCCAGCAATGGCGTTGATGCTGAGACTGGAGGTGTTGCTGGCAAGGATGGTATGTTCGGCTGCGCACGCAGCCAACGTCCCAAAAATTTCCCGCTTCAACGCCAGCTTTTCCGGCGCGGCCTCGATAACAAGATCGGCCGTAGCCGCTGTCTCCAGTGATGTTGTGAGGGTAAAGGCGGCTTTGGCCGCAGCGGCGGTGGATTCGGCCGTTTTCCCCCGCGCCACCCCCTTATCAATCGAAGCCCGAATCTCCGCCAGTGCCGCATCCAAAAACTCTTGCGCCACATCATACAAAATCACCCCATACCCCGCCAAAGCCGACACCTGAGCAATCCCCCGCCCCATCGTTCCCGCGCCAATAACTGCTACTGTTTTCATAGTTAACTGGAAATTGGAGACTGGAGATTAATCACACCTGGCAATCTCCAGTCTCCGGTCTCTACTCTCCTCTAAACTCCGCCGACCGCTTCTGCAAAAAGGCATTCACACCTTCTTCAAAATCATGGCTGTGGCTGCAAATCTCTTGTAAATAGGCTTCATAGTCGAGGGCTTCATCCAGCGACAGGTTCCACGATTTTTGCATGGCCCGTTTCGCCAGCCCATAGGCCAGGGTGGCTCCCGTTGCCAAGGGGCCAGTCCAGGCGGCCACTGTCTCCATGAGGGTTTCGGGGCTGGTGACGGCGTTGACCACGCCCCATTCCAGGGCTTTTTGGGCGGTGAGGCGATCGGCCGTTATCGCCAACTCATACGCCCGCCCATAACCAATCATACGCGGCAAAAACCAGTTGATGCCGCTGTCTGGCACCAGGCCAATCTTGCTAAAAGCCAAAATAAAACTGGCCTTTTCCGAGACAATCCGCACATCGGCGGCCAGAGCCACGCCCACGCCCGCCCCCGCTGCCACTCCATTCACCGCCGCAATAATCGGCTTCTCCAACGACACCATCGCCTTAATCAGCCGATGATAACCATGCCGCAGATGCTCGCCAATGGAAAACCCCTCGCCCCGCGCCTGCACATCGCCCAAATCCTGGCCCGACGAGAAAGCCCGCCCCGCCCCCGTCATAACAATCACCCGCACACTTTTATCCCGGCCCGCCTGCTTCAGGGCATCAGTCGTCTCTTTAATCATCAAATCATTAAAAGCGTTCAGGGTATCGGGCCGGTTGAGGGTAATGGTAGCCACGTTATCGGCCGTTTCAAACAAAATCGTCTCGTAACTCATCACAACTCCTAAAAAACATAAAGCGTAAAACGTAATGGTTGTTTACGTTTTACGCTTTACGGTTTACAAAAGCATACTTATAAATGAAAAGATGCTAGAAAAAACCTATATCATTCTCATCACCTTCGTCCATCTCCTCCTCTTCCTCATCATCCTCATCCTCATCATATTCCACCGGAAAGGAGACCCAAAGACGTAAAAGCTGGCCTTCATCCACTTCACCCAGCCGCATTGCTACCACATCAAGCTGCTGGCGCATCCGCATTTCGTCCGGGAAATCCAGGCGAACAGGACGACCCTCGCGCCAGGCGCGTTGGCATCGTTCCATAATATCTTCACCTGTTGCCGTCCGTAATTCACAAATCGCCACTTCCTGATCATATGGCCCTTCGTATACTGTCTGTAACCAATAGGGGCTGGGCATAAAATCCGGCGTTGGCCCTTCAATAATGTTGATGAATTCTGGTTCTTTTTCCACAGTTCACCTTATGTTTCTTTAAAGATGAGCCTATACTACTGTTAGTTGCGGGGGATGGCAAGCCCAAAAACAAAAAATCTGTGAATATTTAGAATGGAGACTTTAGCCGGAAACAGAGTTCCTCAGCCCATCAAGCGGCTGCACACCTGTCAACTCCTCAAGGCTTGTAAGTTGTTCCCGTGTGCCTAAAACAATCAGCTCATCACCAGCTTGCAACACCGTATCGGCATCGGGCATCACGGTGCCACCTGCCCGCCGCAGCAGAGCCACCAGGGTCACACCCGTGCGCCGCCGGATGTTCGAGTCGCCCACCGTTTGCCCAATCAGCACCGAATTGGGTTGGATGACCAGCTCTTCCAGCCACAACTCAAGGCCACCATCCAAGGTCACTACATCCAAAAAGTCGGTTACGTGGGGGCGGATGACGATATTTGCCATGTGCTTGCCCCCAATTTGATAGGGCGAGACGACACGATTGGCACCAGCGCGAATCATTTTCTGCTCGTTAGCGGCATCCACCGTCCGTGCCACGATGTACAAATTGCCATTCAAGGCCCGCGCCGACAGCACAATGAACAAATTGCGGGAATCATCGCCCGTGCCCACCACCAGGCCCCAGGCCCGGCCAATACCGGCCTGAATGAGGGCTTCGTCGCGGGTGGCATCGGCATGTAGGACGACGAAGCCATCTTCTTGGGCAGTTTCAATGCGGTCAAGGGTGTTGTCTATGACCACAACCGGCCGTTTGCCATCACGCAGCGTTAGGGCTGCGCTTTTACCCACCCGCCCATAACCACACACAATGATATGGTTCTGCAATTTGTCAATCGTTCGCATCATGCGTCTGCTCCGTAAGTTGGCGGCAACATGCCCGGTTAAAAAATATTCCCCCAAACGGCCGAATCCATACGCCACGCTGCCCACCCCCGACATGATGATCAGCACCGTAAAAATACGACCTGGGGTGGATAACGGCCGTACTTCACCAAACCCCACCGTCGTCAATGTAATCGCCGTCATATAAAACGCATCCGGCAGACTCCACCCCTCAATCACCATATAGCCCACTGTACCCGCCACAAACAGCAGCACAACCAACAAAACCAAAGGCCAAACACTGCGTCTAAAACTCACCATTGCCCTGTAGTTTACCCCTTGCCTCAGCAGAAACCAATCTCGCTCTTGATCCCATCTTATGCTAAAATGAATTGATACTATTTTAGATCGTTCGTTGAAAACAGAGTGATGCCCATCTATGTTCAGCAGGAGACTAGAAACTCGGTAGATCGAAAAAATTTGACGCAAAGGCGCAAAGAGGCAAAGAATTGAAAGAAAAAAGCCCAAAAAGCCTTTGTGTCCTTCGCTTCTTGGCGTTCTTTGCATTGAAAATGTTGGTTTTTTAATCTATTGAAATTGGAGACCAGGAAGATCACTATCCAGTCTCCAATCTCCAAAATCACTAAATTAAAAACAAACGATTACTAACGACTCACAACATCATATGGTGTGAAGGAGAAAAAATCATGTCTGCCCTCAGTAATGGTTCTATGAAAAAGGGAGAAAAGCGCGAAAACTTTTCAGAAATCGGCTCAGTAATTTATTCGGGACGTGGCTATGAGGCGCAGGTAACAGCCAAAACATTGACGCAAGAGTACGTTCAGCAGCCCGCAGCGATGTCACTGTCAGAAAATGCCCCCAGCATGGAGGAATTAGACCAGTTTATTGACAGTAGTTCGATACCCGAAGAAGCTAAAAAAGAAACCAAAGCCACGCTCCATCAGGGATTGTTAGTTGAACTCAACAAAGGCGAGCAAGCCAGTGTTGCCACTGTAAAAGAGCAGTTGGTAATGATTACGGACAGTCTGCCCACTATTCGAGAGAAACTGCGCTGTTTTATTGAAAACCATGAAGGTATTTCTAAGACTGTTCGTTTTGTAACCCATAAGATGCTGTTGGATTAACGGCCGTTTCCCCCACCCTCCAACCCCAGGCACCCCGCCTGGGGTTTTTCAATTATTACATTGACAGGCTAAGCTATGGAAGACGAAACCATCCGCCCCGCGCCCCAAACCACCATCGTATCTGAACCCACCCTCTGGCAAAACTACATCTTTCCCCTCATTCTGTCCCTGGCCGTTTTCACCGGCTTCTTTTGGGTGTTCCCTCTCATCCAAGAGCCAATGTTCATCAATATCGGCCGTTCCTTCATCGTCCTCATCGGCGGCATCCTGCCCAGCGTCATGTACCGCTACTTCACCCAAGAGCGGCTGCCCACCTTCTTCAAAGAATACAAACAAAACCTGCGCCGCCTCGGCCTGCCCGAAAACGCCCAGCAGTACAAAGACAAATTCGATGCCGTCTACGGAGCCGCCACCCAGGGCAGCCAAATCGCCCCCTTCAACTCCCCCGTCTTCATCGCCACCATCATCACCTTCATCGGGTGGACACTCGTCTTTTACCCCATTCATCCCTCCGTTGCTGGCCTCACCCCCAACCCCAGCCCCTTCGCCTATGGCTTTTTGGGCGCTTATGTGTTTGGCATTGGCTCCCTGGTGCGCCAATTTGTGACGGACGATTTACAACCGCGCTACTATGCCAGCCTCACCGTGCGCTTTCTTACCGTCTTTGCCCTTTCCTGGCTGGTCTATCTTCTATTACCCGAAAGCACACAGCGTGAAGCCCTGCTGACGGCCTTTTTTGTGGGCCTCTTTCCGGCAACGGGTTTACGGCTGGTACAGCGAGCAGTAACGGCCGTTATCGGCATGATCTCTAGCGGCTTCAACGAACCCCTGCCCCTCAGCCAACTCGACGGCCTCAACGCCTACCACGAAGACCGCCTGCTCCTCGAAGGCATCGAAAACATGCAAAACCTCGCCTCCGCCAACACCGTAGACCTCATGCTGCGCACCCGCTTCACCGTCGAACAGCTCATAGATTGGATGGACCAGGCCGTCCTGCAAATCCATACCCGCGACCGCTTCGACGACTTCCGCCGCAGCGGCCTGCGTACCGCCACCGACTTCATGGATGCCTACGAAGCCAAAGACGAGCCAAACGATAAAAAACGCGAAGAATGGCGCGGCAAACTAGCTGCCCTCCTCAACAGCCATAACCCCGCCATGGCCAACAACACCCACACCACCACCCTCATCGAAACCATTCACTATGCCCTCCAGCGCGACCCCAACCTCTTCCAAATACGCTACTGGCGCGACCACGAATTTGAAGCCTTGCCCGAAGACATCGAGGCCGAACGCACCAAAGCCGACCTCAAATTAATGCAAAACCTGCCCGATGAAGCCATCGCCGTCTACGACAAACTCATCAACAAATTCCCCAAATACCATGCCCTGCGCCTCTATCGCGGGCTGGCCTACGCTTCCAAAGGCGAATACGTCAAAGCCATTGACGACTACAACACCGTCATTAAAAGCAACCTCACCAACACCGACTGGGACACGGCCCGGCAAGCTTACCTCTATCGCGGCCGCGCCCAACTGGCTTTGGGCGACGTGAACCAGGCCGCCCAAAACTACAGCGATGCCCTCAAAAAGTTCAACTCTGGCTTCCCCGAAGCCCAAATGGATTTGGCCGCCGTGCAGTTAACCCATCTGGCCCCAGGCGCGGCCAAAATCGAGGAAGGGGTAGAACTCTATGATGAGGCGATTAAAAACTTAACGGCCGTTATCGCCAGCGAATTCAACACCGCCGAAGCCCTCGCCAACCGAGGGGCCGCCCGTTACCAACGCGCCAAAGCCCATCAACCCAGCCTCAGCGAAACCGACTACCACCAGGCCATCGAACAAGCCCGCAAAGACTTACAACGCGCCCTCCGCCTCAAACCCAGCCTCATCTCCTTCTACATCAACCTCGCCGTCATCCTCAGCGAATGGGGCGAAGTCGAAGAACAAGAAAAAGTACTCACCTCCGCTCTGGCCCAACTCGAAGCCAACCCCGATGCCAACTACGCCCACCGCGTCCGCCTCGAACGCGGCTACCTCTACCACAAACAGGAACGCTACAGAGAAGCCATTGACGACTTCAAAATTGCCACCCGCATAGACCCCAATGAGCCAACTGCCTTTTTGTATTTAGGCAAAGCCCTCAAAAACCTAGAACTATATGATGAAGCCCAACGAGCTTTTGCCCACGCTATCAGCCTCAATCCCGGCTCAATTGAGGGGCACGAAGAATTAGGCCGAATGCACTTCATTTTGCAAAGATACGAGGAAGCCAAAGATGCCTATGTGGACATGCTGGCCCTGGCACGCGAAACGGCCGATCGCGCCGCCGAAGCCCGTGCCCACCTGGGTCTAGGACGCACCTACAATCAACTCGCCAGCCAAAACCTGGCCGATTGGACAAACGCCAAACGGGAACTAGAAACGGCCGTTAACCTCACTGGCGAAAACGAAGCCGAAATCTACGCCCAGGCCATCTTTGAACTAGGCATCGTCGCCTTCAACACCAACCAACTAGAGGACGCCATCCGCCACTTCACCGACAGCGCCATCCTCTTCGAGGTCTACGGCAAAGCCCGCGCCAGCGCCAACGCCTACTACTATCTGGGCCAAACCCACAAAGCCAACGCCCACACCCTCGAAGCCCGCGATGCTCTACAAACAGCCCTCAAACGCCTCAACGCCGTCTTCGTCCCCAACAACACCGAAGATCAATCACTAGACCACAACATTCGCCACACCTTAGCCACATTAGCCCCAGCCAATGGACACACCCAACCCGTCTCGGAGCCATCATGAACGAAGAGAGATTAAGAGTACTCATCGCCGCAGCCATTATTGATTGTCACGATCCCCACGAAGAATATTGGGGCATGATGGCAGCTTTAGAACAGCAGTTGCGCTTCCCCTTTGCCGCCTTCGCCTCAGGCGAATTTGTCTCCGTCGTGGGCATAGACGAAGGCCACAGCAACGAACGGCGCGGCATCATGGTCACTATCCAAAAAGACGGTGACGACTACAGCTTTCCCCTGTCTGAACTACAGTTAAGCAGCGAGGCCAACGAACATAACGCTGAATGGATCGCCGCCTACAAACTTTGGAGCCGATAAATTATGAGTGGCAAAAGATGGGTATTCGACCCTGATTCCGGTGGGCAGAAAATACCCGACAAAGTGAAACGAGAGATAACGCAGCGCATTGAAACATATGCGGCTGAACATTATGCTGGCAAATATACTCGCCTGGACATTCGTTTTCGCGGCCAGTTTTGTTACATAGATGCCTATACGGAACCGGTTGTCAGCGATAAATGGCCTCCAGCTGATTGGCCGGAAAGCCGCGAAGAATATATCGAACGGCTACGCAATACACCTACCCATTTATGCCGCTTACGCTACTTTGGCAATGAAGAATGGGGATTTGCTTTTTTCGCTTATAGCAGTGAGAAATATGAGCTATCTGTTTTTCCCAACGGAGAATTCTTTGGCAAACCAGAAGAAGCCTTTGCTGCCTCAGCCATGTATTTGGAGTGAAGATGACATAAGGCTCACGCCTCACCGAGCTAAAAGTGGGCCCCAAAGCTGTTGGCGCAGCGCAGCCAGGGTGGAAATGGCTGGACGGCCGTTTTCCCCCCACACATGCTCAATAATGGCCGCCCCAAAACGGTGCAGCAGCGTATAAGCCAGCACCCGCTCATAAAAATCATCGTCCAGACGCAAATCCGCATCATACACCCGCAAAATCTCCCGGAACATCGCCCCATCACGCTGGCACAGCCCAAACCACAGCGCAATCCACTCATATTCCCGCGCCCCAACCTCCGTATCAGCCCAATCAATCAGCGCCGAAATGCGCCACTGCCCCTCATGCGGCACAAGCAGCAAATGGTCTTCGGTTAAGTCAGCGTTGATGAGAATCGGCCGTTCGCCCCCCACCTCTACCCGCGCCAAAAAATCCGCACATTCAGCCAACACACTTTCCGGCACAATCTCCTTCTGGCGCAGTTCTGCCAGGCAGTTGGCCCGACGATTGGCCACAAATTCAGCCCACGTAGTGGAGACGTTGCCAGGCAACGTCTCCACAGCCGTTTCATGCACCACCCTCAACATCTCCCCCACCTCCCGCGCTATCGCCAGCCGGTTATCTGGCGCCATCACCTCAAATACCTCGCGGATGGCCACCCCCTCACAAAACGCCAACAGCAAAAACGGCCAGTCAAGCTGGTCAGGATAAACACCCTCACCCAACAAACGCGGCAGATGGGGTAAACGGCCGTCCAACAGCCCATACACTGCCCGCTCACGGTAAAAATCCCCCGCCATCATCGGCGGGTACAGCTTCACCACTACCTGCCCATCCACCACAAACACTGCACAACTGCCGGGGAAACCCGCTTCAATGTGCTGCGCGGAGGTAACGGCCGTTACCTCACAAATCCGCCGCACTAGAGGCCGCCACAAATCTGCTTCCAGAAAAAACGACCCCCAATTCTGCCAACTCACCTCACCAGGCAAAAAAGCCGTGCGCTCCCCCCAGTCTCTAGTCTCCAATCTCCATAAGCGTAGCGACCCCATCTCACACACCTACAACTCCTGCGTTTCAAACATCGCCACACTCGCCAAAACCAGCAAAATCACCAGCACCCCATTCGCCACCAACGCCCCCGGCAAAGCCGTCACCTCACCCGCCAGCCCCAACTGGCTGGCCCAGGCCACCAGCCCCGCAGGCGCAAACGAGGCCAACTGCGGCCAAGAGCCAACAATCAGCAGCAGCACCGACCCCACCAGACCAATGCCCGCCGCCGCGCCCGTGCTGTTGGCAATGGTGCTGCCCAGCAGCGTCACCGCCGCAAAAACCAGCAGCCACAACAGCAGCAGCCCATTACCCACCATAAACGCCCCCAAAGCAAAGCTGCCAAAAAGAAGAAGAGTGTAATAGTAAGCACCTAACGCCGCCAGCAAAAAGGCCACCAGGTAAACGGCCGTTTGCGCCACAAACTTACTCACCACAAAAGCCCAACGCGGCAGCGGCTTACTCAAAATCATCGCCGTCATGCCCCTCTCCTTCTCGCCCGCCACCGCCCCCATCCCCAGCAAAATCGCCAAAATAAAGCCAAACTGGGTGATGTTCTTCACATATTGCCCCAGCGCATCGGCCGCTGTCGGCGTGGGAATCAAATCGGCAAACTGCTCTGCTCCCTCAATAGAATTCAACAACTCCGGCGTAAACTTCGCCAACAGCGGCGACATCAGACCAAAGCCGAGGAAAACGGCCGTTACCACCAACACCCGCTTCGTGCGCCACTGCTGCCACAACTCCTTACGCACCGCCACCCCCAACAACGCCCACTCAACCTTAAGAGGCACAAGCACCCGCTCATCGGCTTCCGGCCACCGCCACCACAGCCACACCAACCCCGGCAGCATAAGCAGTGCAATCACAGCCAACACCCAACTGCCAATCTCCGTCACTTGCGACAGATAAACGGCCGTTGCATCCACCAGCACATGATACCCCAACGCCAGCAGCCCATAACCCACCCGCCGCCGCTTAAACGCCAGCCACACCAACAGCGACAGCACCACATGAAAGCCCACCGTCAGCGTCCGTTCCACCAGCGGCAGCACCGCCGACCAGGGCGAAGCCAACAACGCCGCCAACTGCTGCTGCACAGCAGCCATCTGCACGGCCGTTAAATCCAACGCCGCCAAATCCGTCCCCCGCAAAGCTAACAACGAGCCTACCGAAGCCGCCGTAATCACCGCAATCAGCCCCATCGCCTCAAAACCACCATGCCCCAACCCCACCATCAGCGCATCTGGCACACGCTCCGCTTTGTGCCGCCGAAACAGCAGCCAATAGCCCACCGCCCGCGCCGCCGTCTCAAAAAAACCGGCCGTAAACCCCAAAATCAACGCCCAACGCAGCACCTCCCCCTCTTCAGGCACAGCCGGCAAAATACCCGCCTCAGTCAGCCAATGGTTCACCGGCAAATGCACCAGTTGCGCCCCAGCAAAAGTCAATACACCCACACAAAACAGCCACCAGGGCACCACAAAACGGCGGCGCAGCCAAACGGCCGTTACCAACGGCAGCAAAATCATCAAACCAACACTTATTGTATATGCGAAAGAAATCATAGGTATGGTAAAACATAACGTGGCATAGCCCAACCAAATTCTCACGAATAAAAAGGAACACGAACAAAATGATAAAATTCGTAATCTCTTCCATTCGTGAGTATTTATTTGTGGCTTCGCCACGTTATGTTTTACGCTTCACGACTCAACGTCAAAAATACTTCCTCTAAAGACGGCCGTTTCCATTCATACCGCGTCAACACCAGATCATGCGCCACCACCAGCGGCAAAACGGCCCGTTTGCCCGCCTCCATATCCGCCACCGTCACCTGCAGCTCATTTTCCATTTGCACCACCCCCGCCACCCACGCTTGCGCCCGCAGCACTTGTCCAAATGGCTCCAATCGCGCCACATTCTCCCGCTCCACACGCAACACAATCACATTGCTGGCATACTGCGCCAGCAAATCATCACGCCCCGTCACCAGCAGCAGTTGCCCTTCGTGAATAATGCCCACCGTATCACACACCCGCTCTACATCATTCAGAATGTGACTGGACAAAAACACCGTCACCTGCCCCCGTAACCCCTCAATCAACGACAGCAATTCATGGCGGCCCGCCGGATCAAGGGCACTGGTTGGCTCATCCAAAAAAAGCACCGGCGGCTGGTGGATGAGAGCCTGGGCGATGCCCAAACGCTGCTTCATGCCGCCCGAAAAGCCACCGATTTTGCGGTCAACGGCCGTTTCCAACCCCACCACCGCCAACATCTCCAGCACCCGTTTAGCTCGCCCCGTCTTCTCCAATTGAAACAGCCGCGCCACATAATCCAGATATTCCCGCGCCGTCATCCAGGTATAAAACGCTGGCTCCTGCGGCAAATAACCAAAAGCCGCCCGCGCCTGATTATTAGCACCAGTCGTCTCAATGCCTGTCACCCAAGCCGCCCCCGTTGTTGGCTGCGTCAGCCCCGTCAGCAGCCGAATCGTCGTCGTCTTACCCGCCCCATTGCGCCCCAAAAAACCAAAAATTGTCCCCCGCGCAATCTGCAAATCGAGCGGTTTGAGCGCGTGAACATCACCATACTGCTTGCTCAACTGCTGGCAGCGAATGGCTGTATCCGGTGTCATTGCTCCTCACGACCAAAAACAAAGTAGGCAATTGGCCCCAGCCATTGCACAAAAAGGATAAGAATAAGCCACAGCCATTTGGGGCCACGAGTCTGCGGCCGTTTCACCCAATCCCACAAAGCCGCCACAATCAAGGCTATCTGAATCATCACAATCGGAATTAAAAACGGTAAATACTCTCTAATCTGTTCCATGAAAGTTCATTCCTGCCCACCTTCCGCCCCGGCCGCGGGCAAAGGGTGGCTAATGGTAGCGAATTTGTGTTTGTGACGGCCGTTTCCCGGCCCCAACTGCAACCAGGGCAACATAGCCTGGTTCATTGCCTGAAACATCTCCATCAACTCCTGTGGCGTGGCCCAAAAAGCAATCTCTGTGTAGCCCGCCCCATCAGCGGCAAAATCAATATTGGGATCAACGGCCGTTACATAATTACTAAAGTCTTGCAACAAGCTCACCACATAAGCAGCAAAGTAACGCACATGCGCCTCAGCACTCAGCCCCGCTATCTCCTCGGCATTCAAATAGGCCGCTTGCACCAGCCGATAGGCTTTTTCCTGCACCCCCCGCACCTGCTGCGTCTCCGCCACCTCAATCATGCCATTGTCCAGCAGCAGCCGCAGATGGCGATAGATAGAAGAAGTTGGCACATCGGGCAACTGTTGGTCTATTTGTTGGGTGGTCAGGGGATCGGCCGTTAATGTCTGCAAGATTCGCAGCCGCACCGGATGCAAAATCAGTTCTGCTTTCGCCAGACTCACTCTTCAACGCTCCTTATGTTATTAAAATTGATAATATTATCAATTATAATAATAACATACCAGCACGGTGTCAATACCCAAACAAACAAAAACGGCCGATTCTCGTGAGAATCGGCCGTTCCATTCACTATTCATTATTCGTAACAACCCCACCGGGAGGTTCTCACCAAGCGCTTTACACCTGAAACTTACCTCCCGGAGGATCACACCAGAATCACTCCTAATTACGCGGCTCCCACTTCACCGCATCAAACCCAATATAGCGGCTCAAGTAAGATTCATACGTAATATCAGACAGCGACACATAATCACCGCTGTTCCCCTGGAAAGTGTACGTGCCCAACGAGACCCACTGGTTGCTGTAGTTCAACTGGTTCACCGTCTTCAGCGTATAACCATCACGGTGAGACACCCAGTAACGAGCATTCTTCGTCGTCGCATAATTTGAAGGAATGTAAACAAACACCTCATAACGCTGCGCCGTCAAACTTGGATACCAACGACCCCAGTTATAGTTACTGCGCTGATAATCGTTGTTCTTCGTCCAAAGAATGCCACCGTTATAACCAACATTGGCCGTGTGCCAGCCCGTCGCCGAGCCGCCCTTCACAAAACCAGCATCCGTCTCATTCACAACAACGGTTCCACCAGAAGGCGGTGGCGGTGTCACCCCGCCAACCGTCCACACCAACTTAGCCACAGCATTCCCCGTATGCTCGTAATACTCCATCTTAATGGTTGCCGAGCCATTCAGGTAAATTGTGCCAGCATAGTTGGTGGCCGGTTGATCAGACCATTTGTCAATGAGCAGATGATTGTTCACCCACAGCCGCACCCCATCATCACCAGTGGTGGTGAAGGTGTAGTTGCCCACCTGGAAGTTCATGGTGCGTGTCCACCGCACCGAGAAATCGTCATTGGCTAAACCATTGCCCGGCCCGCCAGTGCCCCAGTCAAAGTTAACGGCCGTATCATTGCGAGTAAAAGTAGGATTACCGCTCAAAGTGCGGTTGTTAAAGTAGTCGCCTTGCCAGTCGGAAATGGGGGCCGAGACCGCTGCCCAACTCAACTTGGCTACGGCATACCCGCCATTTTCATAATACTCAACAGTAATTTGGTGATGCCCTGCCGATAAAGTCATATCGGCCACATAGGTTTGGGCAGGGTGATCGCTCCAGGCATTGATGATGAGATTGTTATCTACATAGACGCGAATGCCATCATCGGCCGTTGCCGTAAACCGATACGCGCCTGCGGTGACATCAATATACTTTGTCCAACGCGCCGAAAAGTTGTCGGCCCCAACATTAGCTGGCCCGCCCTGCCCCCAGTCCCAATTGAGGTTGGCTTCGGCCGTTTGCACAACGGGTGTGCCGGAAAGCGTTCTATTGTTCCAATAAGACACTTCCCACAAAGGGTCAGAATGCAGCGGTGCTTCGCGCTGGGCGAAGGCACTGCCCGCAAACACGAAAATAAAGAGAAAGGTGAGTAGGAGTGAGATTTTCCGATACATGATAAGCCTCCAATTGTAAATACCAATACATCGCTTAAATTGTTTGTTGTTTCTGCTAATAATGTCGCGGCAGTAGTGATTTTTATAACAGGCAGTTTCCCCAACCCCCTCATCCCCCCACCATCACCTCATACAAAAGCCGCGCCAACGTCTCAATATTAGGCGGCTTCGGCAGCCAGCCCGCCAGCCCCGCCGCCTGCATCCCCTCCAACTCCTCCCCCAGTGGATGCCCCGTCATCAACACCATGGGCACAGCCAACCCCCGTTGGCGCACAGCCTGAAACAGAGCCATCCCCCCCAATTCCGGCATCACCACATCACTCAAAATCAAATCCACCTCATGCTCGGCTTCGGTGAGCAAAGTCAGGGCATTACGGCCGTTTGCCACCTCCAGCACCCGATAATTCAAAAACTCCAGCGTATCCACCAAAGCCTGCCGCGCCACCACATTATCCTCCACCAGCAGCACCGTCTGCTGCTGCCCCAACGGCAGCGGCGCAGCCACCGCCGTCGCCGCCTCATCATCCGCCCCATAGGCCGGAAAATAAAGCAAAAACGTCGTTCCCCTCCCCGGCTCCGTCACCACCTCCAAAAAACCCTGATGCTGCTGCACAATGCCATACACCTGCGCCAGCCCCAAACCGGTCCCTTTACCCACCTCCTTTGTCGTAAAAAACGGCTCAAAAATGCGTGACCGCACCTCCGGCGCAATGCCGCTGCCATTATCAGCCACCTCAATCACCACCCACGAACCCGGCAGCATCTCCGCCTGTGGCGGCGTCTCCTCCGCCAGCAAATGCAAACACGACAAGCGAATCAGCAAACGGCCGCCTTCCGGCATCGCATCGCGGGCATTAATCGCCAAATTAATCACCACCTGCTGCATCCGCGCCGAATCCGCATACACCAGATGATTCTCCCCATCACTATCAAAAACCACCTGAATATTCTCCGGCAAAGTACGCCGCAGCAGCCGCACCAAATCCGACAAAAAATGGCGCATCTCCAAAGCCTGCCGCGCCAAGATAGATTGGCGGCTGAAATCCAAAATCTGCTGCACCAATTCGCTCGCCCGGTGCGACTGCTGATTAATCACCTGCATCCTGTCCCGGCTGCGCGAATCCAAACCAGGTGATTGCAATAACATCTGCGTGTACAAGGTAATCACCGCCAAAATATTGTTAAAATCATGGGCAATGCCCGCCGCCAGCTTACCCACAGCCGACAGCCGTTCCTGCTCTTGCACCCGCCGCTGCATCTGCCGCTCTTCGGTCACTTCCCGCAGCACCAGCACCCAATCAGAATAGGGCACACCCAACTCCACAGGCTGTCCCAGGGCCTCAAAATAGCGCTCACCCGCCACAATCTCATGCCAAAAGCCCTGCGTGGGGGTTGTCAGCAAATCTATCAACCGCTGATCGCCAATCTGGTGCAAACGGCCGTCCCGCTCCCCCCGCCACAACACCGCCAAATACACCTCCGCCACCGGATTCGCCAGCCGCACATAACCATTGGCATTCACCAGCAGCACCCCCTCCGGCACCGTGTTAATAATAGATTGCAGTTGGTTTTGCGCCTCCTTCAGCGGCGTCACATCCCGACCCACCGACTGAATCTCCACCAACTCCCCCGCCTCATCAAAAATCCCCTGATCCGTCCATTGCAGCCAGCGTATCATACCATCAGCCCGCTTCTCCAAATGTTCATCCGTTTCCACTGGATTCTCCGGTGTCAATCGGAGCATCTTATCTCGGAAAATCTCCATCAGTGGCACCGCCAAAAAGTCAGCAATCTTCCGGCCAATCAGGTCTTCTCGCACGTGTCCAAAAAAACGGCAGTACGCCTCATTCACAAACGTCACCGTCGAATCCGGCAAATGGCGCGAAATCAGATCCGTTTGCCCCTCCACCACCGCCTCATACCGCGCTTCTTGCTGCTGCAGCGCCGCTTGCAGCTCCTTTTGCATGGTGATGTCGCGGTTCACCCCCACCGCCCCCACCAACTCACCCTGTTCATTCTTGATGGAAGAAACGGCCGATAACACATTCCGCCTCGTACCATCCCGACACATATGGATCACCTCCCCCTGCCAGTAACCCTGCTCCAAAAATTGCGCCGTCACCGCATCCCCATCCGCATCAGGATACGTCGTAGGCAGCAGCTCACTAATCCGCCGCCCCATCGCCTCCTCAGCCAACCAACCATACAAAGCTTCCGCACCCTTATTCCAACTACGAATGGCAAAAGCCGCATCCGTCGAGACCACCGCATCCGACACATTATCCAAAAGATTCGCCTGATACAGTTTCTCCTCCTCCGTTTTGCGCCACTCCGTCACATCATGCACAAACGTCACCAGGCACGCCTCCCCATTCAGCGTCACCACCTCCGAATTCACAATCACATTCCCCTCCACACCCGACTTCCGCCGCAGCCGTATCTCAAAATTATGAACAACGCCCTGCGCCTCAATCATCGCCAAATAAGTTTCCCGCTCTCGGGAGGCAGCCCAAAAAGAGATGTCGCCCGAAATCTTGCCCACAATCTCGTCACGCTCATAACCCGTCAACTGCACAAAATGCTCATTCACATCCAGATAACGGCCGTCCACCATCCGCGCCACCAAAATAGCCGTCGGACTCACCCCCAAAATACGCAGCATATTCTCTTCCGAATTACGCCGCTGCACCGCATAATCAACCAGATCATCCCCCAGCACCGAAACCAGCCAGCCAATAAACACCAACAAAAAAGCCCGCACCAACACAATAAAAACCGGCACGGCCGTTCCCGAAAACGGCAGCAGCAGCACATAAGCCAAAGCCGTCCCCCCCGCCACCAGCAAATTCGTGGGCCTATCAAACAACAACGGATAAAAAGCAGCCGTCACGAAATACCACAGCAAAAAAAAGCTGCCCACCCCACCCGTCGTATACAGCAAAAACCAAGTCACCAGCACAAACAACATCACCCGCACCAACAAAGGCATTCGCGGATAACGCCAGCCCACCACACCCAACAACAACACAATACTCAAAGCCAGCCAATGCCAGGGCTTACCCCCCAAAGACAACATCGCCAGCGCCCCATGCCCACTCAAAGTAATCAGCACCAACGGCTCATACTTGAACATCTGCTGCCGAATATCCGAAATCTCACTAAAAATATTTTTCACGACACCTCTCTGCAGATGTTTTCAAAGCTAGAAAACAAAATTGGGATCACCTACATCAAGCTCCTAACACCCACAAAGTATATCATAATCAGCAGATCGAAATCTCCGTAAAGCGATTTTGCAAACCGCTCAGACGATATAACCAGCAGATCGAAATCTCCGTAAAGCGATTTTGCAAACCGCTCAGACGATTTACAAAATCGCCCCACAGTTGACATCCGGTTGGCCCACCCATCCCCCAGCGGATGGTCGTCAGAGTTCAGGAACTTGAGTACACTTACAACATCTTGTGGGTCGGCAGAAAAAGCAGATCGAAATCTTTGTAAAGCGATTTTGCAAATCGCTCAAACGATTTACAAAAAAGCAGATCGAAATCTTTGTAAAGCGATTTTGCAAATCGCTCAAACGATTTACAAAATCGCCCCACAGCACACTCGTGATCTGTTTCGATCTACTGAGTATGGCGTATCTACAAAAACAAAATCGAGGTAAAACATGGGCGGTGTAATTGCAGCAGGCAGCCAGGCAACGGCCGTTGCCGGAGCCACAATCTTAACCCAGGGTGGTAATGCGGTAGACGCCGCCGTCGCCGCCGCCTTTGCCTCCTTCATCGCCGAAGCTGGCGTTGTTCATCTAGGTGGCAGCGGCATCGCCCACTTGTATGATGCCCAAAACGGCCGTTCCCAAGTATACGACTTCTTCAGCAACGCCCCCGGCCTGGGTGCAGCCCCGCCCCACAAAATAGACTTCGCCGGTGTCACCATAGACTTCGGCAGCACCACCCAAGATTTCCATCTGGGCCGCGCCTCCGTCGCCGTGCCCGGCAACATCTTCGGCCTGTGCCAAATGGCCGCCGATCACGGCCGTTTGCCCCTCACCACCCTCCTCCAACCCGCCCTGCAACTAGCCCAAGAAGGTGTCATCCTCGACAAATTCCAAACCGACACCGCCCGTTTGCTCGAACCCCTCTACACCCACACCCCCGCCATCCGGCAAATCTTCGCCCCCAACGGCCGTCTCCTCCAGGCTGGCGAAAAAATCTTCATCCCCGACCTGGCCCACACCCTGGCCGCCCTGGCCGCAGAAGGCGAAACCTTCATCCGCAGCGGTCGTCTCGCCCAGGCCATCCTCCAAGACCAACAAGCCAACGGCGGCCTCCTCACCCCCGACGATCTGCGCCACTACACCGTTCACCAACCCAACTCCATCCGCATCCCCTACCGCGACTACGAGGTGCTGCTGCCTCCCCTCTCCTCCGTCGGCGGCATCTTCACCGCCTTCACCCTCAAGCTCCTCTCCCGCTTCGAGCTGCACAACCTCGGCTACGGCACAGCCCGCCACCTACAACTGCTCTACGAAATCATGGCCGCCACCACCCGCGCCCGCGCCCTGTGGGACAGCCAACACGATGCCATGCCCCTCCACGAATTTTTGGATGAAGCCTTTATCGGCCGTTTTCACACCGAAATCGAACAAGCCCTGTGGGCCAAACGGCCGTCCGCCATCCTCCCCGAAGCCAAAAGCCCCAACAACACCAGCCACCTCAGCGTCATAGACGACGACGGGCTGGCCGTCAGCCTCACCACCAGCGCCGGTGAATCCGCTGGTTACGTCGTGCCCGGCACCGGCTTCATCCCCAACAACATGATGGGCGAAGAAGATTTGCACCCGCTTGGCTTCCACACCCGCCCCGCCGGGCAGCGCATCGCCACCATGATGACCCCCGCCATCGTCCTCAAAAACAACCAGCCCCGCCTCGTCACCGGCAGCGGCGGCAGCGCCCGCATCCGCAGCGCCATCCTGCAAGTCCTCAGCAACCTGCTCGACTTTGGCCTGACCCTGCAAGACACAGTGCAAACAGCCCGTGTACACATTGAAAACGGCGTACTGCAATGTGAAGCAGGTTACAACGAACCAGCCATCGCTGAATTAGAACGCCTCGGTTATCCCGTCAACCGTTGGCAAACGCGCAGCCTCTACTTTGGCGGCGCACATACTGTTTCTCGTACCGAAAACGGCCGTCTCGTTGGCGCTGGTGATAATCGGCGTGGGGGGGCAACGGCCGTTGTCTAACAGGAGGGAACATGCTCGGCAACACCAGCCCCAAAGCACTCGAATTACAAACCAATCTCCTCATTCTGGCCCTCATCCTCATCCTCAACCTCAGCCTCCGCTTCATAGATGCTTACTGGGCCAAAGGCAATCTCAACAAACAATATGGCATCATCCCTCGCCGACAATTCAGCCTTGCCCGAATCTTCCTTTCAAATTTTCTCCATGGCGACCGCTCCCATCTTTTCGGCAATATGCCCCTCCTACTCACCTTAGGCGGCATGGCAATGTTCCCCGACCGACAACTATTCTGGTTAGCAACATTTATCATCATCATCGTCATCGGTTTAGGCATTTGGCTGTTTGGTCGCCCTCCCAGCCACATCGGGGCCAGCGGCTTATTGTTGGGCTATTTCAGCTATCTTCTAATGCGTGGAGTTCTTGAGTGGGAGCCGTTTCTTATCTTTATCACCTTATTTGTCCTTGGCCTCTATCGCCGCTTATTTGGGTGGGTCGTTTTCATAGGCGGCAGAATCTCTACTGAAGGCCACTTCTTTGGTTTCCTCGGCGGCATTCTGGCCGCCTGGTTTATCGCCTGGTTAAAAGCAACATATTCACTATGAACCGATCCCGCGCTATTCTCCTGCTGGCCTTCGCCTCCATCCTCTTCAGCACCTCCGGCCTCTTCGTCAAAATCATCAGCATCAGCCCGCTGGCCCTGGTCAGTGCCCGCAGCATCATCGCCGCCATCGTCATCGCCATCTGGCTGCGCCGCCCCCATTTTACCTGGTCCGTCGCCCAGGTCGGCGGCGGCATCGCCCTGGCCCTCACCCAAATCCTGTTCGTCATCTCCACCCGCCAGACAACGGCCGCTAACGCCATCTTCCTACAATACACCGCCCCCATCTACGTCGCCATCTTCGGTGTCTGGTTCTTGGGCGAACGCGCCAAAGGCTACGACTGGCTGACAATGGCCGCCATTGCCGTGGGTTTTGTGCTGTTTTTCAACGAAAAGCTGTCGCCTGAAGGCTGGTGGGGCAATGTCTATGCCATTTTGAGCGGGGTAACGCTGGCCTGGCTGCTGCTGTTTATGCGCAAACAAAAGGATGAGTCCACAGCCGAAACCATCCTCGTGGGCAACATGCTGGCCGCCGTCATCGGTCTGCCCGCGCTGCTCACCGCCACACCCACCCCAGCCGATTGGGCGGGCATCCTCTTTTTGGGCGTAGTGCAGTTGGGCATCTCGTTTATTATGATGTCGGTGGCGATCAAGTGGTTAACGGCCGTTGAAGCCGTCCTCATCCAAACCCTGGAACCCATCTTCAACCCCATCTGGGTCTTCCTCGTCATCGGCGAAGCCCCCTCCCTTTTAGCCCTGGCGGGGGGGCTGGTGGTGCTGTTGGCCGTAACAGGCCGGGCCGTGTTCGCCGCCAGAGAAGTGCGGGCCAGCAAACGGCCGTTACCCTCCTAACCCCACCCCCAATCTAACAACCTACTGGAGACTGGGCTAGTCTCCAATCCCCAATCTCCAATCCCCAATAATGCCCTAAACACCTAAACGCCGGTCTTGAACCAGCCCCACCCCCACCAGCACAACGGCCGTTAACAAAGCCACCCCCGTCACCGCCAGCCCCCCACGCACACTGGTCGGATCATACACAAAAGTCACCTCATGCGGCTGATCGGCCGTTGTAGCCGGCAAAACAACCGCACGGAAAATGCCATTAGCTCGGAAAATCGGCGTTGGCTCACCATCCACATAGGCCCGCCCCCATCGAATTCGAGCCAGATGCCTTTTTCCCCCTCGATTTAGACAATCCACCCGCCACTTTTGAAGTCTATGGCCGCGCCCTGGTAACAACACACGATCTGTTTCGGGAAGTAGCAGTGCAGGATATTCAAGTCATGCGCGGCGCAGACGGCCGTTACCACCTCACCGTCCGCTTGCACAACACCGGCACCCAAGAAGCCACCATCCCCCATCTATTCATCACCTACTACGACGAGCAAAACCGTGTGGTCTGGGTAGATGACTTCTATTTGGATGAGGCCGTGCGTCCTCAGCGCACCCAAGACCGCTTCGGCAACATCATGCTCGACGGAACCCAAATCAGCTTTGTGGTGACGGGGCCAACGGGCGAGGTGCGCCTAATTCCGGCGCAAACGGTAGACGGCATTGCCGAGACGGTGTTACAAGCCCCCGAACTGCCAGGGGAATATGAAGTGCAGGCGGCCGTTTTTGGCATGGCAAGCGAGCCGCTGCGGCTCACCTTTACACCGGGGCCAGCCATCAGCCGTTTCCCCATTCACCTTGCCATTGACAACGAAAACGACGAACTGCACCTGACCGCCGGACCAATTACGGCCGCTTTGGCCCAATATGTGCCTGATGGCACGCTGGTTCAATTTGCCCTCAGCGGGCCAGAGGGTGAGATGGAGACGGTAACGGCCGTTGCCGAAGCCGGTTACGCCACCGCCACCCTGCGCCTCAGCCAACTGCCCAGCGGCCCGTACCAGGCGCAAGCCACCGCTGGTGCGGGACAAGGCACAGCCCGCTTCACCATGCCCTGAAGGCCCCCATGTCCAAGACACGCCTCAAACTCCTTCTCTGGTTCATTCTCGGTCTGACCGCCATCGCCCTGATTTTGACCCTCATCAACCGCGTGGCGGGTCTGCTGGCCTACTTCCAGGAGGGCGCAGACCCCGCCTCCGCCCTCAACATCGTGCCCAATGTGCCTCCAGACCTGCAAGTGCGCCTCGACTGGCTGCCCGATGACCCCGACACAGGCCGCACGCTGGAACCCCACACCCGCACCCAAATCGAATCAGCCTATCTACGCGCCTGGTTACAGTGGAACATCTCCTATCTGCGCGGCGAACCTTATGGCCTGGAAACCTACTTTGTCGGCCCCGCCCTGCAAGCGGTGACGGAAGCCATCGAAGCGACCCATCAGCAAGGCTGGTCGCTGGCCCAAACCGATTTAGAGCACCAGTTGCAACTGCACCTATACTCGGCCGATGGCTCGATTGCCGCCTTCACCGCCCACGATGTGCTGCTGGCACAGGTGCTGCGCGATGCGTCGGGTGCGCCGGTGCTAACAGAGGTAACGCAGGCCGATTATGATGTGGTGATGATGGTGGAGGATGGCACCTGGCATGTGCGCCATTGGGTGCGCACCGAGGCCGAAGTGGTGGCGGCAACGGCCGTTCCCCCAGCCCCCCCACCGAGGTGGCGGGTTATGTGGCCTGGACGTTGTATGACTTTGCGCAAGTGCCCAACGCTGTGGTGGGTTTTTGGCCCTGGCGCAAGGGGCCGCAGCAGCATTTGGGGCTTATTACTGAGGATGGTGCGCTGAAACCGGCGGCGTTTTTGCTGGCGGAGGATGCAGATTTGGCGGTGGAACGGCCGTTTTTCCTATCGCGGTTCCTCAAACCCTTTTGGCTCATGGTAACGGCCGTTGGGGCTGTGGGGCTTGGTGGCGGCCTTTGGTGGCTGCGCCGCCGTTAGCACACAAATACCTGCAAAGAAACCTCAACCGAATAAGATGTAGGGTCGAGGCGTGCCTCGACCCTACATCTTGTGTCAACCCCATAAATTCCTAAAGAACCAATTTTCGTTCCTGAGGGCATTTATTACATAACCCCTTTCAAGACGCGGTAAGGTTCCGCGGCTATTTGTTGAGCGTCAAATCGGCGATCATGAGGAGGAAGACATTGGTTTCTAGCTGATTGTAGGTGGTGGCGGGGGCTTCGGCCCAGGCGACCACTTCACGGCCGTTTTCCACCTTCACCATAATAAAGCCCCAAATCTCCACACCATCCTCATTCGTGTACGAGAAATCGGCCCGCTGCCAGATGGCCCCGCCCAGCGGCAGCACGTAGGCGGCTTCGGCCTCATATTCATTCACACCTGCGCCCGCATCGCGGACGAGGGCGGCCAAAACTTCGCTGGTGTCCAGCGTAGCCGGTTGGGTGCGCAGGGCCACAAAGGTCTCTTTGTTGGCAACAAAGCGCTGCCAGTCGTTAAAGGCTTGATAAGCAAAATCGGCGGGACGGGCCACCGAGTAAGCCTCAAAATCTACTTTGGCCCAATTGCCTGGCTGCAGCCCAAAACCGGCCTGCACAAACCGCCAACTGGCGGCCATTGTTTGCATGGCGGCGACGGTAGCGGCTTCATCGGCCGTTTGCCCATCCACATCCACCACATAACCTGTGCCATCTTGCACAAAGGTCATAAAAATGCCCGTGTGGGCTGTGCCATCTTCTTTGGTGTAGCCATAGGCCATGCGCCGCGCATTGGCCCCAGCGACGTTCAACGTCTCCTCAAACAGCACATCCACCGCCCCAAATTGGGCCAGCGTTTGCGCCTGCAACACCTCCGCGTTGGTGTCGCGGTCAACATTGGGATAGAGGGTGATTTGCAGGAAGGTGGTGCCGCTGAGGTTGGCAGTGTAGAGGAGGGTGTTTTCATAGCGGGGGGCGTACCAACCGTTGGGGTAGAGAAATTGGAAGCCGAGATAGGGGTCGAGGTAGGCTTTGTAACCCGGCACGGCGGCACTGTTTTGGATGGTGAGGTCGGTGAAGGCAGCGGCCGTTTTGCCCACCACATTCTCGGCACGGAAGCCTAAAAAGTAGTTGGCATCGGGCAGGGGAGACCATTCGTAGGCGAGACGGCCGTTGGCATCAAAGTACAACGACTCACCCACCTCCCGACTAATCTGCGCCTCGCCGTCCAGGAAGAAAGTGTAAATCTGGAACTCATCATCGGGCTGCGGCACAATTTCGGCGGGGGCTTCGCCCTCATCAGCCGAGAATCCCCACACCCGCGTCATCTGGTTGGTTTGGTGGTCAAAAACGATGTTGGCCTCGATGGTCTCGGTGGCGTTGGCGCGGCGATAACGGCCCTGCACCGTGAAGAGGCTGCTGCCCAACTCCGTCGGCCACATCACCACAAATTGCCCCGTGCCGTAGACATCATAAATGTAGGTGACATCTGTGTTCCAGACGAAAAAGTCGTCGTGAATGCCATCGCGCCACTCCACGATTTCTGTGCCGTCAGGCAGATGGGTGGGTTCGGGCACAAGGTTGTCGTACTCGACGAGGAGGCGACGGCCGTCATCCAGGTATAACCCGGCCAGCAGCACCACATTCTCAATGTCGCGCCCCACCACTTCGAAATCCAAATAGGCGGGCTGCTGCACGCCGACGACATCGCGCAGGACGTTGGGGATGTGGACTTCGGGGGCGGCCACATCTGCCTGGCCCAGACTGTGGTAACTGGTGAGGAAGCTGTTCCAGATGGGCATTTGGGCGGTGCGGGCATAGGCTTCATCGTAAAAGGCGGCGTTGCGGGGGAAGTAGATGGCGATGCCCTGGCTGTGTTTGAAGCCGCTGCCCTGTTCGTGGGCGATAACGGCCGTTTCTATCCCGGTCATCACGGCTTGGGCGGCTTGGGTAACGGCCGTGTCTGGGCTGCGCTGCGCCAAAATCGAGGCGAAATGGTGCAAATCTACAGCGGCGTAACGGTCAAATTCATCGGCATAGACACGGGCAAACGCCTCGGCACCGCTGCGAGCATCGCCGACGGTGCTGGCAAGGAAGGCGGCGTTGACGGTGAGGCTGTTGGCCAGCAGTTCGGTGGCGTAGGTGAGGGCGGGCAGTTGGGCTAGATCAACGGCCGTCATCGTCACAAAATCATCTGGCTCATCTTCGGTGTAGTAACGCATGAAGTCCGTAACCATCTGGCTGGCGAGGATGCTGCCGTGTTGGGTTGTGTTGGTATACAGGTTTTGCAGCAGGGCGGTGTAATTCCAGCCCTGCCCCGGGGTCAATTCTTCGGAGCCAACGGCGAAGTCGGCGAAGGGCTGCACCGCCTGGAACAGCTCCAACTGTCCCATGAGGCAGGCATCAAAGCCAATGACATCAAGGCGATCTACGCCGTTTTGGGCCAGGGCTTGTTGCAAAGCTGATTGGAGATCGGGCAGGGTGATGTGGTCGGTGGTGTCGGGTACACCTACGTCACTGTCAAAGGCCATGCCGTTCCAGCCCGCGCCATGATCCCAGATGATGAGGGCGTAGCGGTTGGCGGGGTAGCTGCGGATGCTCCAGCCGATAAAGTCGGCCAGGGCCAGGGGATCGCCCATGTTGACTTCGCCCAGTTCGGCCACAAGTTCGGAGTTGATGAGGCTGGGGTCTTCGTCGGCGGTGATGCGGTAGCGACGGCCGTCTGTCCAGTCGCCATCGTCGCTGCTTTGGCCCAAGGCCCGATCTATTTGCACGACCACGTTTATTTTGTCAGCCGTGCCGGCCGCTTCCATCTCGTTCAGATCGAGCAAGCCGGCCGCTTCCAGGTTGTTGTCGGCATCCATGTAGACCATGACGGTCCAGTCGGCCAGTTGGGGGGCGAAGGTGGGAGAGGGCAGGGGAACGGCCGTTGGCCGGGGCGTGGGTGTGGGGGAAGAGTGGCGAGGGAGTGGGAGTGGAGGGATTAACGGCTGTGGCGCTGATGGTGGGCAAAAGCAGTGCGTGAGCCTAAACTCAAGGCATCACAGGCAGAAAACAAAAAGACAAGGGCAACAAGAGAGAAAATTTTTGCTAAGGGATCGGATCATGCCCGATTTTTATCACGAATAGGAACGTTATAGCAATTTTGGAATCCAGCCTGCGCAAAATGTTGGTCAGAGGTGAAAGCAGAAGTAGCTGAAGCTGCTTCATAACAACAAAGCTCGTGCAATCAGTTAGGCCCCAATCTTTATCCAGACGATGGCTATACAAATACCAACCTTCATCCATTAGCTCCTGACTGACTGGCACAATTGTTAATGGTGCTAGGTTTGACAAAGAATTTAAGAAACCAACTGTTCGCGAGCGAAATGGGTGAGCAGTTAAAGCATCAGCTACTTTAACAAAACAAAGCCCGTTGTAAGCAAACTAACTTTTGGCCTCGCAACTGATTCATTATTTCCTGGGCTTGTACATGATATTTGTCTCGACTATTCAACAAGGCAAGCCAGGCAACAGTATCTACAAATACTGTGGTCAACTGTCACCTCGTTTGGGTGTACCATAGAGATAGTGATCATGCTCGTGTGCTAGATCCTCTATGCCCACATCTACTACCGCATCAGCTATGGTTTTCATCAAACTGTCCCAACCTGCTTCATCGTCATCTATGGCTTGGGCAACGTTTTCTTTATAAGTTGTTAACATAGCAATCAAATCTTCCCAGACTTGCAAATCTAGCTGTACAGCTTTTCGTTGCCCCTCACCATCAACTACATATTGAACTTCTGCCAGTAATGTTTCTACACGCATCATTATAATTCCTCGGATTGCAAGTTGGTTACATTATAACAGAATTAGTTTTAGCAGATCATGCCTGTTCGGGAGAAGAGCTTTAATCGCCAACTCTGAATTTCGGCAGATTATCGGCGGGGATATGACGGAGGCGGGGGTTTTGGGTGTCGCGGGGGGAGATGATTGGGCTGGTTGTGCCCCAGTCGAGGCCGATGTCGGGATCGTTCCAGGCGACGCCGTTTTCGTCACGGCCGTTATAATAATTATCCACCACGTAGGTATGAATGGCATCGGTAAGCGCCAAAAAGCCATGCGCCACCCCGACGGGGATGAAGAGACCAATCTGGTTGTCATCCCCCATTTCGATGAGTTGGGTGCAGAGGTGGGTGGGGGAAAACGGCCGTAAATCCACCAACCCCGCCCGTATCTGTCCCTGCTGCACATACCAATAATCCACCTGCTGGTGGTGATAGTGCAGACCCCGCAGCACACCTGCTTTGGAATCGGAGCGGTTGGTCTGGATGATGTCCCAACTGCGCTGGGGAAACCATTCTTTGCGGAACGTCTCTAAAAAACGGCCGCGTTCATCACTAAAGACTTGTAAATGGACAATGTAAACACCGGAAATGTGTTGGGATTCTGTGATAAGGGGCATAAAAAGACTTATACACCCTCCGGGAGGATTCATTCAGGATGCTTCTTCTAGGGAAACCCTCCCAGAGGATTTGGTAACTCACGTAATTATCGGAAGAAATTGCTGATAAAGAACCAAAGATTGGCGGGGCGTTCGGCCAGGCGGCGCACAAAATAGGGATACCAGGCCGTGCCGTAGGGGACATAAATACGCATTCGGTAGCCCTGGGCCACAATTTGCTCTTGCAAATCGCGCCGAATGCCGTACAGCATTTGAAATTCAAACTCGTCAGGGGAAAGTCCCTGGCTTTGCACATAGGCAAAAGTGGCGTTTATCATTTTCTCGTCATGGGTGGCGACACCGATATACACGCCGTTTTGCCGCGCCTGCTGGCTTAACAGCATCTGCGTCAGGGTGATGAAATTGGCATCGGTGTCGGCTTTGTCGGGAAAGGCCCGCTCTGGCGGCTCGGCATAAGCGCCTTTGCAAAGGCGTATCCAGGCTCCTTCTTCGATGAGTTGACGCACATCTTGCTCGGTGCGGTAGAGGTAGGCTTGCAGGACAACGCCGACATTGTTGAAGCCGTCTTCATGGCGCAGGGTGCGGTAGAGGTTGAGGGTGGTGTCTATGAGGGCACTTTCTTCCATGTCTATGCGGATTCGGTTGTTGTATTGGCGGGCGCGGGTGAGGATGGTGCGCATGTTGTTGAGGGCGAGGTGGGTGTCTAGTTTGATACCCAGTTGGCTGAGTTTGATGGAGACGTTGGCGTTGACACCGCTTTGGTGGATGTGGTCTAGCAGGCGCAGGATTTCGTCGCGGGCGGCCAGGGCTTCATCGGCCGTGGTCACGCTTTCGCCCAGGTAGTCCATTGTTACAAACAGGCCTTTGGTGTTTAGCTCTTGGGCGGCGGTGATGGCATCGGCTATGGTTTCACCGGCGACGAAGCGGCTGGATACTCGTTTGGCCAGAGGGAGGTTGCTGATAAGTTCGCGGGCCCAGACGGCCGTTGACAAGTAAAGTAACAGCGAACGTAACCAATGTTCGCTATATTGAACAAGTAAAATGGTCGCAATAACCAAACCAATGAATAGTGGGATAACTTTCAGTTTTTTCATGACAGCTTCATTTTACAGATAAACAAAAAAAGTTGAAATGAATTCTACTTTTCATTTGCTCACGAATCCATTATGATTGCACAGATCAGGCAAAGCGTGAGTAACCTGTAATTGACAAACCAATACACTCGCAAAATCAATCAAGTATGCTGCACGATAGATGATGTTTCATCTATCGGATCCCTTCACCCTGGCTCTTTATACCCTTCATTAAAATGGTTAGGATTTACGAAGTCGCTCTGGCAGATGTTTAGCCGAGCCAGTTGACTGGCTTGTTGTATGTGAGCAACGCCTGTTGGTTTAGGTTTGGCAATTTGGCGGATCATTATTCTTAGCACATTTTCTTACCATGTTTGAATCACTTATCCAATCGCTAGATGCCATTGTTTGGATGGCAGAAAAAGAGACGCTGCAATTCCGCTTTGTAAATCAACAAGCAGAAAGAATTTTGGGGTATCCAGCAGACCATTGGTTGTCGGAGCCGCATTTCTGGCGGGAGCATCTTCACCCTGATGATGCGGAGTTTGTGCTGAATGCCTGCCGCGAGTTAACGGCCGATTCGGCCCCCCTACAACTAGAATACCGAATGCGCAGTCAGGACGGCCGTTACCTTTGGCTGCGCGACCACATCAGCCTTCACCCTGACCAACCGGGCCTCTTACAGGGCATCAAGTTCGATCTGACCGCCCACAAGCAGATTGATGAAAATCAGCAGGAACGAACGGCCGTTTTGCACGAATTTGCTCGTCTGGTCAGTGCCACCCTCGATCATCGGCAGGTGCTTCAACAAAGCCTCACCCACTTAAAGCGTGTCATGTCTTTTGAATCCGCTTCTATCTACCTCAATCCACGGGATGAACAACCAGAGTTTGTGGCTGGCATTGGTTATGAAGATGAAGTGATGACCTCGCAAGAAGCCCAACAACTACTCAAAAACAGCCCAATTTTGGCACAAATGGCCCAAGATTTGCAGCCTGTTTTAAGCAGCGATGTTAGGCATTTGGCAGGTTGGATATGGATTGCAGGAGCGGACCATGTGCGCTCCTTTATCGCTGTACCATTGGTTGGCTACGATCAGGAAATGATGGGCGCATTGATGATTGATAGCAAGGAAGTGGGCTTTTTTACCAATGCCGATATGCAGTTGGTGAAGGCATTAGCCAGCCATCTGGCTATCGCCATCGAAAATGCCTGGTTGTATGAAGCGGCGCAGCGGCAGTTGGCCGAAAAAAGTGCTTTGTTGGCAGCGGGAACGGCCGTTTCCTCCAGCCTCGACCTATCCATCATCCTCACCAAACTCAGCCAGGCCATCGGCGAAGCCCTTCACGTAACCAGCGTATACATCTGCGATTGGAACGCCTACAACCAAACCACAACCGTCCTGGCCGAATATTACAGCCAAGCCGCCTCTGCCCCAGAAAGGCTCTCTGATCTGGGCAAAACCTATCACGTCCCCAGCCATTTTGGCAGCTACAAAAACTGGCTGACTGAACGAAGAATCGTTACCGAGCATGTAGACGACCCCACGCTTACCGCGTATGAAAAAGCACACATGAAGCACTATGGGGGACATTCCATTCTCTATATCCCTCTGGTAGTCAGGGATGAAGTCATTGGCTACATTGAACTATGGGAGAGCCGCCAGCACCGTGACTTTACCCCCATGGAGTTGGCTATTAGTCAGGGTATTGCCCAACATGCAGCCATCGCCTTAGCCAATGCCCAACTGTATGCGGCGGAAGCCCAACGCCGGAATGAAGCGGAAATATTAAAAAACCTGACAATTAATCTCACCAGCACACTTGAATTGGATGAGGTATTTTTGCGTGTTATTGAAGCCATCCGCTTGCATATGCCCCATGCTCACAATTGCGGCATCTCTTTGCTGGAAAATAATGGGCAAACACTGCGTATGCGTGCTTCTTGGGCAGAACGTCCAGAATTTCAATTTGCGACAAGAGGCACCGTGGTTGCGGTTGCGGATACAGCCCACTCACGGACTGTTTTGGAGAGTCGTAAGCCGCTGGCAGTGGCCGATGCGTGGCAGGAAGAACCTCTTTCTGAACGCGGTGACCACTTTCGTGCTACTGGCCTGCGCTCTATTTTGTATGCACCTTTGTTAATTCATAATGAACCTATCGGCATTCTCCACCTCAATTTTTGGCATGAACCGCGCTATTTTCAGTTGGAAGAGATTTCTTTTTGTCAAAGCGTGGCTAACCAGGCAGCTATTTCCATTGAGAATGCGCGATTATTTGAGAAGGAGCGACGAGCGGCTAAGGAGTTGGCGATTTTACATGAACTGGCTTTGGCAACGGCCGTTACCCTGGATATAGACAGCCTGCTCCTGCAAACAACCGAAAAAATGGTCAGTAACTTCTACTCATATGCCTTTGGCTTCACCTTAATTGATCCAGAAAGCAATCGTTTGCGCATTCATCGCTCTTTTCATGGCCTTACCGCCAAAGCAATAGAATCAGAAGTGCCCACCAACAGCATTGCAGGGCATGTGTTTGCCACCGGCAAACCCTATATCAGCGGGGATGTCCGCCAAGACCCTCTTTATTTTTGTCATGTTCCCACCACCCGTTCGCGCATCGCCGTACCTTTGCAAATTCGGGGCCAAATCATTGGTGTCATTAACGCCTCTAGCCCAGAAGTGGATGCGTTTGATGAGCAGGATTTGCGCTTTTTGGGGACTTTAGCCAGCCAGGTGGCCACGGCCGTTGAACGCACACGCCTCTATGAAACCCTGCAAGAACAGGCTGATGTTCTGGCCAAGCAAGTAGCCGAACGCACCGCCGAATTACAGGAGGAACATGACCGCACGATGGCTATTTTGGAAAGTGCCGGGGAAGGGATCGTCCTGACAGATACCGAAGGCAACATCATTTACGCCAACCCCGCCATGACCCGGCAGAGTGGCTATTCCCACCATGAACTGCTGCAAAAGACAGCGGCCATATGGACGAGTGACCAGACACCGGAATCTGTTTATCGTGAGCTTTGGGAGGCTTTGGGTAACGGCCGTTTCTGGTCCGGCGAACTCGTCAGCCAACGACAAAATGGCACCTATTACGACATCAACCTCATCCTCTCCCCCATTCACGATGCCCGCGAAAACATCACCAGTTTCGTGGCAGTTCAATCAGACATCAGCCGACTTAAAGAGATAGAACGCCTCAAAACAAAGTTTGTCTCCAATGTTTCCCACGAGCTGCGCACACCCCTCACCAACATCAAGATGTATCACACCTTGTTAGAGCGTGGTCGAGTTGAAAAGCGCGACCACTATCTACACATACTCAATCAAGAAACAGAGCGATTAGAGCGGCTGATTCAAGACCTGCTCGATCTATCTCGCCTGGAAACGGCGGGCGCACCTGATTTAACGGCCGTTACCAACGCCCTCGCCAACCTGGATGTCCTCTTCACCCTTTACACCAACAAAGCCAAAAAGAAAAGCATCCTCTTCTCCAAAGAAATAGACACCCACTTACCCCCCATCCAAATCACTGAGCAGCACTTTGAACAACTCATCAACAACCTGCTAGGCAACGCCATCGCCTATACTCCCATAGAAGGATTCATCAACCTGCACGCCATCAGCAACAGCCAGTCGGCCCACATCCAAATTACCAACAGCGGGCCAGGCATCCCCGCCAGCGATCTTCCCCATGTATTTGACCGCTTCTACCGGGGACAGGCGGCCCAAGAATTAGCCGCTCCAGGCACAGGTTTGGGTTTGGCAATTTGCAAAGAAATCGTTGAAAGATATAACGGCCGTATCGAAATCCAAAGCGAACCCCATCACCACACAACCATCACCATCTTCCTCCCCATCGCCCAAACAAAAATCCCGGAAAGCTGATTCACACACCAGCCCTCCGGGACATCCAGGCCCAAAGCCTACACTTTAAGCCAACAACTTAATCATCCAACATCATCTCTTCTTCACTATCTTCTTCGTAACTAACTCCCTCAAAATCATGCACCGGCAAACTCGTCTGCTGCCGCAGCAAATACTCCAATTCATCCA